>NZ_JARAXF010000002.1:0-724238 GCF_033793745.1 Streptomyces sp. ME19-01-6 | reverse complement strand
AACGGCGAGGTTCGCCATGACCCGCAGAAGGGCCTGCCGGTCCTGCGAGATCTCCTTCGCCAGATTCTCCAGGTCGTCGCCGCACGCCGAATCGCCGTGCTCTTTGACCAGGCGGCGGGCGAGCTCGGCACCGGCCGTCGCACCGGCCAGGTGATCATTGAGGTAGATGCCCAGTATTCTCTGCCGCGCCGGGCCATCGCGTGAGCCTCGTGCTGCCAGGTTCATGATCGCTCTCCGGGTTCTGGAACCTTTCGAGGCCACTGAGTGCCCCGGCTGTGTCAGTCAACTGCTGTTCCGCGGTCCGGTCCGGTTTCCCGCTGTCCGGATTACCGTGGTGGTGATCCTGTGGAGCTCAGAGTCAAGGGCGGCTGTCGACCGTGACGGAGCCGCCAGGTGTGACAGCGGGGTTCCCCAAGGCTCACCGGCCGTGGGCTTCCTTGCGCGGCAGGGGGCCGGCGTGGGGCCGGCGGCCGGGGCGGAGAGCGGCGTGGCGCTGTCCGGGGCCGGGGCCGTCCCGGGCCGCGAGGGCGTCGGCGACCGCTCCGGTGGCGAAGGCGTAGACGGCCTTGTGCAGGATGTCCACTACCAGCTCGGTGCGCGGCCACGTGTGGGGTGGGGCGCCGACCCCGGTGGCGTTCTCGAGGATCTGGTCGTTGGTGAGGCGGATTACGGCGAATTGCGCCGAGGCGGCCGGCCCCCGCAGTCCGGCGTGGGCCATGGCCGAGCGCACGATGCCGAGAAGGGCGGCCTGGCCGAAGTGCATGGCCCAGTTCACCGCCACCGGCTGCCTGCCGGGACGCTCGGGCATGGTGGTCAAACGCTGAAGGACACGCGCGGGAACGTGGGAGTCGGGCCGACCGGTGACGCTCTGCTCGATCTTCTCGCCGAGTGTCATCACGACGCCCCCGGCCGTACCGGCGGCCAGTCCCTGCCACAATGCGCGCGTGAACATGCCCTGACGAGTACCCGGCGCCGGCGCATCCACCCAGCCTGCCCCGCGGTGACAGCCAGATACGGCGCGTGATCAGCGCCCCTTTTCCACGGAGTGCTGGGGAACCGATCAGCTCGACGGCGCGATCCTGGACCGCGGCTTCGCCTCGCGGTACGCGTTCACCACGCCGGCCGCCCCCTTCCTTCCCTGGCGCAGCTGAAAACCGTCGAACCCTTTGCCCTGCGCGCGCCCGCGCGATGACGCCGCGGTGCCGCAGAGGGCTTCACGGGCGTCGGCCGGGTCGGGGCCGTGGCTACCCGCGAGCACGTCGAATGTGGCGGCGGTGCACGGCGACGAGCTCGAGGGCGGCCTCGGCAACGCGGACGCGCGGCGCGGCGACGTGTTCGCGGTGCTCAACGGCACAGGAGAGCAGTCGCGGCACGTCCGCGGCCCGGGTGTCGTCGAGCGGTCCCTGGCCCATGACTCTCACGTGCGCCGCAGCGCAGGGGTCTTTCCGTCGCCTTGGCTTCTCCCTCCTTGTTGTCATGATCACATCGTTCGTCGGGACTAGGCGGCCCGTTGCGGCGAAAGGCTGATCCCCGCGGGAAATGCTCCCCCGAAGAGACAGAGGGGTTGTCGCAGTGGAGTTACGCCGTGTGGAATTCAGGACACTGGGGCGCGTCGAAGCCATAGGCGTCAACGGCGAGCTTCCGCTCGGCGGGCCCAAGCCGCGCACCATCCTGGCAGCTCTCCTGTTGAGCGCGAACACCCCCGTCACCACGGACCGGCTCTGCGACATGCTGTGGGCCGGGAATCCACCGGCCTCCGCGCGCGCGAACGTGCGCAGTTACGCGGCTCGTCTGCGTTGCGCACTCAACGCGGCCTCGGAGGGTGACCGCCTCAGCCCTGGCCATCAGGGGTACCTCCTGCGGGTTCAGCAGGGCGAGCTGGATCTGTGGCTGTTCGACGAGCTGGTGGCGCGTGGCCGGGCGGCCATGGCCGACGGTGATCACGAGTCGGCGGCCGAAGAACTGCGCGCCGCACTGGACCTGTGGAGAGGTGCCGCCTTCGATGGCCTGGCGCATCACGACGCGCTGCACATAGAGGTGTCGAGGCTGGAGGAGTCCAGGTTCTCCGTCTTCGAGGACTACGCCGCAGCCCGCGTGGCCCTGGGCGAGTACGAGGAACTGGTCCCGGCGTTGCAGGCGCGGACAGCACTGCACCCGCTGCGCGAGCGGCTGTGGGTTCTGCTGATGACGGCTCAGCATTGCTGCGGACGGACGGGAGACGCACTGCGCTCCTACGCGCGGGCCCGTCGCGCGCTCCGGGACGAGCTCGGGCTCGACCCCGGAGCCGAACTACGGCAGTTGCACGAGGCCATCCTCGCGAGCGATCTCCCCCCGGACGTCCGATCGCCACCGGCTCCCGCTCGCCCGGGCGCGGGACCCCGCTTGGCGGGCGTGTGGCCGGTCTGTCAGTTGCCCACCGGAATACCGGACTTCGTCGGACGTGAGCAACTGCTCGCCCGCGCGGCCGCGCTGTTGGTCCCGTCGAACGCCAAAGGCTCGCCGACCGTGGTGCCGACGGTGATCCTGACCGGTCTGCCCGGCGTGGGCAAGACAGCTGCGGCCACCCACCTCGCCCACCGGCTCCGCGACACCTTTCCCGAGGGTCAGCTCTACGTTCAGCTGGACGGCCCTCGTGGAGCACACCGCACCTCCACCACCGTCCTCGCGGATCTGCTGCTCAGCATCGGGGTACCGGGATCGGCGATCCCCAGGGCCGAATCCCAGCGGGCCGCGCTGTTCCGGTCGAAGCTCGCGGGCCGCCGAGTGCTGGTCGTCCTGGACAACGTCCTGGACGCATCCCAGGTCCGACCCCTGCTGCCCGGGGGCGACGGCTGTGCGGTCCTGATCACCAGTCGGGCGCGGCTCACCGCCATTCCCGGCGCGCACCTGCTCGACGTGAAGCCGTTGGACGACACTGACGGGCGCACCTTGCTGGACCTCATCGTCGGCGCGCGGCGCTTCGCGACCGAACCCGAGGCGACCGAGCGCATCCTCGCCGACTGCGCGGGCCTCCCCCTGGCACTCAGGGTGGCCGGTGCCCGGCTCGTCGGGGCCCCGCACCGGCCAGTGCGCTGGCTGGCCGACCGGCTGGCCGACGAACAGCGCCGCCTGGGTGAGCTGCGCGCCGGAGACCTCGCGGTGCGCGCCTGTGTCACCACCGCGTATCACGGGCTGGCCCCGGACGCCGCCCGAATGTTCCGCGTACTCGGCCTTCTCCCCACAGGCGAGTTCCCGTCCTGGGCCCCTGCGGCCCTGATGTCCGGACAGACCGGGCACGAGGAGCCGGACGACCGCGTGGACGACATCCTCGACAGCCTTGTCCACGCCAATCTCGTATGGGCCGACCGCATCGACCCCGCGGGCCGACCGCGGTACCGCATGCACGATCTGCTGCGCGCCCACGCCGCGGAACGCGCCGCCGAAGAGGAGTCTTTGGCGCAGCAGCGGGAGATGGTCGCACACGTCCTGGACGGGTGGCTGCTCCGAGTCCGTGCTGCGGGGGAGAAGCTGGTCCGCGCGGGAGCGGACGCGCAGATCGCCTGGCTGGAGTACGAGCGCAGCGGCCTCGTGGCCACCGTGGAATGCGCCGCGCGTTCCGGGCACGGCGAGCGGGCGAGCGAACTCGCCGCAGCCTTGGACGACATATGCCACCTGCGCAACTGGTGGGACGACTGGGAGCGCATGGCGCAGGCGGTGCTTGCCCAGGCGTCGGCCGACGGCGATCGCAGACGCATCGCCATGGCCCAGGGCTCGCTGGCCCGCGCGGACGCCGGGCGCGGCCGGGCGGTGGAGGCGGTGCGCTGGTTCACGTCCGCCATCGAGCAGTCGGACGCGCTCGGGGAGCGACGTCAGGCCGCGTACCTCCGCGTCTACTACAGCTTCGCGATCGCTGACCGGGGCATGGCCGAGGAGGCCCGCACCGAGGCGTCCGCGGCCGTGTCCGCGCTGTGCGCACTGGACGACCTGCGCGGCGCGGTGCTGGCGCTGCGCAGTCTGGGTTCGGCGCTCATCTGCGGGCACCGCGAGGCCGAGGCGGAGCGGGTGCTGAAGAGAGCGCTCGAGGCGGCGGAGCGACTGGGACAGCCGTTGGCTCTCGCCGATGTCCTGCAGGCGTTGGCCGTCGCCGAGATCGCGCTCGGCCGGTACCGATCGGCAGCCCGCCACCTGGACCGGGCACTGCCCCATTACCGCGCGGTGGGGCACCGCCCTGGCGAGGCGTACGCCCTCATCACCATCGGGCGGTTGCGGCTCACCCAACGCCCGGGGGACCCGGGGCAGGCCGCCGAGGCGCTCGGCCCGCTGACGCAGGCCGCGAAAGTGTTCTCCGAGCTCGGCGAGGTCCGCGGCGAGGCGCTCACCGCCTACATGCGGGGCCGCGGGTACGCCACTCTCGGCGACCAGGGGCGCGCGCGAGGCTGCTTCGGTGCGGCGCTGACCGCGTTCAGCGCACTGCGCATGCCCGACTGGGAGAAGCGCACCCGGCACGAACTCGGCAACCTCGGCCGCTGACCCTGTCGGGACTGCCGAGGCCGGCCGTGCCGTACGGCACCACGTGGGCTTTGTGCGTTTCATGTGCGCCCGGTGTCCAGGGTGGAGGAAGTCCACGACAGGAGGCTCGGTGTACGAACTCGCCACGCTCGATACCGAACTGGCCGCCATCGAGGTGATCCGCGAAGTGCTGGTCCTCCAGCGCAGGCTCCGCGGAGGCGGTTGCACCGGCAGGGTCTGCCTGCGGTGCGTACGACACCACCGCGACGCGGTCGCAACGGCCATGGCACGCGGCCGGATGATCGACTTCCTGCTCCCGGCCTTTCCCACCAAGTCCCCCAACCGGGCCAAGGTCCTCGGGCCGCTGCCCGACCTGGCCGAGGAACTCGCGCTGAGGTTCCTCGAGTCGCTCTGCGAGCGCATCGCCGAGGTCTACCCGCCCGGTGCCCGCATCCGCATCTGCTCCGACGGACGGGTCTTCAACGACCTGATCGGGGTGAGCGACGACGACGTCACCCGCTATGCCCACGAGCTCCACCGCATGATCGACCGGATCGGCGCCGTCCACCTCGATCAATTCACCCTGGACGACGTCTATCCGGGCGCCGCCCACGCGCGGATGCGCGCCGAACTCACGGCCGGCCGCGGTCCGCACCCGGACGAACTGCGCGCCGAGGTGCGCCGGGGCGGCGACCTGGTGCACATGTACCGGGGCATCACCCGGTTCATGCTGGAGGACCTGTCCGTCCCCGGGTACACCGGCAGCCGCGCCGCCCTGCAGCGCCGCAGCCGTGGCCTGGCCTATGGCGTCATCGCCCGCAGCCGCGCCTGGGACGAGCTGCTGGCCGAGCTGTTCCCGGACGCCGTCCGCCTCTCGATCCATCCTCAGCCGTGCAGCACGCGGAAGATCGGACTCCTGCTCGCGGACACCCCCGACGTCTGGCTCACGCCCTGGCACAGCGCCGCCGTCGACACCGGCGACGGGCGCTTCACGCTGATGAAGCGTGCCGAGGCAGAGGCCGCGGGGGCCCGGCTTGTGACAGCCCACGGGCGTCCCAGCCACTTCGTGCTGCCCCGAACCCACGCCACCGCACCCGTACCCGCTTCCTCGACAGGAGCCCCCCGCCATGCCCGTTGACCAGGACCTGCTCGGCGACTCGCGTCTGACGATCAACGCCCTCGAACCCTTCGGGGTCGCCGTCCGCGCCCTCGACCGCGGCCGTCCGCTGACCGAGCTCCCCGTCGCGCCGCTGCGCGCCCTCGTCCGCGGGCACCGCCTGCTGCTGCTGCGCGACTTCGCGGCGTTCGCCGAGCCGGCCGAACTCTCCGCGTACGCCGAGCACTGGGGTGAGCCCGCCGTGTGGCCGTTCGGCACCGTGCTGGAACTGGTCCAACAGCACGACCCGGCCGACCACATCTTCGACCACCGCCACATGCCGATGCACTGGGACGGCATGTACCGGGACCACATCCCCGAGTTCCAGATATTCCAGTGTGTCCACGCGCCCGGCAAGGACAAGGGAGGCGAGACCACGTTCTCCGACACCGCAGCCGTGCTCGCCGACGCCGCACCGGCCACCCGCGCCCTGTGGTCCCGGGCCACCGGCACCTACCACCGGGAAATGGAGTACTACAACAGCACCACCGTCTCCCCGGTGGTGACGGCCCACCCGGTCAACGGCACGCCGGTCATCCGCTACAACGAGCCCACCGCCGAGGCCGGCGGCGGCTTCATCAACCACCCCGACCTGGAATTCTCCGGTCTCGCCGACGAGTCGGAGCTGGCCGAACTGCACCGCGGCCTGCGTGCCGCCCTCTACGACCCCGCCCACCTCTACGCACACAGCTGGCGGACCGGCGACCTGGTGGTGACCGACAACTACACCCTGCTGCACGGCCGTAACGCCTTCACCAGCGGCGCGCCCCGCCATCTGCGCCGCGTCCAGGTCCTCGGCGACCCGCCGCTGACCAACCCCGGGCTGGTCCGATGACGCGGCCGCGGACGACGACCAACGCCCTGATGACCGGGGACGAGTACCTGGAGAGCCTGCGCGACGGCCGCGCCGTCCATGTGGACGGCGAGCGGGTCAAGGACGTGACCAGGCACCCCGCGTTCCGCAACGCGGCCCGCTCGATCGCCCGGCTCTACGACGCCCTGCACGCCCCCGACACCGCCGGCGTGCTCACCGGCGTGGACCCGGACACCGGCATCCGCACCCACCGCTTCTTCAAGCCCAGCCGCTCCGCCTCCGACCTCGTCCAGGCCCGGGAGGCGATCGCCGCCTGGGCCCGGATGGGCTACGGCTTCCTCGGCCGCACCCCCGAGTACAAGGCGGCCTTCATGGCCGGACTCGGCGTCAGCGCGGACTACTACGGTCCGTTCGCCGCCAACGCCACCGCCTGGTACCAGAGGTTCCGAGCAAGGCGCTGCACCTCAACCACGTCATCATCAACCCACCGATCGACCGCAAGCGCGCCATCCACGACATGGGGGACGTCTTCGTGCACGCGGTGCGCGAGACGGACGCCGGGGTGGTGGTCAGCGGGGCGAAGATGCTTGCCACCGGCTCGGCGCTGACCAACGCCGGTTTCGTCGCGCCGGTCGGCTCGGCCCAGTTGGAGAAGGGCAAGGCGGAGCGCTTCGCTCTGGTCTTCTTCGTCCGGATGGACAACCCCGGTGTGCGGCTCATCTGCCGCACCCCGTACGAGCGGCGCGCCGCGAGCCCCTTCGACCACCCCCTCAGCAGCCGGTTCGACGAGAACGACAGCGTGCTGCTGCTGGACGAGGCACTGATTCCCTGGGAGGACGTGCTCGTCCATCGCGACATCGAGCGCGCCACCGGCTTCTATGCCGTCTCCGGCTTCCCCACCGGGCCCCGGCGGCACGGTCCTGCCGAGACTGGAACACGCATCGGCGATGCGGATGGCGGGCGCCCACATCTGGAACCGGGTGCACGAGCTCTTCGAGACCCTGCTCGGCGGCGCGCCCCTGGTCGTCCCTTCCAGCGTCCGCGACCTCGCCGACCCCGAACTGCGCCCGCTCATCGACCGCTACTACCGGGGCGCCGACTCGTCCGCGCTGGAGCGGATCAAGCTCTTCAAGCTGGTCTGGGACGCCATCGGAACCGAGTTCGGTGCCCGTCACGAGCTGTACGAGCGCAACTACTCCGGCAACGGCGAGCAGGTCCGGCTGGACGCGCTGCGCTGGGCCACCCGCCGCGGCAGCCTCGACCGTTACGAGGCCCTGGTCCAGGAGTGCCTGGACGACTACGACACCGACGGCTGGCGCCGGGGTCCCTGGCTCGGCCCCGAGCAGGACTGAGGAAGGAGCGGATCACAGGATCCGGTAGCGGAGCTTTGCGCGCGGTGGCGGACCTCCGGCAACTGCAGGGAGCCCTGTCCGTAGGGGGTGTCGGTGAGGAAGGGGCTCCGGAATGGATGCGCTCGCGGCGGACAATGCTGCAGGTGACTTCGGGCAGGCCGGGCAAATCGACAGGCCCGTGAGCTCGGCGACTCGGCGCCTTCGCGCAGTGAACCGTCCTGTTTCCTACCGTGGTGCCAGGTGCGTAGTGACCGCTCGTACGACCGCGTCGCGCACCTCGCTATGGGTTGGGGTCGGCAGGCCGCGTTCGGCGGCGAGTTCGGCCAGGGAGGTCATCCGGACGCCGGGCAGGGCACAGGCGGTGAAGGTGGTGTAGACGCCCAGGTCGGGGTCGATGTTGAGGGCGAAGCCGTGGCTGGAGACGCTTCCGCTGATGCGCATGCCGATCGAGCCGAGTTTGCGGTGATCGGGGGTCCACACGCCCACCAGGCTCTCCGACCCCGGCGGCGTCTCACGGCGGATCGCTGGGAAACCGAGGGTGCCCAGCGCGTCGATCAGCGCCCGCTCGACACGGCGGATCAGGCCACGGGGCCCAGCTCGCGCACGTTGAGCACGAGGTAGCCGATGAGCTGGCCGGGACCGTGGTAGGTGGCATGCCCGCCGCGGTCCGTCTGTACCAGGGCGATGGCTAGTCCACGTCGGGTAGTTGGTCGTTCGGCGTCCGGGCGGTGTACGTGATCACCGCAGGGTGCGTGAGCAGGAAGAGCCGGTTGGCCGCGAGGCCCTGTTTACGCTCCTCAACCCAGCGGACCATGTCCGCCTGCGCCGCCGCGTAGGGTATTTCGCCCAAGTCGACGCGTTCCAACCGCCAGTGTGAAGGTCTTTCCTCCGGCCGCCGGCTTGCGGATGCGCGGATGGTTCTCCAGCGCCCACCGCACGGTCTTTGGCGGGCGCCCGAGCAGCGTTTCC
Source organism: Streptomyces sp. ME19-01-6 (assembly GCF_033793745.1). Lineage (NCBI taxonomy): Bacteria > Bacillati > Actinomycetota > Actinomycetes > Kitasatosporales > Streptomycetaceae > Streptomyces > Streptomyces sp. ME19-01-6. The sequence goes on along the minus strand of NZ_JARAXF010000002.1, from coordinate 715,459 downwards.
AGCTGGTCGGTGACGCCGCGGTACCCTCCGCCGCCGATCAGCCGGGTCAGGGTCTTCATGTGCTCCGCAGTGTGCGGATACTCAGCCAGAGCCGTGTCCACGTAGGTCTCGTTCCAGATTTCGACACCTTCGGGAATGTAGGTGACCGGGCGTCCCAGCACGGCCGCGAAGTCCTCCGCGAACCCGTGCATGTCCTTCATGTCCGGACCGTTGAGCTTGTAGGACTGCGAGATGTGCGGTGCCGGGTCGGCCAGGATCTTCGCGCACACCTCCGCCACGTCGTAACCCGCGACGGGCGCCAGCTGGTGGCGGCCGAAGGGCAGGCGCAGTTCGCCCTTGCTCAGCGGCTCCAGCGCCAGCCAGGTCATCAGGGGGTTCTCGACGAACATAGCCCCCCGGATGTTGACGGTCGGGAGGCCGGACCACTCCAGCACCCGCTCGGCGACCCAGTGGGCCCGCTGCTGCGGTGACCAGTTGGCGACGAGCCCGCCGAGCCAGGCACGCCGCTCTTCCTCCGGTGCGGTCATTTTGTCGAACGTCATGAATGACTGCTCGAACTCGGAGATGTTGACGAGGACCTCGATGTCGCGCTGGGCCCGCGCCGCCGCGGCCATCAGGCTGACGGCGTCGGTGTAGTACGGCGACAGGCTCATGCTGAAGTAGATGCGCCGGCAGCCCTTCAGCGCGGCTGTCACGTCGGCGATGTTGAGCAGGTCTCCGACGAAGACCTCGACCCCGGCCTGGCGCAGCGCGTCCGCTCGTTCGTCGTCCTGCCGCACGAACGCGCGCACCGGGTGCCCTGCTCAATCAGCATGTCGACCATCGTTCGGCTCACACCACCGATATGGCCGGCGGCTCCGGTGATCAGGATGGTGTTGCGCTCTTGCATGAAGGCGCCCTCTGTGTGATGGGGATGAGTCAGCCGTTACGGAAAGTTTGGGATGTGGTCGGCGACCGTCTTGGGCTGCTTCGGGCGCCTGGGGCGTCTATGCCATCGCTCGGCGCGGTGCCGGGCCAGGGCCTCGGTCGGACTCGTGGAGGTGTCCGTTCCCGCCCGGAGACGGTCGCTGAAGGCGAAGCCGTGCAGTTCGGTTGCCGCTTCCACGCGGGCCGGGGGCCCTGCTCCAGTCGGACGGTGCCGGCCAGGCGGATGCTGCGCAGTGTCATCGGGATGATGAGCTGTCGATGCGGGCGAGGAAGTCCCGAGCGCGGCGTTGACCTCCGCGGGGCGCTCCTGCTGCGTCCAGTGCCCGCACCCCGGCAGCACCACGGGACCGTGCAGCTGGGCGACGGCGCTCAGCGGGTTGCCCGGCCCGCCCTGACCGCGGAAGATCTCGCTCAGCGAGCTGCCCCCGTCCGGGCCGCGCAGCGAGGTGACCATGTCACGGTCTCCCACCACGTACAGCGCGGGGACGTCGATCCCGCGCCCCCGGAGAGCCGCGAGCAGTTCGTTGTTGCGTTCGATGTTCCGATACCAGTTGAAGGCTCCTGTGAGCGCCTGCTCGCCGTGCAGGGCGAAGTCCTCGGCGTACGCCTGGATGTCCTCCTCCGTAAGCCAGGCCGGGAGCGCGGGCGACTGCGGCATGGTGTCCAGGAGGCCCAGGCCGTCGGGTACGACCAGCGGGCGGGGCTCCCTGCCGAGCGGATTGTCGCCTGAGGCACCGGCCAGGAGGCGGCGGAAGGACTCCGGGATGTCGTTGGCGAACTCCGCGTCGGCGACTCCCGGCTGGTTGACATCACCGATCACGTTCCGCCAGTTGGTGCGCGTCCACGGGCCCATGGCCGGCGTGGCGGGCCGGTCGGCGCGGCGCATGGCGGTGAAGTTGTCAAGCGTGCCCTGGCAGCCCACTCGGCCTCCCGCCGGGACCGCTCATAGCCCAGCTCGGGAAGGTCGTGCCGGGCGGACGCGGGAAACCGCCCGGCCGGGAGCTTCCCGTAACCGCAGCCCGCCAGACCGTCAAAGTCCTGCACCAGCCCGGTGATGCCACCAACCCGTCCAGATCGGTAGCGGGTCGGTGCATCAGCGTATCTGTGCCCTGCGTGAGCGACCAGGGCACAGTAGCTGCCGCCGATCATGCTGACGGAGCCGTTCGAGCCGGGCAGGGCGGCGGCCCACCGTACGGTGTCGTAGCCGTCGCTCTCCTCGGCGCGGCACCGTGCCGTCACGCATCTTGGCCGGGACATCGGACTTGATCCGGGTCTGCGCCTGTCCCGCTCCCTGGGCGTGTGTTCTTGTGAGTGTGCTTGGGGCGGGCAGGCGTCAGCCGGCCAGCTGGTTGAGCTTGCGGATCTGCTTGTCGAAGACCCCGGCAGGAGCGATGCGGCGCAGGGTGCTGGCGCGTCCGGCCAGGGGGCCGGCGGTGTAGCGCAGCTTCGGCTTAGGGTCGGTCGCTGCCGCGACGATCACCTTGGCGACGGCGGCGGGGTCGTCGCCGTCCTTGATCGCTGCCTCCATCATGCGGTCGAAGGCGCGCCGCTGGTTCGCGTAGACCTGCAGGGGTGTGTCGGGTCGCGGGCTGTTGGCCTCGAATCCGGTGTTGGTGTAGGCGGGTTGGACGAGCAGCGCCCGGACACCGTGCTCGCGGACCTCGTGGTCCAGGGACTCCGTGTACCCCTCGATCGCATGCTTGGAGGCGGAGTAGACAGCCATGTAAGGCGAGGGGAGGAAGCCGACCACGGAGGAGAGGTTGATGATGCGTCCGCGTCCCTGGGCGCGCATGTGCGGCAGGACTTCCTTCACCATGCGCATCACGCCGAAGACGTTGACGTCGAAGACGACCTGGGCCTGCGCGAGGGAGTTCTCCTCGGCGGCACCCATCAAGCCCATACCGGCGTTGTTGACCAGGACGTCGATCCGCCCGAACCGGTCGACCACCTGCTGGACCACGGCGGTGACCGACGCGTCGCCGGCCACGTCGAGGTCGAGGAAGGTCGCACCGCCAAGCGGGGTGGCGCGAGAGGTGTCGCGGCTTGTTCCGACCACGTCGAACCCCGCTTCGACCAGCGCGAGCGCGGCTGCCTTTCCAATGCCGGATGACGCACCCGTCACGAGTGCAACCGGCCGTTGTGTGCTCATCATGGACTCCCGGACGCAACGGAGAAACCGATCGGTTTCCCTTACTGTAAACCGAGCGGTTTCCCGTGCGCAAGTTCGAGCATGCCCGGCGAACGACTTGGCCTATTCGGTGTCGCGGCGGCCGCAGATGAGCGTCGAGGAGGCGAGTGGCCACATCCGTCACTCGACACGGGGTGGCCGATCACTGGTTTCTGGGGAGGTCCAGGATGAGACGGTGCCCGGCAGGGAGTGCGGTCGTACCCAGCGCGGATCCCGCCGGTTGAGCGCGGCCGCGGAGCGGGAGGCCGTCAGCCAAGGGCACCTGGCGCGGGCCCGCTGGCGTCGATGACCGAGGCCTGGCTCCGTACGCGCCGCCTCAGCGCACGCCTGCCACATCGAGCAGGGTGACCACCGTGGGCGCGATGAGCCCTGGCAGCTTGTCGGCGCCGATCCCCGCGCGGGCGCTGGCGCCGTCGAAGACCAGGCTGAGCTGCCGGGCCAGCAGGTCGGGGTCGCTCGCGCCGCCCTGTTCGGCCTCGGCACGGAAGAAGCCCGTCAGGTTTCCCTTGACCCGGTGGGCCACCTGGCTTGCGGGGTGGCTCTGGTCCTTGAGCTCGATCTGCACGGCCAGGTACTGGCAGCCTCGGAACTCCGGCGCACCGGCCTGTCGTTCCACCTGCTCGAAGACGTGCAGGATCCGCTCGCGTGGTGGACGGCCATCGTCCGGCGCGGGCAGGAGTGTGGCCACGAAGGCGGAAGCGCGTTGCTCCAGGCTCGCTGCCAGCAGTTCGTCCTTGCTCTCGAACAGCTGGTACATGGACCGCTTCGACACCCCCGCCGCCTTGCACAGCGTCTCGATACCGATGCCGACGCCGTCTCGGTAGGTGAGCGTGGCCGCCGCCTCCAGCAGCCGTTCTCGGGGGCTTTGCTTCACTTCAGTGCTCATACCGTGAGGTTAACTCGATTCGGGCAAAATATAAACCGATCGGTTTCCCGAAAAGAGGCTCGGCGACGGCCTCGGGGGAAGGGCCGTCGAGCGCGTGGCGGGCCGGCAGCAGCGTCACGAACAGCGCGCACAGCGCGAACTCCAGACCCTTGATGGGTGCGGGCAGGGCGGCGCCGAGCGCGACGCCGAGGAGACCGCCACCGACCCAGTAGGTCTCGCAGGCGATCTGCATCGCCAGCAGGCGTCGCGCCGAGCGCTCCGCCTCGGGCAGCGAGGCGTTGACGGCGTACGCCTCATCGATCACCGCGTAGAGGCGTACGCCTTCGCCAGGGGGTTCTTGACCAGGTGAAGCGGAAACGAGAAGGCGTAGAAGGCATGGCGGAAGTTGACCACCAGTACCGTCACGCCACGGCTGCCAGCGGCGTGCTGGTGGCCATCATGCCCACCAGCAGCAGCTCCAGCGAGCCCGCGAACGCGGCCAGGGACAGCGCGGGGGCGATCCACCACAAAAGGCCAGCCTGGATGCGGCTGAGAATGTCGAGCTGGCCCACCGCGTCGGGCTGCCATGGCCGCCGTCGCGTCCCCGGTCGCCGTGGCCACCGCGATGGACGGCGGGCGCCCGCACGGCACCACGGTCAGCGGTGCCGGCCTCCCGCTCGGCAAGCCGACCCCGCAGGGACAGCAGGAGCTCTCCGAACTGCTGCGCGACCGGCTCGTCAGCCTGGGACGGCGCGTCCCAGGCCCCAGGAAGGCCCGGGTGAACGGCAGCGCCGACGAGCCCTCCGCCGGATAGACGCCCGTACGCGCGGGCGGCCGCGCGCACGGAACCCGAAGGCATCCACCCGGCCGTCCTGACGCTCGGCCCCGGCTGGTACGGGCAGACCGTGCCGGGCTGCGGCGGCCACCAGGGCCGGGAGGCCGTCGCGGTCGTGGAACCGATCGCGCCCGGGGGAGGTTATGTCGGTCGTCCGGCCGAGGCGGTTCCTGGCATTGGTGGATGGAACGTGATCAGCTGGACAGGCATGAGGACCCGCCCGACCTTTGATTGAACAGGTGATCGCATCGAAGGAGTGAGCATGACCGTTCCTCGCGGCGGGACAGGGGCACGGGACACTGTCGTGGTCGGTGCCGGTCCGGCCGGCCTGGCCTGCGCCCTGAACCCGAGCCGGGCCGGACGGCGGGTGGTTCTGCCGGAGACGCCCGTCGTCGAGCGGCGGGCCAGGTGAGCCGACGCGTCCCAGACCTCGTCGCCAGGTCGGAAGTGGTCATTGTGGGCGGCGGGGCGGCCGGGCTCAGCCTCGCGCACCGGCTGACGGAGACCGGCTCCACCACCGTGACCGTGGTGGAGCCCCCGGACGGCTCGTTGCGGCCGCCGGAGCGGACCTGGTGCTACTGGGACCGGGGCCCCGGCGACTTCGACGAAGTGGTCAGCGCGTCCTGGGCCCGGCTGCGCGTCCACGGCACCGACGGCAGCGAGGTCACCGTTGATCCGGCCCCGCTGCGCTACCGCATGCTGCGCTCCGCGCAGTTCGAGCGACTGATGTACTCCCGGCTGGCCCGTTCCACCGGTGGGCGTGTCCTGCGCGCGACGGCGGACGCGGTGCGGGACGTGGACGACGGGGCGGAAGTCGACTGCACGGCACCCGACGGCCGGGCGCTGGTGCTGCGCGCCCGCCATGTGTTCGACTCCCGTCCCCTGCGCGCCCTGCCGCCGGCCCGGACGCTGCTGCTGCAGCACTTCCGCGGCTGGTTCGTGCGCACGGCCGCGAGCCGGTTCGATCCCGCGGTCGCGGATCTGATGGACTTCCGGGTGCCGCAGCCGCGTCACGGGCTCGCCTTCGGCTACGTCCTCCCGCTGGCGCTGGACCGGGCTCTGGTCGAGTACACCGAGTTTTCCCGGACTCCGCTGACCACCGCGGCGTACGAGGCGGCGCTCGGCCACTACAGCCGCGCGATCCTGGCGCTCGGCGCGTTCACCGTGGAAGCGGCGGAACAGGGCGTCATCCCCATGACCGACGCGCGCTTCCCCCGGAAGGCCGGGGCGGCCGTGTTCCGCATCGGGGCCGCGGGCGGCGCCACACGCCCGGCGACCGGCTACACCTTCGCCGCCGTGCAGCGGCAGAGCAGAGTCATCGCCGCCGCTCTACGAGAGGGGCGCGGGATCGTGCCCCCGCCGCACGGGCGGCGGGCGCTGGCCATGGACGCGGTGGTGCTGCGGGCTCTGGACACCGGACGGATCGACGGCCCTGACTTCTTCACCGGCCTGTTCCGCCGTACGCCCCCGGAACGTCTGCTGCGCTTCCTCGACGGCGCCACCTCGCCCTGGGAGGAGTGGGGCATCGGACTGCGCACCCCCGTCGGCCCGATGCTCCGGACCGCCCTCGAACTCCCTTTTCTGCCCCGCCGCGCCCGCCCCGCCGCACCAATCGGAGAAAGCCGCTCATGACACTGTTGCGCGACCAGGATCTGGCACGCGCCTTCGACCACGCCTCGCACACCTACGACCGACTCACGGCCCTCAACCCCGGCTACCGCACCGATCTCCTCCGCTCGGCCCGCAGACTACGGCTGCCCGGAGACGGAGCAGGACTCCACGTGCTCGACCTGGGCTGCGGCACCGGCGCCTCGACTCGGGCCCTGCTGCGGGCCGCGCCCCGCGCTCGTATCACCGCCGTCGACGTTTCGCCCGGGATGCTGCGACGCGCGCTGGCCAAGCCGTGGCCCGCACATGTGCGCTTTCTGCGTCTGACGGCAGAAGAAGTGGCGACCGCCGGGGAGGGTCCCTTCGACGCGGTCTTCGGCGCCTACTTGTTCCGCAATGTCACCGACCTGGATCGGGTCCTCGCGGTCGTCCGGGCATTGCTGCGACCGGGCGGACGACTCGCCGTCCACGAGTACAGCCTCAGCGGCTCGGCCGTCCACCGCGCCCTGTGGACGGCCGTGTGCCACGGGGTGATCATTCCGGCGGGCACGCTCAGTGGTGACCGTGCCCTGTACCGCCACCTGTGGGCCAGCGTCCTCGCCTTCGACACCGCACCCGCGTTCACCGACCGCCTGACGCGTACGGGCTTCACGGAGGTGTGCGCCGCCCCCGTCGCCGGGTGGCAGACCGGCATCGCGCACACCTTCCTTGCCCGCAACGGGTCCGCCGCCGCAGGGGAGCACGCCCGGTGAGCGCCCGCCCGCACGGTAGCGCCCGGCGGGGCCGCGACCGCAAGGCCAAGGTCCTGATGCCCGAACCCGGCCGGGCCGGGTTCGACTCCAGGCACGCGCCGTCCGTCGCCGTGGCGGGCGGCGGCATCGCCGGTCTGGCGGCAGCCACCCTGCTGGCCGAACGCGGGGCCCGCGTGACCCTCTACGAACGGGAAGAATCACTCGGCGGCCGCCTCGCCGGCTGGCGCACTCGCCTGGCAGACGGATCCGAGACGACCATGAGCCGTGGTTTCCATGCCTTCTTCCGCCAGTACTACAACCTGCGCGGTCTGCTGCGGCGGACCGACCCCGCCCTCACGAGGCTCACTCCGCTCCCCGACTACCCCCTCCGGCACAGCGGCGGCCTGACGGACAGTTTTGCCCGTGTCCCGCGCACACCGCCGTTCAGCGCACTCGGTTTCGTCGCCCTGAGCCCCACCTTCGGCTGGCGGGACCTGGCCACCATGGACGCCCGGGCGGCGCTGCCGCTCCTTGATGTCCGAGTGCCCGAGGTCTACCAACGCTTCGACCAGGTCAGCGCGGTGCGTTTGCTGGAGCTCGTCCGCTTCCCCGAGGCCGCCCGCCACCTGGCGTTCGAGGTGTTCTCACGCAGCTTCTTCGCCGACCCGCGCGAACTGTCCGCAGCCGAACTGCTCCTGATGTTCCACATCTACTTCCTCGGCTCGGCCGAGGGCCTGCTCTTCGACGTACCGAACGAACCCTTTCCACAAGCCCTGTGGGAGCCGCTCGGCAACTACCTCCAGCGCCTCGGAGCGGTTGTCCGTACCGGCACTTTTGTGCACGAGGTCCACCCGTGCGACGGTGGGGGAGTCGTGCTGCGCACCGACACCGGCGCGGACCGGCACGAGGCGGCGGTGCTTGCCCTCGACACCGGGGGGCTGCGCCAGGTGGTCGCCGCGTCCCTGGGCCTGGGCACCGCCGCCTGGCGCGACGACATCGCCGCGCTGCGTACCGCCCCCCGGTTCCTCGTCTCCCGGCTCTGGACCGACCGGCCGGTCCGCGCCGATCGCCCCGGATTCCTCGGCACCAGCGGCTACGGCGGCCTGGACAACATCAGTGTCCTGGAACGCTACGAGGGCGAGGCCGCCCGCTGGGCCGCCCGGAACGGGGGCTCGGTGGTGGAACTGCACGCCTACGCCGTCGCCGCCGCCGCGGAACCGGAGAAGGTGCAGCGCATGCTCGTCGACCGGTTGCGCCAGGTGTATCCGGAGACACGAGAGGCGCGCATCGTCGACGCCCGGCACGAGTGGCACTCGGACTGCCCGCTCTTCCCGGTCGGCTCCCACCACCGGCGCCCCCCTGTGCGGACCCCCCACCCTTGGCTGACGCTGGCCGGTGATGCGATCCGCTGCGACCTCCCGGTGGCGCTGATGGAACGCGCCGCCACCACCGGATTCCTGGCGGCCGGCGCTCTGCTCGCCGCATGGGGCGTCCGGGGCCAGGTGCTGTGGACGGTCCCACGGACGGGCCGTTCGCCGGTGCTGCGGGCACTTGGCGCACTCGCGGGACGTTGATCCGAGCGCCCCGAGCCTCGGTGGACGGCCGGGCTCCGCGGCTCATCCTCGCTCGTCACCCCGGGAACCGTCCGGTGCTGCGCAGCGTCCAGCGTCGCTCGGCGTAGGCCAGGTCGTCGCGCCACAGGCGCCCGGCCGTGCGACGCATCAGCGGGCGCAGCACTGGGGCGGCGACCCGGGCCAGTTTGAAGCCGCGCCGGTTCGAGGTGGCGACGACCGCCTCGACCACGGTGGTCCGCGGCTGTTCGTCGGCCTCACCGGTGAGCGGTGTGGCATGGGTCTCCACCACGGACGTCGCTCCCTCGCCGTCGGTGATGCGCATGACGACCGTGCGCGGCTCCGGTGCGGTGAACTCCGCCCGGACCGGGACCACCAGACGCCCCGCCACGCGGAAGGAGACATCGACGACGAAGGCATCCTCCTCGTCACCCCGCGGCTCACGCGCCACCGTCAGGCCGATGAACGCGTACGGATGGAACCACGAGCCGTGCCACGGATCGAGACGGTTGGCGACCACGTCCTGCGGTTCGCACCGCCCCACCGCGGTGAAAACGGCGTCCACCCCGCTGCCCGTCGCGGGACGCACCGGCACCACGGGGCGTTCCGACGGTTCCTCGCCGCCGACCGTGTCCAGCCGCACCCACACCAGCACCCCGTCGTCGTGGACGGGATACGGCTCCCAGCCCCCGAAGGGCGTGCCGTCCAGGGCCAGTCCGTGCCAGTGGCACACCAGCGTGCCGCACACCACCCGGCTGTCGCGCAGGGGAGCACCGAGATGGGGGCAGGCGCCTGGACCCGCGTGCAGCTCACCGGTGTCCGAGCGCCACAGCACGACCTCGACACCGCCCACCGTCCTGCCGCACGGGTGCCCGCCGGCGGGCACCTCCCGGGAGGCAGCGACGACGAACCAGTTGCCGGAGGGCCGCGCCGAGGCCCGCTTGAGCGCGTCGGCAATCAGTGCCGGCCGTGCCTTTCGCCAGGTCGGTTCCTGCGCAGCCCAGTCCGGGCCGCGCCGCCGCCGCACCGGCGGTGACCAGCGGGCCCTGTCCGATCGATCGCTCACCGGCTGGGCCCTTTCCACTGGAGCGCCGCGCCGCCCTCCGCCGGGGCCGGACGCGCGACGCGGGCGCGCCACCGCGCGCCGATCACCCGCACGGCCCCGGCCGCGGCGGTGGCCGCACGCCGTCCGCGTGACACGGTGGCACGGTGATGCAGCACGCTGTAGCCGTGGTGCGCGATCGCGTCGAGAATGCTGCCGTACAGGGTGAACGCGGTGCGGATGCAGGGGCGCACCCGCGGGTCGAGCATGTCGATGCCCGGTTCCGCCGCACGGTATACGTCCCTGGTCATGGCTTCGGCGGAGACGAGCGCCGCGCGGATCCGCGGGTCGCGGTGCCCTGTGCGGCGGCTCCACTCCAGCAGCGGCCGGTCCACGTCATGGGCGGCGAGCAGGTCCGCCGGCAGGTAGACGCGGCCCCGGTCCAGGTCCTCACCCACGTCCCGCAGGAAGTTGGTGAGCTGGAACGCTACCCCGAGGGCCGCCGCATGCGGTGCCGCCTCCTCGCGGGCGACGACCGTGCCGAGCACCGGCAGTATCTGCAGACCGATCACCGCGGCCGAGCCGTGCATGTAGGAGCGCAGGTCGGCGTAGGTCGGATAGTCCGTGACGATCAGATCACTGCGCATCGAGGCCAGGAAGGCGGCGAACAGCGTGTGGTCGATGCCGTACCGCTCGGCGGTGTCGGCCACGGCCCTGACCACGGGCTCGTCCCCGCCGCCGGTGCGCAGCCCGTGCGCGAGGTCGCTCTCCAGGCGTCGCAGCAGCCGGTCGCGCTCGTCGGGTGTCCGGCGCCGGTCGAGGTCGTCCACGATGTCGTCCGCCCAGCGGGCGAAGCCGTACAGCGCGTGCACGGCCGAGCGGCGTTCCAGCGGCAGAAGACGGGTGGCCAGGAAGTATGTCTTGCCGTGGCGGGCGTTGAGCCGCCTGCACCGGGCGTAGTCGGCGCGCAGCGCGGGATCGGTGATCCCGGCGGCGTCCAGTTCACGACGGGTCATCGGCACCCGCCCACGTCGGGGCGTGGGAGGCATGAGCGCCGGCTGCGCTCGGCCGGGTGTGCGGGGCACGGTTCCCGATGCCGCCGGTGACTCGGGCGGCGGCGAGTTTGCCGCTGATGAGCACCGTTGGTACGCCGACGCCAGGGGTGGTCCCACAGCCGGCCAGCACGACGTTGTCCAGCCCGCGTACCAGGTTGCGCGGCCGGAACGGGCCGGTCTGGGCGAACGTGTGGGAGACCGAGAACGGGCTGCCCGCCGCGTGGCCCTGCGCCGTCCAGTCCAGTGGGGTCACCAGGAGCTCCTCCTGGACACTGTCCGCGAATCCGTCGAGGCCCCGGCGCTCCAGCTCGGCGACCAGGCTGTCGCGGTAGCGCGGGCCCAGGTGCCGCCAGGCGGGCGCGGAGGGGCCGACGACGGTGTTCGGGCAGGGGGCCAGGACGTAGTGGAGGTGGCCGCCTGGCGGCGCCAGGGCGGGGTCGTGCGTGGTCGGCCGGGTGATCAGCAGGGAAGGATCGCTCATCAGCGTTCCCGAGCGGGTCAGTTCGTCGAACGTGCGCTTCCATGCCGCGCCGAAGGAGAGCGTGTGATGGGCGAGGCCAGGCCAGGTGCGGTCGGTCCCGGCGTGCAGGATCACCGCGGACGGTGAGTGACGCAGCCGCACCGGGCGGCGGGGTGCTCGCCCCAGGAGCCGGTGTGCGGCGGACAGTTCACAGGTCAGCACCACCGCGTCGCACCGGATCCGCTCACCCGACGTCAGGCGTACGGCACGTACCCGGCCGGCCGAGCGCTCCAGCCCGCTCACCTCCGTGGACCACCGGAGGTCGGCACCGGCGCCGGCCGCCGCGTCGGCCATGGCACGGGGCAGCGCGTGCATCCCGCCCTTGGGAAACCAGACGCCGGCCACGGTGTCCATATAGGCGATCACGGCGTAGGCCGCGAGGGCCCGGGCGGGGGCTACTCCGGCGTACAGGGCCTGGAAGGAGAAGACCCGTCGCAGGCGGGTGTCGGAGAGGAAGCGGCCGATCTGGCGGTCCAGACGTCCGAAGCCGCCGAGCGCCGCCAGACATGCCAGATCCGGGTGCAGGAGCTGGAAGGGGGAGTCGAAGTTCGTGTCGATGAAGCGCCGCATCTGCGCCCGGTACAGCCGCTTCAGCCAGTTCCGCAGCCTGCGGTAGCCCACGGCCTCCGACGGTCCGGCGAATCGACGGACCTCCGCCTCCATCGCCTCGCTGTCGGTGTGGACGTCGAGCGAGGTCCCGTCCGCGAAGCATGCCCGGTAGGCCGGGTGCAGGGCCACCAGCTCGACGTGGCGGCCGAGGCTGTCACCGACGGCCGCGAACGCCTCGTCGGCCAGGTGCGGCATGGTCAGCACCGTGGGGCCGGTGTCCACCTGGTATCCGCCGACCTGTACGCGGCCGGCCCGGCCGCCCGGACCGGCGTCCCGTTCGACGACCGTGACCCGGCGGCCGGCGCCGACCAGGTGGAGGGCGCAGGCGAGGCCGGACAGCCCGGCGCCCACCACGACGACATGGTCGGTCGGCCCCGCCACCGTCCTCACGCGCCCTCCCCGGGGGGACCCGGGGCTACGCCTGACGCCCGTACGACCAGCGCGGCGAACGCCTGCCGCATGGCCGGCACTCCAAGCATCCGCAACCTCTTCTCACTCTCGGTCACTGCACACCGGTGCTCCAGCTGGCGGCCCGTGCGCGGATGTGTTGATCTCTGCCCGGCGTGGGGCCGGTCGGGGAACTTTTCACTCCACCGGCCCATCGGTTTGGATCTCATGGCGGTGCGTCACCGCGTGCGAGCTCTTGCCGGTCGAGGAGCGTCCAGTAGCCCGGAGTTGGGAACCGGGCCGACGCTGAACGGCCTGTACAGGCCGCGGCCGCGGTTCTATCGTTGAGGGTGTTCCCGGTGGGAACTGAGGAATGGGGGCTGGGAGCGGTGGACCGCCTGCACTCGGGTTTCCTGCGGTCCGCGGCCACGTACCCGGACCGTCCGGCGCTCGACCTCATGGGGCGCACCTGGACCTACGCCGAGCTGGACGGTCTCGCCCGCCACCGGGCGGCGGCGCTCGTGCGGGCGCTGGGGGGCCCACCGGGCCGGGTGGGAGTGTACGCGCCCCAGCACGGCCTTGCCGCCTACGCGGGGCTGTTGGCGGTCCTGTACGCGGGCGGCACGGTGGTTCCTCTCAACCCGGCCTTCCCGCTGAGCCGCACCCGTGCGATGGCCGAGGCCGCCGAGGTGGACGCGCTCGTCACCGACCGGCCGTCCCGTGTGGCGGACCTCGTCCCGGCACAGGGGCAGGACTGCCCGGTCATCGTCATCCGGGACGACGCACGGCCCGAGGCCGGGGCACCCGGCGACGGCAGCGGCCCGGAGAGCACGGACGGCCAGGACAGCGCGGTCATGGCGGGCACCTCGGACCAGCCGGCCTACCTGCTGTTCACGTCGGGGACCACGGGCGCGCCGAAGGGCGTCCCGATCAGCCACCGGAACATCGTCCACTTCCTGCGTCACAAGAGTGGCAGCTACGGCTTTTCCTCGGAGGACCGGTTCGCACAAGTCTTCAGCCTCACCTTCGACCTGGCCTTCTTCATGACGTTCACGGCCTGGCAGAGCGGCGGCTGCGTGGTGCCGCTGGAGACGATCCACCAGCTTTCGCCCGCGCGCGCCGTCCGGGACCGGAGGATCACCGTCTGGTGCTCCGTGCCATCCGTCCCGGCGCTGATGCTGCGCAAGCGCCTCCTGGTCCCCGGTAGCCTTCCCACGCTGCGCTGGAGCATCTTCTGCGGCGAACCACTTCCCCGCGAGAGCGCGGAGGCCTGGCAGCGCGCCGCTCCGCACTCGGTTGTGGAGAACATCTACGGGCCGTCGGAGACCACGGTCACCTGCCTGGCGCACCGCTGGGACTCCGCGCGGTCGCCGCAACGGTGCGTGCGCGGGTACGTGCCCATCGGCCGCCCGCACCCGGGGGTGCACATCATGCTGGCCGGCCCGGACGGCGAGCCGGCCGGGCCGGGCGAGGACGGCGAGTTGTGCGTGGCGGGCCCGCAGGTCTTCGCGGGCTACTGGCGCGACGAGAGGACCACCGCCGCCGCGCTCTTCGAGGCGCCGGACGCCTCGGGCGTCCGGCGCATCTGGTACCGGACGGGTGACCTGGCCCGCAGACTGGATGACGAGTACGCCTTCCTCGGTCGGCTGGACCATCAAGTGAAGATCAACGGTATGCGGGTCGAGCTCCAGGAGGTGGAGGCGCACCTGCGGGCGCTGGACGGCGTCGAGCAGAGCGCGGTGGTCGCCGTGCCCTGCGGCCCGCATGGCGACCTGCGACTGGTCGCGTTCGTCGTGGGCGACAGGCTGCCGCCGGACACCGTCCCCGGGCTCGCCGGAGCGCTGCGGGAACGGCTCCCGGCCTACATGGTTCCCCACCAGGTGCGCTCCCTGCCCGAGTTGCCGCTCAGCCCGCACGGCAAGGTCGACCGCATCACCCTGCGCGAGCGCGCCGCCACGGGCCAGACTCCCAAACCCACCGGCAGGAGGCCACCCGGATGACGCAGTCCCTGACCGCCCTCATCTCCGAGACGCTCGGCATCCCGCCGGAGAAGGTGACGGACGACCTCGGGTTCCAGCTGGCCCCGGAGTGGGACTCCGTCACCCACATCGAACTCATGCTGCGCTTGGAGGAGTTCCTGGGGGTGGAGATCGACGGCGAACGGGTGGTCGAACTGAGGACGGTCGGCGTGATCCGCGCGTTCGCCCGTGCGGTGGCACACTGACCGGCAGCGACGCCGCGGCGGCCCGGCCCCGCTCGTCGGCGGAGGACGGGGGCGCGGCCGCCGTGCGTTCGGGTCCCCTGACGGCTTCCCAGCAGGATCGGTGGCTCGCGCTCTACTGGCGGGAGAGCGCCGGAGGCCGCAAGGTGCGTACGTCCGTGCGGCCGGTGGACCCGCCGCTCCCGGTGACAGTGGTGACGGCCGCGCTGTCCCGGCTGGTGGACCGGCACGAGGTGCTGCGCACCACGTTCACGCTCGGTGAGGACGGCATGCCCGTGCAGGTGGTGCACCCGGCCGCGGGCTTTCCGGTCCCGTTCTCGGTGCGTGCCGCCCCGGCGTCGGACGCCCCGCCGCTCGGTGGCGCCCTCACCCGGGCACCGCTGTGGCACATGGAGCTGACGGCGCGCGACGGCCTCGTGAGCGCGCTGCGGGTGTGGTACAAGCACCTGGTCACGGACGGGGCCGGCCTGGACGAGTGGTACCGCCAGCTCTTCATGGTCTGCCGGGGCGAGGAACTGCCCGCGTCCGTCACCCAGCCGCTCGACCGGGCCGCGGGCAAGGCGTCCGGCACCCCCGCGGCGGCACGGGGAAACACCGACCCGGCCCTCGGCGTCCCCCAGTCGCTGGTCCCAGCAGGCCGCGGAGCCGGGCGGGAGCTGACCACGACCGTGGCGCTGCCCGGTGCCGAGGAGCAGGTCGACGAGGTGTGCCGGGCGGCGGGCGTTGCGCGTCCGGCTGTCCTGAAGTCCGTTCTGGGCTGGTTCTTCTGCCGGTACACCGGCCAGGATCGCGTGCTCTTCGCCGACGTGCTCGCGCCGCGCCGGGCCGGGGACCACGGCATCGACTGCGTGACGACGGTGGCGCCCGTGCTGTTCGTCCTTGACGAGGAGGCTGGGTTCGACGAGATGTGCCGGCGGGTGCAGGACGCGGCACTGCGTGTCCTGTGGGACCTCCGGGCGGGCGGCGCACCCGCGCGCGAGCTCCGCGCCCAAACCGTCGCGCGACGCCGTGTCGGCGGCTTCTCGCCCGTCTACTTCAACTTCCCACGGCGGTCGCCCCTCACCGGTCCCGGTGCCGGGCCGAAGGAGAGTACGCGATCGCGGGTGCGCGTACACACGGAGCGGACGAACATCCTCGACGACCCTCTGTCCCCGGTGTGCGAGGTGCACTTCGTCGGCCCGGAACTCATCCTGCGCGTCACTGCGGACACAAGCGTCCTGCCGGAGGACACGGCGGGCCGCGTCGGCGCTGCCGTCCTGCACCTCCTGGACACCATGACCGCCGCCCCGACAGCGCCCGTCCGCACGGCCGCCCTCCCGTTCCCGGCGCTGGTCTTCCCTTCTTCCGGCGTACGTCTGGCCGGCGCGAGCTGGGTGGACCAGCGCAGCCTCAGTGAGGCCGTGGCGTCGGCACCCGGCGCGGCCGCGTCGGAAGTCGAGCTGCGCGCAGGGACGGTGACGGCGAGGGTGCGGCTGCGGCCCGGGGCCACCGTCTTCGACGTGCACGAGCACGTCCTGGCACGGCTCCATGAGCGCCGCGACATCGTCGCCCCTGATTGCTGGTTCCCCCTCCCGGAGGGGCCGGACGACGACGGGCACGACCGTCCGGGCTGGGTGGCGAGGACGCCGCGGGACGGCTGGACCCCGGATGCCCACCGGCCGGTGCTGGCCCCGGTGACACCCGCGGAGATCGCCCTCGCTGAGGCTGTGCGGGTGACGCACGGGCACCCGGTGACGGACATGGCGCTGACTTACACCGAGGCAGGAGGCACCCAGTTGCGGGCCCCGGCCGTCGCCGAGGAGCTGCGGGCGCGCGGCTGGGTCGGACTGCGCCACGCACACGTCGCTTCACCGTGCACGTTGCGGACGGTGGCACGGGACCTGGCCGCCGCCACCGGGCGGCCGCCTCAGGCACCGTCCAGCCACCACAGCCGCAGGCCGGCCAGGATGTGATCACGACAGAGGGCACCGGTGCGGGGCCCGATGGTGGGCGGGAGGGTGTGCGCCCCGAACTCGGCCGTCCCGTGGTGCCTCCAGGCGAGCAGCGCAGTCGCCCCCCGCGGCGTGCCGTCCGTGCGGCCGACGACACTGAGCGCGACACGGGCGCCGGACTCCGGCCAGACGGTGGGCGAGCCGGGGTCCAGGAGGACCAGCCGGGGCGGGTACCGCGCCCCCGCGACCGCGCGGTAGGCAGGAACGGCGGCGTCACCGGTGGCGAGGACCGCTCCGGCGCTGCCGTCCGCGAGCGCGTCGACGGCTTCGGCCGGCAGCGCGGCGGCGCCGGGTCCTCCCGGTGTCCTCTCGGGAAGGACGAGCGTGAACTGCGGGGCGAGGTGCGGCCGCACGGCGTCCCACAGCTCGCGGCGACGGTCGTCCACGAGGACGAACACGCGCGGGCGGTCCGCCGGGCTCACGGCACCACCGCCGTCGCGAGTGACACTCCGCACTCCGCCCACGCGTGCGACACCAGCGGGCCTGAGGCGCCCAGGCGGTGGTACAGGCCGGCGGGAGACAGCGTGGGGGGCCAGCCCTCCTCGTCGCAGAGCCCGGTCCGGCGCAGGATCCGCGGCATCAGCGGGTCGACCTTGACCCAGCGGCCCGCCACACGGATCTCGGCCCAGGTGTGCGCCTGGGAGTACGGGGCTGCCACGACGAGCCCATAAGAGGTACGGGCTTCGAAGCCGCGCCCCCAGGCCGCCTCGACGAGGGCTGCGGCCAGCAGCGGGCAGGTACCGATCCGGGCCGTGCGCAGAAAGTCCACATCGTCGGCGAGGGTGAACGGCAAGGGGCAGAAGTCGACATCGGAGAAGTCCGCCACCAGCCCGCGCAGGGGCGACGGCACCGGGTAGGGCGCCTCGGCCGCCTCGGCGGCCAACCGCCCCACCTGGGCGGCGGTGCGCCGCTCCGCGGTGACGGTACGGCGTCCCCCGTCGGCCGCGAGCACCTCATAGCGGCACGGACCGCGGTGCGCGGGCGTGGGGCAGGTGGCCGACACCGTCACCTCGTAGCGGGTCGCGCCGTGGCGCAGCCGCGCCAGGGAATCCAGCCAGAATCCCATGGTGAAGCGGCGTACGGACTTCAGCCCGAGGTGGAGGGAGGCCGTCGCCAGGTCGTTCTCGTCGAACAGCGCGTCGGGATCCTCACCGAGGTGCGGCAGTCCCCTCGCGGCGAGCTCGCGGCACAGCTCCCTGTCGATGCCGTACGTACGCCGTGCGTTCTCGGCCGTCACGCTGAACCTGCGGTAGGCGTAAGGGATGCGCAGCAGCAGATCGACGACGAGCGCCGGGGTGGCCGGGGTGTCCATCAGCGCGGGCACGGGGGGCAATACCATTCCGAGCGCGTGAGGTTGTCATGGCGGAAAAGGCCGAATGAGAGTTCACGCTCGTCCAATGCACGTCTCCGCTCGCTCACCGTATCGGCGAAATGCAGGATTCGTTCATTTGCCGCGGCGCTCAAGAAATGCCTCACGGAATGAAGAAACCGTACGTCAGTCCAGTTTCGCGTATCAATGTAGGGGCGTTCTGGCAGCACTGTCAAGGCGTGTATTTCGCGCCGAACGCCCCTTTGCGCGGTGCCCTTCAGGAGATGCCGCATCTCTCTGGGAAACCCGGAAAACCGGCCTCCGTCACCAAGGCGGCCCCAACGATGGCCGCAGTTGCCGATTGCAGGGCCAGTCCACCCGGACGGAGCGCAATGCCGTCGAGGATTTCCGCCATCTCGTCGACCCGAAGATCACCGCAGCCCAACTCCCCGGAACGCCGGCGACCATGCGCCAAGGGCTGTGGCCTTCGGTGCCTATGTCCTGGAGCGGGGTGCGCTGTGCACACCGCCGCCCATGTCACGCGTGGTGATGTGGCGCATGCGCACTCTTGATTTCGCGGGTCACAAAGTGGGGAGGAGGTGTCGGCCGGCGCCACTGTCGGGGTCGACGGTGAAGATCAGGGCCTGCCCCAGCCGGACGACGGCCGGCATCTGCAGGCCGTCGCTCACCTGCGACCCCGGGCTGAGGGTATGGGGTGCCGGTGGCGGTGGTGATGTCCGGCAGCGTGCCCAACCGCGCCGGATACCTGGTCCCCGCCCTGACCACCGTCCGACAGGACTTCGCCCACCTCGGCAGGAGCGCCATCGAGCTGCTGCTGCGGATGCTGGGCGGGGAGCCGCCGCAGCGCCGGCGGCTCAGCCCACAGCTGGTCGTACGGCGCAGCACCGCCGTACCCCGTACGGACTCCTGAAGCACGTCACCGATTCGAAAGTTTCGCCCTCCTTCTTCGCTGTCGCCGTGGCCACCACCGTCTGTAGCGTCGGGCAGGCAAGTCGTGGTGCCGGCTGGCAGCACAGAAGAGCGGCCCCTCACCAGGGGCTTCATCCGGGGAGTACGAACAGCACATGCGTTATCGGGAACTCGGCCGCACCGGGCTGACCGTGTCGGAGATCGGCTACGGCGCCTGGGGGCTGGGCCAGGGGGCCTGGGTCGGCGCCGACGACGACTCCGGCGTACGCGCCCTGCATCGCGCTCTCGACCTGGGCGTCACCTTCATCGACACCGCACGGGCCTACGACCGCAGTGAGCGCGTCGTCGGCCGTGCGCTCAAGGAGCTTCCGGGCGGCGGGGACGGCGTGCACGTGGCGACGAAGGTCGGGCCGAAGGTGCCGGTCTCCCTGTCGCCCAGCGGACTCGACGTCATGGAGGCGTTCCCGGGCGCGCACCTGCGCGAGAGCCTGGAGACCAGCCTGCGCGAACTCGGCCGCGATCACGTCGACCTCCTTCAGCTGCACACCTGGGAGGACGAGTGGACCGGCCGCGGCGACTGGCTGGAGACGGTGGAGGTCCTCAAGCAGGAGGGCAAGATCAGGTCCTTCGGCATCTCCGTCAAGGACCACCAGCCCGAGAACGTGCTCACGGTGCTGCGCACCGGGGTTCTGGACACGGTCCAGGTCATCTACAACGTCTTCGAACAGGCCCCGTCCGATGGCCTGCTACCGGCCTGTGAGGAGTACGGCGTCGGCGTGATCGTCCGCGTCGCCCTCGACGAAGGTGCCCTCACCGGAGCGATCCGCAGGGGCGTCACCTTCCCCGAGGGCGACTGGCGCAACTGGTACTTCAGGGAGGACCGGCCCGCCCAGGTCGAGGAGCGCGTGGAGGCGATCCTCGCCGACCTGCGGATCGGTGCCGGCGCACTTCCGTCCGCCGCCCTGCGGTTCGCTCTCGCCGGGCAGGCGGTCTCCACCGTCATCGTCGGGATGCGGTCCCTGACGAACGTGGAGCGCAACGCGGCGATCGCCGACGCGCCACCACTGACCGCCCAGGAGCTCTCACAGCTGACCAGTCACCGCTGGCAGAAGAACTTCTACGGCTGATCCGGGGGCAGGTCGCGCGATGACCAGTCCGGACACCCAAGGGGGCGACGGCGATGCCGACGTTGAAGGCGGCGATGTCCATCGCGCCGCCCGGGTCGATGGACATCGCCGCCATCCGTTTCACCCCCGGCCGTGTGCCTGCCGCGACCGGCGGGCTACGGCATCCAGGCCTACGGCGATGAACAGGACCAAGCCGGTGATCACGAACCGGTAGGACGAGTCGAGGTTGAGCAGGGTGAGACCGCTGGAGATCGACTGGATGACGAGGATGCCGAGCAGGGCGGCGAAGGCCGAGCCGCGGCCGCCGAACAGGCTCGTGCCGCCGATCACCGCCGCGGCGATGGCGTTGAGGTTGACGTCTCCGCCGCCGGCGCTCTGGTTCGCCGCGGCGAGCCGCGATGCGGCCAGGACTCCGCCGAGCGCGGCCAGGCCAGAACAGATGACGAACACCGACGTGTACACGCGCCGCACGTTGATACCCGCCCTGCGGGCGGCCTCGGCATTGCCGCCGACCGCGTAGACGGCCCGCCCGTACTTGGTCCGGGTGAGCACATAGTTCAGCGCCAGCACCAGGGCGACGAAGAGGACGAACATCCAGGCGACGCCACGGGTGCGGCACAGGTAGGAGACCATGAACAGCAGTGCGGCCAGCAGCAGCAGCGACTTCGCGACGAGCCACTGCGGCGACTGCGCCGTAAGTCCCGCGCGGTGCCGCGTACGGGCGCGCACCCATCCGGCGGCGAAGAACCCGATCCCGGCCGCCACCGCCAGCGTGTAGGCCAGCCAGTCGGGGACGAACCACAGCTGGGCGAAGTTGACGAGGCTGGAGTCGAAGGGGAGGTTGATCGCGTTCTCGCCCTGCAACACCAGCAGTTGCACCCCGAGGAAGGCCAGCAGACCGGCCAGGGTGACCACGAAGCTGGGCACCCCGACGCGGTTGAACCCCTGGCCGTAGAGCCACCCGATCAGGCAGCCGGCGACCACGGCCGCGAGGACGGCCAACCAGGTCGGCTGCTCGAACCGGACCATCATGACAGCGGTGATCGCCCCCGACAGGCCGCTGACCGATCCCACGGAGAGGTCGATCTGGCCGACCAGCAGGACGCATACGATCCCCAGCGCCATGATGCCGATCGGAACCATGTCGAAGGACAGGTTCACCAGGTTGGTGCTGGACAGGAACGTGGGGTTCAGCACCTGGAAGATGGTCCAGATCACCACGATGCCCGCGATGACGGGCAGCGCGCCGAGGTCTCCGTCCCGGACCCGGCGCACTCCCGCCCGAACATGGTCGGCGATGTCCCGGGGGGTCGCGAGACGCTCGTCTCGCAGATCGGCGGGCGGCGCCACCCGATTGTCTGCAGTACTCACGGCTGTTCCTTCTCTTCCCGCTGGGCGAGCGTGTGACGGGCGGCCCGCCGTGACACCACGTTGTCGGCCGCGCCGGTGATCGCGGCGACGATCTCCTCGGACGAGACGTCCCTGGCGTCGAACACGCCGTTGTTGCGGCCCAGCCTGAGGACGGCGACACGGTCGGCTACCGCCCGGACGTCCTCCATGTTGTGGCTGATCATCACCACGCCGAGTCCGCTGGCCTTGAGCCGCTCGACCAGGTTCAGCACCTCGGCCGTCTGCGCGACGCCCAGGGCCGCCGTCGGTTCGTCGAGCAGGACGACCTTGGGGCTGCTGAGCAATGACCGCGCGATGGCGACCGTCTGCCGCTGGCCGCCCGAGAGGGCGGCCACCGGCACGTCGAGTGTCGGGATCTTCGCCGACAGCTCGCGCAGCAGTTCCCACGAGCGCTTCTCCATGGCGACCTCGTCCAGCATCCACGGCCGGAGTTCCTGGCCCAGGAACAGGTTCGCCTTGACGTCGAGGTTCTCGCACAGCGCCAGGTCCTGGAAGACCGTGGCTATCCCCATGGCGTGGGCCTCGGCGGGCGAGCCCAGAAAGACCTCGTCGCCGTGAAAGAAGATCTTCCCCGCGTCGGCCGCGTACACTCCGGAAAGGACTTTCACGAGCGTGGACTTGCCGGCCCCGTTGTCCCCGACGATGGCCACCACCTCGCCGGCCGCGACATCGAGGTCGATGTCGGTGAGCGCGGCGACCGCGCCGAAGTGCTTGCATATGCCCCGCAGCGACAACGCGGTGTCCGTGTTCTCGCGGGGAACCGCTGTGCCCGTACTCATGGCCCGCTCTCCTCCAAGGCGAAGACCGCTACTGGTCCAAGGCGAAGACCGCTACTGGATGCCCAGTCGGCGGCAGTCGGCGGCGTAGTGCCGGGTGCACACGTCCTTGGTCTTGAGCACTCCGTCGGGGCCGAAGATGACCTTCTTGAGGTTCTCCTGCGTCACGACGGTCGGCTGGAACAGCTGGGAAGGCGTGTCGAACAGCGTCGTGTCGGCCTTGGGCTTCTTCCCTTGCATGAGCTCGTAGGCGACGTTCGCGGCGGCCTCGGCGACGGTCTTGATCGGCTTGGAGATGGTGTTGTACTGGTCTCCTGCGATGATCCGCTGCACCGCCGCCAGCTCGGCGTCGTTGCCCGTGACCGGCGGGACCTGCACGTCCGCCGCCTTGAACGCGGCGATCGCGCCCCCACCGGTGCCGTCGTTGGCCGCCACCACGCCGGCGATCCGGCCCTTGTACTGTGCGATCTGGCCGCTCATCCACTGCTGTGCCTTCTCCGGCGACCACTTCGGCGCGTCGTACTCGGCAAGCAGATCGAACCCGCTGTCATCGACGGCCTTGTGGATGCCCTTCTTGATCAGCCCGGCGGCGGCGTCGGTGGGAGACCCGTTGACCTCGAGCAGGCCACCCTTGGACTTGGTCGCCTTCAGGTGATCGACCAGCGACTGCCCGATCGACGCGCCGATCGCCTCGTTGTCGAACGAGACGTAGAAGTCCGCCGGCTTCTTGACGATAGGTCGGTCGTAGGCGACCACCTTGACACCCTGGGACTGCGCCGTCCGCACGATCGTCGCCGCCGCGGTCGAGTCGACCGGGTCGAGGACTATCACCTTCGCGCCTTGGGTCACGGCGGAGTTCGCCTGCTGTTGCTGAAGCGAGGCGTCGCTGTTGGCATTCTGGTAGATCACCTCGCAGCCCGAACACAGCTCGGCCATACGCTTCTTGAACAGCGGAGCGTCGTACTGCTCGTAGCGGGTGGAGGCGAGGTCGGGCATCAGGAACGCGACCTTGCCCGTCGAGTTCTTCCCCTGGACGGCGTCGGTCGGTTCCTCAGCGCATGCGGTGAGGACACTCAGGGCGACGACGGCGATGAGAGCGCCCTTGGCCGGTCTCCTCATGTTCCACTCCTTGATCCGGGGCCGCGAACCGGTAGCTATGCCACAACGCACAAAGACGTAGCGCACAAGTAACGTGACGGTCATCGGAAGTGTCAACAGGCAGCCGGAAACGAACATGAGTTGCTGGTGATTCGATCACCTGAAGTGTTTGATTACCTTGAGTGGCTGAACAACGGCGTATCACACTTCCCAACGGGAATACAGGGCATGTCCGGCTGTCACTGCGTCTCTCCAGGTGGAAGTCCGGTAGCCGGTAGGTGGAGTCCGGAGCGCGCGAGGATGTTCTCTTCACATCGATCGAACAGGGGGCCTCATGGAGGCAAGCGAACACCCGGCCGCCGGCGATGGCGGACGGGGGCCGAGCGACAGGCGGGAGCGGATCAAGACACGCGTTGTCGACGAAGGCTTCGTCCGCATCGAGCAGCTCGCGGACGAGCTTGGCGTCACCCCGATGACCATCCGCCGCGACCTCGACTACCTACAGGGCAAGGGATGGCTCAGAAAGGTGCGTGGCGGGGCAACCGCACAGCCATCGACGGCATTTCACGGTGACGTCCGGCATCGCACCCAAGCCATGGTGGCGCAGAAGAGCGCGCTCGCGCGTGCCGCGCTGACCTTCGTCAAACCGGGTCAGTCCCTCGTCATCGACGACAGCACCTCCGCCCTTGCCCTCGTCGGTCTGCTCCCGCAGCGGGCACCGCTGACAGTCATCACCAACTTCGTGCCCGTCACCCAGCTTCTCGCCGGCAGCGCCGGAATCGATCTGATATCACTGGGCGGCTTGTACTACCCGGCCTACGACGCCTTTCTCGGTATTCGGACCGTCGACGCGGTCAGCACCCTGCACGCTGATGTTCTGTTCGCCTCCACGACCGCCATCACCCGCGGTCACTGCTACCACCAGTCCCAGGAGACAGTGGCGGTCAAGCGAGCCCTGATGGAGGCATGCGACCGTAGAGTCCTCCTGGTCGACCACACCAAGTTCCGACGACGTGGGCTGTACCAACTCGCGCCCGTCACCGCCTTCGACCTCGTCATCGTCGATGCCGACATCCCGGAGCCGGACCTCGACTCACTGCAGAGCAAAGGTGTGGAAGTCCTCGTTGCCCGACCGGACTGAAGTGCGTCGTGAGCGTTCGTTCGACAGGTGTGTCGGTGTTCCCGCTCAGCCATCCACGACGTATCACGATCGAGGTTTCGGCGACACTCCGTGGCTCCGGCACGGAAAAGCGGTGCAGAACCAAAATGCGCGGAGTGTTGCCACGCGGACTTTCCGACGGCGGTTTGCCGCGACCGCATGGTTGGTTAGGGTGGCAAGGAGAGACTGACACGACGGGGGGCTCGTTGGTGGGGAGTTGGCGCCAGCAGCAGTGGAAGGCCACGTCCTTGCTCGGTCCAGTCGTGCGCAGCCCGTACATCTGACGCTCCTGGCCATGTCGGCGGGCGGCAGCGGGCAGTTCTCGGGGGCGCGGCATCGCGGTGGCGGTGGGTGACATGGCGTCGGCCCGGACGGGAGGGGGAAGTGCATTGCATCTGCCGGACGGTCTGCGACGGTGTGCGGGCGTCCCACGGGGACCGGGACACAAAGCATTGCTGCGCATGGCAGACAATTCATGGCTGCCCACCGGTCGGATGAAGGGCCGCACCCTCACCCTGTCTCAAGGAGCCAAGATTCGGAACACCATCTACCGATCAGGGCAAACTACCGCAGGTCTACCGGGCGCGGTGGGCGTGTGACCGGCCGTCGGGCGCCCGCGGTGCTGCCCCCATCGCTGCGCGCGTGGCTCGGGCTGATCGCGGCCCTCGCCGCGCTGGTGGTCGTCGTGCTCGGGGCCCTGTACGCCGGCCACAGCCGGCCCGGCATGGTGGACGCGTGGATCCAGCGTGCGGTGGACGGTGTGCGGTCGCCGTGGCGGCACGTCGCTCTGGCCACGGACTTCTTGGGGGAGCCTGCCGGAGCGGCGACGCTGGTCGTGTCCGCCGTGACGGGCTGCCTGCTGCTTCGGCGTCCTCGCGCAGCGGTGCTCATCGTTGTCGGCGTCGGCATGGCCGTGGGGACGGCGACGCTGCTCAAGTCCCTGGTGGGCCGCACCATCCACGACGGGAACCTGTCCTACCCGAGCGGGCACACCGCCTTCCTCACCGCGCTCGCCCTTGTGATGGCGCTGCTCGCGACCGGCCGGCTCGGCCTCGGCAGGACGGCCGGCACGTCACTCGTGCTCGGCGCGGCGCTGGTTGCCGGCGCTGCCATGGGCTGGGCGCAGGTCGCCCTGGGCGCGCACTACCCGACCGACGTCCTCGGCGGCTGGTGCACCGCGCTGGCGGTGATCCCGGCGACCGCGTGGCTGATCGACCGGATGGCTGACCGGCTGGTCGATCGGATGGCCGACGCCGGTCGGCGGGAGCGTCGCTGACGTCACGTCACGTCACGTCACGTCACGTCACGTCATGTCACGTCACGCCAGGCGGCGGAATACGGGCTTCACCGGTCGTCCGGTCAGCCAGGGGGTGGGGTCAGCGGCGTCCAGTGCCTTCCGGTACACCGCACATGCCTGGGCCACCACGTCGACGGTGTGATCGATGTCGGCGTCGCTGAGCGCGCTGCTCACCACGAACGACGGGGCCAGCACCCCGCCCGCGAGGAGCCGGCGCAGGAAGAGGGTGCGGTACTGCTGCGACGGCTGCCGGTTCTCGTCGAGGGTGGCGAAGACCAGGTTGCTGGCCCGGCCACGGACGACGATGTGGTCGCCGACGCCCAGGCCGGCCGCGGCGTCGCGGACACCGGTGGCCAACCGCTCGCCGAGGGCGTGCAGCCGCGCGGTGACGCCCTCCTCGACATAGGTGGTCTGCACGGCCATCGCGGCTGCCAGGGAGTGCGTTTCCGCACCGTGCGTGGTGGACAGCAGGAACACCCGGTCGCCGGAGTGACGCAAGCCCCCCAGCTCCATCAGATCGCGGCGCCCGGCCAGCGCGGAGACGGCGAATCCGTTGCCCAGCGCCTTGCCGAACGTGGAGAGGTCGGGGACGACGCCGTACAGGCCCTGGGCGCCGGCCTCGGACCAGCGGAAGCCGGTGATCATCTCGTCGAAGATCAGTACGCAGCCGTGCCGGTCGGCCAGCTCGCGCAGGCCGGCGAGGTACCCGGGCGGAGGCTCGGTGTGGGTGGCGGGTTCGAGGATCAGGCAGGCGACCTCGTCCTGGTACCGGGTGAGCAGCTCCTCCGTGGCGGCCAGGTCCCCGTAAGGGAACGCCACGGTGAGCTCGCCGGTCGCCGCCGGAACACCGGCGGACATCGGCGTGGTGCCGATGAACCAGTCGTCGACGGAGAAGAACGGATGGTCGGCGCAGATGGCCACCCGCGGGCGCCCGGTGGCGGCGCGGGCGAGGCGCACCGCGGCGGTGGTGGCGTCGGAGCCGTTCTTCGCGAACTTCACCATCTCGGCGGTCGGCACCGTGGCCAGGAAGCGCTCCGCGGCCTCGACCTCCACGATGGAGGGCCGGACGAAGTTGCTGCCGCGGTCGAGTTCCCGCCGCACCGCCTCGATCACGCGGGGGTGGGCGTGGCCGAGGCTGACCGACCGCAAGCCGGAGCCGTACTCGATGTAGCGGTTGCCGTCGACGTCCCACACGTGGGCACCGCGGCCGTGGCTGATGACCGGGGCCAGGTTCTCGGGGTACTGGTCGTCGCCCTTGGCGTAGGTGTGCGCGCCCCCGGGGATCATGGCGTGCAACCGCTCGTTCGCCATCCGCGACCGGGGCAGGAGGAATTCTTCGGTGTCTTCGGTGTCCACGCTGACCTCAACTCTCTTTTTGCTGCAGGACCTCGGCGAGGCTCGGCGCCTTCCGGTCCCGCTGGGACATCGATGTGACCGGCAGTGGCCAGGGAATGGCGAGCTTTGGGTCGTCGAAGGCGATCGTCACGTCCTCGGCCGGATCGTGCGGGCGGTCGATCCGGTACGAGACGTCGGTGGTCTCCGTCAGCGCCTGGAAGCCGTGCGCGCACCCCGCCGGGATGTACAGGGTCATCTGCGTCTCGTCGGACAGCTCGAAGAAGGCCCGGTTGAGGTAGGTCGGCGAGTCCGTCCGCAGGTCCACGACGACGTCGAAGATCCTCCCGTACGAGCACCGCACCAGCTTGGCCTCGCCGGCGCCGGAGCGCAGGTGCAGGCCGCGCAGCACGCCCCGGACCGAGCGGGACAGGCTGTCCTGAACGAAGGCGTCGGGGTCCAGGCCCACCGAGCGGACCACGTCGGCGTCGAAGGTGCGGCAGAAGAAGCCGCGCTCGTCGGCGTACGGCGTCGGCTCGAACAGGTAGGCGCCGGCGATCGCCGGGACTTCGGTCGCCTTCATGGAGTCTCCCGCAGGGCGTGGGCGTGGGTGTGGTCGGTCGCCGGGAACAGGGCCGCGGTCAAGGCGGTGAACTGGTGCTCGAGACGCTGGGCGGCGACCAGGTTCCGCTCGGTGAGGGTCCGCCGCAGCTCCGCCGATCGCTGCTCCAGCGCCCGGAACTGTTCGAGCAGCCGGTCGGCGTCGACCTCGCGAGCCGGGTGGCAGTACGTGCCGAGGCCCATCCGGTCCATGAGCGCGTCGCTCTTCGCCGCATAGCCGACCGCGAGCGTCGGCGTGCCGACCTTCAGTGCGCAGATCAGGTTGTGGTATCGGGTCGCCACCACGGTGTCGGCAGCCGCCATCTCCTTCATCAGGTCGGTCAGTGAGGACGTCTCGGCAGCGGTGACCAGCGGCGAGTCCACCGCGTCGAGGATCGCGGCGACCACCGGCCGGTCGACCTGGTCGCCGGTGAGCAGCCGGACCGGCCTGCCGTCCTCGACCAGCGCGCGGACGAAGCGGATCGTCCCGTCGAGGTAGCGCCGGTGGATCTCCTCGGCCCGGGCGCGGTCGTCGTTGCCGCCGTGGAAGGCCATGACGCCGACGCAGACCGTGCCCGGCGGGCCCGAGGGCGCTTCCCCAAGCTCTCCGACAAGCTCCGAGTAGGGGATACCCCATTCCCGCGGCGTCGGCAGGGCGAACGCGAGATCCGGGTAGACCTCGTCGCGCGCGGTGTCCACGCCCATCGCCCGCATCGCGTCGCGGGACTGGGCGTCCCGGTACGACCGGTACGCGGCCAGCCGCGCCGACCAGCGCACCAGGGCCCGGGTCGGCCGGTTGCCGATCGCGGCGGCGCCGACGCTGACCAGCGCGACCCGGGTGCGAAACAGCCGGCCACTCGCGGAGAGCAGGAACAGCGAGTACGGGAAGCCCCACGGCCGCAGCGGCAGCGTGGCCTCCAGGACGCCCATGCCCGGCACGATCACCACGTCGTGCCGGCGCACCCAGGCGGCGGTGCGGAAGACGTCGACGAGTTTGCCCAGACCCTTCGCCGCGATCGCGCCCGCACGCGACGCGGTCCGGTACTCCCCGCGGTACCAGTGCAGCCGCGTCGCGGGGATCCCGAACCGGGTCGCCACGGCCTCGGGTCCGCCGCACAGCGCGTCCACGACCGCCTCAGGGTGCTCGGCGCGGAGGTACCCGAGCACGGCCTCGAGCGACCCGTCGTTCCCGAGGTTGCCGGAGCCGAGCAGGCCGAACACGCCGACGCGCACCGGCGTTTCGTTCGTGGGCTTCATGCCTGCCTCCCCTCGCGGCCGGCGACAAGGGCATCGACGGAGACGGTCAGCTTGGCCGGGTCGACCGGGGCGCGGTCCTCGACCCGCTCGCCGGCGCCCGGCCGGACCCGGCTGGCCATCCATGCGGCCAGGTGGCGGTAGCACGCGCGCCGGTCGGCCGGGGACAACGGCGCCCGCCGGATCGCCGCGACGAAGCCCCAGACGTACTCGGCGAGCAGCCGGGGCGTCGGGTGCAGCGGGCCTGCCCGGCGCGGGTCCAGGTTGACGCACCGGGAGCGCTTGCCGGGGTTCGCCCGCTCGGCGCGGGTGGGGTGGTCGCGGCGGAAGTACAGCAGCTCCGGCACCTGGTGGAAGGGCCCGTGCAGGCCGAGCTCGGCGACGAACGTGCGGTCCGCGTGGTGGTAGCTGTCCATCGGTTTCACCCGGCGCAGTACGTCGGCCCGGATCACCCCGTAGAAGTCGTCGCCGCCGGGCTCGAACAGCATGCTGCGGAAGCGCTCCGGCGGGTGCGGCGAGTCGGTGGCGAGCGTGTACTCGTACGGGACCTTCACCTGGCCGTCGCCGTCGATGACCGCCTGGTCGGCGTGCGCGAGGATCACGTCCGGCCGCTCGTCCAGCGCCTCCACGCAAGCCCGCAGCAGGTCCCGGCCGTAAAGGTCGTCGTGCGAGGCCCACTTGAACAGCTCGCCGCGGCACTCGGCGAACACACGGTTGTGGTTCGGTGTGGCGCCGATGTTCCTGGACAGCCGGATGTACCGGATCCGCGAGTCCTTCTCGGCGTACCGGCGGCAGATGTCCCGGGTCCCGTCGGTCGAGGAGTTGTCGGAGATGACCAGCTCGAAGTCCTCGTAGGTCTGGCCGAGCAGAGCGTCGAGCGACTCGGCCAGGTACTCCTCGCCGTTGTATACGGGCAGGCCGATGCTCAGCCTGGGTTGGGCGGTCATGAGGTCCTCACTTCGGGGATGGGGTGGTGGTGGTGCTCGCGCAGGGCGGACCGCAGTTGCAGCCACCACACGGCCGAGCCGCTGACGGTCGCGGCGGCGACGCCCCAGGCCGAGCCGACTGCGCCGGCCACGGCCGCCCCGCCGAGCCCGCCGCTGACATAGCAAGCGGAGGCGAACAGCTGGCAGCGCAGGCTGAGCCGGGCTGCGCCGAGCGCGCGCAGCCCGGCCGCCGCGCCGGTGCCGAGGCCGGCGCCTGCGACGCCGAGAGTGACCGGCATGATGAGCTGTGCGGCGGAGTGCCAGACGCCACCGAGCACGAGCTCGCCGAGCCGGTCCGGCATCAGCAGCAGCGCCCCGCCCCAGAGCAGCGCGCCGGCGGCCTGCCCGCCACCCAGCAGGAGGCAGAACGCGCGAAGGCGGTGCGGGGCCCGCCGCAGCACCCGTGCCGCCTCCGGGACGGTGACCAGGGAAAGGCCCATCAGCACGGCAAGGAACGGGCCGAGCAGGAGCTCGGCGCCCCGCACCGCACCCACCGAGCCGAGCCCGACGATCGCGCCCAGCCCGTACGCCCGCAGCTGGCTCGCGCCGCTGAGGCTGACGTTCTCGACCAGGTACCGGTAGCCGAGATCGCGCTGCTCGCGAAGCCACCCGCGCGCCCCGGTCACTCGGGGCCGGATGCCGGACTGGAGGTAGCCGTACCCCGCCGCCACCGTGGCGGACGCGCCCCAGGCGAGCAGATACGCGGCCACGCTGCCCACGCGGGCCGCCACGACCATGGCCGGGACGAGCGCGACGCCCCACACGACGTCGTTGACGAACGCCTTCCGCCCGGTGCCGGCGGCGAAGAACGAGAACCGCCAGGCGTCCTGCAGCAGCAGCCCCGGCAGCATGACGCCGAGGCAGGCGAACGCGGGCCCCACGCGGCCGCCGAGGGCCGGCCCGACCACCAGACACGCCGCGCCGATGGCTGCACCTACGCCGAGTGCGGTACCCGTCGACCGGGCCACCGCCCCGCGCCAGGACGCGTCCGACACGCCGCTGAAGCGCACCACGAGCGGATCGGTGGCCAGCCCGCGAGAGACGTTGAGCACCACCCCGTAGGTCACCCAGGCCAGGCTGAACACGCCGAACGCGGTCACCCCCAGCGAGCGGGCCACGTAGATGCCCAGCGCGAAGTTGGACATGCTGGAGGCCGCCTGGTCGGCCAGTCCCCAGGACAGCCGGCCGACGAGGGCCCGCTTGGCGGATCCGGCCGGTGGCGCCATTGTCTGCGGATTCTGCCCCTCGGTGGGCATCGGCGTCATGCCTTGATCAGCCCGGCGCCGTGCAGGGCGCCGGCCGCGGCGGCGACGGTGTCGAACGGCAGCCCGGACCGCTCGGCGACGTCCAGCAGACTGTGTTCGCCGTCGGAGAGGTTGAGCACCCAGAGCATGGCCATCTGGGCCTGCTTGGTGTCGCTGCGGCCGCCGAGCGCGTCGTACAACCCACGTCGGCCCAGCTGTGGTTCGCCGTAGGGGCTGAGGTTGACGTACCGCCGGTTGCGGTCGAGGACGGCGAATGCCTCTCGGCAGACGCCGAGCGTGTCCGCCATCGCCTGAGGGGAGACGAAGTCCAGATTGTCCGCCGAGGTGTGGTACTCGGGATAGCCCGCGTACGGGGTCCGGGTGAGCGAGCCCACGCCGAGATCGAACCCGGGCGAGCAGAACTGCCGTTCGTCATAGCCGTACGGAGTGAACTCGGTGACGCGGTGCGGGCGTTCGGAGGCGGCCAGCACGTGCCGCATCACCCGGTCGATCTCCGCGTCGCCGCGCCTGCTCCGCTTGTACGTCAGTTGACCCGAGTCGCCGGCGCAGGCCAGCACCAGCCCGTGCTTGACCCTGTCGATCCGCTCCGCGTTGCGGGCCAGCCAGGTGATCGCCCCGATGGTGCCGGGCGCGAATATGAACCGGTAGGTGTAGTACGGCGTCTGCTCGGCCAGCGCCCGGGCCAGGAAGGTCGCCACCGCGATGCCGGCCAGGTTGTCGTTGGCCAGCGACGGGTGGCAGACGTGGCAGGAGACGATCACCTCGTCCGCGACCTGCCCGGGAACCACGTGCTCGGCGTAAGTGAGGTGGCCATCGGCGAGCGTGGAGTCGACGCACACCTCGTACTCGCCGTCCGGCAGCGCGTCCAAGACCTCCTGGGCCAGGCAGAACCCCCATTCCGGCTTGTAGTAGCTGGTGCGGTACGGCACCCAACTCGGGTGTTCCGGCAGGGTGTGCAGGTGTCCGCGCAGCTCGGCCAGCGGCATGGTGGCCGACACCGGCACGCTGTAGCCGAGCACGTGCAGGCTGGACGCGGCGAAGTCGACGACCCGCTTGCCGGCGGCGTCGGCGATGTACGCGTCCCGGATGTTCCACTCCTGCGGCACCGTCCAGTCGAGTACCTGCGTCCCGGTCGGCACCTCGTGCACCTGCAGCGGAACGTACTCGCCGACGATCTCCAGGGTCGCGCGCACACCGTCGCCGGTGATGCTCCGGCACAGCGGGTACAACCGCTCCACCAGCGCGTACATCTCCTCGTCGGCCGCGGTCACCGGCGCCACCGCAGGGTGTCGTCGACCGCGCCTGCCTCGGACGCCGCGCGCAGCACGGCAAGGCGCGTGAAGCGCCGCTCGAAGTCCTCCTGGGTCAGCCCGTGTTTCCGGTAGGCGTCGGCGAGTTCGAGCGCGCCCTGTTTCACCGTCCACTCGCAGTCGAAGCCGGGCACCGCGGCGCGGAACCGGGAGAAGTCCACCCGGTACGACCGCGGATCGGCACCGTTCTCGCCGGTGATGACCACCCGCGCACCGGACACCGCCTCGGCGACCTGCTCGGCGATCTCGGCGACGGTGACGTTGTTGATCTCGCTGCCGATGTTGAACGCCCGGTCGTGCACCGCTTCCCGCGGCGCGGTCAGCGCGGCTGCGAAGGCCCGTGCGATGTCGGCGGCGTGCACCAGCGGGCGCCAGGGGGTGCCGTCGGAGAGCACAAGGACTTCGCCGGACAAAAGGGCGTGCCCCACCAGGTTGTTCAGCACGATGTCGGCGCGCAGCCGGGGCGAGTAGCCGAAGGCGGTGGCGTTGCGCATGTACACCGGGCTGAAGTCGCCGTCGGAGAGCGCGTGCAGGTCGTCCTCCACCCGCACCTTGGACTCCGCGTACGGCGTCACCGGGCGCAGCGGGGCGTCCTCGGCCACCAGGTCGTCCCCGCCGGCGGCGCCGTAGACCGAGCAGGTCGACGCGTACAGGAAGCGCCGCACTCCGGCGTCGCGGGCCAGCCGGGCGAGGCGTACGGACGCGTGGTGGTTGATGTCGTAGGTGAGCTCCGGCGCGAGCGATCCCAGCGGGTCGTTGGAGAGCGCGGCCAGGTGGATCACGGCGTCCACCCCGGCCAGGTGTTCGGCGGTGACGTCGCGCAGGTCGATGCGGTGCCCCCGCGGGTCAGCGGGCGTCGGGCCGAGGACGCAGTCGGCGAACAGGCCGGCGTCGAGGCCGACGACTTCGTGTCCGGCGGCCGTGAGGACCGGGGCCATGACGGTGCCCAGGTAGCCCTGGTGTCCGGTGAGCAGTACGCGCAAGGTTCAATCCCCCAGGTCGAGCGTGAGTTTGGTGACGGCGAACGCCTCGGCGTAGCGCGCGTGGCATTCGATGCCGCGGATCCGGGCGAGACCGAGGAAGGCCTCCCGGTCGTACCAGGGCCGGTGCCGCTGCGAGGGGTAGTGCTCCTGCAGCAGCCGCACCTTCTGTTCGGCGATCTCCGCGGACAGCGGCTGGTACGCCGCCGGACGGCCGAGATCGCCGTCCCACTTGGCGATCTCGTAGCCGAGGACCAGGTGGTCGCGGAATGCGGTGGGTATGAGCTGCGCCAGGCCGCGGTGGTCCTGGTGCGCGTCGTCGGTGCGCGGGGCCAGGATCAGATCCGGGTCGCTCTGCCCGCGCAGTTCCTCGACGGCGGCCTTGGCCTCGTCCCAGTGCACGGGCATCCGGCCGTCCGGCAGCTTGAGCACGGTCAGCCGCAGGTCGGCGCCCGGGCAGAAGGCGGCGAGCGCGGCCTTCTCCTCCTGCTCGCGTTCGCTGCCGCCGCCGGAGAGCACCAGGGCGTCGACCCGGAGACCCGGCCGCGCGAGGCACAGGGTCAGCAGCGTGCCGCCCGCGCCGATGGCGATGTCGTCGCAGTGCGCACCCACCGCGACGATCCGGTCCACGCGCCCGGCACCGAGGCGGATCACGCGCTCACCCCGGCGCTGTCCCGTTCCCACACGGCCCATGGGCGCTCGCCCCGCGCGTAGGCGGCGTCGAGCGCGGCCCGCTCCTTCACGGTGTCGGTCGGCTTCCAAAAGCCGCGGTGCTGGTGCGCCACCAGCCGTCCCCGCTTGGCCAGTTGGGCGCATCCGTCGGCGACCAGGTCCCCGTTCTCCGGTATGTGGTCGAAGACTTCCTGGCGGAGCACGAAGTAGCCGCCGTTCTCCCACAGCGGCAGTTCGCTCACCGCGGTGATGCCTCCCACCAGGCCGTCCTCGCCCAACTCCACACAGTGGAAAGAGGATTGCGGCGGCACCACCATCATCGACGCACCGGCGTCACGCTGTGCGAACCGGTCGATCATCTCCGGCAGCGGGGCGTCGGTGAGCACGTCGGCGTAGTTGGCGAGGAACATCTCGTCGCCGTCCAGGTGGTGCCGCACCCGGCGAAGGCGCTCCCCGATCGGCGACTCGATGCCGGTCTGCGCGAACGTGATCGTCCAGTCCGAGATGTCGGTGGAAAGAAGTTCGGTGTGCCCGCCCCGCAGCACGAAGTCGTTGGACGTCGTCTCCTCGTAGTTGAGGAAGAAGTCCTTGATGTGGTGCGCCCCGTATCCGAGGCACAGGATGAACTCCCGATGCCCGAAGTGCGCGTAGTAGCGCATGACATGCCAGATCAGCGGCCTGGGTCCCACCATCGCCATCGGCTTGGGCACATCGTCTGCGGCGCCGCTGCGCATCCGCATCCCGTAGCCGCCGCAGAACAGTACGACCTTCATGCTGTGCCCTTTCAAGACGCGACCTCGACAATGCTCAGTTCCGGGATGGGGAAGACCAGCCGGCCGCCCCAGTCGTGCACGAAGGACAGCTGCTCGACCAGCTCGGCCCGCAGGTTCCAGGGGAGGACGAGGACGTAGTCCGGTCTGTCGGCGGCTATCTGGTCGGGCGACAGGATCGGAATGCGGGTGCCCGGGGTGAACCTGCCGTGCTTGTAGGGGTTGCGGTCGACCGTGTACGCGAGCAGGTCGGGCCGGATGCCGCAGTGGTTGAGCAGGGTGTTGCCCTTGCCCGGGGCGCCGTAGCCGACGACCGTCTCGCCGCGCTCGGCCGCCTCGATGAGGAACTTCAGGAGGTCCCGGCGCACCTTGGCCACCCGGGCGGCGAACTCCGCGTACCCGGACAGCTCCTGCAGCCCGGCGGCCTTCTCCCGGGCCAGCACGTCGGCGACCCTTCCCCAAGCTCTCGGCTCCTCCCCCAGCCGTCGGCCGGGAGGTGCCTCCTGAGCAGGGGATACCCCATTCGTCGGCTCACCGGCCACCTCGGTCGGCCGGGCCCACAGCCGGATGGAGCCGCCGTGTGTGGGCAGCAGCTCGACGTCCACGAGCGCGAGTCCGCCGCTGGCCAGCGCCCGGGTCGCGGACGCGACCGTGTAGTACTGGAAGTGCTCGTGGTAGATCGTGTCGTACTGGTTCTCCTCGATCAGGGTCAGCAGGTGCTGCACCTCGATGGAGACCCAGCCGTCGTCGGCGACCAGGGCGCGCAGCCCCTGGGTGAACCCGACCACGTCGGGGATGTGCGCGTACACGTTGTTGGCCACGACCAGGTCCGCCGGGCCGTGCTCGGCGCGGACGTCCGAGCCGGTGGCCGGGTCCAGGAACGCCGTGAGCGTGGGCACGCCGGCGTCCCGCGCCGCGGCGCCGACGTTCACCGACGGCTCGATGCCGAGGCAGCGGATCCCGCGGTCCACCACGTGTTTCAGCAGGTACCCGTCGTTGCTCGCGACCTCGACCACGAAGGCGTCGGGGCCGAGACCCACCCGCTGTACGGCGTCGGCGACGAACGTGCGCGCGTGCTCGACCCAGGAGGTCGAGTAGGAGGAGAAGTACGCGTACTGCGTGAACGTCTCCTCCGGTGTGATCAGCGGAGGGATCTGCGCGAGCCAGCAGTCGGTGCAGACCCGCAGGTGCAGCGGGTACGCCGGTTCCGGCTTGTCCAATTGGTCCGCGGCGAGAAAACTCTCACACGGCGGGGTCGCCCCCAGATCGACGACGCTCGCCAGCGTCGCCGAGCCGCAGAGTCGGCATCGTGTCATCTACTGCCCCCCATTGATTCCGACCGACCCGCGATCGCGGTGCGGTACTCGTCCACCAGGCGCTCAAGGCCGACGGCCGGGCTGAAGCCCTGCTCGTAACGGCGCCGGGCCGCCTGGCCCATTTCCCGGTTGCGGTCCGGCTCCGCCGTGATCCGGCGCATGCAGGACGCCAGCGAGGCGGCCTCGCCCGGCCGGTGCAGCAGCCCGGTCACCCCTTCCTCGACGAGTTCGGCGAAGGCGCCGTGACCGGCGGCGACGGCCGGGACCCCCGCCGCCATCGCCTCCGCGACCACCAGGCCGAACGTCTCCAGGGACATCGAGGGAGCCACCACGGCGACCGACCGCGCGACGGCCTGCCGGCACTGAGCCGGGTCGTACAGGCCGACGTACCGCACGTCGTCCCGGCCCGCCGCCCAGGCGGTCACCTCGGGTCCCAGTGGCCCCGCGCCGGCGATCACGAGCGGCACACCCACACCGCCGTCCGCGGCGATCTCGTCCCACGCGGCCATGAGCAGCGGCACGCCCTTGGCCTCCGCGAGCCGGCCGAGAAAGAGCAGATGCTCGCCGGCGCCCGCTCGGCGGGCGCCCGGGTCGGGCACGAAGTTGTGCTTCACCGCCAGCCGCTCGGCCGGCATGCCGGACCGCACCAGGATGTCGCGCTGCGCCGCGGAGATGCAGAAGAACCGCTCCACGCCGGACCACCACCGCCGCCGGTTGACCGACAGACTGACCGCGAGCGGCACCGTCGCAAGGCGGGAGTTCCGGTAGCAGCCGTGCCGGACGGCGGGCAGCGACGCCGCCGACCCGACGCACTCGGTGCACGGCCGGCCGTCCCGATGCAGCGTGCCGGGCGGGCAGACCTGGGTGTAGTTGTGCAGCGTGGCGACGACGGGCACGCCGGCGTCGGCGCAGGCGGCAAGCACCGCGGGCGACAGGAGCGGGAAGACGTTGTGGACGTGCACCACGTCCGGCCGCTCGGTGCGGAGCCGGGCGGCGAGCTCCGCGCGGACCGCCGGGTTCCACGGCACGAGGAGCGGCACCGCGGCCTTGCCGAACAGGGACCGGGCGGCGATGTCGTCGCTGCGCCGCTCGAACACATCGACCCGGTGGCCGGCCGCGCGCAGCAGCCCCACCTCCTCATCGACGACCCTGTTCTCCCCGCTCGGCTGCGCCGAGGAGTAGCGGTTGTGCACCACGAGGACGTGCATGTTTGAGGTCACCTCCGATCCCGGGTCCAGCGCGGGAGATGTTGTCGGGGGAGTGCGGGCGTCGTCAGGGGCGTGGCCGCGGCAGGTGCCGCGAGCAGCGAGGCGGCCAGGGCCAGATGCAGCAGATACGGCGAGGCGTCGCCAAGCCCGGCCTCGGTGTACGACGAGATCGCGACGTAGCTGATCAGGAAGATCGCGCAGGCCCTCGGCAGCGATGGTGGGCGCAGCAACGCGACACCGCCCAGCACGACGATGATCGCCGCCACGAGGGCGACGCCGAGCAGACCCTGCTCGTTGTAAACGGCCAGCCAGCTGTTGTCGATCGGCAGCCCGCCGAACGACTTGTCGCCCAGGCCCGTGCCGAACACCTTCTCCCCGGTCGTCCGGGGCTCTGCCAGCAGGGCGTCCCAGACCTTGGCCCGACCGGTGAGATTGGAGAAGTTCTCCTTGCTCTGTCCGCGCATGAACCACGCCTGCAGCGCGGAGGCGAACGCCACCGCTGCCACCGTGGCGCACAGCACCGCCCAGGCGAAGAACCGGCGGGCGGCGGTGCTGGTCAGGATGAGCGAGCCGATCGCCAGCACCAGCCCGATGAGCAGGCCGAGCGTGGCCGTCCGGGTGTGGGTCATCGCGAGCAGGACGAGTGTCGGCACGATGACCAACGCCGCGCTGGCGCCGGTGGTCCTGCGGCCCAGCAGGAGCAGCACGGTGAGCCCGGTGATCACCGCGGCGTACTGTCCGATCTGCGGCGGGGTGAGCGGCCACAACGCGCCGACCAGCCGCCCGCCGTAGTACTCGGGCATGGCCGTGCCCGGTGAGATGGCCAGGCCGACGGCCACCGACCCGAGCGCCGCGAAGTACATCCGGATGTGGTGGCGGACGAACGTCAGGCTGCCGTCCCACCAGCGGCTGAGCAGCCACAGCGTGCCGACGAAGAGAGCCAGCCGGGTGCAGCGGAACAGCGCGCCGGGCCCGACTTCCAGGTGCACGCTGGAGATCACGCTCGGCACCAGCAGCAGGGTGAGCAGGAACACGAAGGCACCGGCCCGGATGCGCAGTTGGAGATTGAGCACGAGCGCCAGCGTGAACGCGGCGATCAGCGCGCCCATGGTGGCCATCTGGATGAGGGAGCGGGGCAGCGTGACGATGGTCTTCGCCCCGGCAGAGCCGAGCGTGTTGAGGCCCAGCAACGCCCAGACGATCCAGACGGCCTTCGGCGTGCCGGCAGGGTGTGGTTCGGCACCGGGCTGGGTGACCGCCGTATCCGGTCCGCCCGGCAGCCCACCGCGCATCGGGTCCCCGTCCATCTCAACCACCGGCCACTGGGTCGAAGGTGCTGCCCGCGTCCTGCTGGTACGGCATGACCTGCCACTGCCCGGAGTCGAGCTCCCGGCTCGGGTCCTCGGCGACGAAGCTCCACCGTCCGCGGTAGACGTTGTCGTGCCAGCGGTTGTGCTGCTTGTGGGTGATCGCCTCGGCCACCCGCTTGCCCTTGTACGGCGACCAGTCCGGATAGGTGCCGTAGTTGGCGAGCACCGCCATGCGGCCGCACTCCGCCGTGCACTTGACGACGGACGTGTCCAGCACGAAGCGGTTGCTGTGGATGTCCACCCGCTGGGTCTTCCACCGGCAGTCGGCGTAGAGCGGTGCGGTGGCGATCGCCGGCCGCGCGCAACGGGCGGTGTCCTTCACCAGCAACGTGCAGTAACCGGTCGAAGTGTTGGCCGAGCTGTTGCAGAACCGGTCGGCGTTTTCCCACAGGGTAATCCCGTTCCAGTTGTTCTCCAGCACGTTCCGGTAGATCTCGAGCTTGTCCGTGCGGGCCGGGATCCGTGGTTCGCCGCCGGCCTCGGACACGTAGACGGTCGCGTACGGGAAGTCGTCGCCGCGGGCGGCGTACTCGCGGCCCTCGACCCAGTTGTTCCGCCGGATCGTGTTGTTCCGGATGACCGCGTTGTAGCTGGTCTCGTACATCAGCGCGGCACCGTCGTTGGCCTCCAGCAGGTTGCCCTCGATGCGGAAGTCGTTGTTGTTGTTGTCCGCCCACAACCCGGCTCCGTGGTTGTCATGCACCCAGTTGCCGTGGATGTCGGCGCCGTTGACGGCCCAGAACTTGATGCCTCCGGTGCAGCCGCAGCCCGGCCGCTGCCGCTCCCAGTCGTCGGTGTTGTTGCCCACGATCTCGTTGTCCTCGACCACCAGGCCCCTGATGGAGTCGCCGGTCTTGTACGCGTTCATTCCGTACTGCCCGTTGTTGCGCAGACAGCTGGCGCGGACCTGCTGGCGGGCACCGGCCATCAGCCCCGCGCCGGAGTTGTACTGGATCTTCGCGTGCTCGATCACCCACGCGTCGGCCATGTCGTGGTTGACCACGCCCTCGTTGTTCGGCGCGACGAAACGCTGCACGGTCAGGTGGCTGATGGTGACGTCGCGGGCGGTACCGCCGAACGCGTACTGGTTGATCTTCCGGCCGTCGAGCACCGCGCCCGGCGCGCCGAGGTAGCGGTTCCCCTTCTTGGGCATGACCTGGGCGTAGCGGTCCGGCTCGAGCCTGTGCTTGCCCGGGCGAAGCCAGAACGTGGTGTTCGCAGGGCTGCTCTTGGTCTTCGCGGCCAGGTCACCGACCACCGCGGGGTCGACCGTCACCGCGCCCGCCGGCGCCTCCGCCGGCCCGGCCGCGGGCTTGGCGCACACCCGGGCCACGGATCGGGCCGTGGGCGTGGACGGCGCAGTGGTCGGCTCCGCTGCCGGGGCGTCCGGCGTGCTCTGACAGCCGGTCATTACCAGCAGGGCCAGCGTCAGCGGTGCCGCCGCCAACGCCCAGTGCCGCCTCTTGATCCCCACGCGCCCCCCTAGCCGCGGAACCTGAGGACGGTGGTGAAGCCCTCCGCGCCGTCGGCGACGCCGGTGCCGACCAGCGTGGTGGTGGGTTCCTTGCGCCCGAAGCCGGCGGAGTACCAGCCCAGCGGCGGGTCGGTCTCGCCGCGATGCGCCCGCCAGCTCAGCTGTCCGGGGAGGTCGAGCACCGCGGAGCGGTCCTCGCCGTCCCGGGTCCAGGTGAGCTGTGCCCGATGCCCCGACAGGTCCGTGGCGATCGCCGGGCCGAGGTGGAACGCCAGGCATACGCCCCGGCGCGGGCCGCGCACCTCGTCGACCACCCGCAGCTCCTGGCTCGCGGCCGTCAGCTCCACCCGACGGCGGTGCACGGAACGCTGGTAACCGTCGTGCTCGGCACACCAGCGGGCCACCCCCTTGGCGGAGGTGCCGGATGTGTCCGCGACCAGGACGCGGCTGTGGGCATGCCGGGTCCACAGGAACGGGCCGCCGGAGACGGACTGGTCACCGCCGTCCAGCTGCAGGGTGTTGTGGCCGAGGGTCGACCGGAAGTACTGCCGCCACTCGGGCTGCCCGTGGTAGCAGAACGTCCCCGGGTCGGCGAGCACGTCGACCCCGTCGTGCCGGACCTCCACGGACAGCGCGTCCGCGTGGGCATGCGCGGCGATGGACAGGAAGCCGTGCGGACCACCGTCGCAGCGGCACCAGATCTCCTCCGGGCCGCGCAGGATGGTAAGCCCTGCGTCGGCGAAGTGGGCCGGTCGGCTTGGAGGGCGGGTCACGGCCGGTTCAGTGGGCTTGATGAGCGCGGCCAGCAGCGGGGTGCGTACATCGGTACCGGTCACCGCCGGCCACCAGGCGAGCCGACCGAACACGGCGTCCCCGGTAGTCAGCAGCGAGGCCCAGCGGTCGGTGCCCGCGCCGTCCAGGACCAGACCGTGCCCGTCGTCGGCGTCCCCCTGGCGCGGCGGCCGCAGGTGGCTGTCCACGATGGCCGCGAGCGCGTCGGTCATCCGCAGCAGCACCAGCCGGATCGACGCGGGGACCGGCACGCCGGCGGCATCCGCCTCGGCCACCGCGGCCAGGCCGAGCTCCAGCACCAGTCCGTGATACTCGGTGGCCAGCTCATGGTTGAGGCCGGAGTCGAAGGTGTTGCTTCGCAGGTGCCGCTCCAGCGACCGCAGCGCGCCGGCTCGCCAACGCGCCGAGGAGGGGAACCACCCGAACGCGCAGGACGCTGCGAACTGCCCGGCGGCCTCGGCGATGACGTGGTTGTTCGCCGACGACCCCCGGCTGGGGAAGGCGGCCAGCCAGCGCTGGTGGTGCCAGATCTGGTTCAGCGCCACCGGGTTGTCCTCGAACAGCCCGGCCACCCCCGGCCAGCCGTCGAGCAGCCGGCGGATCCACACCCAGGACAGCAGCCGGATCCCCAGCTCGATGCCGCTGATCCAGTGCACCCCGCGCAGCGGCGCGTTGGCCGCCCACCACGACCGCAGGTGCTCGGCCACCCGCTCGGCGTACCGTTCGTTTCCCGTGATCGCGTAGGCGACGGCGAGCACGGTGAGGTACTGATGCCGGGACAGCTCCCAGATCTGCTTGATGTCCCCGACCGCGTCCTCGTTCCGGTACGGCACGTCGAAGGCGTAGCCCCACGGAGCCCGGCGCCCGGTCTTCGGGTCGCACCACCAGTCCGGGTCGACCAGGTCGTCACGCACCACCCCGAAGTATTCGGCGTGCCCGTACATCAGCCGGTCCGCCTCGGCGATGAGCCGTTTCGCGGCGTCCGGAGGTAGTGCGGCGATCGTCCCGGCGGGCAGGACCGCGGTGAACCGGGCGCCGGTCACGCTCGGGCAGTTCGGCCGCGCCGACCGCCACCGCCGCCTGCGCACCGCGTCGCCCACCCGGCCCGCGACCTCCTGCGGTCCCATCCGGGACAGCCGCCGCAGGTACCAGCCCGGACTCCCCGAGCTCACAGTCATCGCGCCCTCGCCAACGTCACCGGCGCACCGCCGGCCAGGCCGGCCTGCACGGCGAGAGTGGCCGCCGTGGTGGCGACCAGCGACTCCAGCGGCACCGGCATCGGCCCGCCGGTTCGCACGGCCTTGATGAACGCGGCCAGCTCGGCGGACTGGCCCTTGTCCCGGGCCTTGGGCAGCCGCGAACTGACCCACCGCTTGCGGCCGTACACACTGGCACGGACGAAGTCGTCGAGCCGCAGCGCGCGGCCTTCCGCAACCAGGTCCAGCGTCTCCTTGGGGAAGCCGGCCGGGCCGGTGGTGACGTAGCTGATGGTGGCGGTGGACCCGTCCGGGTAGCGCAGCACGACCTGAATGTCACCGCTGCCCTCGTTGCCGGACGTGGCGACCGCGTACACCGAGACCGGGTCGGCCTCGAGCAGCCAGCTCGCCGTGTCGATGAAGTGTCCGCCCTCGCCGGCGAACCGTGAGCCCTCGGTGCCCTGTCGGAGGTACCAGCTGCCGTGCTGGAGCCGGCCCGCGTTGACCAGATAGCGGAGGTTCGCCGGGCCGGTCCGGGCGCCGAACCGCTTCCTGGCCTCCTGCAGCAGCGGCGCGAACCGGCGGTTGAAGCCCACCTGTAGCCGGTCGTTGCCGGACTCCTCCACCGCCGCGAGCACGCCGGCCAGCTCGTCCTCGGTGAGCGCCAACGGCTTCTCCACGAACACGGTCTTGCCGGCCAGCAGTGCCCTTCGGGTCAGTTCGGCGTGCGAGCTGTGCCGGGTGACCACGAACACCGCGTCGATGGACGGGTCGCCGAGCACGGCGTCGAGATCGGTGGTCGCCTCGGCGAAGCCGAACTTCCGCTGCGCGTTGGCCGCGGACAGCGCCGTCGTGGTGACGACTGTCGACAACTCGACGCCGTCGCGCCGTGCCAGGTGCGGCAGCAGCATCGACGTCGCGTAGTTTCCCGCGCCGACGAACGCCAGCCGCACCGGCGCCTTGGCGGCCCGGGCCGGCGTGGGCACTGTGCCGCCGCGTCGCTTCACCGCGGGCACGGCCACCGCCGGGGCCCCCGCTCTCTCCGCTTCCGCGGCTTGGTCGGGATGGTCGGGGTGGACGGGGTACCGGAACAGCACGGCCACGGCCTTCAGGTCGCCGTCCTTCAGACGCTGGTACGTCTCGACGGCGTCATCGAAGTCGGCTATGTGGGAGACCAAAGGCTCCACGCCGACGCTGCCGCGGGCGAGGAGATCGAGGAAGCACGCCAGGTTGCGGCGTTCGGTCCAGCGCACGTAGCCGATCGGGTAGTCGCGCCCCTCGAGCTCGTACTCCGGGTCGTAGCGCCCGGGGCCGTAACTGCGGGAGAACCGGACGTCGAGTTCCTTCTCGTAGTAGGCGTTCCACGGCAGGTCCAGGCGGCACTTGCCGATGTCGACGACCCGGCCGCGGTCCCGGCAGAGCCGGGCGGCCAGCTCGACGGGCTGGTTGCTGCCGCCGCCGGCTGCCAGGTACACCTGGTCCACGCCGTGACCGCCGGTGAGCTCGGCGACGGAAGCCTCCACCGCCGCGGACTCGGGATCGCCGCACGCCGCGGCCCCCAGGCGCTCGGCGAGCTCGCAGCGCACCGGGTCGGGGTCGACCCCGACGACGCGGACTCCCGAGGCGGCAAGGAGCTGCACCACCAGCTGCCCGATCAGCCCGAGGCCGATGACCAGCGCCACTTCGCCAAGCCGTGACTCGCCTTGGCGGACGCCCTGCATCGCGATCGACCCGACGGTGCCGAACGCCGCGTGCCGTGGCGCGAGGCCGTCCGGCACCGGGGCGTAGAGGTTCTTCGGCACCCAGTTCAGCTCGGCGTGCAACGCGTGCTCGTTGCCGGCGCAGGCCACGAGGTCACCGACCTTCACGTCGTCGATGCCGGCGCCGACCTGCTCGACCACCCCGCACAGCGAGTAGCCCAGCGGCGTGTAGGAGTCGAGCTTGCCCATCACCTTGCGGTAGGTGGCGGGCACCCCGTTGGTGGCCACGCTCTGCATGACCTTGGCCACCTGGTCCGGCCGGGAGCGGGCCTTGCCCAGCATCGACATGCCGGCCTCGGACACCTTCATGAGCTCGGTCCCGGTGGAGATCAGCGAGTAGGCGCTGCGGACCAGCACACCGCCCGGCTTGCACCCCGGCACCGGCACGTCGAGCACCGCCAGCTCGCCGCTCTTGTAGTTCTGTACAACCTGTTTCACCCGAACTCCTCTGATTCCTAAGCCGTTAACCGAGTGCTCTGGCCGGACCCAGAGGTCGCGTCGCGATACCAGTACTCGAGGGTCAGCACATGCCACAGATGC
The DNA here is from genome assembly GCF_033793745.1 of Streptomyces sp. ME19-01-6. Lineage (NCBI taxonomy): Bacteria > Bacillati > Actinomycetota > Actinomycetes > Kitasatosporales > Streptomycetaceae > Streptomyces > Streptomyces sp. ME19-01-6. The sequence continues at coordinate 670,978 of NZ_JARAXF010000002.1, read as the reverse complement.
TTGGAGAAGTCCCGCTGCCCGGCGGCGTCCTCGGCGACGAGCCGCGCCAGCGCGTCGCGGCGCAGGAACCCGGAGCGGACGAGCACGCCGTCGTTGACCACCTCGCGCACCAGCGGTGCCAGATCCCGGCTCATCCAGGCGCGCAGCGGGGCGCTGAACAGGCCCTTGGGCCGGTACACGATCTCCCGGGGCAGGATCGAGGTGGCCGCCTCCTTGAGGACGGCCTTGCCCTGCCGTCCGACGATCTTGCGATCGCCGGGCACGGCGAACGCAGCCTTGACCACCTCGACGTCCACGTACGGCACCCGCACCTCGGTCGACGCGGCCATGCTCGACCGGTCCGTGTAAGTGAGGTTCAGGCCCGGCAGGAACATCCGGGCGTCGCCCAGGCACATGCGGTTGACGAAGTCGTCGAGGTCGTTGTCCTGGTAGATGTCCGCGTGTTCGGTCAGCACGTCCTCGACGGTCCCGGCCAGGTCCGGATCGACCAGAGCGAGCAGCTCGTCCTGGTCGTACATGGTGTAGCTGCGCCGGAACGCGGTCTCCTCCGGCAGATCGGCGAAGGAGAGGAACCGCTTCGCGAAGCGCACCGACCGGTACCCCCGGCGGGACGTGGCGACCGGCAGCCGGTCCACGGCCCTGGACAGGCCGTGCCGCAGGGGCCGCGGGACGCGCTGGTAGCGCAGCGCAAGCAGGTTGGCCAGGTGCTTGCGGTACCCGGCGAACAGCTCGTCGGCGCCCATCCCCGAGAGCATCACCTTGACCCCGGCCTCCCGGGCGGCCGAGCAGATCAGGAACGTGTTGATCGCGGCGGGGTCGCCGATGGGCTCGTCCAGGTGGTACGTCATCTGCGGCAGCAGGTCGAGGACATTCGGAGCGATCTCGATCTCGTGCAGGTCGACGCCGAACCGCTCGGCCACCCGCCGGGCGTAGCGCAGGTCGTCCGGCATCGCCTCGAACTTGGCGTCCTCGGCGCGGAACCCGATCGTGTAAGCGGAGATCCCTGGTTGGTGGCGGGCCGCCAGCGCGGTCAGATAGCTGGAGTCGAGGCCGCCGGAGAGGAAGGTCGCCACGGGTACGTCGGAGAGCATGTGGCGCCGGGTCGACTCCTCGACGATGGCGGCCACGTCCGGCTGCTCGCCGCTTCGGGCTCGCTCCCGGCCCTCGGAGGCGACGTCCTTCAGGTGCCAGAACCGGCCGCGCTCCACCCGGCCGTCGGGCCGGCACCTCAGCCAGCTCCCCGGCGGCAACTTCTCCGCTTCGCGGAACGCGCACCGTGAGTCCGGCACCCAGTAGTACAGCAGCGAGGCCACCAGCGCCGCGTGGTCCACCTCCATCGACCCGCCGGTCGCGGCGGCGAGCGCCTTGAGTTCGGAGGCGAACACCAGGCCCGCACCGCGCCGGAGCAGGAACAGCGGCTTGATGCCGAGCTGGTCGCGGGCGAGCACCAGGTCACCGGTTCGCTCGTCGAAGATCCCGAACGCGAACATGCCGCGCAGCCGGGGCAGACAGTCCGTGCCCCAGCGCCGCCAGGCCTCAAGGAGCACCTCGGTGTCGGAGGTACCGCGGAAGCGCACCCCGGCGGCTGCCAGCTCGGCACGCAGCTCGGGCGCGTTGTACAGCTCGCCGTTGTACGTCAGGGCGAGGCCGCCCGAGACCATCGGCTGGGCGCCGGTCTCGGACAGGTCGATGATGGCCAGCCGACGGTGCCCGAGGTGCACTTCGCCGTCACCGACGGGGTGGCTGTACCGGCCCGCCCCGTCCGGACCGCGGTGGGCGAGGGTATCGGTGAGCCGGTCGGTCACGACCTTCCCGTCCGGCCATCGGTACGTGCCTGCGATGCCACACATGTCCTACCGCGCCTCCTGGTCGTTGTCCGGGACCCGTGCGGCCCACATGGGCAGCCGCTCCGTCTGCCGCCGGCCCTTCCCCTTCTGCCGGGCCGACCGCTCGCCATGGCCCCGCAGCGCGATGTGCAGCCCGTCCCACAACGTGCCGTCGGTCCGGTCACGCGGATCGGGGTCGATCAGCACCACACCGATCACCGGAATGTGCTGGTCCGCGAGCTGCCGCGCCACCGTGTGCAGCCATGCGGCGCTGCCGTATCCGGCACGCACGACGAGCGCGGTCTGGGTGCCGAGATACTGGAGGTCGGTCCACGCGGTGCCGGGCGCGACCGAGCCGACGCCGAGCCGGCGCCCCTGATCCGGCACGGCCGCGGCACGCTCGCCGCTGACCACGGTCGGGTCTCCTGGCTTCGGGCGGCGGCCTGCCAGCTGCGGGCCGGGCAGACCATCGACGACGACCACTGGCCCCTCCGCCGCCAGCGCCCTGGCGACGTCCAGGGCGATCTCGCTCGTGCTGCGCGCACAGCCCAGTTCCAGCAGCGACACCGGTTCCGCAAAGTCGCGCACGGTGCGGGCCAGGGTCCCGGTGAGCCTTGTCCGTGCCGCCCGGGTCCGTCGGCGCTGCCACAGCCTGCCCGACCGGCGGGGCAGCTCCGCGATGACCGAGGCGCCCAGGTTCGCCGCGATGTCCCGGCGCAACACGGGGCGGTCCGCCACCACCGTGCCGACCGCGGCCAGCGCGAGCCCGAGGACGAGCCCGAGGACGAGCCCGATCGCGGCGTTGGTGACCGCGGCCTTGGGCAGGGAGTTGCGCACCACGCGCGGGGCGTCCACGATCTGCGTGCCGGCGATGACCTTGGGCGTGCCGGTGCGCGCCTCCGCGGCGCGCTGGTCGAAATCGGCGATCCGCGAGTTGAGCTCGGCCCGGCGGGCGAAGAGCGACTCGATGCTCGCCGACGCTTTCGGGTCGCTCTCCGGCGATCGGCCACCGATCGCCTTGTTGACCTGGGCGAGCTCGTTTCGCATGCGGTCACGCTGGACGAGCAGGGCCTCGGCCTCGGCCTTCGCGGCTTCCCGCATTCGCCTCACATGGTCCGCGACGAACGCGTCGGCCAGCGCCTTGGCCCGGGCCACCGCTTCCGCGTCGCTGTCACCTGTCACAGTGATCTGCAGCAGGTTGTTGGTCAAGCCGGTACCCCGGTAGTCCCGCATGAAGTCTTCCGGTTTTTCCGGGGACTTGAGGGATCGCATGGCCTTGTCGGCGATCCGCGTGGTCCCCAGCAGCTCGACGTCGGTGCGGATCAGCGTTCCGGTGTCGTTCGGCTGGTCCTCCTGATGAGCGACCAGCACCTTGGTCACCGCGGTCGGCGGCGGTGGCATCAGGACCGCCACCGCCGCGCCGACCAGCAGTCCCAGCAGCGCCATGGCGCACCAGAGGCGGCGGCGCCTGCGCACCGCCACCACCAGCGCCTGCAGGTCAAGGAGCGGAGTGGCGGCCGACGGCTCCGCGGTCTCGCTCGTCGTCACACTGAACCTCCCGTCGCGGGGCCGCGCACCGCGAGAGCCAGAGTGGCCTCGTCCGGAGGACGGTCGGCAGGCCGTGTCGGACGGTCCCGGACCGTGCCGGCGACGACGATGCCGACGACCTCATGCCTGGCGTCCGCACACGCCTCGGCGATGCCGGCGAGCTCCTCCGCGGTCCAGCTGCCCGCGCTGAGGACGACCAGGGCACCGGACTCGGTGTCGCGGTCCGGCACGATCGGCCGGTCCACCGAAACCTCCACCACCCGCAGCATGGGGTATCCCCTGCTCGAAGAGGATGGGGAAGGATCGCTCTTGGCCTCGGCGACGAGCTGCCCGGCGGCCCGTCGGGCGATCTCGTCGCTGTCCGGTACGACAACCAGCAGCCGCCGGGGAGCCGGTAACTGGTCCCGGAGGCGAGCGCACACCCGCCGGTAGCGGAGCCGCCTGTCGGCCTCGTCGCCGGACCTCCGCGGGGTCGGTGTGTCCCACCGGGTGTCCACGCCAAAAAGTCGGCGGATCCGGGCCCTTGGGCCACCGTCTTCCGGCCGGTGCGCGCGCCCTTCATCAGGCACGTCGACGGTACCCAGCAGCGCCGAGCCCAGCGCCGCGGCGATCTCCGGTTCGGTCCGCGGTCGGCGATTCACCCGTGCCGCGGCGAGATGGCCGATGACCGCGAGCAGGAAGAACAGCAGCGCCCCCGCGACGATGAGCTGCATCCTCGTCGGCGGTGCCTCGCCGGTCGGCCGGGCCGCCGGCCCCATGACGACCATGCTGGCCTTGTTGGTCGCCGGGTCGGCCTCGTCCAGCTTCTTCATGGCCTCCTGCAGCGCCGTGCGCAGCTTCTCCAGCTCGGTGCGGGCCTGCACGCTCTCCACGGTCTTTCCCGGATCGGCCGCATTGGCCAGGTCGGTGATGCGGCGGTTGGTCTCCGCCACCTTCTGCCGCAGCGGCTCGGACCCCGTAGCCGCTTCGGGGTCGGTGCTGCCGCCTGCGATCCGCGCGGCGAATCTGACGAGTTCCTGGGCCACCTGGTCGGAGAGCTGCTGCGCGCGCTCCGGGGTGTCGGCTGTCCCCGAGATCTTGATGATGTTTCCGTCGGCTGCCTTGGCGCTCACGTGGTCCCGCAGCTCGGTGCCGCTGACGCCGGACCAGTGGAGAGCGGCGGCCGCGCGGTCGAGCACCGCGGAACTCGTCGCGATGTCCACCTGGGTGAGCAGCTCGCGCTCCTCCCACTGCCCCGGCAGCAGTATCGGTGCCGACGCGGTGTATCGCGGCGGGAACACCACCACCGAGGTGCCAAAGCCGACGAGTGCGCCCACGACGGCGAGGACGGTGAGAAGCCGCCACCGCCGACGGAGTATCCGCCCGATCGTGACGAGGCGGATCGTGTCATCGCTCAACGCCGCTGCCTCTTCCCTGTGCGGACTGGGCCGCCCGCCGACACCGGAGTGTGGTCACGGCACGCGGCGGCGTAGGCGGCGAGCAGCGACGCTTGCGAGTTCCGCCAGGAAAGCTGCCCGCTGATCCGCTCCTGGCCGATCTTGCCCATCCGGGCCCGTTTCTCCGGATCGTCCAGCAACCCCGCGATGAGCTCGGCGAATTTGGCCTCGTCGTTGGCGGGCGCGTAGACGGCGGCGTCACCGGCGGAGACGCGCGCCTCCTTCAGGTCGAACGAGACGATCGGCCGGCCCATCGCCATGTACTCCAGGACCTTGTTCATGGTCGACACGTCGTTGAGTGGATTGCGCGGGTCGGGGGAGAGGCACACGTCCGCGGTGGACAGGTAGCGCACCAGGTCGGCGTCCGGAATGCGCCCGGTGAACTGCACCTGCTCGGTGAGCCCGAGCCGCCGGGACAGCTCCACCATCGCGTCGAAGGCGTCGCCGGCGCCGACGAACACCGCGTGCCAGTCGGTCCGCCCGAGCTCGTCGCGCAGCTTCGCGAGGGCGCGCAAGGCGTAGTCGACGCCGTCCTGAGGGCCCATGACGCCGAGATAACACAGCAGATGTGGCTTGCCGCGCTTCAACTCCGGCTCCGCCGGGACCGGTTGGAACCGGTCGATCGCGGGAGCGCTGCGCACCACGAAGACGTCCTCCGACCGCCGACCGCCACGGCGCATCGCGACATCCCGGTAGCTCTCGTTCGTGGCGAGCACGACGTCCGCGGCCCGGTAGGTCAGCCGTTCCAGCGCGCACACGGCGCGGTGGAGCAGATCCTCGCCGCGGTCGAACCGGGAGAGGTACAGCTCGGGTACCAGGTCGTGCTGGTCGAAGACGAACCGCGCGCCGCGCCGCTTCAGCCACAGTGCCGGCAGGAACAGCAGGTCGGGCGGGTTGCAGGCGTGGACCACGTCGACCGGGCCGACCTTGCGGGCCAGCCGGGCCGTGTGCCACAACGCCGATCCGTACTCCCGCAGGTAGCCGGCCGGTCCTCCGGTGGCCGCGCGCAACGGGTAGCGGTGGATCCGCACCCCGTCGATCTCCGCCTCCGGCTCCGTATCCCGCTTTGTCCCCTGGGGACAGATGACGTGCACCGTCCAGCCCGCGTCGCGCAGCGTCGTGCACTCCTGCCACACCCGCCGGTCGAACGGCACCGACAGGTTCTCCACCAGGATCAGCGCGCGCCGGCCCGACCCGTCACCGCTGATTGCGTTACCAAGCAAGGCCCATGTACCCCGGTTCGGTCCGGCGCGCCTCGGCGTCGGGAAGGCGGATGAGGTCGACGATCACCGGGCCGTCCCCATGGGGCAGCGCCGACAGCACAGCCGGATCCCTGGTCCCGACCAGGCACACCTCGGCGTGCTCGAGCACCTCGTCGACGGAGTCCGCGAGCAGCTGCGCGAGATGCGGCAGCCGGCTCTCGATGTACTCGCGGTTCGCGCCGAGCAGCCGGGAGAGGCTCACGTTGGCGTCGTAGATCTTCAGGTCGTAACCCTTGCCGAAGAGCCTCTCCGCCAGCTCGACGAGCGGGCTCTCGCGGAGGTCGTCGGTGCCGGGTTTGAACGACAACCCGAACAGGCCCACCCGGCGCTTGCCGGTGCGCTCGACCAGCTCCACCGCGCGCTGCAGATGGTCGGAGTTGGAGGGCAGCACGTGGGCGAGGATGGGCACCGAGACGTCGGCCCGCTGCGCCGCGTGGACCAGGCTGCGCAGGTCCTTGGGCAGGCAGGAGCCACCGAAGGCGAAGCCGGGCCGCAGGTAGGCGGGGCTGATGTTCAGCTTGCGGTCGGCCAGGAACACGTCCATCACCTGGTGCGAGTCCACCCCGAGGGCCTGGCACACCGCGCCCAGCTCGTTCGCGAAGCCGATCTTGAGGCCGTGGAACGCGTTGTCCGCATACTTGATCGCCTCGGCCGTCGGGACCGGCACCCGGAACACCTCGCCGGGTAAGCCGTCATACAGCGCCATCACCGCGTCCCCGCTTGCCGGGTCGAGCTCGCCGATGACGGTCTTGGGCGGGTCGAAGAAGTCCCGCACGCTCGTGCCCTCGCGCAGGAACTCCGGGTTGACCGCGACCCCCAGGTCCACCCCGGCCGTGCCGCCGACGTACTTCTCCAGGATCGGTACCAGCAGGTTCAGGCAGGTGCCCGGGAGCATGGTGCTGCGGAACACGACGGTGTGCCGGCCCCCCTGCTTGGCCCCCTCGGTCAGCGCGGCACCGATCTGCTCGCTGACCCGCTCCAAGTACGTGGTGCACAGGCTGCCGTTGGGCTCCGACGGCGTGCCCACACAGACCAGCGACACCTCACTGCCCATGATCGCCTCGCGGACGTCGCCGGTAGCGCGTAACGCTCCGGTCCGCACGACCTCGGCGATGAGCTCGCCGATCCGCTCCTCGACCACCGGGGCCTTGCCGTCGTTGACCAGGTCGACCTTCACCTGGTTCACGTCCACCCCGATGACCTCGTGACCCATGCTGGCCAGGCACGCGGCCGACACGCAGCCCACGTAGCCGAGCCCGAAAACGCTGACTCTCATGACCCGTCTCTCCCCCCAGGCAGGCCGTTGTGGCCTGCGATCCGCGCGCCGGCCGGACGACCTCCGCGCAATCAGTAGGCCCCCTGCCCATGGAGCACCGCACGCAGCGTCTTCCACAAGATCACTGTGTCCAGGGCGAGCGACCAGTCCTCCACGTACCGCAGGTCAAGGCGGACCGCCTCCTCCCACGGCAGGTCGCTGCGTCCGCTGATCTGCCACAGGCCGGTGAGCCCGGGCTTGACCAGCAGCCGCCGCCGGATGTCCGGGCCGTACGCGGCGGACTCCTCCGGTAACGGAGGCCGCGGTCCGACGAGTGACATCGATCCGGTGAGCACGTTGAAAAGTTGCGGGAGCTCGTCGAGCGAGTACCGGCGCAGCACTGCTCCCACCCGGGTCACCCGCGGATCCCGGCGGAGCTTGAACAGCAGGCCGGCGCCCTCGTTTCGGTCGGCCAGCTCGGTACGTGCCCCGTGAGCCCCGGCGACCATGGTGCGGAACTTGAGAATGGTGAACTCGCGGCCGTCCTTGCCGACCCTGCGCTGGCGGTAGAACGCCCCACCCCGGCTGTCCACCAGCACGAGCAGCCCGACGAACACCATCAGCGGCGCGAACAGCATCAGCAGGATCGCTGCGCCCAACCGGTCGACGACCTCTTTGACCGCCCGGCGGCCCCCGGTGAAGGTCGGCATGCTCACCCGCAGCAGCGGGATCCCGAGCACCGCGTCGACGTGCAGCCGCGGGCCGGCCACCTCCATCAGCACGGGGGCCACGACCATCTCGGCGTCGCTGCCTTCGAGGTTCCAAGCCAGCCGCTGCAGCCGGTCCGGTGACCAGTGCGGGTCCGGTGTGACCGCGACGACACGGTAGCCGTCGCGGCGGACGTGGCCCGCGACGTCCGCCAGTCGGCCGACGACCGGCACGCCGTCCAGTTGGTCACCGTCGAGCCCGAGACCGTCCGTCGTGCACACCGCCTCCACCCGCCAGCCGAGGTGCGGGAACTTGCGGGTTCGGGTGATCAGGTCGTGCACGGTGGCCAGGCTCCCGGCAGCGAGCACCGGTCGCAGGCATCGTCCTTCCTGCCGCTGTCTGTGCAGCCAGAGGCGCAGCAGATACCGCGCGGTCATGGTGATGAGCGCGATCGCGGGGATCGCGACGAAGATCCAGAGCTTGATGTTGCGCGAGGTGAGGGCGATCCCGCCGAGCGCCAGTACGACGGTCGCCGCGAACAGTGAGCGTCCGAGCCGGCGGAATTCCTCGGCGCCCTGGCCGAGCACGGCCGGAGCCCACGACCGGCTCACCGCAAGCGCCGCCAGCACCAGCAGCTCGGTGCCGAATGCGAGAATTCCCCACTTCTCGTGCCAGTTGGCCGCGTCCCGGGCCCCGAAGAAGTTGCCGATCGCCGCCACCACGAAGGCGGTGGCCACGGTATCGCTGGTGATCACGGTACGGCGGTACCGCTGCTCCCAGTCGATCGTGGACTGGCTGATCGCCTCGTTCGCCAGACGCCCGCCCGCCGACGAATACAGGCTGAGTCTTCCCCCTTGCTGCACAGAACCCCCCCAGGTCCCAGTGGTTCGACGTGTTCGCCTAACACTGTTCCTCCCCCGCGGGAGGCCCCCGCCTCCCGCACTGTTCCTCCCCTCGGGAGGCCCCCGCCCCCCGGCGCATCACATCCCGGCTATGTCAGAGCTACGTGAACCAGACCCTCGAGGTGCGCGGGAACCCGTCGAAACCTTCGGTGCTCCCCGCACCCAAGGCCCCCTCTCGGGCTCCAAGGCTTGATCATCCCCACATCTGGCGCCGGGGACGTGCCTGCTGGCTTTCCGTAGCACCGGACCTATAGATCATTATTGGTCGCCTCGTGTCCGAACGGCTGAAGCACGGTCAATCTAGAGCATCGAGGCCACGTGTGTAGAGGGTGTGTGTGTTATTTGTGTTCAAAATTTGCGACTGGATCCACCGATCGGCGACCGTCTACGGGTGCCTTGACACCACCGCGCGCTCCAGCAGCTCTGCCCATCCCCCGGGCGCGGCTTCTACGCGGTAGTGATCCGCGAGCTGCGGCGGCCTTCTGCGGCGCCCGGTTCGGCAACAACTTCCCGCTGTTCGTGCACTACGGCGTGTCGCTGTGGGTGCCCGAGGCGGGCGGCGCGATCGACCCGGACAACCGGTCTCGAACGACGGCGGCGGTCCACTCGGCGATTTGTTCACTGGCGGGAGCTCGACAATGACGCCTGGCTCGCCGTGAACGAGACGACGGCTGGCCGGATGAGGACCTTCTCGTGCAGGCCGACTACGAGGTTCAGGTCACCGATCAACACTGGCTGGAGCATCTGCGGCCCGGCCTGAGCTGGGAGACCGGGTATGACCGGACCCGACCCGCCGGTTGCGCGCCGAGGATGCCCCGCACGTACCGGATCTCACGGAACCGGAGGCCGTCCTCACTCCGTTCGCCGACTCCGACTATTCCGACTACATCGTGGTGCCGGCCTTCTCCGACGACGGCCGCTTTCTCGCTGTCACCAGCGAGGACGGTGAACTGGCCGTTCTCGACGCCGACACTGAGGCCGACATGCCGGTGGAGCCGGGCCGCGTACGCTCGCGGCACCGGCCGCTTCCGGGTCGAGTACGGTGACGGCGGCCGGGTGGATTTCGTCTCTGGGAAGTCCTCGCCCGATCGCACGGTACGGCTCGGTGACGAATCCTCCGGCTGGGTCCAGGGCGTGGCATTCAGCGCGGACGAGACCCGGATGTTCGTAGCCCACGACTCGAAGGTGTACGTGATCGAGCCCGCCACCGGCAGGATCCTGGTCGCGATCACCGTGCCGGGCGACTGGCTGAACTCGCCGGCGGCGAGCCCGGACGGTGCGTACCTGGCCGTGGCGACGGAGGACTGGAACGATGAGCGGAAGTGCACACCCGACATCTACCGGGTCGCCGACCGTGAGCTCATCATGCGACGCCCGGCAAGGGATCGCTTGGGGGCCGGGATCCGTACCCAGGCCCTCGCCTGGTCCCCCGACGGCGCCCGGCTGGCGGCCATCGTCGAGAACGAGAAGGAGCACCGCTCGCTGGGGGGAACCTTTCCGGCTGTGACGGACGGCGCGAAGACCGCAGCCCGCCCGGCGTCGAGGTCCACCGCCGCCGCCCTGCAGGGCCCGGCCACGCTCCAGGTTTTCCGCGCCGCCTCCGGGGTGATCTCCCCAGGCACTGGCGCCGGATCCGTTGGTCGTCTCCGAGGGAGGCGGGTGACCAGTGACCAGAAAGAAACCCCCGCTTTGCCACGAACGGGGCCCAATCGCTTACGGAACGCGACATTATGACTACTGTGGAACGGGGAGAGCGCGGCCGAGGGCCGAAGCGCGTGGGCATGTGGTACCTGCTACTGCTTGTTCTGGGGGCAGTCGGGGCGGTGACACTGGCCCGGCACTTCGCGTTGGGCACAGCCGCAACAACGGCCGCCTTGCTGCCCACTCTGGGGCCCGCTTACCTGGCCTGGAAGGCATTTCAGCACGACCGGGCCGACGCAACCGCGCTGGATCTGGAGACGGCCGCCAACCAGCTGGCGCAAGCGGTGGCCAAGCAGTGGGACGACGAGGCCGCCGTCCGCCGGATGAACGACCCGTACCCGCTGCCGGTCGCTTGGCGCCCCGCTGACGCAGATCTGGTGGAGCCCTGGACCCTGCTGGCCGAGCTGGCCCGCGCCTGGCCCGGCGGCCCACCGGATGACCCGACCCACTGGCCCGCGGACGCTGCGGGTCTGGCGGGCGCTGATAGGCAGATCGGCGAGGTGTTCACTCAGCGGGTGCCCACCCGCCGCCTGGTGGTGCTTGGTGAGCCCGGCTCCGGCAAGACCATGCTGCTCATCCGCCTGCTCCAGGACCTGATCGAACAGCGAACAGACGGCGGGCCTGTGCCGGTGCTGTTCTCCCTCGCCTCCTGGAACCCCGTCCGCCAGCCCCTCCAGGACTGGCTGGCCGAGCAACTGCGGCGCAGCCACCCCGGTCTCCGCGCCCCCGCCCCTGCGACCGCGGCAGGGGCGGGGGCTGGGGGCGGCCAGGCCGATCTGGCCCGAGCACTGCTGGACGCCCGGCGAATCCTGCCGATCCTGGACGGCTTCGATGAACTCCCGTCCGCTGTGCATCAAATGGCCCTCGACGCTTTGAACCGGGCCTTGTTCGCGCGCCAGCCCGTGGTGGTGGCCAGCCGCGCCGCTCCCTACCGAGACGCCCTCACCCGGCCTGACAGCATGGTGCGGCTCAACGGCGCCGCCGGTATCCACCTGCTCCCACTCGCCCCGGAGCAGGTGGCCGCCTACCTGCGCCGTGATGCCGGCGGCCCACACACCCCCTCCGCCGCCCGATGGAACACCGTGACCACGCACCTGGGCACCGACACACCCGTCGGACAGGCCCTGAGCACACCCCTCGGCCTGTTCCTCGCCCGCACCATCTACAACCCCCGCCCTCACACCCGGCCAGGATCCGGCGCTGTCCCCCACCCGGACGAACTGTGCGACACCGCCGTCTTCCCCACCCGCGCCGCCCTCGACACCCACTTGTTCAACGCCTTTATCCCCGCCGCCTACACCCACCACCACCCCCATCCGCCCCGCTGGTCCGCACCCCAGGCCCACCGCGCCCTGGTACTCCTCGCCCGGCACCTGCATGCCCACCGCGGTGGCAACCCCGACCTGGCGTGGTGGGAACTCCACCATGCCCTCCCTCCTCACACTCCCCGCCGGACAGTCGGGCTCGCATTCGGGCTGGTGTCCGGGCTCGCGGTCGGGCTCGCCGTCAGGCCTGCGGTGGGACTCGCGGCCGGACTTGCGGTCGGTCTCGCAGCCCAGGGCATGTACCCGGGGGCGCCGAGCACCCAGCTGCGCTGGTCATCCAGCTCCCTCGCACGCAGGCTCGTTTCCGGGCTCGCCGTCGGGCTCGCGGCCGGATGCGCGGTCGGCCTCGCGGCCGGGCGCACGGCCGGACTCGTGTTCGGGATCGCAGGCGGACTCGTGCTCGGGCTTGAGGCCCGGAGCATGTACCCGGGGGCGCCGAGCACCCAGCTGCGCTGGTCATCCGACTTCCTCGCACGCAGGCTCGCGTTCGGGCTCACGGTCGGGCTCGTGGCCGGCCTCGTGGCCGGACCCGCAGTGGGGTTCGCGTTCGGACTCGCGGGCGCACTCGCGGGCGCACTCAAAGGAGAGAAGCCCGACCTGACCACCATGGTCGGTCCGACCACGCTGCTCACCCAGGATCGCCGAACCTTTCTCACCATCGGGCTCCTCTCCGGCCTCGTGGTCGCGCTCATGGTCGAGCTCGTGGTCAAGCTCGCGGTCGGTCTCGCAGGCGGACTGGCGTTCGGACTCGCGTTCGGGCTCGCGGCCGGGCTGGCGGAGACGGCAGCGTGGGTGTATTTCGCGGTGACCGCAGTCCATCTGGCAGTGCGACGCCGAGCCCCCTGGAATCTCATGGCGTTCCTTCGCGATGCGCACGAGCAGCGTGGTGTTCTGCGGCAGGTAGGGGCGGTGTACCAGTTCCGTCACCTCGACCTGCAACGCCACCTCGCCCAGCAGCCCTGGCCGCCCCCCACCTGACCGACCAGCATGGCTCCTGGAATGGCCTGGTCGCACTCATCGTCGGCAGGAAGGCCGTGATGGTGTGGGATTCTGCTGAGTGTGGGCACATCGACGTGCGCGAGACCGTGCTCCGTGACCGCACCTTGCCACTTGCCGGCACTGCGTCGGCAGCCACTGACCCGGGAGGACCAACAGCGTGATCATCTTTGGCACCAAGGGATACCTGTACCAGCTCGCGATACTGACGCTGGTCTGCGGCCATTGTGGAAATCCCTCCGCGCACACGCTCAGAAAGCGCGTCACGAAGTTCACCCTGTTCTTCGTGCCGCTGTTCCCGTTCTCTACGAAGTACGCCACGCAGTGCACCTTCTGCGGCGCGGAGCAGAAAGTGACCAAAGAGCAGGCGGAGCAGTTGCAGGCGCAGAGCGCGAGCGGCCACGACGGTCAGACGTACGGGCAACCGCAACAGCAGCCGTACCAGTCCTGAGGCCGCTGTCGTAGCTGGTGGACAAGGCCAGCGGGCGTAGCGTGTGACAAGTTTGCGGGCAGCCGTCCCCGGGAGGAGGTGGCGACGGCGAAGGTCAGTGCGACCCCGGCCGCGGAGTCGATGTACCGGGCGGTGTTGTCGGCGCCGGAGCCCGTCGCGGCCCGTTCCGGCGGCACGCTGTCCACGGCAAGGCGTGGCAGCGCGGCGTTGAGCAGGCCGGTCCGAGCCCGGCTACCACGAGGCCGGGCAGGAGACGCGGCCAGGAGCCCGCAGGCACCGCGCCGAGCATGGCGAGCGTGCCCGCTGCGGCCAGGACGAATCCCGGCGCCCGGTAGAGGGGGCTGCGTCCACTTCTGCTTCATGTCAGGGCGGCGAGCAGCGTAGGCTCCGGCCAGGCAGCCGGGCTTGGGACCGCCTTTGGCGGGCAGGTCGCCGGTCAGCAGTTCCTCGGCCAGCTCGTACCGCTTTTCCGCCGACCAGCTGCCCGCCGACGACGAGTTGAACAGCCCGGCCCCTCGCCGAGTCGGACGGCGGCCCGGGGCAGCAGAGCGGGCGCGGAGTCACACGGCCCTGACCTGCCAGTGGGCCGCTCCCGATCCAGGCCGGCTGATCGTCGCGCGCCACTTCGAATGCCAGTCCGCCTGGAACGCCCACTGCGAACAGGCGGTCGCCGAAGGCGTGCCGGCCGAGAGCCTGGCCCGCCTCGCGCGCGGCGAGATGGCGATGGGTCGTCCGCTCGGGCCGTACCGGAGAAAGCTGCCACCAGCCGACTTTGTTCCGGGTAGCGGAACAGAGTCGCGTGGTCGTGCCGTGAACCGCAGGCTTAGGTTTCGCCCGCTCGGCTACCAACTACGGGCAGCGCGCCTGAGGGTGTCGCGGACCCGGAGTACATGAGGGTTGGCCTCGGAGCCCGGACGCTGGACGAGGAACAAGGTGTTCAGCGGCGGTTCCTCCGGATCGTGGAGGAGAACGAGACGGCCGGAGTCGAGGTACTCCTGGCACAGCGAGCGGGGCAGCACGCTCACCCCGGCGCCCGAGTGCACAGCGGACAGGACCGCGTACAGGTTGGGCACGGTGACCGCGGCCCGGGTGGTGAGCTGTTTGCCCAAGACGGTCCGCCAATAGCGACGGACGATGGGCAGGTCCTCCGCGTAGGTGACCAGCGGCACCTCGCGCAGGTCGTCGGCCTGCGGTTGTGCGGTGACGCGCCCGGCCCACGTGGGGGAGGCGACCAGCAGATACTCCTCGTCGGCGAGCGGCACCGATTCCAGGGCGCGACCGCGGGGCCGCCGGGTGGCGATGACCAGGTCGTGGCGGCCCGCACGCATCTCTTCGAGGAGCGGTTCGGGCAGTCCCTGGGCGACGCGCAGTTGCACGCTGTCGGCGACGAGCGGGGCCAGGGCGGGCAGGACGCGCACGCACAGCAGCTCGGAGGGACCGGCCAGACGCACGGGGGCGGCCACCGTGTCGGCCTCCTCCAAGGCGGCCAGTGCGTCAAGCGGACCCGCGATCTGTCCGGCGAGTTCGTGCGCGTACGGGGTGGGATCCACGCCGCGTGGCAGTCGGGTGAACAGCTCGCGGCCGTTCTGCTGTTCGAGGGCGCGGATCTGGGCGGTCACCGTGGGCTGGGACAGCCCGAGCGCGGGTGCGGCGGCGGTGAAGGTTCCGGCACGGTAGACGGCGAGGAAGGTGCGCAGCAGATTCAGGTCGGCGTGCGCGGGAAGCTGCCTGCTGACGCCTGGCGCGGTGTCGGGCGCGCGGTTCTTCATGGCGTCCATTGTATCCACTTTTCGCATCGGAGTTCCGATAGCTGAAATCGGATCTCCTATTGGTAATCCGATGGCGACTGGGCCTAGTGTCGGAGAGGCACACCACGACCCCAGTAGGAGAGCACATGGCGAAGATCCTTTTCGTGATGACCGGCGCCGACCAGTGGACGCTGGCCGACGGCAGCGAGCACCGCACCGGCTTCTGGGCCGACGAGGCGGTCGTCCCCTACGAGGCGTTCAAGGCCGCGGGCCACGAGATCACCGTGGCCACCCCGGGCGGAGTGGTGCCGCCGGTGGACCCGGCCAGCCTCGACCCCGGCGCCAACGGTGGTGAGGAGAACGCCGCGGCGGTCCGGGCCGTGGTGGAGGGCGCCGCGGAGTTCCGCAACCCGGTGGCGCTGGCCGACGTACGGGTGGACGACTTCGACGCGGTCTACGTCCCCGGCGGCCACGGCCCGATGGAGGACCTGGCGGTCGACACCGACTCCGGCCGCGTCCTCGCCCGGGCCGTGGAGTCCGGTCTGCCGGTCGGCGTGGTGTGCCACGGCCCGGCCGCACTCCTCGCGGCGGTGAAGGAGGACGGCACCAACGCCTACGCCGGCTACCGCGTCACCGCCTTCACCAACGCCGAGGAGCAGTTGGCCGGCAGCGCGGAGAAGGCCGAGTGGCTGCTCCAGGACCGGCTGACCGAGGCGGGCCTGAAGGTCGAGGCGGGCGAGCCGTGGGCGCCCCACGTCGAGGTCGACCGCAACGTCGTCACCGGCCAGAACCCCGCCTCCTCCGGCCCGCTCGCGGCGGAACTGCTCAAGAAACTTTCTTGATGGCGTATTCGCAGATAGACCACCCCTCATGACCACGCGGAACGCGATCAACTGGCCCGAGAAGCACCTGCCCGGCACCGGAGACAACGTCGTCTCCAACGAGGTGATCGTCCAGGGCCTTGCGGCCGACCGGGTCCGGCACCACCTGACCGACACCTCCACGTGGGAGTCGTACGACGACAACGTCGCCGACATCTCCTTCCCGCAGGGCGGCGGTCCCGTACTGAAGGGCGACGTCCTCTTCAGCTTCGGCACCTTCGGCTTCCCGCCTCTCGATGCCCACGTCGTGGAGTTCCAGGCCCCCGCCGACGGCGTCCCCGGGCGCCTCTCCTGGACGGCGAAGCATGACGGCACACCGGAGGAGCAACTCGACTTCCTGCACGCCTGGTTGGTGGAGGACCTCCCCGGCGGCCGGGTCCGCATCCTCACCCAGGAGACGCAGATCGGCCCGGCCGCCGCGGAACTGGCCCAGCAGACCCCGAACCCGATGCTCAACGGCCACCAGGCCTGGCTCGACGGCCTGGTCCGCGCCGCCGCCAAGTAAGCCGTGTGGCAGCGGAACGGACACCGCACCCGGGCGAAGGCGGAGCCATTGGCCGGCGACGGGGCGCACATCGCCGTACGCCCGTTGGGGCGGTCGAGGGCGCGGATGTCGTGCTGACCATGTTTGTACGACGGTGCTGCCGCCCTTGATGCCATGCCGCAGCCGGCGTCGAGGCGATCGGTGACCTGGCCGCCTTTGCCCGCGAGCACGGGCTGGTCTTCTATGGACGCCCGCCTGATCGTCGAGGCCGGTGCGGCCAACGGCGTGCGCCTGGACGTGGCCGAGCGTACGGTGCGAGGCCGACCGGGTCGCTTGGGCGTGACAAGGCGGCATGACGGCGCTTGGCAAGGTCGAGATGCCGGCGCAGCCAGGAGCGCCCGATCGCTCGGAGCCAACCGTACTCGGGCACGGCCGCCAGTCCCGATACAGGCCTCCGACCAGGGCGGATGACATTTAGCGGGATCGCTTCAAGACAGCCGTCCCCTTTTCGTGATCAATGAATTCGGAGGACCAATCCGGATACTCGCGGCACCAGCGCTCGACTATGTGCAGCTCGTCTGGGCGACTCGCATCGTCCATAAATATCCGCACATCACTGTTTACCTTCGATTCAAGCATGGGGAGTGCTGGGTACCTTGAAAGTGGCTGCAAGAATCCTGGAGGCCCATCGACCACCACCATGTCGCACTTCTCAACATCTTCTATCTGCATCGGGTCGTACCAGTGCCATCGCTCTCCTTTGACTTCCACCTCAACCAGCGGGGCTATACGCACTTGTGCATATGTGCTCAGCTCTTGCTGCTTCAAGGTGGCAGCTGTCGCATCGCCGAAATTTTTATCATGATCAACCGAGACAATCTTCCCGGGGATTTCGAAATGGTGAAGCGCGTTTGCCATCCAGACTGTCGTGGCGCCGCTTCCTATGTCCAGAATGGAAAGCGGGCGTCGCTCCTGGATCTGTGAAACCAAGAATAGTAGGAAGTCGGGCGAGGCCGTCCATTTTGTGGGTTTGGGCATTGCGTACTTGACAGGAATGATTCCGTAGAGATTCGTCAGAGCCTCAACCTGCCTGAAACGGTTTTCCATAACCTGCCGAAGGTCAGTGATTTCCTTCAGGATGTCATCCATTGACGTCACTATTCATCCTTCATTCGTGGTAGTAATTGTGTGAGCGCCGCGGCGGGGTGGGGGGGCAAGGGGCGCAGGTTCACATCCTGTCGTCCCGACGGTGTGCGCTGAACCGCCGTCGGCGGTGAGTGCCGCGTGAGTGCATCCAATGCGACGGATGTGTCGCAGGCATGGGGCCCACTGGGATGTACCGAGGGTAACGATCACTCCGCTGATCTGGGGGTTTTGCGCTGGTTGGCAATGAAGCGCGCCTTCTTCTGGCGATTCCCGCACGTGTTCATGTCGCACCATTTGCGAGTGCGGCTTTGGCTGGTGTCGAAGAAGGCGGCTTGGCAGGTTGGTGATGCGCACAAGGCCAATTTTCCGTCTCGTTCGCCTGCGAGGATGCTGATCGCGTCGGCGGCGATCACGCTGAGGGCATCTTCCACGCAGGAAGCCGAGCTGAGCCGCCATTGCCGCTTGCCCTCGGCCGTCAGGATCGCCGCGGCCCGACCCTGAGTGCTGCAGTCATTGATGACTTGGACAGCAGACGCAGGGAGAGCGCCCTGGAACGCGGCCGCTGTCGCGGCGGCGTGAATCGACTCCCTCAGTTCCCGAGCGAGGTCGAGCTGGGCAGTGGTGCAGGAGTCCACAGCGAGACCGTTCACTGCCAGCCAGTCGATGAGTCGTTGCGGCGTGGGAATGCGCTCCACAGCGTTGCCGTGACGCTCCGACAGAGTCCCCGTGAAGCTGGTCGCTAGCACGGTGCCGAGGCGGAAGTCAGGGAACCCAGCACGCATGGAACCACCTTAGCAGGTTGCGGCGTGGCTCGGAGGCCTGCTAGAACCTTCTTAGCCGGTTCCACGATGGCCAGGAGGTCTCATGCCCCGTCCAGCCAGCGACGTGCAAACATTTGAAGCCCACGCAACTGACGCTGACCTCGACGATCTGCGCGCCCGACTAGCCGCGGCGCGACTACCGGAGGCCGAGACGGTCTATCGCGCCGCGCCCGACCCTCGCCGATGGGAACAGGGCGTTCCTCTCGCCGACCTCGTCGATGTCGTGAACTACTGGCGCACCGGGTACGACTGGCGGTCGTTCGAAGAGCGCCTCAACCGCATCGGCCAGTTCCGCACGACCATTGATGATCTGGGAATCCACTTCCTGCACCGCCGATCCGCACGCGCAGATGCCACTCCTCTGATCTTGACGCACGGCTGGCCAGGCAGCATTGCTGAGTTCATCGATGTAGTGGACGAGCTGGCAGATCCGAAAGACGCGGACGCGCCAGCGTTCCACGTCGTGGTCCCGTCGCTACCAGGCTTTGGTTTCAGCGACAAGCCGGCCACCACCGGGTGGGGAACCGAAAAGATCGCGGCCGCATGGGTGGAACTGATGGGAAGGCTCGGCTACAGCAAGTTCGCAGCCCACGGCGGCGACTGGGGAGGTGTTATCACCACAGTTCTCGGCGGCAGGTTCCCGGCGCACGTTCTCGGCATCCACACAACGTTCGCGGAGGCACCGCCCGGGTTGACAACGGACGGGCTGACGGTGGTCGAGCGCAAGTGGACCGAGGAAACCCGCGATTTCTGGCGCCACCGTGCGGCGTACGCGAAGCAACAGGCGACCCGCCCGCAGACCATCGGCTACTCGCTCGTCGACTCACCGGTCGGGCTTCTTGCCTGGATCCTCGACAAGTTCGCTGAGTGGTCAGACACCGAAGACAGCCCGTTCGAGACGATTTCCAGAGACAGGGTTCTTGACAACGTCACCCTGTATTGGCTGACGCGGACCGGCGCATCGTCGGCCCGCATTTACTACGAAAGCCACAACTCACTCGACCCGGAACTTCGGGTCGACGTCCCGTCGGCAATCAGCATGTATCCCCGCGACATCGAGAAGTGTCCGCGCCCCTGGGCACAGGAGCGGTACCGACAGATCGTCCGATGGAGGTCGCCCGGAACCGGGGGACATTTCCCGTCGCTGGAGGTTCCCGAGTATTTCGTCAAAGATCTGCAAGAAGGCCTCGCGGCAGTGCTGGCCGCTCATCGGTGAACGCGGCTCGACGACCCGGCACTCGATCACCGCCTGATCCGGCTCAAGGCGTTGCGGGGTTGTCTCGGAGCGCACTCACCGTCCGCGGCCACGGGGAGGACGAGAGGGCTCAGACCGGCGAGACGACGCCGGCCAGGTGCCGGCGGCGCATCACTCCTTGATCATCACTCCTTGATCTCGCAGATCGCGGCGCCGGACGTGATGGACGCGCCGACCTCGGCGGACAGGCCCTTGATGGTGCCGGGCTTGTGCGCGTTCAGTGGCTGTTCCATCTTCATCGCCTCGAGTACGACGACCAGGTCGCCCTCCTTGACCTCCTGGCCCTCCTCGACGGCGACCTTGACGATCGTGCCCTGCATCGGGGAGGCGAGGGTGTCACCCGAGGCGGCGGGGCCGGACTTCTTGGCCGCGCGGCGCTTGGGCCCCGCGCCCGCCGCGAGGCCGGTGCGGGCCGGCGACATGCCGAGGGAGGACGGGAGGGAGACCTCCAGGCGCTTGCCGCCGACCTCGACGACGACGGTCTCGCGACCCGGCTCCTCGTCGGTGTCCACGTCGGCGGGGGCCCCGAACGGCTTGATGTCGTTGACGAACTCGGTCTCGATCCAGCGGGTGTGGACCGTGAAGGGGGCCGCGCCGCCGGTCAACTCCGGTGCGAACGCCGGGTCCTTGACCACCGCGCGGTGGAAGGGGATCGCGGTCGCCATGCCCTCGACCTGGAACTCCTCCAGGGCGCGGGCAGCGCGCTGCAGGGCCTGCTCGCGGGTGGCGCCGGTGACGATCAGCTTGGCCAGCAGGGAGTCCCACGCCGGGCCGATGACCGAGCCGGACTCGACGCCCGCGTCCAGGCGGATGCCCGGGCCGGACGGGGGGTCGAAGCGGGTGACCGTGCCGGGGGCCGGGAGGAAGTTGCGGCCCGGGTCCTCGCCGTTGATGCGGAACTCGAACGAGTGGCCGCGCAGCGGCGGATCGTCGTAGCCGAGAGTCTCGCCGTCGGCGATGCGGAACATCTCGCGGACCAGGTCGATGCCGGCGACCTCCTCGGTGACCGGGTGCTCGACCTGGAGGCGGGTGTTGACCTCCAGGAAGGAGATCGTGCCATCGTTGCCGACGAGGAACTCCACCGTGCCGGCGCCGACGTAACCGGCCTCCTTCAGGATGGCCTTCGAGGAGGAGTACAGCTCGGCGACCTGCTCGTCGGACAGGAAGGGGGCCGGGGCCTCCTCGACCAGCTTCTGGTGGCGGCGCTGGAGGGAGCAGTCACGGGTGGAGACGACGATCACGTTGCCGTGCTGGTCGGCCAGGCACTGGGTCTCCACGTGCCGGGGCTTGTCGAGGTAGCGCTCGACGAAGCACTCGCCCCGGCCGAAGGCGGCGACGGCCTCACGGACGGCGGAGTCGTACAGCTCAGGGACCTCTTCCAGCGTCCGCGCCACCTTGAGACCACGCCCGCCACCACCGAACGCGGCCTTGATCGCGATCGGCAGCCCGTGCTCCTCGGCGAAGGCGATGACCTCGTCGGCGCCCGAGACCGGGTCGGGCGTACCGGCGACCAGCGGTGCGCCGGCGCGCTGGGCGATGTGGCGGGCGGCCACCTTGTCGCCCAGGTCGCGGATGGCCTGAGGGGGCGGGCCGATCCAGATCAGCCCGGCGTCCAGGACGGCTTGGGCGAAGTCGGCGTTCTCGGAGAGGAAGCCGTAGCCGGGGTGGACGGCGTCGGCGCCCGACTCCCGCGCCGCGTTCAGCACCTTCCCGATGTCGAGATAGCTGGTCCCAGGAGTGTCGCCGCCCAGGGCGAACGCCTCATCCGCGGTGCGGACATGCGACGCGTCGCGGTCCGGGTCGGCGTAGACGGCCACGCTCGCGATCCCGGCATCCCGGCACGCCCGGGCCACGCGGACTGCGATTTCGCCACGGTTGGCGATGAGCACCTTCGTCAGCATGCCGGCTCCATCATCTGGCTCGAAGTGGCCGTCAGCCGGTGCGCGGTTTCGGCCTTCGCTGCGCGATCGTGGCCGTCGAGTCCGGGCTTGGCGATCACCACACGGGCGCGCGGCGCCGGAGCGGCGCCGGAGCGCTCCGTGCGCTGTTGTGGGGCATTCATACTCTCTCCAGGAGTCAAGGGGTGTGCACGAGAGGTGAGCTGATGGGCCTGCTCGTTCAACGGGGCCAGTAAGAGCTGCGCCAGGTTGTCGGTCCCGGCGGTGTGAGGGTGCGGCGTGGGATGTCGCGCTTCTTGTCCGCCCATTCGCCCAGCTGCTCGGGTGCCGCGGGAGTCGGTGAAGCCGCTGCGGCGCGGGCTCGGATCACCGCCAGGGCGGCGGCCAGCTCCTCGGGGGTCGGGTTGCCCCGTACGACCTTGATCGTCACAGCGGCTCCTTACAGGGGGATGTTGCCGTGCTTCTTCGGAGGCAGGGACTCCCGCTTGGTGCGCAGCTGACGCAGGCCGCGGACGATGTGGCGTCGGGTGTCGGACGGCGTGATCACGGCGTCGATGTAGCCGCGCTCGGCCGCGACGTAGGGGTTGAGGAGGGTGTCCTCGTACTCCTGGATGAGCCGGGCCCGGGTGGCCTCGACGTCGTCGGCCTCCGCGAGGGTGCGGCGGTGCAGGATGTTGACCGCGCCCTGGGCGCCCATGACGGCGATCTGGGCGGTGGGCCAGGCGAGGTTGAGGTCGGCGCCGAGGTGCTTGGAGCCCATGACGTCGTAGGCGCCGCCGAAGGCCTTGCGGGTGATGACGGTGATCAGGGGGACGGTTGCCTCCGCGTACGCGTAGATCAGTTTCGCGCCGCGGCGGATGATGCCCTCGTGCTCCTGGCCGACGCCCGGGAGGAAGCCGGGAACATCGACGAAGGTCAGGACCGGGACGTTGAAGGCGTCGCAGGTGCGGACGGAGCGGGCCGCCTTTTCGGAGGCGTCGATGTCGAGGCAGCCGGCGAACTGCATGGGCTGGTTGGCGACGATGCCGACCGGGTGGCCCTCGACCCGTCCGAAGCCGGTGAGGATTGATGAACATGTGCGAGGTCTGGTCGACCATCACCGTGAAGTCGGTGATCGCGGGGGAGTAGACCGCGCCGCCCGCGCACGGGCCGACGACGAGTGAGATCTGGGGGATCACGCCCGAGGCGCGGGTGTTGCGGCGGAAGATCTCGCCGTACATGCCGAGGGCCATGACGCCCTCCTGGATACGGGCGCCGCCGGAGTCGTTGATGCCGACGACCGGACAGCCCGTCTTCAGCGCGAAGTCCATGACCTTGACGATCTTCTGCCCGTAGACCTCGCCCAGGGCGCCGCCGAAGACGGTGAAGTCCTGGGAGAACACCGCGACGGGCGGCCGTCGACCGTGCCGTGCCCGGTCACCACGCCGTCGCCGTACGGACGGTTCTTCTCGAGGCCGAAGTTGGTGGAGCGGTGGCGGGAGAACCCGTCGAACTCCATGAAGGAATCCTCGTCGAGGAGGAGCTCGATCCGCTCACGGGCCGTCAGCTTGCCCTTGGCGTGCTGCTTCTCCACCGCGCGATCGGAGCCGGCGTGCGTCGCCTCGTGGACGCGGTGCTGCAGATCCGCGAGCTTGCCCGCGGTCGTGCGGATGTCGATGTCGGACTGCTCTGTGGGCGCGGCGCTCACCCGCGGCAGGGGGGAGGAAGGAGGTGTCATGGAGTGCTCCAGAAGCGGTGGGCGACGGCTCCCGGACAGGGCCGCGCTCATGCGTCAGAAGGTGTCGTGGGGGACGTACGCGCCCCAGATGTCGCGCAGGGCGTGGGAGACCTCGCCGACCGTGGCGCGCAGCCCCAGGGCCTCGCGCATCGGGGGCAGGACATTGTCCTTGCCTTGCGCCGCGGCGCGCAGGGCGTCCAGGGCTCGTCCGACAGCGTCGTTGTCGCGTTCCCGGCGCAGTGCGGCGAGACGTTCGCACTGGTCGGTCTCGATCTGGGGGTCGACGCGCAGCGGCTCGTAGGCCTCCTCCTCGTCGAGGACGTACGTGTTGACCCCGACCACGGTCCGTTTCCGGCCGTCGATCTCCAGGGCGATCCGGTACGCGGACCTCTCGATCTCGGACTTCTGGAAGCCCTGCTCGATCGCCGCGACCGCGCCGCCGCGGTCTTCGACGGCCTGGATCAGCTCCATGGCCGCCGCTTCGAGGTCGTCGGTCATCGATTCCATGACGTACGACCCGGCGAAGGGGTCCACGGTCCGGGTCACGTCGGTCTCGTGGGCGATGACCTGTTGCGTGCGCAGGGCGAGCCGGGCCGCCTTCTGGGTGGGCAGGGCGATGGCTTCGTCGTAGGAGTTGGTGTGCAGGGACTGCGTTCCGCCGAGGACCGCGCCCAGGCCCTGGAGAGCGACGCGGACGAGGTTGACCTCCGGCTGCTGCGCCGTCAGCTGCACGCCGGCGGTCTGGGTGTGGAACCGCAGCATTTGCGACTTGGGGTTCCTGGCGCCGAATTCGTCGCGCATGATCCGGGCCCAGATGCGGCGGGCCGCGCGGAACTTCGCGATCTCCTCCAGCAGTGTGGTCCGGGCGACGAAGAAGAACGACAGGCGCGGCGCGAAGTCGTCCACGTCCAGGCCCGCGGCGATCGCGGTGCGCACGTACTCCTTGGCGTTGGCCAGGGTGAACGCGATCTCCTGCGCGGGTGTGGCTCCGGCCTCGGCCATGTGGTAGCCGGAGATGGAGATGGTGTTCCAGCGGGGCAGTTCTTTGTGGCAGTAGGCGAAGATGTCGCTGATCAGCCGCAGGGACTGCTTCGGCGGGAAGATGTAGGTGCCGCGGGCGATGTACTCCTTGAGCACGTCGTTCTGGATGGTGCCGGTCAGCTGGTCACCCGCGACGCCCTGTTCGGCCGCGACCAGTTGGTACAGCAGGAGCAGTGTCGACGCGGGAGCGTTGATCGTCATCGACGTCGACACCTTGTCCAGCGGTAGGCCCTGGAACAGTGTCCGCATGTCCTCGATCGAGTCGATCGCCACGCCGACCTTGCCCACCTCACCCTGGGCGATGGCCTCGTCCGAGTCGTAGCCCATCTGCGTCGGCAGGTCGAAGGCCACGCTCAGGCCACCGGTACCGGCGCCGACCAGTTCGTGGTAGCGCTCGTTGGACTCCTTCGCCGTGCCGAACCCGGCGTACTGCCGCATCGTCCACGGCCGGCCGGTGTACATCGACGGGTACACGCCCCGGGTGAACGGGAACCGGCCCGGCGCGCCCAGCTTGGCGTCCGCGTCGGAGTCCGACAGCGCCCGCCCGTCGTAAACCGGCTGGATCGGCAGACCGGACTCGCTCTGTGCAACGGAATCCACGCCGGGACCTCCCTTGGTACTCAATATCTATCAAACGGTACTCAGTCCCACCGCGTGAGGGCAAGTGGCCTCCGAGGGTGAGACGAGGAAGGATGTGCGCTCATGAGCAAGCCACCTGCGCGGATGCGACTCGCGGACGCCGCGTTCGCCCTCTTCGACGAGCGCGGATACGAGCAGACCACCGTCGATGACATCGCAGAACGGGCCGGACTGGGGCGTACGACGTTCTTCCGGCACTACCGGTCCAAGGAAGCGGTCATCTTCCCCGACCACGACCGGTTGCTGGAACTGATCAGGGACCGGCTGGCCACCTCCAGCCACAGCACCGCCCTGGTCGCCGTGTCCGACGCGGTCCGCCTGGTGCTGCTCCACTACATCGACGAAGGGGAACTCGCGCGGCGTCGGTACGCGCTCACCAGCAAGGTGGCTGCCCTGCGCGACCGGGAGATCGCCAGCGTGGCCCGGTACCAGCGACTGTTCCGTGAGTTCATCGCGGACTGGATGGGTGACCCCACGGAGTCGGCGTCACTGAGGGCCGAACTCATGGCGGCATCCGTGGTCGCGGCCCACAACCACGTGCTCCGCCGATGGCTACGAGGCGAGTCGTCCGACCCGGTCGCAGAGATCGACGAAGCGATGCGCGAGGTACTCGCGCTCTTTCCAGCCCCTGGTACCCCGCCGGAGACCGGCCACGGCACCACCGTCGTCGCGTTCCAGACCGGACAGGACATCGACGCCCTGCTCCCCGAGCTACGGCGTCTCGTCGAGGGCTAGCCGAGGCGATGGCCGCGGGGCCGTCAGGGTGGAGGATGGAATTCGACGCGTAACCGAGTGATGCGGCGCACATCCGGTCGGGGGCCACACCTGGTGCGTGTTAGCTTCCGGCGGTGACTTCCCCGGCGCTGGATGAATTCGCACCTGATACCGGAGCAGCCGGACGCGGTCCGGTGGTCGGCCCCGGATCTCCCGACAGCCGTGGTTCGCTGGACCTGCTCGACGTGTTCGGCGACCCTTTCGTCCACGACCCTTACCCCTGGCTGGATCGCCTGCGGTCCAAGTCTCCGGTGCATCACGACCCCGTCACCGGGTTGTGGTTGGTCAGTCGCCACCGGGAGGTGCGCCGGGTGTTGCTCGACCCTCACCTGTTCCTCCCGGACAACGCCCAAGTCGCCGTCACCCCGCTGCCCGTAGCTGTGCTGCGGGTCCTTGCCCGCGTCGGCTTCACCCTTCCGCCCGCGCTCGCCAACAACGGCACCGCGAGCCATTTCGGACTACGCCGAGTGGTCACCCGGTTCTTCAACGCACAGCGTGTCGCAGAGGCCGTACCGGTGATCGAGCGTATAGCCGATGAACTGCTCGATGAGGTGCGGTCGCAGGTCGACTCCGCCGGCGGCTGCGATCTCTTCATCTCATTCGCCCAGCTCCTCCCGTGCAGGGTGCTGATGGAACTCCTCGGCATCCGGGGCGTGGACCCAGCCACCCTGATCCGCTGGAGCGACGCCTCACTGGAGCTGTTCTGGGGCAGGCCCGCACTCGACCGGCAACTGGAGCTGGCGGAGCTCGTCGTGGCCTTCCACCAGTGGCTCACCACGACCGTGCGCAGCGGCGCGGCCCCGTCTGACTCCTTCATCGGGGCGCTGGCCCGCCACCGCCTACCCGACGGCGGGGTGCTGGACGTCGAGACAGCGGTTGCCGCGTGCTTCTTCGTCTTCATCGCCGGGCAGTCCACCACCGGGCAACTCATCGCCACCGTGCTGCGCAGAGCGTCGGCCGAGTCCGGCATGTGGCTGCGCGTGGCCGATGAAACGGGCCTCGCCGAGGCATGGGTGGAAGAGGTCCTGCGGCGCGAGCCGCCGGTGACCTCCTGGCGCCGAGTCACCGCGCAGGCCACTGAACTGGGCGGCGTACCGCTCCCCGCGGGCACGCAGTTGCTGCTGATGCTCATGGGCAGCGGTTCAGATCCGGAGGTCTTCCCCGACCCGGAACGGATGTGCCCCCACCGGCCGAACGTCCGCCACCACCTGGCATTCGGCGCCGGACGTCACCGCTGCCCAGGCGCGTCCTTGGCACGCACAGAGGCAGCCGTGGCCCTGCGGGCGGCAGCCCGCATCCTCCCGGACGTTCAACTGGCAGCAGAGGCCGGTGACCGACCGATGCTCCGGCTGTTGTCCTTCAGAGCACCTCTGAAGGTGGCGGTGGCACAACCATAGGCCGCACGGCGGCGCAGCCGAGGCCGTACGACGTGATCAATCGGCCGAGCCGCGCATGACGGCGGCGAGTGCCCTCTGGGTCACCTGCTCGACCTGGCCTGTGGCGTTCACCCGGGTCAGCAGTCCTTGGGTGGTGTACCAGTCGAGCAGGGGTACGGTCTGCTCGGTGTGGACGGTCAGGCGTTTGCGTACGGTCTCCTCCCGGTCGTCGTCGCGCCGTTGGAGGGTGCCACCGCAGCCGCCGCACGAGCTCGGCTTGCCACTGCCGACGTGGTCGGTGTGTTGTACGAGCCCGCACTCGCCGCAGACGCGTCGGGCGGTCAGGCGTCGTACGACGTCGTCGTCCGGCACGTCGAAAGCGAGCACGCGGTCCAGGTCAGCGCCCTGGGTCGCCAGGGTCTCGCGGAGCAGTTCGGCCTGGCGGACGGTGCGGGGGAAGCCGTCGAGGAGGAACCCGGAGTCGGTGTCGCTCTCGGCGAGGCGTTCGGCCGTCATTGTCGTCGTCACCTCGTCGGGTACGAGGGCGCCGGCGTCCATGTACTTCCGGGCTTCGCGGCCCAGGAGGGTCCCCTGGGCGACGTGGGTGCGGAACAGGTCGCCGGTGGAGATCGCCGGGATGGACAGGCGCTCGGCGAGCAGCCGGGCCTGGGTTCCCTTGCCTGCTCCGGGCGGGCCGATCAGGACGATGCGCATGGGTTCGTGCTCCCTGCTGGGGTGTGGACGGGACGGTGAAAGGGCGGACCGGGCCACGCGCTCGGGGATGGGGCACGCGACTCGGGGCAGCCGACACGGGGCCGGGGTGCTCCGGGGCCAGGCGGTACTCGACCGACACCACGACCGTGCTGCTGTCCGGCGCGCCCTCCGGCCCTGGGGCCTGGCGCTCCTCCGCCCTCGCCGTGCCGCCTGCGGTCAGGTCCTCCGGTTCCAGGCGCAGTCGGGCCACCGGACTTGTGCTCGGAGGCGATCGCCCAACGCCCCACTATGGCTCGTGGAGACTTGGCGAGGCGGCCAGGAGCTCAGCCCTTGCGGGTCTTGATCTCCTCGGTGAGCTGCGGGACGACGTTGAACAGGTCGCCGACGACGCCGAAGTCGACCAGGTCGAAGATCGGGGCCTCGGCGTCCTTGTTGACGGCCACGATCGTCTTCGAGGTCTGCATACCGGCACGGTGCTGGATGGCGCCGGAGATGCCGCTCGCGATGTACAGCTGCGGGGAGACGCTCTTGCCGGTCTGGCCGACCTGGTTGGTGTGCGGGTACCAGCCCGCGTCCACCGCGGCGCGGGAGGCACCGACGGCCGCGCCGAGGGAGTCGGCGAGGGCCTCGATGATCGCGAAGTTCTCCGTGCCGCCCACACCACGGCCACCGGAGACGACGATCGCGGCCTCGGTCAGCTCCGGGCGGCCGGTCGACTCACGGGCCGTGCGGCCGGTGACCTTCGTGCCGGTGGCCCCGGCGGAGAAGGTCACCGCGAGGGCCTCGACACTGCCTGCGGCCGGGGCGGCCTCGACTGCCGCGCTGTTGGCCTTGACGGTGATGACGGGGGTGCCCTTGGAGACGCGGGAGGCGGTGGTGAAGGACGCGGCGAACACCGACTGGGTGGCCACCGGGCCCTCGTCGCCGGCCTCGAGGTCGACGGCGTCGGTGATGATGCCGGAGCCGATGCGCAGCGCCAGACGGGCGGCGATCTCCTTGCCCTCGGCGGAGGACGGGATGAGCACGGCGGCCGGGGAGACGGCCGCGACGGCGGCCTGCAGGGCGTCCACCTTCGGTACGACGAGGTAGTCGGCGTACTCGGACGCGTCGTGGGTGAGGACCTTCACCGCGCCGTGCTCGGCGAGCGCGGCGGCGGTGTTCTCGGTACCCGAGCCGAGAGCGACGGCGACGGGCTCGCCGATGCGGCGGGCGAGGGCCAGCAGCTCGAGGGTGGGCTTGCGGACGGCACCGTCCACGTGGTCGACGTAGACGAGGACTTCAGCCATGGGACAGCAACTCCTAATGGTTCAGACGCACTTCTGGCCCGCGAGGCTGCATCAGATAAATTTGCGCTCCGCGAGAAAGGCGGCGAGCTGCTTGCCGCCGTCGCCCTCGTCCTTGACGATCGTGCCCGCCGTCCGGGCCGGACGCTCGGCCGCGGAGTCGACCTTGGTCCAGGCACCCTCCAGGCCGACCTCCTCGGCCTCGATGTCGAGGTCGGACAGGTCCCAGGAGGTCACCGGCTTCTTCTTGGCGGCCATGATCCCCTTGAAGGACGGATACCGCGCCTCACCCGACTGGTCGGTCACGGACACCACCGCCGGCAGCGAGGCCTCCAGCTGCTCGGAGGCGGCATCTCCGTCGCGGCGGCCCTTGACCGTGCCGTCCTCCACCGACACCTCGGACAGCAGGGTCACCTGCGGGACACCCAGCCGCTCGGCCAGCAGCGCCGGGACCACACCGGTGGTGCCGTCGGTGGAGGCCATGCCCGAGACCACCAGGTCGAAGCCGGCCTTCTCGATCGCCTTGGCCAACACCAGCGAGGTGCCGATCGCGTCCGTGCCGTGCAGGTCGTCGTCCTCGATGTGGATGGCCTTGTCGGCGCCCATGGACAACGCCTTGCGCAGCGCGTCCTTGGCGTCCTCCGGGCCCACCGTCAGCACGGTGATGTCCACGTCGTCGTCCCCGTCCTGCCGCCGGCTTTCGGAGATCTGAAGGGCCTGCTCGACCGCGTACTCGTCCAGCTCGGAGAGCAGACCGTCCACGTCGTCCCGGTCGACGGTCAGGTCATCGGCGAAATGCCGGTCGCCAGTGGCGTCGGGCACGTACTTCACAGTGACAACGATTCTCAAGCTCACCGCATGTCCCCTCGCAGTGGTCCAGTACTGCTCTCCGCTGGCGCCGGTCGGCCGGTCGGTACTCAGTGCACAAGTATGCATACTCAGTCCCGTTAATCCAGGTCCCGCCTCCTCAGGCATGGAACTGAGACCTTTACGACTGGGAGCGTAGCGACGGCGTCTCGTCTTCCGCCTCTGTGACGTTTCCGTGGCAGTCCAAGATTCACAGTCGTCGACCAGCCCGGCGCCCGGTTCGAACAGCACAGCGCCCGGGGCCGCCGACCATGGCGGACCCGGGCGCTGTGCCTTCGCGGCACCGACGGCTTGAGTGGACGCGCGCCTGCCGGACGGGGCGTGGAACGCGATGCGGCCGCTACCCGACCTCTGCGCGCGGCACATCGCCGCCGGTGATGATCACCTCATCGCACCTCCTGTGCGTACGGCGCGACGGTGATCCGGTCGATCAGCGGTGCGTAGCGGGAGCGGAGCAGCACCCCGGGGAAGGTGTCCGAGGCGTAGCTGGTGCCGTCGAAGTTCGGCAGTTCCTCGGAGCGGAAGGTGATGGTGTTCTGCCCCTTCTCGAGGTGGACCGGGACGGTCAGCTCCCAGAAGTTGTTCTGGTGGAAGCTGTGGGGGAAGGTCACGCGCCGCGACTCGCCGCCGCCCACGGTGATGTCGGCGTGGCGGGCGAGTGGGTCGGGGTTGTAGTGGGTGGCTGCGGACTGCTCGGGGTTGGAGTAGCGGATGCGCAGCGCGTTCAGGCCGGCCCGGTCGGCGTTCACGGTGAAGGTCGCGGTGTTGCCGTTGCCTGGGTCGCCGCCGATGCCGCTGATCGCCGTGCCGTCGGTTGCCAGGGAGAGCGGGGTGAGCGTGGCCGAGCCCGCGAGCTTGGCGTCCTGGGCCTCGTACGTGCGCGCCGTGAGCGTGCCCTCGGTGGGCGTGACCGTGAGGCGGTCGACGAGGGTGGCGGACGAGCCTCCGGTCAGTGTCACCTTGTTGATGCCGCCGGAGAGGGAGACCGCGACGCTGTGCCTGCCCTTGGACAGGCGCAGGACGTTGTGTCCGTTGACGGAGAGCCGGGCGTCCGCTCCGCCGAGGGTGTCGACCTTGAGGGTGGCCTCGCGGTCGGCGGGGGAGTAGACCCAGAAGGTGGCGGTCCCGTTCTTCGGGAGCTGGATCGCGCCTGAGCCGGTGGCGGGGGTTCCGGCCTGCTTGGGCAGGTCGTAGACGGGCCGTGCGCCGCCGCCCGGCCAGGCCAGTTCGCCTTCGTACACCTGGGTGGCGGCGGAAGGCCCGGGGAGGGAGAGGGTGAGGCGGTCGA
Organism: Streptomyces sp. ME19-01-6; assembly: GCF_033793745.1. Taxonomy (NCBI): domain Bacteria; kingdom Bacillati; phylum Actinomycetota; class Actinomycetes; order Kitasatosporales; family Streptomycetaceae; genus Streptomyces; species Streptomyces sp. ME19-01-6. The sequence goes on along the minus strand of NZ_JARAXF010000002.1, from coordinate 639,636 downwards.
CGATGGCGTCGCCCTTGGTGGCGCGCTTGCCGTCGAGGCTCTTCGCGGCGAGCGTCAGGGTGTGCTTGCCCTTGGTGAGGCGGACCTTGGTGTCCGTGTGGTCCCACACCACCCACTTGTAGCCGAGCGGCAGGTACAGCTCCCGCTCGCCGTCCGCCTTGCCGTCCACGCGCAGGAAGACGTTGGTGGGTCCCTGCTCCTTCACCTTGTCGAAGGTGTTGAGGGAGTTGGCGAAGACGTCCAGGTCGTAGGTGCCGTCCTCGGGTACGTCCACGGTGAAGTCGAGCGTGACGTCCGAGCCGGTGCGCAGACCGCCCACGTCGTAGCCGCCGGAGGTGTAGAACTTCGACACGTCGCGCGGCGAGCCCTCCGGGCCGTTCTTCGAGTAGCCGGACCCGGTGTGGGCGGCGTCCTCCGCCTCGTACGAAGCCTGCCAGCGCACGGGCGTGGACTGCGTGTCCTTCGCCTTTCCGGCCGGACTGAGGACGATCTCGTACGCCGAGGACTCCTCCAGCTTCGGCAGCCCGCCCTCGCCGAAGTCGACGACGACCTTGCCGTCGTCACCGACCTTCAGGTTCGTCTCCGTGAGCAGCTTCGGGCCGGACGAGTCGCCCACCTGTCCGCTCCACTCGATCTCCCGCACCCAGGCGTGCACACGGTTCCCGAAGAGCTTCTTCGGGACATCGGCGAAGGTGATGTGGCCCTTGCCCGTGGACCCGCCGAAGAGCAGACGGGCCTGCCGCTTCTTCTCGTCCAGGGTGGCGACGCCCTGCATGGTGTAGTTCTCGCCGGGGAACGGCGGGGCCACTTTGACCGTGTGCCCGCTCATCGAGGCGTAGGTGTGCAGCAGCCACCACTGGCCGTTGGCGCGGTTCGACTGGACGGCGGAGTCGGAGAGGTTGCCGTCGATGTTCCAGTACGCGATGTCGGCGTCCACCTTGGACTCCTCGATCGCGGACACCCACTGGATCATCTGGCCGGGGACGGAGGTGTGGTAGTTGAAGGCGTACTCGTTGATGTTGATCGGAAGCTGGGTGCCCTCCTTGGCAGTGCCCTTGAACAGTTCCTTCTCCCACGTCCGGTACTTGGCGACGCTCTCGCGGACCGCCTCCGGGTGGCTCAGCTCGTGCCAGGTGATGACGTCCGGGAGGGTGCCGGCGGCCAGGGTGTGGGTGAGGAAGCCCTTCACCTGGTCGTACAGGACGCTGGTGTTGGGTCCGGCGATGCGGGCGCTGGGCATCTTGCCTTTGATGAGCTTGTAGACGTCGTCCCAGGCGGCGAAGTAGTCGTCCGGGTCGCTCAGCCAGCTGACCTTGTTGTAGCTCCACTCCCCGGTGCCGAACATGTTGCCCTCGGGCTCGTTGAACGGCACGAAGACGATGTTGTCCTGGTACTGCTTCGGCAGGTGCAGGACCTGGTCGACCTGCTTGGTGATCTTCTCCTTGTAGAGCTTGAGCTTCTCCTCGGGGGTGTCGCCCGGCCATTCGTACGGGAAGCCGCGGTGGATGTCGGTCATGTAGATGTACACGTCGCCGTCGGTGGAGTCGGCCAGCGGCTTGACCACCTCCAGAGCGTCGGCACCGGGGTGCTGTGGGCCGTCCTGCGCCTTCGTGGAGACCGTGCGCAGGCCCATGCCCTCGAGGAGGTTGTTGGTGGGGACGTCCGGTCCGTACACGCCGTAGAGGGTGCCGGAGGCGCCGCCGTGGAACGCGCCGGTGTCCGAGCCGAGGTCGACGGTGAGCTGCCCCTCGCGGACCACGGTGACGGTCGCCTCCACCGCGCGCCCGGCCGCCGTTCCGGCCACGGTGAATGTGCCCGGCCCAGCGTACTTGTCGGGCGCCACGGCGTCCCAGGTGATCGGCGTGTCGCGGTCGTATCCGTCGGAGAAGGAGGAGCGGACAGCGGCGGGGAGGGACGGGGCGGTCCCGGTCGCCGTACGGACCCCGAACGACGTCTTCGAGAGCGCCTGGAGGGTAGGCACCTTCCCGACCAGGTCCGCCACCTGCTCCGGGCTGAGCGCCGAGTGCCATACGGTGAAGTCGTCGATCGTGCCCTTGAGCAGCGGATCCGGGTAGAAGGACTTGCCGATGTAGCCGGCGGCCGTGGCCGAACCGTCCAACAGGTCGCTGGCCTTGATACCGGTCGCGGCAGAGGAGACCGCCACGCCGTCGAGGTAGGTGGTGAGCCGGCCGGCGGTGGTGTCGAGGGTGACGGTGATGGTCCGCCACTCGTCGGCGGGGAGCGGTGCGTAGCCGCGGACCTGAGTCTCCGCGCCCCCTCCGCCAGTGGTCACGGAGGTCTGCAGCAGCCCACTGTTGTTGGACGGGGTGGCGAAGAGGTACGTGGTGGTGTTGGTACCCAGATCGAAGATCCGCTGCCAGGACGACGTGTCGCCGCTCCACTTCACCCGGGCTGAGACCGTCAAGTTGCTGGCGTCACCGATCACTTCGCGGGGCAGGCGGACGTACGCGCCGGTGGAGGTGGGCGCCCCACCGGGCAGGGCGAGCGCCTTGCCCCCGCCCGTGCCGGTGACGGACTGGGCGGTGGAGCCGTTGACCAAACTCGCCGTCAGGCCGTTGCCGGAACTGTCGGTGATCTTGTCGGAGTCGAGGTCGTCCTGGTCGAAGGTGTAGCGGGCGGCGGGCTGGGGTGTCTCGGCCGCCTGTGCGGGGACGGCCGGTGCGGCCAGCAGGCCCGCGCCGAGAGCCAGCGCCACGGCGGCCGGTGCCCGGCGCCGGGCGGATCTGTCAGCGGATGGCATGGATTGCGTCCTCAATCCTTGAGTAGGCGGTTCCGGTCGGCCCACCTCGGTCGGCTGCTCGTCCACGAGGCGGCCCAGCGGGGCGAGTGCGAGGGTTGGGGTCAGTCGAATCGGTTCGATTTCCTGCGCCACAGGAACTTCTGCGATGACCGGGGTGGCAGCTCCTCTCCTCGGGGGTGCACGGAGCGTGCCCAGGGTTGCCGGAAGGATCGCTTCGTCGAACCGGTTCGCGAAGCTAGCACCGCGAAACCCGGCCAGCAATCCCCACGACGCATCCATGATTTCCAGCCTTTGGATGGATCGAGAAAGTGATGTCCAGGGTGTTGACAGGCGCTCGGGCGGTTCTTACCGTCGCTTCACGCGAACCGGTTCGACGGCCGGGGCGCCCCCTCCTCCCGTTCCACGCCCCCACAACCGGCGGGCGCTCCTCCTGGGAAGCGTCGAACCGGTTCGAGCAAGGAGTCGCCGTGAACATCGGTGAGATCGCCCGGCGGGCCGGTGTCTCGCGGAGCACCGTGTCCTACGCGCTGAGCGGTAAGCGCCCGGTGTCGGAGGACACGCGCCGGAAGATCCAGCAGGTCGTCGACGAGCTGGACTACCGGCCCAGCGCCAGCGCGCGCGCCCTGGCCAACGGGCGGACGAGCACCCTCGGCCTGGTCTTCCCGCCGGCCGGGAACCACTACACGGGGATGCAGCTGGACTTCATCGGGAGTGTGGTGGAGGCCGCCGCGGCCTACGACTACGACGTGCTGCTGTCGCCGAGCGGCGTGGACAGTGACCGGTCGTTCCAGCGGCTGCTGGGGGAGCGGCGGGTCGACGGGGCGATCCTGATGGAGATCAGACTGGAGGACGACCGGGTGGATCATCTGGCCGCTCTGGACTTCCCCTCCGTGACCATCGGCCGCACCGCCCGTCCTGAGGGTGTTTGGTGGGTCAGCCTGGACCACACCGCGCTGGTGGAGGCATGCGTCCACCACCTGGCGGATCTCGGTCACCGCCGGGTCGCCTTCGTCAACCGTCCCGAGCAGCTGCTGCGGTCCGGGTACGAGTCCGCGCACCGCGGCCTGGACGGTTTCACCAAGGCGGCGGCCGAGCGCGGACTGACCGTCCGGACGTACTGCTGCGGGGACGACGCCGCGGCGGGCCAGAGCTGCGTACAACGCATCCTGCACGACGATCCCGCCACCACGGCCCTGGTCACGCTGAACGAGGCCGCGCTGGGCGGCCTCTACCGGGGGCTCGCCCAGGCCGGCCGCCATGTACCGCGCGACTTCTCCGTCACCGGAGTGGTGGCCAGCCGCTGGGCGGAGACGGTGACCCCGCAGCTCACCGCGGCGGACGTGCCGGCGGCCGAGATGGGCCGGCTCGCCGTCGAGCTGCTGGCGGAGCGACTCGACCATCCCCACGCGCCGCCCCGGCACCATCTCCTCACACCGCCCATCTCCCTGCGGGCCAGCACCGGGCCCTCGGGAGCCACGCCCGCGGCGGACGCCGGGCCCGACACGACCCCCTGACCGCGCCCCACGATCACCTCCTCACGCCCACCGGACACGCGAACCGCTCAGCAGTGCCGTTCGTCGTGCCCGCACCCTCCTCGCCACCCCCAGCCCCCGGCACCCGCATCCCAAAAACAAAGGAACCGGCCATGAACAGCTCCTCCAGGCGGCGTCGCCTCACCGCCGCAGCCCTCACCGCCCTGGCCGTCGCGACCAGTGCCACCGCCTGCGGCTCGGGAGGCACCGGGACGAAAGCAGCTGACAGCGGCACCTACACCGTCTGGGACCCGTATCCCCAGTTCGACAAGGGCTCGACATGGGTGAAGCTGCTGGACGAGTGCGGTACCAAGGCCGGCGTGAAGATCAAGCGCACCGGCTTCGACACCAGCGACCTGGCGAACAAGTCGCTGCTGGCCGCGCAACAGGGCAACTCCCCGGACGTCCTCATCGTCGACAACCCGGTGGTGTCGACCCTGGCCGAGGCGGGCGTACTCACCACCACCGACGACAACAAGCTCGACACCTCGAAGGTGGATCCCAACCTGCTCGCGGCCGGCCAGTCGGGCGGCAAGACCTACGGCACCCCGATCGGCGCCAACACCCTCGCCCTCTACTACAACAAGAAGGTCCTGAAGAAGGCCGGGGTCGACATCGCCCAGGTCAAGGACTGGAAGTCGCTGACGGCGGCGCTTGAGAAGGTCAAGAAGGCGGGCAAGAAGGGCATCACGTTCTCGGCGATCGGCACCGAGGAAGGCAGCTTCCAGTTCCTGCCATGGTTCTGGGGCTCGGGTGCGAAGCTGACCGAGCTCGACTCCGCCCAAGCCGTTTCCGCCCTCTCCCTGTGGAAGGACTGGCTGAAGAACGGCTACGCCCCGAACTCGGTGCTCAACAACACCCAGACCACCAGCTGGCAGGAGTTCGCCACCGGCGACTACGCGTTCAGCGAGAACGGCACCTGGCAGCTCGCCAACGCCAAGAAGGCGGGCTTCGACTACGGTGTCCTGCCCATCCCCGGAGTCGACGGGGACAAAGCCGCGGCCCCGACAGGCGGCGAGTTCGTCACCATCCCGGTCCAGGACTCGACCGACCGCTACGCCACCACGCAGAAGCTCGCGACCTGCCTGACCAGCACCCAGAACCTGTACGACACCGACACCACCCTCTCCTACGTCGCCCCCACCTCCGAGGTCCAGGACAAGCAGGTGGCGGCCAACCCCGAGCTCAAGCCGTGGGTGGACGCGGTCAAGGCCGCCCGGGGCCGCACCAGCGACGACCTGGGCACCAAGTACCCGAGGATTTCGGAGCAGCTGTGGAAGGCCATGCAGTCCGCCCTGAGCGGCTTGAAGTCCCCGAAGGACGCGCTGAGCGCCGCTCAGTCCGCCGTCAAGTGACGCACACCAGGGCCTTTTGATGAGTCACACGACGCAAGTGCCGCATCGTCGGCCCGTGCCCGACCACAGGGCGGTCCCCACCACACCGCCCCGGACACGGCGCCGCCCCAGCTCCCAGCAGTGGGCCGCCTGGGCCTTCCTCACCCCGGTCACCCTCTACCTCGTCCTCTTCTACGCCTATCCGCTGTACCGCAACCTCGACCTCAGCCTGCGGAACTACACCGTCCGCTCCTTCGTCCAGGGCAACGCACCCTTCACCGGCCTGGCCAACTACCGCACCGTCTTCGACGACCCGACCTTCGCCCCCGCCCTGTTCCACACCGTGGTGTTCACCGCCGTGTGCCTGGTCTTCCAGTACGCCATCGGCCTGGCCCTCGCGGTCTTCTTCCACCAGCACTTCCGGCTCTCGGCCACCCTGCGCGCCCTGTTCCTGGTGCCCTGGCTGCTGCCGCTGATCGTGTCGGCCTCCACTTGGTCATGGATGCTCAACAGCGACTCCGGTGTCGTGAACGCCGCGCTGCACGCCGTCGGCATCGACCCGGTGAACTGGCTGACGTCACCGTCCTGGTCGCTCACCTCGGTGATCATCGCGAACATCTGGATCGGCGTCCCGTTCAACCTGGTCGTGCTCCACAGCGGCCTGCAGTCCATCCCGGCCGGCCTGTACGAGGCCGCCGCCCTCGACGGGGCGGGCGCCTGGCGCCGGTTCTGGAGCATCACCTTCCCGCTGCTGCGCCCGGTGTCCGCGATCACCCTGCTGCTGGGGCTGGTCTACACGCTCAAGGTCTTCGACATCATCTGGATCATGACCAAGGGAGGCCCAGCGGAATCATCCACGACCTTCGCCACCTGGTCCTACCAGCTCGGCTTCGGCAACCTGCTGCCCGCCTTCGGCCCGGGTGCGGCCGTCGGCAACCTGCTCGTGGTCGCCGCCCTGGTCTTCGGCCTGGTCTACGTCCGCGTCCAGAGAAAGCAGGCGCTGACATGATGCGAAGCTCCAAGCGCACGTGGGGAAAGACGACGATCGGCCTCCTGCTGACCGGGATCATGCTCTTCCCGGTCTACTGGATGCTGAACGTGTCCTTCACCCGCGACCAGGACATGCGCAAGAGTCCACCGGACCTGTTCCCCGTCCACGGCACGCTGGCCGGCTACCGCAGGGTCCTCGACGAGCAGTTGCCCTACCTCGGCACCAGCCTCGTCATCGGCCTGGGCACCGTCGTACTGACCGTGGCCCTGTCGGCGCCCGCCGGCTACGCGCTGGCCAAGCTGCGCCCGCGCGGCGGCGGCGTACTGAGCTTCCTTCTCCTGGCCGCCCAGATGATCCCCGGCATCATCATGGCGATGGGCTTCTACGCCATCTACCTCCAGCTCGGCCTCCTCCAGTCCGTGCCCGGTCTGATCGTCGCCGACTCCACCCTGGCCGTCCCCTTCGGGGTGCTCATCTTCACCGCGTTCATGTCCGGCATCCCCGGCGAACTGCTCCAGGCCGCGAAGACCGACGGCGCCGGACCGGCGCGCACCTTCTGGTCGATCGTCCTGCCGATGAGCCGCAACGCCGTCGTCACGGTGTCCCTGTTCGCCTTCCTGTGGTCCTGGTCCGACTTCGTCTTCGCCAGCACCCTCGCGGGAGGCGGCACACACAAGCCGATCACCCTCGGCATCTACCACTACATCGGCAACAACAACCAGGAGTGGAACGCCATCATGGCCACCGCCGTCGTGGCCTCGCTGCCCGCCGCGGTCATCCTCGTCCTCGCCCAGCGGTACGTCGCCGCCGGCGTGACCGCCGGCGCCGTCAAGGACTGACCTTCCCCGGCAATCTGTCCCCCGCCCGTCGGGAGGCTCCCGCCGGTACGCCGCACACCATCGACCGGTACGCCGCCACAGCCGTCCGGCATGCCGCCGACCCGCCACCGCTGAAGAAACGAGTAACGCTCATGACCGCCGCCCCCTCCGGCCCGGCCTTCTCCGTCCACGATATTCCGTTCAGTGTGCACGGATCCTGGTTCGGCATCTCGCCCGTAGTGGCGCAGAAGACCTATGCCGACGACCTCCACCTGGTTTCGCACCAGAACGGTATGCACCCCGTGCTGCGGTTCGTCCCCCTCGATGCCGGGACGGGCGCCCGCGCCGAGACCCGCGTCGAGGCGACACCGGGACTGCTCAGCTGGATCAGCGAGGGCGCGCGTATCGACCTCGCCTACGAGTCACCGGACACCATACGGCTGCGCGGTGAGGGGCTCGGCCTGCGTATCTGTGCCGCCGAGCAGACCCTGACCCCCTTCACCGGCGCCTACTTCTTCCGTGACCCGGTGGACGGGGCGTACGTCTTCACCTCGTACGAGACCGGCCGCCGCTACCGGATCACCACACTGTCCGCCGGCGCGGTCGGTGTGTTCGGCGCCCAGGACCTCGGCAGCGCGGATCGCGGTCTGGCCATCGCGGCGGAGAACGGCGGGGTCTGGGAGGCCGCTGTCGAGGAACTGGACAGCGCACGCCGCCCCTACACCGCGCGGACGTCCTTCGAGCAGGTCGTGGCCGCCGCACAGAACGCCTTCGCGGCCTTCACCGACACGATCGCCCCGTGGCGCTCGGCCGACACCCCGGCCGCCGAACTGGCGGCCTACGTCCTGTGGTCCGCGACGGTGAACCCCGCGGGCTTCGTCACCCGGCCTGCCGTGCTGATGTCCAAGCACTGGATGGACAAGGTCTGGAGCTGGGACCACTGCTTCAACGCTCTGGCAATGGCCTCCGGACTGCCCGCGGCGGCCTGGGACCAGTTCTGCCTGCCCTTCGACCACCAGGACGAGAGCGGAGCCCTGCCCGACTCCGTCTGCCACTCCGAGATCCTCTACAACTACGTCAAACCCCCCATCCACGGCTGGGCTCTGGGCCACCTGCGCCGACGCCTGCCCGAACCGCTCGACCCGGCGGAGCTGGCCCGGACGTACGACCGGCTGGCACGCTGGACCGAGTTCTGGCTCACCGCGCGACGAGCGCCCGGCAGCGCCCTTCCCCACTACCAGCACGGCAATGACAGCGGCTGGGACAACGCCACGACCTTCGACCCGGAACGAGTGGTCGCCACCGCCGACCTCGCCGGATTCCTGGTCCTCCAACTGCGCGAACTCGCCGGCCTGGCCGAAGAGCTGGGGCGGCCGGACGACGCCCGCCGGTGGACGCGGACCGCGGACGCGACTTTGGCCGCGATGCTCGGCCACCTGTGGAAGGGGGACCACTTCGTCGCCCGCGGAGCGCACAGCGGGGACACCTGGAGCAGCTCCAGCCTGCTGGACCTGATGCCGATCGCGCTGGGCGAGCACCTGCCGCAGCACGTCGCCGCCGCGCTGGCCGACCGCATCGAGGCGCACCTGACGCCGTACGGGCTCGCGACCGAACTGCCCAGCTCGCCGCACTACCTCTCCGACGGCTACTGGCGCGGCCCCGTCTGGGCCCCCGCCGTCGTCCTCATCGAGGACGGCCTGCGCCGCAGCGGTCACCAGAACCTCGCGGACGAGATCAGCGCCCGCTTCCGGACCCTGTGCGAGACCCACGGCTTCGCGGAGAACTTCGACGCCCTCACCGGAACCGGCCTGCGTGACCGCGCCTACACCTGGACCGCCAGCGGCTACCTGCTCCTCGCCGAAGCCCACGCACTCCGGCACGCCACGCCCGCCCCGCGGACGGGCGGATGAAGAACCCCTGTCCGTACCCCATCCAACGGTAAGCACACCGGGAGGATCCCGCGGCGACCGACCGCCTCACCCAGGCCGGTGCCCCGCGGCCGACGCCGGGCCTTGCGGATGATCACCGACGGACAGCTCCCAGTCGAGCTCCCACACCCGTACCGTCCCGTCGAAGTCCCCGGAGAGCACATGACGCCCGTCGGGCGTCGGCGTGACCGCCGCGATTCCCTGTCCCTTCACGTCGAGGCGCAGCGCGCCCTGCCCGGTGTGGGCGTCCCAGATCTCGACGCCGCCCGACTTGTCGCACACCACGAAGGGGCTGTGGGCGATGAGGCGGGCGCCGGACGACGTGTAGGTCGCGAAGGTCCCCAGGCAGGCGCCGGTCGTGGTGTCCCACAGGCGAACGGTGCGCTCCCGGTGGTCGCCGCCGGACAGGGCGTGCCGGCCGTCGGGGCTCAGCCACACCGACATCACCGCACGGGCGTGGCCGGTCATGGTGCGCAGGCAGCGGCCGCTGTCGAGGTCCCACAGGCGGACCGCCTTGTCGTCACCGCCCGAGACGGCGAGGCGGCCATCGGCGGACGTCCCCACCGCGTTGATGGACAGGTCGAAGCCCTCCAGGGCGCGCACCTGCCGGTCCGCCTCCAGGTCCCACAGCCGCAACTGGCGGCCACGGCCGCCGATCAGGGCGTGCCGGCCGTCCGGCAGGAGACGGATCGCGGAGCCGTACGCGTCCGGGTCGAGCTCGCGCAGGCAGGCGCCGTCGGTGACGTCCCACAGGCGGGCCCTGCGGTCGCGGCCCAGGGACAGCAGGCGTTGTCCGTCCGGGCTGAGGCTGATCTCCTCCACCAGGTGGGCGTGACCCTCCAATATGCCGGTGCAGGCCCCGCTTTCGAGGTCCCACAGCCGAATCGTGCGGTCGGCGCCGGCGGACGCGGCGAGCCTGCCGTCGGCGGACAGGTCGAGCCGGGTGACGTAGGCGGTGTGCCCGGTCAGTTCGCGGGCGAGCCAGCCCGAGCGCGGCCTCACCCGGGTGGCCCGCCGATGCAGGCGCCACCAGCCGGCGAGTACGTGGGGCGCGCGCTCGTAGCCCGGGGTCGAGCGGGCCCGTGTGAGCCGGTCCAGGGCGCGCGGCAAGTCGCCGGCGGCCAGGGCCTGGTCGGCCTCGCCGACCAGGGCGTCGACCTGCCCGCCGAGGGCGTTCAGCTCGGTGGGCGGGAGCGGGCGGCTGAGCTGGGGCGGCGCGGTGTAGCGGCCGGGCAGCTCCCAGGAGGTCACTGTGTTGTCCTGCGCGGCGGAGACGCCGTGGCATCCATCGGGGGAGAGCCATACCCGGCTGACCGTTCCGCGGTGCCCGCGGAAGGTGCGCACGCAGCGGCCCGTGGTCAGGTCCCAGTAGCGCACGGCGAAGTCCTGCGCGCCGGACAGCGCGTAGCGGCCGTCCGCGCTCATGGCCAGGGATTCGACACCGTGCAGCGGTGCCTTGAGCGTGCGCAGGCACGTGCCGGACTCCAGGTCCCACAGGTGGATCGAGCGGCTGTGCCCGCTCAGCGCCCGCCTGCCGTCGGCGCTGATCCACAGCGACCTCACGAATGAGCGGTCCCCGCCGCGCAGTTGGCGCGAGGTGCCGTCGGCGAGATCCACCAGATGCAGGGTGCCGCTGGTTCCGCCCGCCAGGGCGTGGCGGCCGTCCGGGCTGACTTCGACCGCGTACATGGGCTCGTCCGTCCGGCCCGACGGGTTGGAGGTCTTCAGCGTGCCCCCGGTCATGTCCAGCCCGACCACCGCTCCCTCGGGCGTGCCGCACACCACGGCCCGTCCGCCGGGTGTCAGGCGTACGTCCGTCAGCCCGGTCCCGCCCCGGGGGGTGGGGGCGATCCGGGTCTCGTAGCGGCAGGTGCCGTCGGCCAGGTTCCAGAACCGCAGGGCGTGGTCCGCGCCGAAGGACACCGCGGTCCGCCCGTCCCGGCTCAGGTCCACCGAGCGCACCGGCCCGTCGTGCGCGCGGATCGTGCGCACGCAGGCCCCGCTCGACAACTCCCACAGTCGTACGCTGCCGTCCCAGCTGCCGGTGAGCGCCGCCGCCCCGTCCTGGCCGAGGCGGATCCGGATCACCTTGCCGACCCGGTCCCGTTCGGTCATACGGGCGAAGGGGAAGGTCTGCCAGGGCACTTCGCGTGTGCTGAGGTCCCGCGCGTCGGTCACCCGGCCCGCCGTGATGGTGTGCAGGGCCCGGCCGACGTCCGGGTCGCCGGGCTGCTCGTCCTCGAGCTCTTCGAGCAGAGCGCGGGCCGCGGTCACGTCACCGCGCTCCAGCTGGACTTGGGCCAGAAGGTAGCGGGCGGTGGATGCGTCGGTGGGGGAGCTGCCGTCCGCGGTCTCGTGCGCCGCTTCCAGGGCGGCGACCAGCTGCTCGTCAGTGAGCTCGCCGCTCCGCCAGCGCAGCAGACCCGCGTTGTACGTGGCCGCCGGATGATGCGGATCGGCGGCCGCGGCCTGCGCGAACGCGGCCTCGGCCTCCGGGGCCCGGCCCAGGTCGAGCAGGGACAGGGCGCGGTTGTTGAGTTCGTCGGCGCGCAGTTCGGCGGCGACCGGCGCCGGGCGCGGATACGGTGCGCCGGTCAACTGCTCGTACAGGCCCGAGAGGCCGCCCGCCACCTCGGCCATCGAGCCGGGCCGGTCGGCGGGCTCCATGGCCAGGCAGCGGGCGAGCAGGTCGGCGACCGGGCCCGGCAGCGGGACCGCGCACTCGCCGTCCTCGCGCAGCCCGGCGAGAGACTCCCCGGCGATCGGCCCCGCGGCCCAGGTGATCTCGCCGACGAACATCTCGAGGACCGACACGGCGAGGCTGAAGATGTCGCTGCGCCGCCCGACCGGCCGCCCCATCGCCTGCTCCGGGGACGCATAGGCCGGGGTCAGGCCCCCGTTGGTGACCAGGAGGCTCGCCCCCGGCGCGACGCTCGGCGTGGCCCCCGGCAGGCCGGCCCCGGCGCGGGCCAGCCCGAAGTCGGTGACCTTGGCGATGCCGTCGCCGACCAGGATGTTGGCGGGCTTCACATCCTGGTGCACCAGGCCCTTGCCATGCGCGTGTTCCAGGCCGCGCGCGGCCTGCACGGCGAGGTCGAGAACGCGGGCCAGGACCGCGAGCGGTCCGCCTTCGTACAGGCGCCGGTCCACGATCCAGTCGCGCAGGCTGCCCCCGTCGACGTACTCCGCGAATACCCGCGGCACACCGTCCAGCGTGCGGACGTAGAAGCAGCCGCAGACATGCGGATGCAGCCCCAGCGACACCCACGCCTCGGCCTCGGCGACGAACCGCGCCCGGCCGGCCGCGCCCTGGAATACGTCGGCGCGTGGGCTCTTGACGGCCAGATCGGTGTCCCAGCGCAGGTGCCGTACCCGGTGGACCAGGCCCATCGCGCCCTGCTCGTGCACGCGGGTGACCTCGTACCGGCCGTCGATCACCTCACCGATCCGCCACTGTCTCACAGTCCCGCCCTCTCTCCGCTACGTCGTTCATGTACGCCGCTACGTCGCCCGCGGCACGGCCCGGTCAGCCGGCGTGCGGCAGCAGGGCGCGACGCAGCTCGTCCGCGCTCTGGAAGCCGATGGCGGGCCGCTCGGTCAGGGCCCGGTCGATGACCTCGGCCAGCCGCCGCTCGATGAGTGGGTCGCGTTGCCGGATCGGCACGGCCGGCGACTGCAGGACGGTCTGCCACGGGTCCTTGTCGCGCGGGAAGTCCCGCGGCGTGTGGCCGGTCAGCGCGTGGTAGAGACAGGCGGCGAGCGCCCACACGTCCACGGCCGGTGCGGCCTTCTTGAAGTTGATGACCTGCTGGCGGGGCATGAAGTGCGGTTTGCCCGCGGTTGCTCCGGTACGGGTCAGGCCGCTGAGACCGGCCCGGTCGAAGGCTTTGGCGATGCCGAAGTCGGCGACCTTGGCCGTCGTGGAGCCGTCGAGGTTCTCCTGCAGCAGGACGTTGGACGGGGTCAGATCGCGGTGCACCACGCTCTTGCCGTGGGCGTGGTCCAGGCCTTCGAGGACCTGTACGGCGATACGGACGGCCTGCGCCGCGGGCAGCCGGCCGTGCCGCTGCCGGAGCAGCTGGTCCAGGCTGCCGCCGGTGCAGAACTCGGTGGTGAAGTAGAAGGTGCCGTCGGCGAAGCCCGAGTCGTACAGGGCGGCGATGTTCGGGTGCCGCAGGGCCCCGGTGAGCTCCGCCTCGCGCAGAAAGCGCACCCGTGCGTCGGCGTCGGCCGCGACCTTCGGCAGCATGACCTTCAGCGCCACCTGCTCGCCGCTCGACCCGCGCCGGGCCAGATACACGGCGCCCATCCCGCCCCGGCCCAACTCCCGCAGCAACTCGTAACCGGCGATCGGGGCCAGGTCGGGGCGCCCGCTCCGGGCCAGGTCGAGCAGCAGCCGGGCCACAGCGGACGGCTCCGACCGGCAGCCGGAGCACAGGAATTCGCCGGACCGGCCGGACATCTCGGACCCCGCTTCACGCCCGCACTTCGCGCAGTGCGCGAGCCTCAGCGTGCGCGGTGCGCTGATCCCGACGCGGAACACCGTGTTTCCGAGCCGGATCTCGTCGCCGTCGCCCAGGTCGTGCTCGGGGTACTGGACGGCCGCGCCCTCCTCGGGCGTCTGGCCCTTCTCCCGCTGGCCGATCTTCCGGCCGTTGACGAAGGTGCCGTTCATGCTGCCGAAGTCGCGGATGCGGATGTCCGGTGGATTGATGTCCAGGAGACAGTGGTGCCGGGAGACCGTGCGGTGGTGCTCGTCGTTGGGCAGGCGCGGCGAACAGTCCGTGCTGCGGCCGAGCACACAGGTGGTGCGCTCGTCGAACACGTACCGCGCCGGATCGAGCCGGCCCTTGACGAGGGACAGGGTGACGGTGGCCGGGGGCGTCATCGTGCGGTGTCCTGCCTTTCCGGGCGGGGGTCGGTGCCGGAGCCGGGTCCGGATGGGCCGGCGGAACCAGGTTCGGTGCCGGTGAAGTGGAGGGCTCCATCGACGGTGTCGATCCGGACCGCCGCGCCGTCGCCGAACCGTCCGGCCAGCAGGGCGCGCCCCAACGGCTGGACGAGCAGCCGCTCGACTGCCTGCTCCAGCGCGCGGGCACCCGAGCGTGCCCCCGCGGCGCGGGCGAGCAGCAGGTCGTACGCGCCCTCGGTGGGCTCGATCGTGATGCTCCGGTCGGCGAGCCGGGCCCGGACCCGGTCGAGCACCTTGTCCAGGATCCGGCGCAGCGCCGCCTCGTCGAGCGGCTCGAAGACCACGACCTGCCCGATGCGGCCGAGGAGTTCGGGCCGCAGCTCCCGGGCGAGCGCGGCGTGGATCCGCTCGGCCGCCGACTGCCCGGCCGCGGCGGGGGAGTCGGGGCGCTCCGGCGGGGCGAAGCCGAGCAGCCGGCGGGGCCCCGAGGCCTCGGCGTCCTGCCGTGCGCCGAGGTTGGAGGTGAGGATGACGATCGACTCGGTGAAGGAGACCTGCCGCCCGCGTGCGTCGGTGAGCCGGCCCTCGTCGAAGATCTGCAGAAAGATGTCCAGGACCTCCGGGTGCGCCTTCTCCACCTCGTCGAAGAGGACCACGCTGTGCGGATGGTCCCGCAGCGGCCCGCTGAGCTGGCCCTCGCGGTCGTGCCCGAGGTAGCCGGGTGGCGCGCCGAGCAGCCGGGACACGGAGTGGCGCTCCTGGTACTCGGACATGTCGATACGGATCAGGCGCCGTTCGTCGTCGAAGAGGAACTCCGCGAGGGCCTTGGCCAGTTCGGTCTTGCCCGTGCCGGTCGGCCCGGCGAACAGGAACACCCCGACGGGCCGCCGTGGATCCCCGAGGCCGGACCGTGCGGTGCGCACCGCGTCGGCGACCACGCGCACGGCATGGTCCTGGCCGGTGACGCGGCGGCGCAGCCCCTCCTCCATGCCGAGCAGCCGCTCCGCCTCGCCCGCCGTGATCCGCTCGATCGGCAGCCGGGCACGCGCGGCCACGGCGGCGGCGATGTCGCCGGGCCGCACCCGGACGGGGCCGCGCGGTACCGGGCCGGGACTGAGGGTGGCGATGCGGGCGGCCGCGCACGCCTGGTCGAGCATGTCGATCGCCTTGTCGGGCAGCCGCAGTTCGGGCAGATGCCGCACGGTCAGGTCGACGGCCGCCTCCGGTACGTCCGCGTCGATCTCCACCCCGTGGTGCGTGGCCATCGACTCGCGCAGCTTCTCCAGGATCGCCACGGCCTCGTCCCGGCCGGGCTCGTCGACCCAGACCACCTCGAAGCGGCGCTGCAGCGCCGGATCCGACTCGATGGAGCGCCGGTACTCACCCGGGGTCGTCGCCCCGAGGCACCTCACGTCACCGCGTGCCAAGGCGGGTTTGAGGATGTTCGCCGCATCGCTGGCGCCCTTGCCGCCCGCGCCGAGCACGGTGTGCACCTCGTCGATGAAGAGAATCAGCTCCGGCGCCTGCCGGGCCTCCTTCAGTACCGCTTGGAGGCGCTCCTCGAACTCTCCCCGGTACGCGGCCCCGGCGAGCAGCGCCGCCATGGACAGCTCCACCACCCGGGCCCCGGCCAGCTCGGCGGGCGCCCCCGGCTCGGTCAGTCGGGCGGCCAGGCCCTCCACGATGTTGGTCTTGCCGACCCCCGCATGCCCGACCAGGACCGCGTTGGCCTTGCGCTGCCGGACGAGGACGCGGGCCAGAGTGCGCAACTCCGCGTGTCGGCCGATCAGTTGCGGCAACGTGCCCAAGCGGGCGAGTCCGGTCAGGTCGCGGCCGTACTTGTCGAGGACGGGCGTCGGATGCGGAGCGCGGCGGAGGGCCTCGGCGGGCGGCTTGGGGGCGGGGTCCGGCCGGGGCGCTTCGGCCGGCCGGTCGGGCTCGGGGTCGGGCCGGGGCGCTTCGTGGTCACGTACGACCGCGGCGGCCCGCCCCTGATCGCTGGGGAAGAACGCGGCCCGCGCATCCTCGACCTCCAGCTCCCGCAACACCCGGGCCGCCGTCGGCAGCGGCAGCTCGAGCACCGCCCGCAGCAGATCGACCGCCCGGGCCGTCCCGCCCCCGGCCAGCTCCCCGGCCCTGGTGAACACCCACCGCGCCGTCCGGCTGCGCCGCGGCACGGCGGGCGGGGGCGACGGGGCGTCGACGGTGAGCGCGGCGCGCAGCCGACGCCGGAAGGTCTGGGGGTCCACCTTGGCGAGGGCGAACCGGTGCCGCAGGGCCCGGGCGCTCGCCTCGACCGCGTCGCGGCGTGCCAGGGTCAGGCTGCTGGCGCCGAGCACCTCCCGCAGGTCCTCGCGGCACAGCTTGGCCAGGCCCAACAGCAGGTGCTCCGGCTCCACGTGAGGTGCACGCCCGGCGCGGGCCTCGATCCGGGCCAGGCCCAGGGCGAGGGCCACGCTGTCGCTGTACGGCATGATCACGCGCTCTCCTCGACAGCCGGCTGCCGGCCTGTACTCATCAAGGGCCTTCTTTTCAAGGGCCTTCCTCAGCGGCCGGTTCGCAGCCCCGTCCTGATCACGCGCCTTCCCCGGCGGCCGGTTCCCGGCCCGTCCTGATCATGCGCCAACGCCCGCGGCCAGTTCCCAGTCCAGCTCCCACAGGCGCAGGGTGCCGTCCGCGCTCCCGGGCAGCAGATACCGGCCGTCCGGGCTGAGCGCGATGTCCTCGCAGGCGTCCGTCCCCGCTCAGACAGGCGGAACTCACCCAGCGTCCGTGCTCGATGAGCACGGACGACCCACCTCCGGACAGATCCCACACCCGTACGTCGCTTCGACCTCGTCGCCGGACACCGCCCGCTGACCGTCCGAGCTGAAGCACACCGACTCGGAGCCGCCGTTCGCCCCGAAGCCCGGCGGATCGCCCGGGCGACATGGTCGCCCCAGGTGTTCAGCGTGCTCAGGCGCGCCCCATCCGGCAGGGACCACGCCCCGAACCTGCCGATGCCGTGCGAGGCGACCCGCTGCCCGTGGGCGCTCAGGGCGACCCCGTCCACCAGACGCTCCTGGATGTCGGGCAGCCGGACGCCTTCGGCGAGGTCCCACAGCACGATCGGCCCGTCGCTGAAACCGGCCGCCGCGGTGGCGCCGTCCGCGGTCATCGCCACCGACGTGCGGGCGGCCGCTCATCGTCAGGTACACCTCGAGGGCCGCGCCGGCAGCGTGCCCGGGCATCCAGGTCACCCCGCCGCTGAACATCTCGAGACGTACCCCTGGATCGCCTTCCCCTGGCTTCCCGGCGACGCCGAACTGGACGACGCCCTGGCCGAGTGACGCCCCTCTGCGTGGTCCTCGAGAAGCGCGCGTTCCTGTGGCGGGCCGTCGACCAGGGCGGACCCTGGGCGTCCTGAAGAAGCGCCGGACAGTACCGGAGTCCCCGTATTTCCGGCCCTGCCGTCATTGCGTGACCGCACTCTGCTGCCGGGTTGAGTCCGGCAAGGTGACAACTCCGCCGATGGAGTTCGTCGGTCGTTGTGTTCGACTGCGTAATCTTCGTGCTGGAGCATGGAGTTCGGCTGAAGAGAAGAGAATTCTGGATTACAGCATATGGTGAGCGCGTGAGTGCCGTGCGAAGGAGCGCGCCGTGAAGTTCTACGTTCTGGGGTCCTTGAGAGTGTCGAGCGGGGAAGGGCCGCCGAAAACGCTGGCCGGAAGGAAAGACAGAGCGTTTCTGGCGGAACTGCTGGCTCATGCGGGACGAGTGGTGTCGATCGATCACATCGTCGAGGCGACGTCGTCTGGTCATGCGCCGGTCAATCGAGTCAATGCGGTGCATGTCAGGGTTTCGCGCCTCAGGTCGCTTTTCCGGTCCATGGCCGATCCGGAAGCGGCCAGGGCGGTGATATCGACTGAGCCGGGCGCCTACCGGCTGACACCCGGCGAAGTGGACGCCGATGAGTTCGAGAAGTTACTGGCGGCCAGTATGCGGGAGCGCGAGAAGGGCTTCCTGGAGGGGGCGGCGGTCATGCTCGACCGCGCGCTGTCGCTCTGGGAAGGGGAGGCGTTCACCGATGTGACCGCGGGCGACTGCGTCGCCGCGGAAGTCGACCGGCTGACCGAATTGCGACTTGTCGCCTTCGAGCAGCAGGCCGAGGTGATGCTGGCCATGGGGGCGCCTGCCCAGGCGGTGAGCGGACTCAAGCTGCTCGTCGAGCGGTACCCGCTACGCGAGACTCTGCACGGTCACCTCATGACGGCCCTCCACCTGTCGGGTCGCTCGGCCGAGGCCCTGGCGGTCTACGCCGCTCTGCGGTCGAACCTCGCCGAAGAGCTCGGTGCCGAGCCGACTCCCGAACTGCGGCGCCTGCACCAGACCCTGCTGGCGCGGAGCGCCACGGACGGCCCGCCGTCCGTGTGGCCCGCGCCCCCGGCGGCACCGGCCGCATGGGCGTACCCGGCCCAGCTTCCGCATGGGGTCGTCGATTTCGTGCCATACGAGGCCACGGACGTGCTGGCCCACGCGTTGACGGCGGGTGACCGGACCACCTCGGCCGTCACCGCGATCACCGGCCAGGGCGGAGCGGGGAAGACGACCGCCGCCGTTCACCTGGCGCATCGTCTTCGTTCCGCGTTTCCGGACGGTCAGCTCTACGTCGATCTCGGGGGCAGCACCGAACATCCCATGGATCCCGCAGCGGCACTCGCCCAGATGCTGCTGGCGATGGATTACCCGGCGTCGGCGCTGCCCGAGGGCCTCGGGGCGCGGGCAGCCTGCTTCCGTGACAGCCTCAAGGGGCGGCGTGTCCTGACGGTGCTCGATGACGCCGCCGACGAGGTACAGCTGCGGCACCTGCTGCCGGGCAATGTGGAAAGTGGCGTCATCGTCACCGCCAGGGCACGGCTGACCTGCATTCCCTTCACTTCCCAGGTCGAGCACAACGATATGAGCAGGCACCAGGCCATCCGGCTCTTCAGGCGCATCGTGGGCGCCGAGAGGGTGGACCGGGAGCCGGCGGCGGCCCGCGAAGTGGCCCGCCGTTGCTGCCATCTGCCGCTCGCGCTGCGCATCGCCGGGGCCAGGCTCGCGGCCAGGCCGCACTGGAGCGTCGGGGATCTGGCCCTCAGGTTGGCCGATGAGCACAGGGTGCTGGAGGAACTCACCTGCGACTCATTGAGCGTGCGGTCCTGTTTCGTCCCCGGCTACCACCGCCTGACCCAGGACGAGCGGCGCCTTTTCCGCATACTCGGACTGTCCGGTGTCAGGGTCTTTTCCACGTCCGGGGACAGGGCGCTGCTGAGCCTGCCCGTGCCGGATGTCGTGGAAGCGCTGGAACGACTGGTGGACCATCGGCTGCTCAGGGTCGTCCGCAAGGACGGCCACGGGGCTCCGCCGCTGTTCCGGCTGCCCGGCCTGGCGGCCGCCTACGCCAGGGAGCAGGCGGAGGCGGAGGCGTCGGACGCCGAATGGGCGGCAGCGCGGGACTTGCGCCGCCGTGAAGGCTGGGAAACCAGAAATTGGGGTGTGAGAGATCGGGAGGGCCGGGGACGAGGGCGCCTTGCCGTTAGCCTCGCGCTTTCATGTAACAGGCTGTCCGGCTGTTGATCGCGTAAGCAGAAAATGCCTCTGACCAGCGAGAAGGATTGCTGAGGGCCTTGTCCCCCGTACCAGTTGGAGGCACTTTCCAGGTGACCGTCTCCCGGCTGGCCGACCGGCTTGCCGACGGCAGCAGGCGTGCCCTCGCGGGCCTGCGCTCGGCCCGCGCTGAAGCCCGCGAGCACGTCTGGCGGTTGGCCGGAGACCGGGCGTCGGAGGCAAATCAGGCCTAACGAACACCTTTTGATGATGCCCGGGAGTGTGTATTCGCATCGACGCAGTAAGTAGTAAACGGAGCGAGGTTGGTGCTGAGTTCTGATGCAGCGGTCGAATGTGGCCATTTTGGCACCTTGCTCTGCACGTGCAACGAAACGGCTGATCCGCCCTCGTTGACCGGTCATAACGGCCAGATCTCGTCACGAAGGGCGCTCGCTGCTCCGGTGGCCGGCCTTGCGGACCGTGCGGCCGTGAAAGCGAAATGAAACCGGAACTGCAGCCGCGGCTGCCACGATGTCTGCCCAAAGCGGATCCGAGGTGGCGCCGGCCGTTCGCAACCGGGCGGGGTCGCCTCGTTCGGTAATGCGGAAGATCGACAGGTGACGAGGCGATGAGTAATCCTTTTGAAGACGAAAACGGCACATTCTTCGTGCTCGTCAACGACGAGGGGCAGCACTCGCTGTGGCCGTCCTTCGCCGAGATCCCGGACGGGTGGCGGACCGTTCACGGTGCGGAGTCGCGTCAGTCCTGCATCAACTATGTCGAGGAACACTGGACCGATATGCGCCCGAAGAGCCTCATCGAGGCTCAGGGAGCGTAAATCAGGACAACTGGAGTGAGATGAGTCCGCAGGGGACGCAGACGGGGGACGGATTCGCGGCGGATGGGGCGGCGGGCACCATCCACGGCAGGTTCACCGCACAAGCGGCGCTGACGCCTACGCGTATCGCGGTCAGTGCGGAGGACGGGGAACTCACCTACGGCGAGCTGGAACGCAGGTCCGATCGCCTGGCGACACGTCTACGGGCCATGGGCGTCCGCCGGCAGGGCAGGGTCGGACTGAGCGTACGACGCTCGACGGACCTGGCGGTGAGCCTGCTGGCCGTCCTGAAGGCGGGGGCGGCGTATGTCGCTCTCGACCCGCGGCAACCCCCTGGGCGCCGGGAGCTGACCCTGCGGAACGCCGGCGTCCAAGTGCTGCTCGCCGACTCCCGATCGCCCGACGCCGAAGCGCCGGGCGTTACGACACTCCGTGTGGACACCGGATCGGACACGGACCGCGACCAGTTGGACGCCGGGCCGGTGAGCGGTGCGGAGGCTGACGACCTCGCGTACATCGTCTACACGTCGGGCTCCACGGGCGCACCGAAGGGCGTGGCGGTGACGCACCGCGGCGTGCTGCGCCTCGTGGCGGACCCCGTGTGTGCCTCCGCGCTGCCCGACGACCGTTTTCTGCAATTCGCCCCCGTCGCGTTCGACGCCTCCACACTGGAGATCTGGGCGCCGCTGTTGAACGGTGCGCGACTCGTCTTCTTCCCCGGCACCGATCCCTCGCTCGCCCAGCTCGCCGATTTCGTGCGGGACGAGGGAATCACCTGCCTGTGGCTGACCGCCGGGCTGTTCCACCAGATCGCCGACACACAGCTGGAGAAGCTGAAGGGAGTGCGCCGCCTTGTGGTGGGTGGCGACGTGGTGCTGCCGAAGTACGTCAACCGAGTCCTGGCCGAACTGCCCCAGGTGCGGGTGGTGAACGGGTACGGACCGACGGAGAACACCACGTTCACCTGCTGTCATCAGGTGACGGCACCGATAGGCGAAGGGGCCGTACCGATCGGACGCCCGGTCACGGGCACGCGGATCCGGGTACTCGACGCCGGACTGCGACCGGTGGGGGTGGGGGAGCCCGGTGAGCTCTACGCGGTCGGTGCGGGGCTGGCCCGGGGATACGCGGATCGACCGGGCGTGACCGCCGCGCACTTCGTGGCCGACCCCTGGAGCGAGGAGCCGGGCGGGCGCATGTACCGAACGGGAGATCTTGTGCGGGTCGGCGCGGACGGAGTCCTCGAGTTCCTCGGGCGAACCGACCATGAGGTCAAGGTCAGCGGGTTCCGCGTCGACCTCGCCCAGGTGGAGGCCGCGGTTCTGGAACAGGACGGAGTGAAGGACGCGGCCGTGGTGGCGCCGCGCGGCTCCGACGGGACGCGGCGGGTGGTCTGCTACGTGGTACCCGAGCAGGGGCGACCGCCGTCCACGCTGGGATTGCGAAGGCGACTCGAAGAGATCCTGCCCGCTTATGCCGCGCCGAGCGGCTACCGCATGGTCAACGAGCTGCCGCTCACCGTGAACGGCAAGGTCGACCGGGGCGATCTGGAGAGCAGGGACGTGCGCCGACGCCCCGACGTGTTTGCGGACTACGCCGCCCCGGAAACGTGGCTCGAACGTGCGATCGCGGCGATGTGGGCGGACCTGCTGGGCCTTTCCGATGTCGGCGTCGATGACGACTTCATCCAACTCGGCGGATATTCGCTCCTCAGCATGAAGATCTCCGCCGACCTCGAGAGCGAGTACGGCGTCACCGTCACTCCTCGCGACTTCTACACGTATCCCACGGTCAGAGGAGTCGCGCGGCTGATCGAGGAACGGAGAGGGACCCCCGGCGAGCCGGTGGCGACTCGGTCGGTCGGCCTGAACGACGGAAAGGGATAGCGCCATGGCAGGAGAGCAGCAGGGCGGCGATGGACCACAGCTTGCCGAGATCCTCTCGTCCCCGCGGCGTGACGAGGCCTATGGACGGCTCCTCGAGGGGCCACCGGTCGTCGAGGGCCGGCACATGGCCGACATCCCGGTCTGGCTGGTGACCGGTTATGACGAGATCGTGGCGGTCCTGACCGACCCGCGCTTCAGCAACGACCTGAGTGACAGTGGGCTCACCGGCGCCTTCATGAGCCTTCCGGAGGACCTGCGCCCGTACTTCACCGCCACCCTGGCGGCCTATGACCCGCCGGACCACACCCGGCTGCGCAAAGTCGTCTCCCGGGAGTTCACCACGCGCCGGGTGCTCCGGTTCCGCCCGCGGATCGAGGCGATCACCGGCGAACTACTCGATGACCTCGCCCGGCTCGCCGACATCGATGGGCTTGTGGACCTCGTCGAACACTTCGCCCACCAGCTCCCCATACGCGTGATCGGCGAGCTGCTCGGAGTGCCCGCGGGCGACCAGCACCGCTGGCGGAGCCTGGCCGAGGGCCTGACCGCCGGGGACCCCGGGCGTGGTGTGACCAGCGCCCGGGGCCTGGTCGACTACATGTCCCAACTGGTCACGACGAGGAGGAAAGCAGAGGACGGCGACGACCTGCTGTCCCGGCTCATCCACGTTCAGGAGGAGGACGGCGACCGGCTCAGCGACGAGGAACTGGTCGCGCTGTCCTTGAGCATCCTGCTCGCCGGGCACCGCACCACCGCCGCGTTGATCAGGACGGGAGCCCTTCTGCTGCTGTCCGCGCCGGAACGCTTCGAGGCCCTGCGCAACGCCCCCGAGCGCATCGCGGCCGCGGTCGAGGAGATCCTGCGCCGCTACGGCCCGGCGGAGATAGGGACCCTGCGCGTCTGCCGCGAGCCGGTACGCCTCGGGGGTGTGCTCATCCCTCGCGGGGCCCTGGTCCAGGTGGTTTTCGCCAGCGCCAACCGCGACCCACGTCGCTTCTCCGGCGCCGAAGAGCTCGACCTCACCCGCGCGGACAACGCGCACCTCGGGTTCGGCCACGGCATCCACTACTGCCTGGGCGCGGCGTTGGCCCGCGCGGTGGGCGAGATCGCGTTCGGCCGCCTCGTCGGCATGACTCCCAGGCTGTGCCTGGCGACGCCGGCGGAGGAACTCAGCCTCACTCCGGGCCTGTCGCCGGGTGAGAAGGCGCTGCCCGTGAGGTTCGTACAGCGGGCGGACGACCCCGCCCCTCGCTGACCGGAACCCGAACTCGCTCTGTTGTTGACCACGCACCACCTTGGGGACAGCGTTGCCTGACGAGCTGAAGCAAACACCGGACGACCGCTGGGCGTTGTCCCCAACACAGACAGGCATGTGGCGTGCCTGGGAGATCGACCCCGACCGCTCCGTCTTCCGCGGTGGGGAGTACCTCGAGATCCACGGTCCGGTGGATCCGGATCTCTTCGAAGCCGCGCTCCAGCAGGCCGTCCGGGAGGCGGACACCCTGCACGTCCGCTTCGGCGTGGACGACGGGGAACCGTGGCAGGCCATCGGCGCGGCGCCCACGTGGTCGATGGAGTTCGTGGACGTCAGCGGTGAATCCGAGCCGCGGGCGGCCGCGGAGAAGCTGATGCGACGCGAACTGTCGGTGGCCCTCGACCTGTTCAGGGACCCCCTCTTCGGCCATGTGCTCGTCCGAGTCGCCGACGACCGGTACTTCTGGTTCCACCACGCACACCACCTGGTGATGGACGGGGCGGCCGCGATCCTGATCGTCCACCGTGTGGCCGAGCTCTACACCGCACTCGTGGCGGGCCGGCCGTTCAGCGAGAGCCCGTTCGGCTCGGTGCGGGCCCTGTTCGACGAGGACGTCACCTACCGCGGGTCGACGCAGTACACCGAGGACGCGCGGTACTGGCGTGCGCGGTTCGCCGACAATCCCCGGCCCGCTGGGCTGTCCACCCGTACGGCCGCGGGACCTGCCCGGCCGCTGCGCCACATCGGGCATCTGTCGCCCCGTGCCGGCCGGGCGGTCCGCGCGGCGCTCGACAAAACCGGCGCGCGCTTGTCCCGCCTGGCCATCGCGGCGATGGCGGCGTATGTCCACCGGCTGACGGGCGCTCCGGACGTGATCCTGTCCATGGCGGTCACCGGCCGCACCACTCCCGCCGCCCGGGCGACACCGGCCATGCGGACCAACGTCCTTCCGCTGCGCCTGACCGTACGGCCTGGCATGAGGGCCGGTGAACTCCTCGCGCACACGGCGGACTCCGTCCGAGAACTGCTGGCACACCAGCGGTACTGGGGGGAGGAGGTCGGCCGGGAACTGGGCAGGCCGGTGGGGTTCGGACCCTCGGTCAACGTATGGCCGTTCAACTCCGGCCCGACTTTCGGCGGATTCCGGACGACCAGGCACAACATGTCCATCCGGCACGTCGAGGACCTGCTGCTGTCGGTGTACGACGGGTCCGACGGCAACCCTCTGCGTATCGACCTCGACGGCAACGCCGCCCAGTACGACCCCGAAGAGCTGCGCGGCCACCACAGCCACTTCCTCGTCTTCCTGGAAAACCTGGCGATATCGCTGGCCGGCGGCGACTCTCCCGTCGGGGGCATCGACCTCCTCGGGCCCGCCCGCCGCCACCAGGTCCTCGACCGGTGGAACGATTCCGCTCGGGACGTGCCCGCCGACCACCTCGCCGCCCTCTTCGAGGCCAGGGCACGGAAGACCCCGGACGCGATCGCCGTGCGCCACAGCACGTCCACGCTGACGTACGGTGAGCTGAACGAGCGCGCCAACCGCCTGGCACACCGCCTGATCGCCAGGGGCATCGGACCCGAGCAGGTGGTGGCGCTGGCACTGCACCGCTCCCCGGAACTGATCGTGGCGATGCTGGCCACCCTGAAGGCCGGGGCGGCCTATCTGCCGGTCGACCCGCAGTACCCGGCCCAGCGCGTCGCGTTCATCCTCGACGACGCACGGCCTGCCTGCCTGCTGACCACCGAGGAGATCCGGCCGGAACTCCCCGGCCACCGGATCCCCGAACTCCTCCTCGGCGCCACCGACGTCCCGGCCGACGGGGCCCATCACCCGACGACCGACCCCACCGACGCGGACCGGGCCCGCCCGCTCTCCCCCCAAAACCTCGCCTACGTCATCTACACCTCCGGGTCGACCGGCACGCCGAAGGCCGTCATGGTGACCCACGTGGGCGTGCCCAGCCTGGCGTCCCTGCGGCAGCAGCTCAGCATGGACAGCACATCCCAGGTGTTGCAGTTCCTCTCCCCGAGCTTCGACGGGATGTTCTGGGAGGTCTTCATCACGCTACTGGCCGGAGCCACCGTCTCGATGGCGCCGCCCGGTCGCGAACTGGCCGGCTCCCGGCTCGGGGAGCTGGTGCGTGAGCGGGGCATCACCCATGTCGCGCTGCCGCCCTCCATGCTCGCCGAACTGCCCGCGGGCTCGCTGCCCCCGGCCACCACACTCGTGGTGGCCGGTGAGGCATGCCCCCCTGAGCTCGTCCAGCGGTGGTCGTCGGACCGCCTGATGCTCAACTCGTACGGGCCCAGCGAGATGACCGTCTGCGCCACGCTCAGCGACCCCCTGCACGGCCGGATCACCCCGCCGATCGGCAAGCCCATCGCCAACGCCCGGGTGTACGTGCTCGACGCCGCCCTGCAGCCGGTGCCGCCGGGCGCCAGCGGAGAGCTGTACCTGGCAGGGCCCGGCACGGCGCGCGGCTACCTCGGCCGGCCCGGCATGACCGCCGACCGGTTCCTCGCCGACCCCTTCGGAGACCCCGGTGCGCGGATGTACCGCACGGGCGACCTGGCCCGGTGGCGACAGGACGGGCATCTCGAATTCGCCGGGCGCGCCGACCGACAGGTCAAACTGCGCGGGTTCCGGATCGAACTCGACGAGATCGAGACCGCGATCGCCCGGCTGGACACCATCGCGCAGGCAGCCGTCGCGGTGCGCACGGCCCCCTCCGGCCTGGAGCGGTTGGTGGCGTACGCGGTGCCCGCCCCCGGCGCGGTGGCCGAACCGGACGCGGTACGCCGCGCCGTCGCCGACGCCCTGCCGGCGTACATGGTGCCGTCCGAGGTCATGACGCTGGACGCCCTGCCGCGGACGCCCAATGGCAAGCTCGACCGCGACGCACTGCCCGCCCCGGAGCCGAAGCGCGCCCCCGCTTCCAGGACGCCCCGCAACCGCCGGGAGGAAGTGCTCTGCGGGCTGTTCGCCGACGTTCTCGGCGTGCCCGAAGCCGGCGTCGACGACGACTTCTTCGCCCTCGGCGGCCACTCGCTGCTCGCCGCCCGGCTGGTCACCGCCATCCGCGCCGAGCTGGGGGAGGAGGTGCGGGTCGCGACGGTGTTCGACATGCCGACCCCCGCCGCCCTGGCCGCGTGCCTGAGCGCCGACGGGCCGGCCCCGGCCCGGCTCGGTGCCCTGCCGCACGACGGACCGGTCCCGCTCTCCGCCGGGCAGCAACAGCTGTGGCTCCAGCACCGGCTGGAGGGGCCGAGCGCCACCTACAACACCCCCCTGGCCCTGAGGCTGTCGGGCGAGCTCGACACCGAAGCCCTCCGCGCCGCCCTGGCCGACGTGACGGGCCGCCACCAGACGCTGCGCACCGTCATCCGCGAGACCGACGGCACCCCTTACCAGCTCGTCCTGGACCCGGCCGCCGGACGCCCCGAACTGACCGTCGTGCACGCCGCGGGCCCGCAGGTGCCGACGCAGCTGGGCCAAGCCGTCCGATACCCCTTCGACCTGGCGGTCGAAGCCCCCCTACGTGCCACCCTGTTCGTGCTCGGCCCGACCGAGCACATCTTCCTGCTGCTGCCGCACCACATCGCCTGCGACGCGCTCTCGCTGCGCCCCCTGGCCAGGGACCTGGCCACGGCGTACGAGGCACGGCGCGGGGGCCGCGCCCCGGCGTGGCGGCCGCTGTCGGCCTCGTACACCGACTACACGCTCTGGCAACGAAACCGGCTGGGGAGCGGCCACGAACCCGACAGCCTTCTGGCCCGGAATCTCGCGTACTGGACCACCGTGCTCGCCGGCCTCCCCGACAGCATCGACCTGCCCATCGACCATCAACGGCCCGTGGTGGCCACCCATCGCGGCGCCACCGTGCCCGTACGGATCGACCCGTCGACCCACCAAGCGCTGTCGCGGCTGGCCAACGAGGCCAGGGTCAGCGTCTTCATGGTGGTGCAGGCCGCCCTCGCCGCTCTGCTCACCGCCATGGGCGCGGGCACCGACATTCCCATCGGAAGCCCCGTCGCGGGCCGCGACGAGCAGGCGCTCGACGATCTCGTCGGATACTTCGTCAACACAGTGGTGCTGCGGACCGACACCTCTGGGGACCCGACGTTCCGCGAACTGCTGGACCGGGTGCGCGCCACCGACCTCGCCGCGTACGACCACCAGGACGTGCCCTTCGAACGGGTGGTGGAAGCACTCGCGCCCAACCGCTCCCTGGCCCGGCAGTCCCTGTTCCAGGTCATGCTGGCCTTCCAGAGCGGAGTGGAGCGCGACTTCGCCCTGCCGGGTCTGGCCACCGCCGAAGAACCCGTGGACCTCAAGGCCGCCAAATTCGACCTGTCGCTGAATCTGAGCGAGTCGCGCACCGCCGACGGGGAGCCGCAGGGCATCGGCGGCGTGCTGAACTACAGCACGGACCTGTTCACCCCGCACACCGCCGAGTCGCTGGTGGTGCGTCTGGAGCGGGTCCTGGCCGCCGCGGCGGCCGACGCCGGACGGCGGCTGAGCGCGCTGGACGTGCTCCTTCCCGAGGAGCACGCCGCACTCTCGCGATGGGCCCCGGCCACCCCGGAGCCCACGGCGACGCTCGACGAGCTGTTCACCGAGCGGGTGCGTCGCGCCCCCGGCGCCACGGCGCTCCGCGCGGGCGAGGTGACGGTGACGTACGCGGAGCTGAACGCGCGGGCCAATCGGCTGGCCCGCTGGCTGATCGAGCGTGGCGCCGGCCCGGAGCGGTCCGTCGCGGTCAGCCTGCCGCGCTCGGCGGACCTCGTGGTCGCCGTCCTGGCCGTGGTCAAGACCGGCGCCGCGTACCTGCCGATCGACCCGGAGAACCCCGCCGAACGCACCGCGTACACGATCGCCGACGCCAAGCCGTGCTGGGTGCTCGACCGACTGCCCGACGACCTCGCGTCCCGGCCGGATCACGACGTGACCGACGCGGACCGCGTCGCGCCACTACTGCCCGCCCACCCCGCGTACATCATCTACACCTCCGGCTCCACCGGTCAGCCCAAGGGCGTGACGGTGCCGCACCGCAACGTCCTTCACCTCTTCGACGCCACCGCCGGGCGATTCGGGTTCGGGCCAGGCGACGTGTGGACGCTGTTCCACTCGTGTGCGTTCGACTTCTCGGTCTGGGAGCTGTGGGGAGCCCTGTTGCACGGCGGCCGACTGGTGGTCGTCCCGTTCGAGACCTCGCGGTCGCCCGAGGACTTCCTCGCGCTGGTGGCGGCCGAAGGGGTGACCGTGCTCAATCAGACCCCCTCGGCCTTCTACCAGTTCATCACGGCAGACACCGGGCACCCACAGCTCAGCGCCGCGCTGCGGCTGCGCCATGTGATCTTCGGTGGCGAGGCGCTCGACGTCGCCCGGCTGCGCCCGTGGTACGAGCGCCACGCGGACGACGCTCCGACGCTGGTCAACATGTACGGCATCACCGAGACCACCGTGCACGTCACCCACCTCGCCCTCGACCGGCGCGCGGCCGCCGCGGGCCAAGGCAGCCCCCTCGGTACGCCCCTTCCCCACCTGCGCGGCCACGTTCTCGACACACGGCTGCGTCCGGTCCCCTCCGGCGTGACCGGCGAGCTCTACGTGGCGGGCGCCGGCCTGGCACGCGGATACACCGGCCGGCCGGGCCTCACCGCCGGCCGGTTCGTGGCGGATCCCTTCGGCGCGCCGGGAGCGCGCATGTACCGCACGGGAGATCTGGTGCGCAGGCGCCCCGGCGGCGCTCTGGAATTCGTCGGCCGGGCCGACGACCAGGTGAAGGTGCGCGGCTTCAGGATCGAGCTGGGCGAGGTCGAGTCCGCGTTGGCCGGCCATCCCCGGGTCGCCCAGGCGGCCGTGACCGTACGGGAGGACCGGCCCGGGGGCCGGCGGTTGGTCGCCTACGCCGTGCCCGTGGCCGGGGACGCGGTGTCCCCCGACGAGTTGCGCGCCTTTCTCGGCCGGTGGCTCCCGGCCCACATGGTGCCCGCCGCGATCGTCGGCCTGGACGCGCTGCCGCTGACGGTGAACGGCAAGCTCGACCGACGGGCGCTGCCCGCACCCGAACCGCGGACCGCGGGGCACGGCCGAGCGCCGCGCACACCCCACGAGGCGCTGCTGTGCGGGCTCTTCGCGGAGGTCCTCGGCGTGCCCGAGGTCGGCGTCGAGGACGATTTCTTCCACCTGGGCGGACACTCGCTGCTGGCCACCCGGCTGGTCGGCCGGGTGCGCGCGGAGGTGGGCCGGGACCTGCCCCTGCACGCCCTCTTCGAGGCACCGACCGTCGTCCGGCTGGCCCGGTGGCTCGACGGGGCGCGGTCCGTGCGGCCCGCTCTCCTTCTCCGGGAGCTGCCCGCGCGGGTGCCGCTGTCGTACGCCCAGCGCGGACTGTGGTTCCTCAGCCGGCTGGACGGGCCGTCGGCGGCCTACACCGTGCCGCTCGTCCTGCGGCTGTCCGGAACCCTGGATGTGGCCGCGCTCGGTGCCGCCCTGCGCGATGTAGTACAGCGTCACGAGATCCTGCGCACCGTCTTCCGCGACGAGGACGGCGAGCCGTACCAGGAGACCTGCCCCGTCACCGCGATCGGACTGCCCGTCGTCGACGTCGCGGACGGCGAGCTCGCGGCCTCGCTCGACGCACATCTCCGGCAGAGCTTCGACCTCGCCACCGAACCACCGCTGCGCGCCCGGCTGTTCGCCCTTCCGGGCGGCGACCACGTGCTGGCGCTGGCGCTGCACCACATCGCCGCCGATGGCTGGTCGGTCGCGGTCCTCGGACGGGACCTGGCCACCGCGTACGCCGCGCGCGCCGGCGGCCGCGCGCCGTCCTGGCCGCCGCCGCCCGTCCGGTACGCCGACTACACCCTGTGGCAACAGGAACTGCTCGGCGACCCCGGCGACGCGGACAGCGAGATCGCCCGGCAGACCGCCTACTGGGACGAGGCCCTGGCCGGGGCCCCGGGGGTGCTGCGGCTGCCGACGGACCGGCCACGCCCGGCCGTGGCGAGCCATCGCGGGGCGTCGTTCACCTTCGACATCGACGCCGACGCGCACCGCGCGTTGACCGAGCTGGCGCGGGCCCGCCGGGTCACCCCCTTCATGGTCGTCCAGGCAGCGCTCGCCGCGCTGCTCACCCGGCTCGGCGCCGGAGGGGACATCCCGATCGGCAGCCCCGTCGCGGGACGCTCCGACGAGGCGTTGGACGATGTGGTGGGGTGCTTCGTCAACACGCTCGTGCTCCGTACGGACACCACGGGCGATCCGAGCTTCGCCGAGTTGCTGGACCGGGTGCGGGCGACCAGCCTCGCCGCCTACGCCCACCAGGACGTGCCGTTCGAGCACCTCGTCGAACGGCTCAACCCGACCCGGTCCCTCGCGGCCCACCCGCTGTTCCAGGTCATGCTGGCCTTCCAGAGCACTCCGCCCGGGCGCTTCGACCTCGCGGGGCTGACCACGCGGCAGCAGTACCTCGACACCGGCGTGGCCAAGTTCGACCTCTCCTTCGCGTTCCGCGAGCGCCACGAGGAGGGCCCCCAGGGCATCCGTGGCGCAGTGGAGTACGCGACCGACCTGTTCGACCGGGGGACCGTCGAGCGGCTCGTGGACCGGCTGTTGCGTTTCCTCAAGGCCGTGACCGCCGACCCGGCGAGGCCCATCGGCAGCGTCGAGGTGATGAGCGCGGCCGAGGCGCGGACGGTCCTGGAGGAGTGGAACGACACCGCGCGCGCGACGCCCGCACTCACCCTGCCCGAGCTGTTCTCCCGGCAGGCGGCGCGCACCCCCGACAGGACCGCGGTCGCCCACGGCGACCTGGCACTGTCCTACGCCCGGCTGGACGCCCGGGTGAATCGCCTGGCGCGCTTCCTGGCAGAGCGCGGTGCGGGGCCCGAGCGTTTCGTCGCGGTGCTGCTGCCCAGGTCGGCCGACCTGGTCATGGCCCTGCTGGCCGTCGCCCGCGCCGGTGCGGCCTTCGTGCCGATGGACCCCGACCAGCCCGCCGAGCGCATCGCGTTCACCGCCCGGGACGCCGGCGCCGTCTTCGGCATCACCACCACCCGGCTCGTCCGGGAAGGCGGCCTGCCCGGGGACATCCCCTGGATCGAGCTGGACGACGAGGACACCGTCGAGGCCGTTGCCGCGCACCCGGACACCGCGCCGCTCGCGGTGCCCGAGCCCCGCACATCCGCCTACGCCATCTACACATCAGGATCGACCGGCCGCCCCAAGGGCGTGGTCGTCGAACACCGCTCCCTCGCCGACTACCTCGCCTGGGCGGGCCACGCGTACCCCGGTGCCGGCGGCTCCGGTCTGCTGCACTCGCCGGTCTCCTTCGACCTCACCCTCACGGCGCTGTTCCTGCCGCTGACCGTCGGCGGCAGCGTCTGCGTGGCGGATCTGGACGATGCGGCCCCCCTCGGGCACCGGGTCACCTTCTGCAAGGTCACCCCCAGCCACCTTCCGCTGCTCGCCGCGCTGCCCGACGCCTACGCGCCCACGACGGACCTGGTCATCGGTGGCGAACAACTGCTGGGCGAGGCCCTGGAGGAGGTGCGGCGCCGCCATCCGGGCCTGACGGTGGTCAACGAGTACGGGCCCACCGAAGCCACCGTCGGCGCCGTGGCCCACACCGCCGGCCCGCGCGAGGAGCTCCCCGGCGGCCCCGTGCCCGTCGGCCGGCCCGCCTGGAACACCGAGGCCTACGTACTCGACGAGCGGCTGCGCCCGGTTCCGCCCGGCGTCGTCGGCGAGCTCTACCTCGCGGGCCTCGGCCTGGCGCGCGGCTACCGCGGCAGGCCAGGCGCGACCGCGGAACGGTTCGTCGCGAACCCCTTCGCCTCCCCGGCGAAGTCCACCGGCAGCGCGCGCATGTACCGCACCGGAGACCTGGCCCGTTGGCGGCCCGACGGCGAACTGGAGTACATCGGCCGTTCCGACCAGCAGATCAAGATCCGCGGCCACCGGGTGGAACTCGGCGAGATCGAAGCCCGGATCACCGCCCACCCCCAGGTCGACTCGGCCACGGTCACCACGCACGATCTCTCGCCGGGGGACCGGCGTCTGGTCGCGTACGTCGTGCCCGCCGCACCGGACGCCCTCGACCCGGCCGACCTGCGCGAAGCCCTCGGCCGAGATCTGCCCGCGTACATGCTGCCGACGGCCTTCGTCACCCTGGACGCGCTGCCGATCACCCCGAACGGCAAGGTGGACCGCCGGGCGCTGCCCGACCCGCGGTTCGCCCCGGCCGCTCCGTCGCGGGCGCCGCGCGACGCCCGCGACGGCACCTTGTGCGCGCTGTTCGCCGAGGTGCTGAGTGTCCCAGAGGTCGGCATCGACGACGACTTCTTCCAACTGGGCGGCCACTCGCTGCTGGCCACCCGGATGGTCAGCCGGATCCGTTCGGCCCTGGGCGTGGACCTGCCCATCCGCGCCCTCTTCGAGGCACCCACCGTGGCGCGGCTCACCCACCTGCTCGACGCCGGACACGGCAGGCCCGACGCCCATCCCGCCCTGGAACCGGCCGAGCGGCCGGAGGAGATACCGCTGTCCTACGCGCAGCGCCGACTGTGGTTCCTCAACCGCCTCGAAGACGGCGCCGCCACCTACAACATTCCGCTCGCCCTGCGGGTGACAGGCCCACTGGACCGCCACGCGCTGACCGCCGCGCTGTACGACGTGATCGACCGGCACGAATCCCTGCGCACCGTCTTCCCCGAACGCCTCGGGGTCCCGCGGCAGATGATCCTGGACGTGGAGTCGGCCTGGCAGGGGCTGGCGGAGGTCGTGTGCGGTGAGAGCGAACTGCCTCGTGCGCTGGCCGACGCCGCGCGCCACGCCTTCGATCTCACCGCCGAACCTCCGCTGCGCGCCAGTCTGTTCGTCCTCGGACCCGAGGACCACGTGTTGATGGTGCTGCTGCATCACATCGCGGGCGACGGCTGGTCGATGGCTCCCCTCACCAGGGACCTCGCCCACGCCTACGCGGCCCGCAGGTCCGGTGCCGCCCCCGAGTGGCAACCGCTCCCCGTGCAGTACGCGGACTACAGCCTCTGGCAGCGCCGGTTCCTCGGCGACGAGCAGGACCCCGCGAGCGCGCTCAGCAGCCAGCTCGACTTCTGGCTGCGCGCGCTCGACGGCCTTCCGGACCAGCTGCAGCTGCCCGCCGACCGGCCGCGCCCGGCGACCGCCGGCCTGCACGGCGGCACTGTTCCGCTGGAGCTGCCCGCCCGGCAGCACAGGGCGCTGCTGCGGGTGGCCCACGAACACCGGGCCAGCCTCTTCATGGTCGTCCAGGCCGCCCTGGCCGCGCTGCTGAGCAGGCTCGGCGCGGGCAGCGACATTCCCATCGGCAGCCCGATCGCGGGCCGCACCGACGTGGCGCTCGACGACGTCGTCGGTTATTTCAGCAACACCCTGGTGTTGCGCGCGGACACCAGCGGTGATCCGCGCATGAGCGATCTGATCGGGCGGGTACGCGAGGTGAACCTGGCCGCGCACGCCCACCAGGACCTCCCGTTCGAGCACCTCGTCGACGCCGTCAAACCCGCCCGCTCACTGGCCCGGCACCCGCTGTTCCAGGTGATGCTGATCTTCCAGAACACGCCGCCCGCCGACCCCGCGCTGGCGGGGCTGACCACCACGCGACAGCACGTGGACACCGGCGTCGCCAAGTTCGACCTGTCGTTCGGCATGGCCGAGCGGTACACCGCCGACGGCGCCCCCGACGGGCTGACGGGCGTGCTGGAGTACGCGGCGGACCTGTTCGACGAGGCGACCGCCAAGACCCTCGCGGCCCGGCTCGCGCGTGTCCTGGCCGCTGTGGCCGAAGACCCCGGGCAGACCGTCGGGCAACTGGAGCTGCTGGCCGCCGAGGAACGGGACACGCTTGTGCGGCGGTGGAACGACACCGCGGCCGAACCCCTCGAAGCCACGCTGCCCGCGCTCTTCGAGGCCCAGGTGGCCCGCACCCCGCACACGATCGCTGTCCGTGGCGACGACCTCGAACTCGACTTCGCCGAGCTCAACTCCCGTGCCAACCGGCTGGCGCGGCACCTGGTCGGCATGGGCGTCGGCACCGAGGACCTGGTCGCCCTCGCGCTGCCCCGCACGCCCGACCTCCTCGTCGCCGTCTGGGCCGTGCTGAAGGCGGGCGCCGGCTACGTGCCACTCGACCCCGCATACCCGGCTCAGCGCCTCGACATGATGGTGCGCGATGCGGCCCCGGTCTGCGCCATCACGGTCGCCGCCGCGTCCGCGCTGCCCGACGGACCGCAGCTGCTCGTCCTCGACGACGAGGCGACCGTACGGGCCCTCGGCGACCTGGCGGACGGCGATCTCACCGACGCTGACCGGGTGCGTCCCCTCGCCCCCGCCCACGCCGCCTACGCCATCTTCACGTCGGGTTCCACCGGCCGTCCCAAGGCCGTCGTGGTGCCCCAGCGCAACGTCGTGGACCTGGTGGCATGGGCCCACCGCGACATCGGCACCGCCACCCTGCGCACCACCGCCGCCACCACCTCGCTCAACTTCGACGTGTCCGTCTTCGAGGTCTTCGCGCCCCTGTTGTGCGGCGGCTGCGTGGAACTGGCCCGCGACGCACCCGCGCTGGCCGAGCGCGGCGGCTGGAGGGGGGGAACACTCAGCACCGTCCCCTCCGCCATGGCCGCCCTGCTGGCGGATCCGGACGTCCCCGCCGGCGGCGTACGCCCGCGCGCCCTGCTGTACGCCGGGGAAGCCCTGCCCGCCGCCCTCGTCCAGGACACCCGCGCCGCGCTCCCCGACTGCCGGATCCTCAACGTCTACGGGCCGACCGAGGCCACCGTCTACGCCCTGTTCGCCGATGCCGACCCGGGGGAGCGCACCGCCCCGCCCATCGGCCGGCCGCTGCGCAACACCCGGGCGTACGTGCTGGACGACGGCCTGCGCCCGATGCCCCCCGGGACCGTCGGCGAGCTCTACCTCGCGGGCGAGCCCCGGCTCGCCCGCGGTTACCACCGCCGGCCCGCGCTGACCGCCGAACGCTTCGTCGCGGACCCGTTCGGGCATCTGTTCGGTGCGCCCGGGTCGCGCATGTACCGTACCGGCGACCTCGCCCGCTGGCGTGCGGACGGGCGGATGGAGTTCGTGGGCCGCGCCGACGACCAGGCGAAGATCCGGGGCTTCAGGGTCGAACCCGGCGAGGCCGAAGCGGTCCTCGCCGACCACCCGGATATCGCGCGGGCCGTGGTCCTGGTGCGTGACGACGGCCCGACGGACCGGCAGCTCGTCGCGTATCTCGTGCCGATGCCCGGCCGTCAGGTGGACTGGCCGGAGATACGCCGGTTCGCCGCCCGGCGGCTGCCCGACTACCTGCTGCCCGCACGGGCCGTGGCGCTGGAGGCCCTGCCGCTGTCCGCGAACGGCAAGGTCGACCGGCGGGCCCTGCCCGCGCCGGACCCCGTGACCTCGGGCAGCCGCGGTGCCCGGACCGAGCACGAGAAGGTCCTGTGCGGCATCATCGCCGAGCTGCTGCGGCTGCCCGACGTGGCAGCCGACGCGAACTTCTTCGACATCGGCGGGGACAGCATCGTCTCCATCCAGCTGGTGAGCCGGGCCCGTGCGCAGGGCCTGCTGCTCACCCCGCGCGATGTCTTCGAGCGGCAGACCGTCGCCGAGCTCGCCCTCGTGGCGCGCACCGCGCCCTCGCACGCCGCGGAGCAACCCGCCGGAGGCGGTGTGGGAGCGGTGCCCCTGACACCGATCATGCACTGGCTGAGGGAACTCGGCGGCCCGGCGGACGGCTTCAACCAGTCGGTGCTGGTACAGGTGCCACTCACGGCATCCGACCGGCGGCCGGCCATGGCGCTCCAGGCGGTCCTCGACCACCACGACGCGCTGCGGATGCGGATGAGCCACACCACCGGTGCTCCCTGGCAGCTGGAGGTCCGGCCACCGGGCTCGGTACGGGCGGCGGAACAACTGCGCCAGGTCGATGTCACCGGCCTCGACGAACCCGGACTCGCCCGGCGGATCACGGCAGAGGGCGAGCTGGCACGGCTCCGGCTGTCGCCGTCGAAGGGCGTGATGACCCAGGCGGTCCTCTTCCACGCCGGACCCGACCGGCCGGCCCGACTGCTTCTCGTCGCGCACCATCTCGTCGTCGACGGCGTCTCCTGGCGCATTCTGCTGTCCGACCTGGCCACCGCCTGGGAACACCTGGCGAGTGGACGTACTCCCGAACTGCCGCCCGTCGGAACGCCGTTCAGGCGCTGGGCACACTCCCTGACCGAGTTCGCCGCCGAGCCCGCGCGGCTCGGCGAGCTCGCCCACTGGGAAGGGGTGCTGAGCCGGCCGGACGTACCGCTGGGCACCCGGCCGCTGGACGCTCGCCGGGACACCGCGGGCACCGCCCGCCGGCTGCGCGTGACGCTGCCGGTCCACCGGACCGAGCCGCTGCTCACCCGGGTGCCGGCGGTGGTGTACGGGAAGGTCAACGATGTGCTGCTCACCGGCCTCGCCCTGGCGGTGAGCACATGGCTGCGCCGACGCGGCCACCACGGCGCCGACACGGTCGTGGACCTGGAGAGCCATGGCAGACAGGAGATGGCCGGAAGCGATCTCGCACGCACGGTCGGCTGGTTCACCAGCATGTATCCGGTCCGCCTCGATCCGGGCGCCGTGGACCCCGCCGAGCTGCGCGACGGCGGCCCCGCCGTCGGCCGGGCGCTGAAGCGGATCAAGGAACAGCTGAGGCTGGTGCCGGACGACGGCATCGGCTACGGACTGCTGCGCCATCTGCACCCGGAGGGCCGCGCCCGGCTCGGCGCGCTGCCCCGGCCGCAGATGGGCTTCAACTATCTGGGACGCGTCGTGGCCGCCGCCGACGAGGACTGGTCGTTCGTCTCCACCGGTGGGCCGGTCGTGGCCGCGGCGGACCCCGAGCAGCCGCTGCCGCACCTGGTGGAACTCGCGGCGACCTGCCTGGACGGCTCGGACGGTCCCGAGCTCGCGGCCACCTGGACCTGGGCGCCCGGATGCCTGTCCGAACAGGACGTACGCGAGCTCGCCGACCTCTGGTTCGCCTCCCTCGACGCCCTGGTGGCGTATGCCGAGGGGCAGGTGACGGGCAGCCGTTCACCGTCCGATCTGCCACTGGTGTCGCTGAGCCAGAGCGAGATCGACGACCTCGAGGCGGAGTGGGGGCTGTGATGCCCCCACCCTCCGGGAGGCACCTGGCCGACGCCGGTCAGGCCCGTGGTGGACGCGTTCACCAGGACGGCCAGGTGCCGGGAAGGCAGATGACAGCGAAACGAAACCGAAAGCGAAGACGTGATTGTCACCATGCCTGCCAGGCAGATGTGAGGTGCCGTGGGGCGGGGTCGCCGACCCTGCCCGAAGGTTTCGAAAGCCCTGACGGGGGACCATGTCATCGTTCATCACCGGCCGTGTGCAGGGGCAGTGGCTGCTTCGCCGTCCCAACGCCGTCGCGGCGTGCCGAATCTTTTGTTTCCCCTACTCCGGGGTGGGAGCGTCCATGTACGCGCGCTGGCCGGAGTGGGCCGGACCCGCGGAAGTGTGTCCGGTACAGCCGCCGGGCCGGGAGAACCGGCTCACCGAACCTCATTACGGCACGTTCGAGACACTCGCCGAGCAGTTGATCCCCGAGCTCGAGCCCTATCTGGACCGGCCGTTCGCGTTCTTCGGGCACTGCAGTTCCGCGCTCGCCGGTTTCGCCGTGGCCACCCGCCTGGCCGAGGCCGGCCTGCCGACGCCGAGCCGGCTCTTCGTTTCCTCGCAGGTGGCGCCGCACGAGCCGCCCTACGGCCGGTTCCTCGCCATGAACGATGACGAGCTCACCGCCGAACTCGCCGGCCTGACCCGGTCCATGGGCGGGGATCCGGTTCCCGGACTGCTCGACCTTTGGCTCTCGGTCATGAAAGCCGACATCGCCGCCCACAAGGCCTACCAGATCCCCGAGCCGTCGCGGCTGGCCGCCGGTGTTTCCGTGATCGGTTGGGACCAGGACCAGGAGGTGCCACCGGAACTGATGGCGGGCTGGCGTGGGTACTCCGACGACGTCCGGTTCATCACCCTCCGGGGCTCACATCACACGTTCCTGGACGCACCACTTGCGTTGACCGCGGAGCTGGCTCACGACATGCGACAGGTCGCGCAATGAGGTTGTCACCAGGCGATCTGGGCGAGACGGTGGACCTGGACCGCGTCGACCTGTGGGACCCGCGGCTGTACAGCGACGGCGACCCGCATGCGGTCTGGCGTGCGCTGCGGGCAAAGGACCCCGTGCACATGCAGGAACTGGCGGACGGCAGACGTTTTTGGTCGGTCGTGCGCTACGCGGACGTGTGCCGGGTGCTACGGGATCACGCATTCTTCACCTCCGAGCGGGGAACGCTGCTCAGCGCGCTGGACGTCGGTGACCCGGCGGGCGGAAAGATGATGGCGGCCACCGATCCGCCACGCCACACCGCGCTGCGGGAATCGCTCAACCGGGTGCTGTCGGCCCGGGCCGTCGAGGCCCGGCGCGATGTTCTGCTGCAGCCGGTCGACCGGCTGCTGGAACCCCTGCTGGCCGGGCGGAGCACCGACCTCGCCACGGCCGCCATGGACTTCCCGATGGACTTCATCGGCACCTTCATGGGCTTGCCCGCGGACGACTGGCCGCGGCTGGCGAAGCTGACCACGATGGCGATCGCACCGCACGACCAGGACTTCCAGGAGGGGAGCAGCCAACTCACGTTGGTCACCGCGCATCACGAGCTGTTCGAGTACTTCTCGCGCCAGCTCTCCGCCCGTGGCGGGACCCCGACGGACGATCTCATCGGCCACCTGATGAGGACGCGGATCGACGGGCGACCGCTGGACCACGAGACCATCGTCTACAACTGCTACAGCCTCATCCTCGGTGCGAACGTGACCACGCCCCACACCATCACCGGCCTGGTACAGGCGCTGATGGACAACCCGGCCGCCCATCGGAAGGCCGCCGCGGACCCCTCCCTGGTGGCCGGGTGCATCGAAGAGGGACTGCGCTGGTCGTCACCCGCCAGCCACTTCATGCGCTACGCCACCCAGGACGTCGAGCTGAGCGGGCACCGGATCGAGGCAGGCTCCGCGCTGGCCGCGTGGCTGGGTTCGGCCAACCGGGACGAAGATGTCTTCGCCGATCCCTACGTGTTCGACATCGAACGCAGGCCCAACCGGCACGTCGCGTTCGGCTTCGGGCCGCACTACTGCGTCGGGGGCGCGCTGGCCCGCATCTCCCTGCGGATGCTGTTCGAACGGATCTTCGCGCGGATCGAGCGGTTCGAGCCTGCCGGCGAGGTCCGGCACCTGGCGTCCAACTTCGTGGCGGGGGTCAAGTCGATGCCAGTGCGAGCCGTGCTCCGGCCCCGGCCGTAGCGCTCGCGATCCACCGGGACGCAACCGGATCACCTGCTCGAAGAAAATGGAGTTTCCGATGAAACGTGCCGGGGTCGCCGACGTCATGCCGCTGTCGCCCTTGCAGGAAGGCATGCTGTTCCACGCTCAGCTCGACACCGGGCAGGCCGACCCCTACGTGGTGCAGCTCGTCCTGGGGCTCGACGGTCCGGTCCGGGCCGACGGGCTGCGCCACGCGGCGGAGCGGATCCTCACCCGGCACCAGAACCTGCGGGCCGGGTTCTTCAGCCAGCGCGAGGGCACACCCATCCAGGTCGTGCCGCGCCGGGTGGACGTGGCGTGGCAGGAGCACGACCTGAGCGGACTGCCGCTCCCGGAGCGGGAGGCCGAGTTGGCCCGGCTGCTGCGGGCCGACCGGGACACCGGATTCGACCTGACCCGGCCGCCGCTGATCCGATTCGCCCTGGTGCGCCTCGCGCCCGCCGTACACCGCTTCGTGGTGACCAACCACCACATCCTCCTCGACGGCTGGTCCGGGCCGCTGATGGTGCGCGAGCTGTTCTCCGTGTACGCCGCCGGTGGCGAGGACGGCCACCTGCCCGCGGTCACGCCCTACCGCGAGTATCTGCGGTGGCTGTCCGAACGGGACCGCGACGCGGCCCTCCGGGTGTGGGGCCAGGTGCTGGCCGAGGTGGACGAAGGGACCCTCGTCGCCGCGAACCCGGGCCCGGCCGACGCCGAGCCGCCGCGCCATGAGCACATCACCGTGGAGTTGCCCGAGCTGCTCACCGAGTCGCTGCGGGAGAGAGCGAAGGCGCTGCGTATCACCGTCAGTACGGCGGTGCACACGGCGTGGGCCCTGCTGCTCGCCCGGCTGACCGGCCGGGACGACCTCGTCTTCGGCAGTGTCGTCTCCGGGCGGCCCCCGACGTTGCCCGGGGTCGAGACCATGGTCGGCCTGCTGATCAACACCGTGCCGGTGCGCGTCCGGCTGGACCCGGCCGAGTCGCTGGGGGAGCTGGCCGCGCGGGTCCAGCGCGAACAGTCGGCGCTCGCCGACCACCAGTATCTGGACCTGGCCGAGCTGAACCGGCTGGCAGGCGTCACCGAACTGTTCGACACGGCGGTGGTGTTCGAGAACTACCCGGTCGACCGGGGCGGGGTCCAGGCCGCGCTGGACGGCGTGCGGGTCTCGGTCGAGCACGCGGAAGACGCCATGCACTACCCACTGGGCCTGGGCGCCGCCCTGCGCGGGACCACGCTGCAGCTGAGGGTGATGCACCGCACCGACGTTGTCGACGCCGAGCGGGCCGGGCGGATCGCCGACTGGCTGGTCGCGCTGCTGGGCGAGCTGGCCACCCGGCCGGAGCGCGGTGTCGCCCGCACCGACATGCTGGGCGAGGCCGAGGCGGCCGAGGCGCAGGCCCACACCCGCGGCCCCGACGAGGACCTCCCGGCCACCGATCTGCCGAGCCTGATCGAGGCACAGGCCGCCCGCACCCCGAACGCCGTCGCGGTGGTGTCCGAGGACACCACCCTGACCTATGCCGAACTCGACGCCTGGGCAAACCGGTTCGCCGGGCACCTCGTCGAACGCGGCGCCGGGCCGGAGCGCACGGTGGCCGTGGCCCTGCCCCGCTCGGCCGAACTGGTGGTGGCGCTGTACGCGGTGCACAAGGCCGGAGCCGCCTATCTGCCGGTCGACCCCGGATACCCGGCGGAACGCGTCGAGTTCATGCTGGCCGACGCGAGGCCCGTGGTCGTCCTCGACGACCCCTCCCAGGTCCATGTGGCGCAGGGACCAAACACCGCCCCGCCCAGGACCCTGGGGCCGGACAGCCCGGCCTACGTCATCCACACCTCGGGCTCCACCGGCAGGCCCAAGGGCGTGGTGATCGGCCATACCGCGATCGTCAACCGGCTGCTGTGGATGCAGGACACCTACCGGCTCGGCGCGGACGACCGGGTGCTGCAGAAGACACCGTCGAGCTTCGACGTGTCGGTGTGGGAGTTCTTCTGGCCGCTGATCACCGGTGCCGCGCTGGTGCTCGCGCGTCCGGAGGGCCACAAGGACCCCCGTTACCTCGCCGAGCTGATCCAGCGGCACCGGATCACCACGGCTCACTTCGTCCCCTCGATGCTGCAGATGTTCCTGGAGGAACCGGCCGCGGCAGGGTGCGCCTCGCTGCGGCTGGTCGTGTGCAGCGGTGAGGCACTGCCCACGGAACTGGCCGGGTCCTTCCGGCGGCTCCTGGGCGCCGAGCTGGCCAACTTCTACGGCCCCACCGAAACGGCCGTGGACGTGACCTCCTGGCCGGTGCGGGACGACGCGGTGCCGATCGGCCGGCCCGGATGGAACACCCAGGCGCATGTGCTCGACCCGTATCTGCGGCCCGCGCTGCCCGGCGTAGCAGGCGAGCTCTACCTGGCGGGCGCGCAACTCGCCCGCGGCTACCTCGGGCGGCCCGGACTCACCGCGGAGCGGTTCGTCGCCAACCCCTGGGCGCCGGGCGAGCGGATGTACCGCACCGGCGACCTCGTCCGCAGGACGGCGGACGGGGTGCTGGAATTCCTCGGCCGGACCGATGACCAGGTCAAGGTCAGGGGCTTCCGGGTGGAACTTGGCGAAATCGAGGCGGTCCTGACGCGGGCCCCCGGCGTGCGCCGGGCCGTGGTGGTGGCGCACGGCCCAGAACTCGCCGCCTATCTGCTCGCCGGGTCCGACCTGGACACCTCGGCGGTCCGTGAACTCGCCGCCTCGGCGCTGCCCGAGTACATGGTGCCCTCGTCCTTCACGACGCTGGAGGAGATCCCCGTCGGGCCGAGCGGCAAGGCCGACCGCCGGGCGCTGCCCGCGCCGCGCCGCCCCCACGGCACCGGACGGCGGGCCCGCAACCCGCGCGAGTCGATCCTCAGCGACCTGTTCGCGGAGGTGCTGGGGCTGGCCGAGACCGGGATCGACGACGACTTCTTCGCCATCGGCGGACACTCGCTGCTCGCCACCCGGCTGGTCAACCGGATCCGCGCCACGTTCGGTGTCGAGGTCGCCCTCCGGCAGGTCTTCGAGACGCCGACCGTGGCGGGCCTGGCGGCCGCCCTGGACGCCGACGCTGCCGCGAGGCCGGCCCTGCGCCCCCTGCCGCGGCCCGAGCGCATCCCCCTGTCGTTCGCCCAGCGCCGGCTGTGGTTCATCAACCAGCTCGAGGGGCAGAGCCCGACGTACAACATCCCCATCGTGCTGAGCCTCACCGGCCGGCCGGACGCCGACGCGCTGCGGGCCGCCCTGGCCGATGTGGTGCGGCGGCACGAGAGCCTGCGCACGGTCTTCCCGGCCGAGGACGGCGTACCGCACCAGGTGGTGCTGGACCCCGACGCCGTCGGACCACGGCTCACCGTGGCCGACGTCGATCCCGGCGAGCTCGACGACGCGGTGCGCGCGGCCGTGGGCCACGGATTCGACCTGACCACGGAACCGCCGCTGCGCGCCTGGCTGTTCAGCTCGCGCGCAAGTACCAAGGACCACGTGCTGGTCCTGCTGGTCCACCACATCGCCGGTGACGGATCTTCGTGGCACCCGCTGCTGAGCGACCTCGGCGCGGCCTACGGCGCCCGGCGCGGCGGCGGGCGGCCCGACTGGGCGCCCCTGCCCGTGCAGTACGCCGACTACGCGCTGTGGCAGCACCGGATGCTCGGCGACGACCAGGACACCGACAGCCTCATCGCCCGGCAGCTGCGGTTCTGGACCAGCGCGCTCGACGGTGTCCCGGCCGAACTCGATCTGCCGGCCGACCGGCCACGGCCCGCGGTGGCCAGCTATCGCGGCGGCACGGTCGACTTCACGCTGGACGCGGAGCTGCACGCCGAACTCGCCGACCTGTCCCGGACCGGCCGGGCCACACTGTTCATGGTGGTGCAGGCAGCCTTCGCAGCCCTGCTGACCCGGCTGGGCGCGGGCACCGACATCCCGCTGGGCACACCCATCGCCGGCCGGACGGACAACGCGCTCGACCGGCTTGTCGGGTTCTTCGTCAACACGCTGGTGCTGCGTACCGACACCTCGGGCAACCCCACCTTCCGTGAGCTCCTCGCCCGGGTCCGTGCCACGGACCTCGACGCCTACGCGCACCAGGACGTGGCCTTCGAACACCTGGTGGAGATGGTCAACCCGGCGCGTTCCCTGTCGGGCAACGCCCTGTTCCAGGTGATGTTCGCCCTGCAGAACGTCGACAGCGTGACGGTCGATCTGCCCGGGCTGACCGTCACTCCCTATCCGGTGCAGGCCCGCAACGCCAAGTTCGACCTGTTCGTCAGCATGGCCGAGCGGCGCACCGCCTCGGGCGCGCCCGACGGGCTGTACGGCACGTTCGAGTACGCCACCGATCTGTTCGACCGGGGCACCGCGGAACGGCTGGTCGACTGGTACCGCGACTTCCTGCGGGCCGTCGTGCGCGATCCGGCGACACCGATCGAACAGGTCGACTTCCTCGCCCCGGCCGAGCGGCGGGAACTGCTGGTGACCCGCAACGAGACCGGTCGGCCGCTGCCCTCCCACTGGCTGCACGAACGCTTTCAGCGACAGGCCGCGGCCACCCCGGACG
Source organism: Streptomyces sp. ME19-01-6 (assembly GCF_033793745.1). Lineage (NCBI taxonomy): Bacteria > Bacillati > Actinomycetota > Actinomycetes > Kitasatosporales > Streptomycetaceae > Streptomyces > Streptomyces sp. ME19-01-6. The sequence goes on along the minus strand of NZ_JARAXF010000002.1, from coordinate 594,831 downwards.
CCCTCGCGGTGCGGTGCGGCCGTGACGAGACGACCTACGGCCGGCTCAATGCCCGCGCCAACCGCCTCGCCCGCGAGCTGATCTCCCGCGGGGTCGGGCCGGAACAGGTGGTCGCCCTGGCCGTGCCGCGCTCGGTCGACATGGTCGTCGCGCTGCTCGCCGTGCAGAAGGCCGGCGCGGTGTACCTCCCCATGGACCCCACGCATCCCGCGGAGCGGCTGGGGTTCCTGATCCGCGACGCCCGACCGGTCCTCCTGATCACGACCGCGGGCATCGCCCCGAAGCTGTCCGCGGCCGGTACGCCGACGCTGGCGCTCGGCGAGGAAGCGACCGAACGCGCCCTGTCCGGACATGACGCCACCGGCCCGGACGACGGGGACCGCACGGCGCCGATCCTGCCCGACAACGCCGCGTACATCCTCTACACCTCCGGCTCCACCGGACACCCCAAGGGCGTGCTGATCTCCTACCGGAGCATCGTCAACAACCTGACCGGGTTCGCCGCGCGGTTCCCGATGGGGCCTCGGGACCGCACCCTGGCGATCGCGACTGTCGCGTTCGACATCGTCGCGGTCGATGTCTATCTGCCCCTGCTGCACGGCGGAAGCGTGGTCATCGCCGAGCCGGAGATCATCCGCAACCCGGTCGCGCTCGCCGAACTCGCCGTGCGCAGCGGCGCCACCGTCCTCCAGGCCACGCCCTCGCTCTACCGCACGCTGCTGGCCAACGCGCCGGAAGGGCTGCGCGGGATGCGGCTGCTGGTCGGCGGCGAGGCGTTGTCCGCCGATCTCGCCGAGCGGATGCGGTCGGTGGCCGGCGAGGTCGTCAACCTCTACGGCCCCACCGAGACCACCGTGTGGAGCACCCTCGCCGAGGTCGATCCGTCCAGGACGGCCGCCGACGGCCCGCCCCCGGTGGGCAGCCAGACCCAGAACGTGCGCATGTACGTGCTGGACGCCAACCTGCGGCCGGTGCCGGTAGGGGTGACCGGCGAGCTCTACATCGCCGGCACAGGCCTGGGCCGGGGTTACCTCGAGCGCCGGGCGCTGACCGCGGAACGGTTCGTGGCCAACCCCTTCGAGGAGCCCGGCAGCCGGATGTACCGCACCGGTGACCTGGTGCGGTGGCGCCGGGCGGGCGGGCTCCACTTCGTCGGCCGGGCCGACGACCAGGTCAAGGTGCGCGGTTTCCGCATCGAACTCGGCGAGGTCGAGGCCGCGCTGTCCCGCCAGGACGACGTCGTGGAGGCCACCGTCCTGGTGGACGAGGGGAGCGACGGCGAGCGCCGGCTCGTCGGCTATGTCGTACCGGGCGCCGCGTGGTCCGCGGGCCGGGACGAGCGGGAGGAGGACGAACAGGTCGGCTCCTGGCGCGAACTCTACGACTCGCTCTATGCCGACCAGGTCGCCGACGGTGGCTTCTGGGAGGACTTCACCGTCTGGCAGAGCAGCTACGACGGCCGGCACCTCCCCCTGGACGAGATGACCCAGTGGCGCTCGGCAGCCGTCGACCAGGTGCTGCGGCTCGGCCCCCGGCGCGTGCTGGAGATCGGCGTCGGCAACGGCCTGCTGCTGTCCCGACTGGCGCCGCACTGCGAGGCGTACTGGGGGACCGACTTCTCCCCGTCGGTGATCACGGCCCTGGGGGAGCGGCTGCGCACGCGCGGAGAGCACCGGCCGGGCATCGAGCTCAGGGTCCAGGCCGCCGACGACATCGGCGGCCTGCCCCGCGACTTTTTCGACACCATCGTGCTCAACTCGGTGGTCCAGTACTTCCCGCACGCCGGCTACCTCACCGATGTGCTGCGCAAGTGCCTGGATCTGCTGGTCCCCGGTGGGTCCGTGGTCCTCGGCGACATCCGCAACCTGCGCCTGCTGCGCTGCCTGCAGACGGCGGTCGCCGCCCAGCGGCTCACCGACGACTCGGACACCGGCTCGCTCCGCGCACTGGTGGAACAGAAGGCGGCCGCCGAGGAGGAACTGCTGCTGGCGCCCGACTTCTTCGTGGCGCTGGCCCGCTCCTGGGACGACATCGCCGGGGTGGACATCAGGCTCAAGCGGGGCCGGTTCGACAACGAGCTGTCGCGCTACCGCTACGAGGTGGTGCTCACGAAGGCCCCCTTCGCCCCCGCACCGGTCGATCACCTTCCCGAACTGGTCTGGGCGGACCTGGCCCCCACCGCCGAACCGGCCGAGGCGCTGGCCGAGGCGCTGCGCGGCGCACCGGGCGGCCTCAGGGTGAGCGGCATACCCAACGCCAGGCTGCTCGCCGAGTACGAGGCCATGCGTGAGCTGCGGCGCGGAAGCGGCGCCGCCCGGGTCCTGGCCGCACTTCGCGCCGAGGGTACCGGCGTGGGCCCCGAAGACCTCCACGACCTGGGCGCCCGCCACGGTTTCCAGGTGGTCACCACCTGGTCCGGGCCGGGCCGGGACGACTGCTTCGACGCGGTCTTCCTGTCGGCGGACACCGACGCCGCCACCGTGTGGGCCTACACGGCCGACACCAGCGGGGACACCTTGCAGGAACACGCCAACAGCCCGGCGCGCACCCGCCGCCTGCGGGCGTTCAACGACGGACTGCGGGCTGGGTTGCGCCGGTGGCTGCCCGACTACATGATCCCGGCAGCCTTCGTCGTGCTCGACGAACTCCCCCTGAACACCAACGGAAAGCTGGACCGGCGGGCCCTTCCGAAGCCCGACTTCGCGGTGCTGTCGTCCGGACGCCCGCCGCGTACGCCCCGGGAGCATGTGCTGTGCGAGCTGTTCGCCGAGGTGCTCGGGGTACCCAAGGTGACCATCGACGACAACTTCTTCGCGCTCGGTGGCCACTCCCTGCTGGCCACCAGGCTGGTCAGCAGGATCAGAACGGTCGCCGGCATCGAGATCCCGATCCGCCGGGTCTTCGAGGGCGCCACCGTCGCGGCCCTGTCCGAGCGGCTGGACACCGGGACATCGGCCCGCCCGCCGCTGGTGCCGGCGAAGCGGCCACCACGGATTCCGCTGTCGTTCGCCCAGCTGCGCCTGTGGTTCCTCAACCGTTTCGAGACCTCCTCGCCGAGCTACAACCTGCCGATGGTGCTGCGGCTGCGCGGAGATCTGGACCGCGCGGCCCTGCACGCCGCGCTCGGCGACCTGGTGGACCGGCACGAGACGCTGCGCACGGTGTTCTCCGAGCAGGACGGCGAGCCGTCCCAGGTCGTCCTGGCGGCTGAGCGAGCGCTGCCCGCGCTCCCGGTGGTCACCACCGTCCCGGACGCGCTGCCCGCTGCCCTGGTCGAAGCCGGCCGGGTGCCCTTCGACCTCACGGCCGACCTGCCCTTGCGCGCCACACTGTTCGACCTGGGCGGCGACGAGCACGTGCTGCTGCTGGTCCTGCACCACATCGCCGGGGACGGCTGGTCGGTCGGACCGCTCGCCCGCGACCTGGCCGCGGCCTACCGGGCCCGGCTACGGGACGAGGCGCCCGACTGGCCCGACCTGCCCGTGCAGTACGCCGACTACGCCCTGTGGCAGCGCGAGGTGCTGGGCAGCCCCGAGGACCCGGACAGCCCGGTCTCCCGGCAGCTCGCATACTGGCGCCGCGCGCTCGCCGCCGCTCCGGCCGAGACCCCGCTGCCCGTCGACCGGCCGAGGTCGCAGAGCGCCACACCGGCGGGTGAGCGCCTGTCCTTCGAATGGGAGGCCGAGCTGCACGCCCGGCTGCTGGACGTCGCGGGCGCCCGCCGGGCCAGCCTGTTCATGGTGGTGCAGAGCGCCGTCGCCGCCCTGCTCACCCGGCTCGGCGGCGGCACCGACATCCTGCTGGGCAGCGCGATCGCCGGGCGGACCGACACCGCGGTGGAGGACCTGATCGGGTTCTTCGTCAACACCCAGGTGCTGCGCGTGGACACCTCCGGCGACCCGGAGTTCGGCGAGCTGCTCGACCGGACCCGGCAGGCCGGCCTGGCCGCCTACGACAACCAGGACCTGCCGTTCGAACACCTCGTCGAGGAGCTCAACCCGCAGCGCTCCCTCACCCGCCACCCGCTGTTCCAGGTCATGCTGGTGCTCCAGAACGCCCCCCGGGCCGAGATCTCCCTGCCGGGCGTGCGGATCACCGGCGAACCGCTGGACGTGGGCGCGGTCAACTTCGACCTAGGATTCAACCTCGCCGAACGCGACCCGGTCGCAGGCCGCCCCGCGGGCGTGGCAGGCACGGTGGAGTACCGCTCGGACCTGTTCGACCGGGTCACCGTGGAAAGGATCGTCGACCGGCTGCGGCGGCTGCTGGAGGCGGTCGCGGCCGACCCGACGGCGCGGATCGCAACCGTCGACCTGACCACCGGAGACGCGCTCGACCGCCACCTCACCGGGGTGCCGGCCGACCGGGAGGTCAACCTGGCCCGGATCGAAGAGGTCCTGGCCGAGCACGACGGCGTCCAGCAGGTCGCCGCCGTGCTGCGGCACGGCGCGAGCCCCCAGGAGCGGTCCGTTGCGGTGCACGTCCTCGCCGAGGGGGACACCACGCCGGACATCGGCCGGCTGCGCGCATTCGCCGACCAGTGGCTGCCGGAACATCTCGTCCCGGCCGAGTACACCGTCGTGGCCTCTCCGGCCGTACGGCCGTCCGCCCCGCCCGCCGCGGACCCGACGCCGCCGGCCACGCCGCGCCAGGAAGTCCTGTGCGGTCTGTTCTCCGAGGTGCTCGAGCGGCCGTCCGTGGGCGCGGACGAGGACTTCTTCGTGCTCGGCGGCCATTCCCTGCTGGCCGTCCGGCTGATCAGCCGGGTGCGCGAGACGCTCGGTGTGGAGCTGCCGATCCGACGGCTCTTCGAGGCCCCGACAGTGCGCGGCCTCGACGCGTCGTTCGACCAGGAGGCGTCCGCGCGCTCCCGCGTCACGCCGATGGCCCGGCCGGAGCGCATTCCCCTGTCGTTCGCCCAGCAGCGGCTGTGGGTGCTCGACCAGATGGAAGGCCCGTCCGCCACCTACAACATTCCGTTCGCGCTGCGACTGAGCGGCCCGCTGGACGAGCCGGCCCTGCAGGCCGCACTCCGCGACATACTGGACCGGCACGAAGTGCTGCGCACCGCCTTCGGCAGCGACGACGGCGTGCCCTACCAGCGCATCCGACCGGCCGACGACATCTGGCCGGGCATGGCCGTCCACGACGTGGCGTCCGGTGAGCTCGCCACCGAGCTCGCCATGGCCTCCGCGCACCCCTTCGACCTTGCCCAGGAACCCCCGCTGCGCGCCCGGCTGTTCCGGCTCGCACCCGACGACCACGTACTCTCCCTCGTCCTGCACCACATCGCAGGCGACGGCGCGTCCCTCGGACCGCTCGCCGCGGACCTGTCCACCGCCTACACCGCCCGGCTGGGGTCCGCCGCACCCGAGTGGCAGCCACTGCCCGTGCAGTACGCGGACTACACGCTGTGGCAGCGGCGCGAACTCGGGGACGAGCACGACCCCGGCAGCCTGATCGCCCAGCAGATCCGGTACTGGACCGAGACGCTGGCCGGACTGCCCGACGAACTCCCGCTGCCCGCCGACCGTCCGCGCCCGGCGCTCGCCGGCCACCAGGGTGAACTGGTCGAGTACACCGTCTCCGCGGACACCCACCGGTCGCTCGCCGAGCTCGCCGAACGCCACGGCGCGACGCTGTTCATGGTGGTGCACGCGGCACTCGCCGCGGTGCTCACCCGGCACGGCGCCGGAACGGACGTCCCGATCGGCACGCCGGTGGCCGGGCGTACCGACAGCGCGCTGGAGCCGCTGATCGGCTTCTTCGCCAACACTCTGGTGCTGCGCACCGACACCAGCGGCGATCCGGACTTCGCCACCCTGCTGGACCGGGTCCGGCGGGCCGACCTGGCCGCGTACTCCCACCAGGACGTGCCCTTCGAGCGACTCGTCGACACCCTCGGTGTCGAACGCTCGCTGGCACGCAATCCGCTGGTGCAGGTCATGCTGGCGTTCGGTCAGCACCGCGACACCGCACTGCGCCTCGACGGGGTGCGCGTGAGCACCCATCCCACCGGTCACACCGCGGCCAAGTACGACCTCGCCGTCAACGTCGCCGAGCGCCGTGGCCCGGACGGAGAGCGCCTGGGCCTCGCCGGAGCGCTGGAGATCGCCACCGATCTGTTCGACCGCCGTACCGGGGAGGAACTGGCCGCGCGGCTGGTGCGCTTCCTGGACCAGGTGGCCGCCGATCCCCGTCAGCGGGTGGGCGCGGTGCGACTCGAGCCGGCCACCGACCGGTTCCCCTGGAACGACACGGAGCGTCCGGTACCCCTCGAGCACGCGCTGGCCGCCTTCGAGCGGCAGGTCCCGCACCGACCGGACCATGACGCGGTCGTGTGCGGAAAGGACCGGATCACCTACCGGGAGCTCAACGAGCGCGCCAACCGGCTGGCCCACCGGCTCATCGCGCGGGGCATCGGCGCCGAGCAGATCGTCGCACTGCAGCTACCGCAGTCCATCGACCTGATCGTCGCCCTGCTGGCGGTGCTGAAGTCCGGTGCCGCCTACATGCCGGTGGACCCCGACTATCCGGCCGAGCGGGTACGGCTGCTGTACGACCGGGCCGCTCCCGCACTCGTCCTGGCGGGCGGCTCCGCGGCTCCGGCGGCGGCACCGGTCCTGGACCCCACGGAGAGCCTGCCGGACCTCCCGTCGCACGACCCCACCGACACCGACCGGCTGCACCCGTGGTCGCCCGACCACCCCGCCTACCTGATCCACACCTCGGGTTCGACCGGCACGCCACGCGGTGTCCTGGTGACCCACCGCGGCCTGCCGAGTCTCGCGCTCGGTCTCGCCGAGGCGTATCAGGTCCGGCCCGAAAGCCGGGTCCTGGAGTTCGCCTCGCCGGGCTTCGACGTGGCCACCGGAGACATCCTCTTCACCCTGTCCTCCGGCGCCACCGTGGTGCTGCCGGGCACCGACCGGATCACCGCGGCGGCCAACCTGGCCGACCTGGTGGCGCAGCACGGTGTCACCCACGCGACGCTCACTCCGACCGTCACGGCCCGCATCCGCCCGGGCGCGCTGCCGGCCGGCTTCGTCCTCGCCCTGGGCAGCGAGACGGTGCCGGGCTCCCTCGTCCACCGGTGGGCCTCCTCCTGCCGGGTCCTGAACGTCTACGGCCCGACCGAGTGCACCGTTGCCGCGACCATCACCGGGGCGCTGACCGGTGACGGTCCGCCGCCCCTGGGCGGACCGCTCGTGGGCACCAAGGCGTATGTGCTCGACCCCGCGCTGCACCCGGTACTGCCCGGCATGGCCGGTGAGCTCTACCTGTCCGGCCGCGGACTGGCCCGGGGCTATCGCGGTGAACCGTCCGTGACCGCCGGCCGGTTCGTCGCCGACCCCTTCGGCGAACCAGGCGCCCGGATGTACCGCACGGGTGACCTGGTCCGCCGGCGCAGGGACGGCGGGCTCGAGTTCATCGGGCGGGCCGACGGCCAGGTGAAGATCAGAGGCCACCGGGTGGAACTGGGCGAGCTCGAACAGGTCCTCACCGGCCATCCCGCGGTGCGCGCCGCCGCGGCGGCGACCTACTTCACCCCGGCCGGGGCCCGGCTGGCCGCGTACGTGGTGGCCGAGCCCGACGGTGTGGACGTCCCGGCGCTCCGAGCCTGGCTCGCCGAGCGGGTCCCGGACCACTTGGTGCCGTCCGCCTTCGTGCCGCTGCCGAGCCTGCCCTTCACCGCCCACGGCAAGGTGGACCGGGCGAGCCTGCCGGCCCCCGCCGCCACGGCGGCCTCGGGGTCGGGGCGCGCCCCGGTCACCGAATCCGAACGCATCCTGTGCGATCTGCTGGCCGACCTGCTGGGCTCGCCCGCTGTCCCGGCCGACGGCCACTTCTTCGAACTGGGCGGCGACAGCATCCTGGCCATCCAACTGGTCTCCCGGGCCGGCCGGGCCGGGCTCTCGCTGAAACCGGGCGATGTGTTCGAGCACCCGGTGATCGCGGAACTCGCCGCGGTGGGGACCGCGAGCCGGCCCGCCGCACAGCGGGTGACCGATCGCGGGGTGGGTCCGGTGCCGCTGACGCCGATCATGCACTGGCTGCGCGAGCTCGGCGAGGACATCGCGGGTTTCCACCAGTCCGTGGTCGTTCCGGTGCCGCCCGAGCTCGACCAGGGACAGGTCACGGCCGCGCTGCAGACCATCCTCGATCACCACGACGCGTTGCGGATGCGCCTGTCCCGTGACCCCGAAGTGGGACTGTGGGCGCTGGACATCCGGGAACCGGGTGCCGTGGACGCACGGGACGTGATCGTCAGGGTCGACGCGGCCGGTCTGTCCGGCGACGAACTGCGCGAACTGGCGGCCGGCTCGGTGGCCGGCGCCCGGGACCGCCTGGACCCCGACGCCGGTGTCATGCTGCGTGCGGTGTGGCTGGCGGGCGAAGCCGGCGCACCGGGCCTGCTGGCGCTCACCGCGCACCACCTGGTCGTGGACGCGGTGTCCTGGCAGATCCTGAGCGGCGACCTGGAGCAGGCCTTCGCCGGTCTGGTGGCGGGCCGGCCGGTCGAGCCGGCCCCGGTCGGCACGTCCTTCAGGCGCTGGGCGGAATGGCTCGTCGCCGCTGCCGCGGACCGTACGCGGCTCGCCCAGGTCCGGTACTGGACGGACGTACTGCGGACCCCCGACCCGCTGCTGGGCGACCGGGCGCCCGATCCCGATGAGGACACCGTCGCCACCACCCGGGCGATCCAGCGGACGGCGCCGGGTGAGACGACGGTTCCGCTGCTCACCGAGACCCCCGCGGCGTTCCACGGCCGGGTGCACGACGTGTTGCTCACCGCGGTGGCCCTGGCCGTCGACGAGTGGCGGACGCGTCGGGGCATCCCGGCGACGAGCGCGGTCCTGCTCGATGTGGAGGGGCATGGCCGGGCGGAGCAGGACGGCCTCGATCTCACCCGGACCGTCGGTTGGTTCACCACGCTGCACCCGGTGGCTCTCGACCCGGGGGCGCAGGACTGGGCGGACGTCCGTCGCGGTGCCTCCGGGGTGGGCACGGCCGTGAAACGGGTCAAGGAGCAGTTGCGGTCCGTTCCCGACGCCGGGCTCGGCTTCGGCCTTCTGCGCCACCTCAATCCCCAGAGCATGCCGCTGCTGGCGCGGGCGGGCGCACCGCAGATCTGTGTCAACTACCTCGGCAGGATCGCCGGCACGGCCGGATCCGCCCCCGCGGCGACGCCGGCCCGCGAAGCGGCGACGCGGGCCGCGGCACACACCATCGCGCTCGACATCCTGGTCGCGGACACACCGCAGGGGCCACGGTTGCTCGCGAACTGGACGTGGCCGACGGGCTTGCTGGCCGAGCGGGACGTCGCGGAGTTGGCCGACCTGTGGTTCGAAGCCCTTGCAGGCATCGTCCGGCATGCGCGCGGCGCGACCGCCACCCGGACCCCCTCGGACTTCCCCCTCGTCGAACTCGACCAGCGGCAGCTGGACTGGATCGAGGAGAGGTGGCCGGCGCCGGCAGACGTCCTGCCGGTCGCGCCCCTGCAGGAGGGCCTGCTCTTCCACGCGCTGCTGGACGGGCCCGACCGCGAACCCGACGATCCGTATGTGGTGCAGACCGTCCTCACCGTGCCCGGCGACCTTGATCCGGAGGCGCTGCGCCGGGCGGTGGAGACGGTCGTCGACCGCCATGACGCCCTGCGTGCGGCGTTCGTCCAGCCACCGGACGGCCCTCCGGTTCAGGTGATCCCCAGTGAGGTCCCCGTCCCCTGGCGCCAGTGCGCGGTGGCCGATCAGGCGGCACTGGCCGCGCTGGCCGAAGCGGAACGACGCGCGGGCTTCGACCCGGCAGAACCACCCCTGATCCGGTTCCTGCTGGTGCGGCTCGCCGACGGGGACCACCGCCTGATCGTGACCAACCACCACATCCTGCTGGACGGCTGGTCGCTGCCGCTGCTCCTGCGCGAGGTCTTCACCGGCTACCGGGCCGACCCGAAGGACGGCCCGCCGCCCGCCGTGACGCCCTTGCGGGAATTCGCGTCGTGGCTGGCCGGGCAGGACCGCGAGGCGGCGGAGCGCAGCTGGCGGGCCGCCCTGTCAGAGGTGGACAGCTGCCGAGTGGCCCCGGGCGAGGGCCGGACCGAGGGCCCGCGGCAGGAGCTGCGGCGGCAGTTGCCCGAACGGGTCGCGACCCTGGTACGGGAACGGGCCCGGAGCCTGGGCGTGACGACGAGCACCCTGGTGCATGTGGCGTGGGGACTGGTGCTCGGCCGGCTCACCGGGCGGCGGGACGTCGTGTTCGGCAGCGTGGTGTCGGGGAGGCAACCGGCCGTCCCGGGCATGGAAACGATGATCGGCTGCTTCATCAACACCGTCCCGGTCCGGCTGTGCCCGCGCCCGGCCGAGAGCGTGGCGCAGCTGCTGCGCCGGGTCCAGGCCGAGCAGGCGGCCCTCGGCGAAGCACACCACCTCGGGCTCGCCGCCGTGCACCGGCTGGTGGGCGTCGCCGAACTGTTCGACACCGCGGTGGCGTTCGAGAACTACCCGGTCGGCGAGGACGCGGTCCGGGTGGGAGCGGCCGAGGCTCCGGTCCGGCTGGAGCAGGCCAGGGATGGGCTGCACTATCCGCTCGGCCTGGTCGCTGCCGCCACCCACGACAGGATGGGGCTACGGCTGGTTCACCGCGCGGACCTGATCCCCCCGGCTCGAGCGGAACAGATCATGACCTGGGTCTGCGACGCGCTGGAGTCGATGGCGGCCGATCCCGACCAGTCTGTTGAACGGGTCGCCGGCTACCAGGACCACAGTCACGACCTGATCCCCGCTCCAGCCGTGATCGCACCGGATCGCGACCCGATCGCCGTGTTCACCGAGCATGTGTCCAAGAACCCGGACGCCCCTGCTGTGGTCGGCCACGGGCGGACCGTCTCCTACGCGCAGCTCGACGCGTGGTCCGACCGGCTGGCACAGGCACTCGTCGCGGCGGGGGTCGGCGTCGAATCCGCCGTGGCCCTGCTGCTCGACCGCTCGCCCGGGATGATTGCCGCCCTGCTCGGTGTGCTGAAGGCGGGCGCCGCGTATGTGCCGCTCGACCGGCGGTTCCCAGCGGCGCGGATACGGACCGTCATCGCCGAGTCCGGAGCCGCTCTGCTGCTGTCCGACGGTGAAAGGGCGGCAGAGTTCGGGATTCCGATCCTCGACCCGGGCGCGGTCCCCCCGCCCGGCGGCATCGACATCCCGCCCGTGCCATCGCCGCGGACCCTGGCCTACATCATGTACACGTCCGGCTCCACCGGGCGCCCCAAGGGTGTGGCCGTGTCTCGGCGGGAGATCGCCTGGCTTGCCGGCGAGGACAGCTTTCGCACACCGCGACGAGTGCTCGTGCACAGCCCCCTGGCCTTCGACGCGTCCACCTTGGAGATCTGGACCACCCTGCTGGGCGGCGGCACTCTGGTGCTCGCACCACCCGGTGACCTGGACATGGCCACCATCACGCGCGTCATTCACGACGAGCGGGTGACCTGGGCCTGGTTGACCGCCGGGCTGTTCCGCATGCTCGCCGAGGACGAGCCCTCGTGCTTCGCCGGAATGCGCGAGGTGTGGACCGGGGGCGATGTCGTTCCGCCCGCGACCGCGCGGGATGTCCTGCGTCGACATCCCCATCTGTCCCTGGTGAACGGATACGGCCTGACCGAGACCACGGTGTTCGCCACAGCCCACCGGATGCGCGCCGCCGACGCCGTCGGCGAGGCCGTCCCCATCGGACTGCCGTTGCCCGGCGCCCGAATCCACCTGCTGGACGACGCCTTGCGACCGGTACCCGAGGGAACCGTCGGGGAGGTATACGTCGCGGGCGAGGGAGTCGGCCGGGGTTATGCGGCACAGCCGGCTCTCACCGCGACGCGGTACATCGCCGATCCGGGCGGCTCCGGCGGGCGCGCGTACCGCACCGGCGACCTGGCGCGGCTCGGCTCGGACGGTGCGCTCGAGTTCGTCGGCCGAGCCGACGCACAGGTCAAGATCCGAGGGTTCCGGGTCGAGCCGGGCGAAGTCGAGTCGGCTCTGGGCACACATCCCGCAGTGGCACACTGCGTCGTGGTGGTCTCGGGTTCGGACGCGGCAGGCCCGCGTTTGGCTGCCCATGTCGTCCCGTCCGCCGGCCACCACCCCAACGCCGCCGAATTGATCCGATTCGCCGAGACTCTGCTCCCGGCGTATCTCGTCCCGGCAGTCGTCATGGTCCGTGACTCCCTGCCGGTGACAGCCAACGGCAAGGTCGACCGAGCCGCCCTCCACACCGTGACCCCTGCCCACCCCTCCCACGTCGCGCCGGCCAACCGCGTCGAAGAGGTCCTGTGCGAGCTGTACCGCGAGGTGCTGGGGGTGCCCGAGATCGGCACCCGCGACGACTTCTTCGACCTGGGCGGCGACTCACTGCTCGCGATGCGGCTGATCGGCCGGATCCGGCGCCGGCTCGGCGGGCAGCCGACCATCAGGGACCTGTTCCTCACCCCCACGGTCGCTGGATTCGCCGCCCGGCACGTCCTGGGCGGCCAGGTCACGCAGGACGCGGCGTTCGATGTGGTGCTGCCACTGCGCGCCACCGGAGGGGCGGCACCCGTGTTCTGCTTCCCCCCGGCGAGCGGGCTCGGCTGGCGGTACGCGGGCTTGATCCGGGAGCTGCCGCCCACCGTTCCGGTCCACGCGTTGCAGGCCACCGGCTACAGCGACGAGGGCCCGCTGCCGCAATCCGTGACCGAGATCGCCGCGGACTACCTGGCCAGGATCCAGAAGGTCGCGCCGGGCCCGTACCGGCTTGTCGGCTGGTCCTTCGGCGGGCTCGTCGCGCATGCCGTCGCCACGATGCTGCGTGAATCGGGTGAGGAAGTGGAGCTGTTGGCCGTGCTGGACACGGCACCTGCGGCTGGGCTGGTGGCCCAATTGCCCGATCAGGCGACGATCATGCGTTCGCTGGTGGAGACCGTCGGCGGCCTGCCCGACGAGTTGCCGGACGGACTGACGGCGGAGCAGGCGGAAGCGCTGCTGCGTGAGCACGACAACCCGATGGTCGCCCTGCTGGGGGAGCGGTCCCGGAGGCTGGTGCAGGTCGCCCGGAACTTCGCCGAACTGTTCACATCGCATACTCCGGGCATCTTCGACGGCGACATGCTGCTCCTTCCCGCCGTTCGCGGCCACGCCGAGGGGACCCCGATCGCGGACCGCTGGCGGCCCCACGTCACGGGCACGATCAGCACACATCCGATCGACTGCGAACACCATCAGATGCTTGACCGGGCACCACTGCACCGGATCGGCCGAGTCCTGCGGGCGGTTCTCGACAGCGACGGAGCCCCCGAATGACCGCGCGCCCGACGCCCCCGCACCTGGTGCTGGGCGCGGCCGACGCTCCGCGCCGCGCAGTGCTTCTGCACTACGCGGGCGGGTCGGCCACCTCGATGCTGCCGCTGGCCCGCGCCCTGCCGGACACCTGTGCCGTGGTCCTCCTCGAACTCCACGACCGTACAAATCCGGCCAACACCTTCGCCGAAGCGGTGGCCCGGCTCAGGCCGGGGTTCGAGGAACTGCTCGACCGGCCGACCGTCGTCTTCGGCCACAGTATGGGGGCGCTGATGGCCCACGCGCTCGTCGAGACCCTGCCGAACGACCGCCGGCGGCGGGTGACCGCGCTCGTGCTGTCCGGATCCCGCTCGCCCGCGACGACGAGAGAACTCGCGACGTTTCCGCCGGCGGCGTTCACCACCCGCTCGCGGGCGGAGCTGACCCACGACATGGACCGGTACGGCGGCTGCCCGCCCGAGGTGTTCACCCAACCCCGGCTGCTGGACCTCGCGGTGACCGCCCTCGGCCACGACATGCAGCTGATCGACACCTACCCCGGACAGGCCGGCCACGGCGGCCGACACACCGATGCGGCGTACCACGTCTGGTACGGCGCGGATGACGACGAGGCGTCCGCACACGAAGCCCGGTTGTGGGCACAGGACTTACCGCGATCGCCAAATCTGCGGGCCTTCCCCGGAGGCCACTTCTACCTGCTGGAGCACGCGGAAGCCGGTCATGCGCTGCGCCGCCTCGTCGACGCATGACCGGCCCGGCGCCGGGCGGGAGGTCCCGTACCGCGCCGGTGCCCTCACGCTGACAAGTCGGGCCGCCGACATGCCGCATGACCTGGGTGGATGGAGTGTGCGACAGACACGGACCTGATCACAGGAAGATGGAGTTGTTGCCGCAGGTGAGGTAACGGCCGTACCCGAACAGTTCCTCAAGATCGTCATTCGGGTCGATATCGCCATCGGCCGCGAGCCCGGAACACCAGGTCCAGGAACGCGCGGATCGGCCCGGCGACGTCGACGCGTTGGCCAACAGCGGCGGGCTTGCCCTGGCGTGTCTCGGGCTCGATAGCGGGCCACGAGCTTTCAGAGACGTGTCGCGGTATGGACGAGGCCAGCAACGGCTCGTGACCGGCTATGCGGTGGCCATGCGATGACCGTCGTGACCGTGGGCGCGTCCAGAACCGGCACGGCGGCGAGATCTTCGCGCAGATGGGCTCGGCACGACTCCGGCGCGATCCAGCAAGCGCGGTCGAGCGCGATCAGCTGGAGCAACTGCGCATGGTCCCGAACCTGCGGGCCGGGGCCATCCGGGTACGTACCGTCTCGGCGGGGCCAGCGTGGCATCGGCAGGCCGGGCAGCTCGGTGACTTCGGCCGTCTGCACGTGTGTCCGGCTGGTGAGGGGATGTCCGGCCGGCAGAATCACGACCTGTCTCCGTGCAGAGCTCTTCGCTGGACGCGCCGGCTTTCGCGGCCAGGACGACGCCGGCGCGGCCGGTCGCGGCGAGGGCAGCGCGGCGGGTGCGACGCTCGGCGGCCTCTACCGCGTCCAGCGCCGCCCGGGCCTCTCGCAGGAGCACCCGCCCGGCATCGGTCAGGGTGACCGCACGGCTGGTGCGTTCCAGCAGCGCCGCCCCAAGGCGCCGTTCGAGCTGGCGGACCGCCCGCGACAGCGGGGGTTGCGCGATCCCGAGCCGCTGCGCGGCCCTTCCGAAATGCAGCTCCTCGGCGACGGCGACGAAGTACCGCAACTCCCGCGCCTCCATGCCGTCATGGTATTCGACCCCCCGGGGATCGATACCCGTGCGGTATCGCTGCCCACCCCAATCGGTGTTGGCCGGCTCCCGCCGGCCCCGACAGGATTGGCCGTATGAGTGAACAGACGATTGCGCTGGTGACCGGCGCGAACAAGGGCATCGGGTACGAGATCGCGGCCGGCCTGGGCGCCCTCGGCTTAAGGGTCGGGGTCGGCGCCCGGAACGAGGAGCGGCGCGAGGCCGCTGTGGCGAAGCTGCGGGCGGCCGGCATCGACGCGTTCGGCGTACCGCTCGACGTGACCGACGACGCGAGCGTGGCCGCCGCCGCCGGGCTGATGGAGGAGCGCGCCGGACGCCTCGACGTGCTCGTCAACAACGCCGGGATCACCGGCAGCGCGCCACAGATGCCCACCACGGTCGACCCCGCGACAGTGCAGGCGGCCGTGGAGACCAACGTGATCGGCGTCATCCGCGTCACCAACGTGATGCTGCCGTTGCTGCGGCGCTCGGCGTCGCCGCGGATCGTGAACATGTCCAGCAGCGTCGGCTCACTCACCCTGCAGACCACCCCCGACGCCGAAACTGGCCCGATCGCCGTCGCTTACGCGCCGTCGAAGACGTTCCTCAACGCCGTCACCGTGCAGTACGCCAGGGAGCTGCGCGACACGAACATCCTGATCAACGCCGCCTGCCCCGGCTACTGCGCGACCGACCTCAACGGTTTCCGCGGCGTCCGCCCCCCGAAACAGGACTTCGTAACCGGCGCGTCCGGCCGGATCGGCTCCGCCGACGGTGCACGGTGACGGCGACCACGGCTTCGTCGCGAGCCTGGTCGCAGGGGTTCGTGTGGGCGATGACCGTGGCCGGTATGGGCGGGCCCCCACCAGCACACCTCAACAAGATCGTGTCACGAGCTCTAAGCATGTTTGGCGGCGGCCGCGTTTTCCAGTCCCAACAAGGGAATCGCCCGCTGTCGCATTTCGACCTTGCGGATTTTGCCGGTGACGGTCATCGGGAATTCGTCGACGATGTGGACGTAGCGGGGGATTTTGTAGTGGGCGAGTTTGCCGGTGCAGAACTCGCGCAGGGATTCGGTGGTCAGCGCGGTGGCGCCCTCCCGCATCCGGACCCACGCCATCAGCTCCTCGCCGTAGCGCTCGTCGGGAACGCCGATGACCTGGGCATCGAGGATGTCGGGATGGGTGTAGAGGAATTCCTCGATCTCACGCGGATAGATGTTCTCCCCGCCGCGGATCACCATGTCCTTGATCCGCCCAGTGATGTTGAGATACCCCTCGCTATCCATCACCGCCAAATCCCCGGTGTGCATCCACCGCGCCCGGTCGATCGCCTCCGCCGTTTTATCGGGCTGTTCCCAGTACCCGAGCATCACCGAATAGCCGCGCGTGCACAGCTCCCCCGGCACACCGCGCGGCACGGTCAGCCCGGTCTCCGGGTCGACCACCTTGACTTCCAGGTGCGGTCCAACCCGTCCGACCGTGGACACCCGCCGCTCGATGCTGTCGTCCGCGCGGGTCTGGGTGGACACCGGCGAGGTCTCGGTCATCCCGTAGCAAATCGACACCTCCGCCATCCCCATCCGCTCGATGACCAGCTTCATCACCTCCACCGGACACGGCGAACCGGCCATGATCCCCGTTCGCAGACTCGACAAGTCAAAGCTCTCGAAATCCGGGTGCGCCAGCTCCGCGATGAACATCGTCGGCACCCCGTACAACGAGGTGCACCCCTCGTTCGCCACCGCCTCGAGCGTGGCCTTGGGCTCGAACGACGGCGCCGGGATCACCATGCACGCCCCATGCGAGGTGGCCGCCAGATTCCCCATCACCATCCCGAAACAGTGATAGAACGGCACCGGGATACACACCCGGTCCGCCTCCGTGTAATGGCACAATTCGCCGACGAAAAACCCGTTGTTCAAAATGTTGTGGTGCGACAGGGTCGCACCCTTCGGAAACCCCGTCGTCCCCGACGTGTACTGAATATTGATCGGATCATCCGCGGACAGCTGGATCTCCGACAGCGGCGCCGGATCGGCGTTGCGGCCGGTCTCCATCAGCCTGTTCCACCCGTCGCTGCCGAGAAGCACGACCTCTCGCAGCGCCCGGCAACGCGGCCGGACCTCCTCGATCATTCCCGAGTAGTCCGACGTCTTGACATGCGCCGCGGCGATGAGAACGCTGATCCCCGCCTGATTCAGCACAAACTCCAACTCGTGCGAGCGGTACGCCGGATTGACGTTCACCAGAATCGCGCCGATCTTCGCCGTCGCGTACTGCGTGAACGTCCACTCCGCACAGTTCGGGGCCCAGATCCCGACCCGATCACCCTTGCGCACCCCCATCCCGCGCAGCCCGAGCGCGAGCGCGGTCACCTCCGCGGCCAACTCGGTGTAGGTCCAGCGGCGGCCGGTGAACCGGTCCACCAGCGCGTCGCGCTCCCCGAACGCCTGCACGGTTCGATCGAAATTGGCCCCGATCGTGTCACCCAACAGCGGCACCTCGGAGACACCCGAAGAGTAACTCGGCACAGCAACCATGCGTTCATCCTCCCCACGCCTGTGACCAGCGAATACCTCCATAAGGAGGTAGCCGCTGGGAGCGTGCCCTGTTAACGGGCAATCGGCAGGTGATCGTGACGGTGAGGTCGGTCGTTTCTAGGGCAGGATGCCGAGCTTGCGCGCCTGGCCCACGGTGGCGACGCGGTTCGCGGTGCCCAGCTTGCGCATCGCCGACTGAAGGTAGGCCTTGACAGTGGTGGGCAGCAGATGCAGCCGGTCGGCCACCTCGCGATTGGTGTAGCCTGCGGCGACCTGCACGAGCACGTCGATCTCACGCGGCGACAGCGGGGACTTCGCCTGCTGGGCCAGGGGTGCGCATAGTCCACGGCTGAGCGTTTCGAGCCGCGCGCGGACAGCCGGATCAGCCACCTGCTGGGCGATCACGTCGATCTCGGCCTGTGCCTCGCGCAGACGCTGCTCAAGTTTGTGCACCGCCACAGGGCGGGTCGCGGGCTGCTCGCGTTCGCGTTGCTGTTCCGCCAGCCTCCGCTCGACCTCCTCAGCGACCTCCGCGTCGCGCGCGACTGCGGTGACCGTCCGGACGGCGCTGTCGAGGACGCGCCCGCCGACGACACCAGGCCGGCGCAGCCCGCCGTAGACGACGGCACGGGTGGTGCGCCCGACCACGACCGGAATCGCGAACACCGCACACAACCGCTCAGCCTCCACCGCCCGGTCGTACTGATGAGTGATGCCACCGGCCTTGTGGTAGTCCCGCACCGCCACCGGACGGCGCAGGCTCATCGCCTTGCCGCCCAACCCCAGTCCCTCACGAATGAGCAGATTGTTCAGCGCAGGAGTCTCGGTTCCGCTGGTCTGGTTGATCGCGAACGCGTGCACCCCCGTGCCAACCGCGCCACCGAAGGCGAGATCGACCCCAGTCGCGTCACGCAGCCGCGACACCAGCTTGTCGACCGGCAGTAGCGGCATCGGCGTCATCGCAGACACCTCCTCGTGTCTGGAGTGTTTGTTTCCGGCTCACAGCACCTTGCCGGAAGCGCAGCACGTCGGAGCCGTGGAGCTCGAGCTCCCGGACAGCATGTATCTTCGTCGCAGATACGTGATAATCGGTTTTCCGTTGGTGCGGTAGTGCCTGACACCGTCCACTTCGAACCACGGACTCCGCGGCTGGTGGCGGCGGCGACCTGATGACCAAGTCGGCGCAGTTCGCCTTGGGCCAGGCCGGCAGCGTCCCCGGGGTGACCAGTCGATGCTGCCAACTCGGCGAGTTTGGATTCTCCGCGCTCTTCGGCGCAATCCCCGTTGCCGAGGACGCCGGCAACCACCGCAACGGACAGGACAGTGCCATTCGCGATACCTGGCTCCACCGCTCGGGGCCGGTCCGGGGAATCGAACCGTAGGGGAGCGACGGGGTTCTCAGCCGCGTTCGAGAAGGGCGACCCCGAGGTCGCTGGCCGCGTAGTTGACCTCGCGCCGGTAGCGGTGGCTGGTCACCAGGCCGGCCTCCCGCAGGACCGTGAGGTGCTGGGAGACCGCGCCCAAGCTCAGGCCGGTGCGGGCGGCCAGCTGGGTCGTGGTGGCCGGCGAGCTGGTGTAGGTCAGCAGCTGGGCCCGGCTGCGGCCCAGGAGCCGGGCCAGGCTGTCGCCGGTCGGGTCCCGGCGCTCCCACAGGGTGCCGACGGCGCGGGTGGGGTAGACCAGGGCGGGCTGGGCCGGGCCGTCCTCGGTGAGGAAGTGGCAGCGGACCGCGAACGCCGTGGGTGCCAGGGTGATCCCGGCGCCGCCCAGACCGGGGGCGGACTCGGGCAGGTCCGGCGAGAGCAGGGTGTCCCCGGACCAGGTCAGTTGCGGGTTCAGGCCGGCGAAGACCTGCCGGATGCCGTCCTCCGCCAACTGCCTGGTCCGGTAGGCGATGTCCGCCTCCAGCACCGCACGGATCCGCGGCCAGTACGGCTGGACCGCGGCCCCCCACCAAGCCCGTACCGCGTCCGCGAGCCCGGGAGCCGGGGACAGGAAGGCCAGTTCCTCCTCGATCTCGGCGAGCGGGCAGCGCGGCGGTGGCGTGCGGGCCAGCGACTTCAGGGGCGCGGTCCGCTCGGCCAGATCCGCGTCCCGCAGCAGGGTCAACGCCGAGCGGATCCACGGCAGATGGACCACGTGCAGGCCCGGGTCAAGGGCCGCCTGGTAGCTGGCGACCGTCTCCCACAGCGGTGACATCGCGAACCTGACGTTGGCGATGTCGTCCACGCCGAACCGCACCGCACCCATGCCGCGTCTCCCCCGCCGGTCGCCGATGTTTTCGCCCAGACTAAAACAATGGCGGCCGCGGCACCACGCTGGTGATCCTTCCCATCATGGCGCCTTCCCGGTTGCCCGGCTTCAAGCCGTCCCGCTCCAGCCTCTTCTTCCACCCCGACTTCCGCAGATTCTGGACCGCGGACTCGGTCAGCCAGGCCGGTGCCGCCGTGACGCTCGTCGCCCTTCCGCTGGTGGCCATCGGTCCGCTGGACGCCACGCCGTTCGAGACGGGTCTGCTGGTCGTCTTCGACTACCTGGCCTTCCTGGGTCATCGGCCTGCCCGTCGGCGCCTGGGGGGACCGCGTCCGCCGCCGTCCGGTGATGATCGCCTGCGTCCTGGCCCGGGCCGTCCTGCTGGGCTCGATCCCGGTCGCGTACTGACTGGACGCCCTGACGATGGGCCAGCTGTACGTCGCCGCCTTCGGCATTTCGGTGTGCACCGTCTTTTTCGATGTGGCCTACCAGAGCTATCTGCCGCATCTCGTCGAGGACGACCAGCTGCTGGAGGCCAACGTCAAGCTGGAGGCCACCCGCAACATCGCCCAGGTCGGCGGGCCGGGCCTGGGCGGTGTGCTGGTCGGGGCGCTGACGGCGCCGGTTGCGATCGTCGTCGACGCGGTCGGCTTCGTGGCCTCGGCGCTCTTCCTGTCGCGGATCCGCAGCAGCGAGACCAAACCCGAGGTCCACCCCGAGGCGAGCCTGCGGTCCGAGATCGCCGAGGGCCTGCGGTTCGTCTTCAACAACCCGCTGCTGCGGGCGATCACCCTGACCGCCGCGATCTCCAACCTGGCCGCCGTGATCGGCGCGTCGATGCTGCTGGTGCTGCTCAACGGCGAGTTGGGGCTGTCGCCGTTCCTGTGTGGTCTGGTCTTCACCGCGGAGGCGGTGGGCGGCCTGCTCGGCAGCCTGCTCACCACAAGGATCGCCGCCCGGCTCGGGCAGGGCCCCGCGATGTTCCTGTCGGTGACCGTGAGCGGCCTGTTGTGGATGCTGGCGCTGCCGATGTTCCAGTCCGACTGGCGGTTCGCGGTCGGTGTCGCGCTCCAAGGCCTCGGCTCTCGCCGCTGCGCACGATGCGCGAACTGCCCGGCAGGCCCACGGATGTGGACGCCGAGGCTCCGGCTGTCGCCTCCGTGACAGGTTGCTGACCGCTGTGGGGGCACAGCACCGGGTTCTCTGTACTCCACCAGCCCCACGTCGTGTGCGGAGGGAGAAATCGGCAATGCCCCGTCGGAGCCCAGCCTGACCTGCTGCGTCCGGCGCTGGAGCGGCCGGAGTCATCTCGCCGGAGGACTGCATCGATGAGCTGCTTGGCGAGGACGAGGAGCTGTTGCCTGTCGAAGAGAAGCGCCGGGTGTCGAAAGTCGCCGGCGAGCGTGCTCAGAAATCCGACAGGCGCCCCAAGGGCCGCGGCATCGGTCACGTCCACGGACGTGACCCAGACGACGGACGACACGGGGCCAGCGGCATGGAACGGCGAAGACGACGCCGTACCGGACGACCTCGTACCCTGATTCCCGTGTCGTCTTCCCGCCTGCGTCGAGTCGCCGTCCTTGTGCTCGAGGGTGCGAAGCCGCTCGATGTGGGCATTCCCGCACAGGTGTTCACGACCCGCGCCAGCATGCCGTACGAGGTGCGGGTGTGCGGTGCGGCACCCGGGCTCGTGACCGGCGGTGACGGTCTGGCGTACCACGTCGCCCATGGCCTCGACGCGCTCGCGTGGGCCGACATCATCTTCGTCCCCGGCTACCGCTTCCCGGACCGCGACGACCCGCCACACGCCGTCGTCGATGCGCTGATCGCCGCACACGACCGGGGTGCACGGCTCGCTGCCATCTCGACGGGCGCCTTCGCGCTCGCCGCCACGGGCCTGCTCGACGGCAAGCGCGCCACGACGCACTGGCACTACACGCGGGCGCTCACGGCGAAGCATCCGCTCGTCCGGGTCGACGAAAACGTTCTGTTCGTCGACGAGGGCAGCGTACTGACGTCGGCCGGCGCCGCCTCGGGCATCGACCTGTGCCTGCACATCCTGCGAGGTGACCTCGGCGTGGCCGCGTCGAACCATACTGCCCGGCGCCTGGTCGCGGCCCCCTACCGCAGCGGCGGCCAGGCGCAGTACGTGCCGCGCAGCGTGCCCGAGCCGCTCGGTGAACGGTTCGCCGCCACCCGCGAATGGGCCCTGCACCGGCTCGACGAACCCCTCAGCCTCGAAGCCCTCGCCCGGCACGCGGCGGTCTCGCCGCGCACGTTCTCACGGCGCTTCGTCGAGGACACCGGGTACACGCCGATGCAATGGGTCATGCGCGCCCGTATCGACCTGGCCCGTGAGCTGCTCGAGCGTTCGGAGCGCAGTGTCGAGCAGATCGCGAACGACGTCGGTCTCGGTACCGGCGCGAATCTGCGCATGCACTTCCAGCACATCCTCGGTACCACGCCGAGCGAGTACCGGCGGACCTTCACCCGGGGCGAGTAACCGCCGCCCGGTCTGGCGCGATCCTTGCGAACCATGGCGCTCACGCCACAGTCACGGCCGGATCCCGCACGCGAGGCTGGTGGCGAACCGAAGGGACACCCACTCATGACTCGCATCGCCGTCAACGGTTTCGGCCGCATCGGACGAAACGTGCTGCGCGCTTTGCTCGAACGCGACAGCGACCTCGAGATCGTCGCTGTCAACGACCTCACCGAGCCGGCCACACTCGCCCGGCTGCTCGCCTACGACACGACGGCCGGACGGCTCGGCCGTCCGGTGACCGCCGACGGCGACACCCTCGTCGTCGACGGCCGCCGCATCACGGTGCTCGCCGAGCGCGAACCGGCGCAACTGCCGTGGGCCGAGCTCGGCGTCGACATCGTGCTGGAGGCGACCGGCCGCTTCACGTCCGCCAAGGCCGCCCGGGCCCACCTCGACGCGGGTGCGAAGAAGGTGCTCGTCAGCGCGCCCTCGGACGGCGCCGACGTCACGCTTGCATACGGGGTCAACACCGACGCGTACGACCCGGCCGTGCACACGATCGTCTCGAACGCCTCGTGCACGACTAACGCGCTCGCGCCGCTTGCCGCGGTCCTCGACGAACTCGCCGGCATCGAGCACGGCTTCATGACCACCGTGCACGCCTACACACAGGAGCAGAACCTGCAGGACGGCCCGCACCGCGACGCCCGCCGCGCCCGCGCCGCCGCCGTCAACATCGTGCCGACCACGACGGGCGCCGCCAAGGCCATTGGCCTCGTGCTGCCCAATCTCGACGGCAAACTGTCGGGCGACTCGATCCGCGTACCGGTGCCGGTCGGCTCGATCGTCGAACTCAACACCACCGTTGCCCGCGACGTGACCCGCGACGACGTGCTGGCCGCATACCGTGCCGCCGCGGCGGAGGGGCCGCTCGTCGGCATCCTCGAGTACTCCGACGACCCGCTCGTGTCGTCCGACATCACCGGCAATCCCGCCTCGTCGATCTTCGACTCGGCCCTCACCCGCGTCGATGGCCGCCACGTCAAGGTGGTCGCC
This sequence comes from Streptomyces sp. ME19-01-6, assembly GCF_033793745.1. Lineage (NCBI taxonomy): Bacteria > Bacillati > Actinomycetota > Actinomycetes > Kitasatosporales > Streptomycetaceae > Streptomyces > Streptomyces sp. ME19-01-6. Next base: position 571,409 of record NZ_JARAXF010000002.1, on the reverse strand, counting down.
TGGTACGACAACGAGTGGGGCTTCTCCAACCGCGTGATCGACACGCTGGAACTCCTCGCCACACGCTGACCGTCTCCGGGGCCGGTCCCAGCGCGGGTCGAGGGTCGGCCCTGCGCCCCTCGTGACGCTGCGCCGGCTGACCGGCGGGCGTTCTTCCGGCAGCTGCGCGAGAAGGGCTGAGCCGTCATCTCTGCCCGTGGCGAATCTGCGGTGGGCAGAGAAACCGCGTCCGGGGACCTCCCGAGGTCAAGAGTGGAGTCGACGGGATTCCTGCCTCGACAAGGAGACCAGATGACTCCACTCACCACTCTCCCGCCCCGCGCGGAGGAGGGCGACACACCGCCCAGCCGCTTCGACGACCATCTCGCGGCACAACTGCTCGCCCAGCGGATCGTCCTCCTCGGCACACAGGTCGACGACGTGTCGGCCAACCGGGTGTGCGCGCAGTTGTTGCTGCTGTCGGCGGAGGACCCGCGCACCGACATCAGCCTGTACATCAACAGCCCCGGCGGGTCGGTCACCGCGGGTCTCGCCATCTACGACACCCTGCGGCTCATCCCGAACGACGTCTCGACGCTGGCGATGGGGTTCGCCGCCAGTATGGGCCAGTTCCTGCTCACCGTGGGGGCGCCCGGCAAGCGGTTCGCGCTGCCGAACGCGCGGATCATGATGCACCAGCCCTCAGCGGGCATCGGCGGCACCGCCGCGGACATCGAGATCCAGGCGGAGAACCTCCAGTTCACCAAGAAGGCCGTCGAGCGGATCACCGCCGAGCACACCGGGCAGAGCGAGGAGACGATCGCGCGGGACGGCGACCGGGACCGCTGGTTCACGGCCGAGCAGGCCAGGGAGTACGGGATCGTGGACCGGGTGGTGGAGTCGCTCGCCGACATCCGCCCGGCCGCGTCGCGCCGACGGATGGGGTTGTGACATGGGGTCGTACACGGTTCCCTACGTCATCGAGCGGACCGCACAGGGTGAGCGGTCCTACGACGTCTTCAGCCGGCTGCTGAACGAGCGGATCATCTTCCTCGGCACCGAGATCGACGACGGGGTCGCCAATGTGGTCATCGCGCAACTCCTGCATCTGGAGTCGGCGAACCCGGAGCTCGAGATCTCGATCTATCTCAACTCGCCCGGTGGATCGTTCACTTCGCTGATGGCGATCTACGACACGATGACGTTCGTGCAGGCGCCGATCTCCACGTTCTGCGTCGGTCAGGCGGCGTCGACGGCGGCGGTGCTGCTGGCCGGCGGGGATCCCGGGCGACGGTTCGTGCTCCAGCACGCGCGGGTGCTGCTCGGCCAGCCGGCCAGCGACGGCCGGCAGGGGACGGTCTCCGACCTCAGCCTCGCGGCCAAGGAGATGGCCCGCATCCGCTCGCAGGTGGAGGAGGTCCTGTCCCGGCACACACACCACGACGTGGCGACGCTGCGCGCGGACATGGACCGGGACAAGGTGCTCACCGCCGAGGAGGCCGTCGCCTACGGGCTCGCCGACGAGGTGCTGTGCCGACGGCTCGCGTTCGTCTGACCCCGCGCGGCCGTGGCCGAAGGCCGACGAGCCGGCCGGTACGGCGGTGGTGCGCCCCGCCGTACCGGCCGTCGTTCGGTCAGGCGGCGAGGCAGAGGCCGTCGTACTGCGCCGTGGGCGACGTGCGGCCCCGGCCCACCCGGCTCCGGGCGTACCGGACCAGCTCGTCCTGGGCGAGCGAGAGCAGGTCGGAAAGGCCGAGCCCGAGGGCCTGGGCGGCGGCCGCGAGCACCTCGGAGGAGGCCTCCTTGCGGCCGCGCTCGAGCTCCGACAGGTACGGCATCGAGATCCGGGCCGCCTCCGCGACGTCCTTCAGCGTGCGCTCCTGGGCGAGCCGCTCGCGCCGCAGCACATCGCCGACGACGTCGCGCCACAGGGGTTCCCTCGGCGCGGGTGTCTGTGGGGCTCCCGCCGGTCGCTGCGGGGCGCGGGTCGTCCCACCGGAACCGGGGGGCGAGGTCTGCGGGCGCAGGGGGATGACGCGGGCTTCGTTCGGCGCATGAGTGCTCACCCCTTCAGCCTAGGGATCCGGGTCGCGGGGGGAAGGGAGCGGCGTTCTGCCCTGGGTGAAGCCGCGCGGGCGGACTGGGGGATGGCTGGACGGGGCGCGCCGGGGGAGCCGGGGCAGACGCGGGTCTCGTCCTGGTCCTCAGCACACCGGCTCGGCTCAACGAACCGGCCGGCAGCATCAACGACCGCGACACCGCCGTTAAGCCGTTCACCAGGTGGGTCGAGGGGTTGAGCGTTCCAAGTCCGGGAACCGAGCACGGCGCAAACGGCGCCGGACGCGCAGCGGAAGACCGGTGTCCGGCTCCAGGGGGCACTCCTGCCTCCGGCCCTCAGCCGCTGGTCCCCTCGGTCATACCGGCCGGGTCCTGGGGCGCGCCGTCGCCGGTCTTCGGCAGATCGCCGCGCTCGGTGCCGACCTGCCCGCCGCTGTCGCCCGCGCCCTCCGGCAGGACATCGGCCAGCTCCCCGTCGTCGGCCTGATGGACGCCTTCCGCGGCCTTGCGGAGGGTGTCGCGGGTGACGCTCTCCCGGTCGGCGCGCAGCCGGATGACTCGTCCGCCGTCCTCGCGCACATACTCATGGACGGACTTCGAGGCGAGGTACCAGCTCTCGCCGTCCCGCTCGCACGTCTGCTTCTCGCCCCCGGCCTGGTCGAGGCCGGACTTCGCGCAGTCGCCGGGGTCGTTCCTGCGCTCGTCCACCCGTAGTTCGATCGTCCCGCCGCCGGGCTTGGTGTAGGCGCCTCCCAACCCGTGGTCGCCGATCACGCTCACGGACTGCGACGCGAGGGTGTAGCCGGGTACGTCGGTCACGTACACCATCTCCGGCTCGGTGCCCAGCGCCCGGGCCCGGGACTCCAGTTCGGAGCGGTCCACCGTCTCCTCCCCGCACGCCGACAGCGTCACCGCCAGCGGCAGTAGAAGCAGCGGCAGGGCTCTTCGTAGATACGTCGTCATGTGCCCATCATCCCGTCCCGCGCGGACGAATACGGCTTCGTGCAGCACGGAAAGGGCGGGACATGACATCCGGACGACGCGACTTTGGAACGACGCTGATCAGAACGAACCTGGCGCTGTCGCATCGGTGGCGGGAGAGACGAGAGCGGACACCGGTGTCCGGGCGCAAGGTGGCGGTGCGGGGCGTGCCGAACCGCCCGTTGGCGCGGCGGATCCGACTACACGCGCTGCGCGACGGCCGGGACCCGGTCGGTGTCGGCGCGGCGATCGGTGACCTGGTCGCCGCCCATGCCTGGGACATCCCGACAGCCGGCGGCACGGTGCTCCAGCTTCTCTGCACCTTACGACGGCCCGTCCCACCCACCAACATCGGAGGACCCGCTGACAGACGATCAAGGCTAGTGATCACGGCCGTCTGCCAGCCGAATCACACCTCCTCGCTCTCAAACGAGCCCTCTCACCCGCGACTTCAGGATGGAAAGTTCTCACTGATGCAGGCGACGACCGCTTGCCGACCTGACGATGATTCAGCCCAGCAGGTCGCGAATTTCCCGGACGAGGTCGATGGAGGCGTCGATCTCCAGTTTGCGGTTGGTGAGGCTCTCGACGTTGATCCCGAAAGGCAGGCCGAGGCGGCGGCAGTACGCGATCAGGGCCCGGGCGTTGAGGAGGCACTGCTCGTACGACGCGGCGAGGGGGTCGCCGCGGGTGATCTCGGCCTGCAGCCATCGCGGGACCTCGATGCCGAGCCAGGTCATGAACTCCAGGGTCTTCACCGACCCGCACGGGGCCAGGGTCAGCACCACCGGCTTCGGGTCCAGGCCCTGGTCGCGGCAGATGTGGGTGTAGTCGGAGAGCAGGTTGCGGGTGTGGTCCAGGTCGTAGCAGACCTGGGAGACGAAGAACTCGCAGCCGGCGTCCTGCTTGTGCAGCATGCGTGCGTGCTCCGTCCCCGAGGCGGCGTGCCGTTCGGCGATGACCACGCCGCCCATCCGCGGCGGGAGGGAGAGCCCGGCATGCCGGCGGTAGGCCTCGGGAAGGCTCGTCCGGACCACCTGGCGCCGGGAGGCCGCGCCGACCAGGACGGTCAGCACCCTTTCGCGGTCGGCCTGCGACCACCAGCGGTCCAGCTGGTCGCCGGTGTACTTGCCCACGGCGCGGTAGACGATCACCGGGCCGGCCCAGTCGGCGAGGTGGCCGTCGAGGAAGTGGGCCGGGTCCATCATCGGCATGAACGGGAACGGTCGCGGGGCCTCGGTCCGGTCTGTCTCGGCGTCCACGTCGTAGAGGATGAGCCCGTCGACCTGCACCGACCGGAGCCGGGTCAGGGTCGCGGCGGCGACGGCGTCGGCCTGCTCGGGGGTGGTGGTCTGGCGTGGCGGGGTCAGGCCGAAGAGCAGGACGCCGTCACGGGTGCGGTCCATGAGCTCGGCGGCCGTCACGGTCTCGGGGGAAGCCATTCGTGCATGATGTCATCCTACTCACGGCGGGAACCGCACCCGGCCTTCGGGCGCGGAGGACCCGGTTCGCCGGGCGGCGCCGGCAGGCGCGGGGCAGGCTCAACCGTCCGCCGCCGGAGTGACAAGCCGATCCGGCTCTCTGCACCAACGTCGACGACAACTCAGCCTTACTTCCTGGGCCAGGACTTCTGCTGTGGCATCAGCGGGAGCCCGAGGTCGGTCGGACCGGTGCGTTCGAAGCGGCGGGTTTGTTCGCGCTTGCCGCGTAGGAAGGTGAGAGTCAAATCGATTCCTTCGATCTCGCCCTGCCGGTTGATGCTGAGCATCGGGCAGCGAATGCACGCGTGCTCGTGGGTGCACGGGGTGCCGTAAGGACGTCCGCAAGATCCGAGTTCCACCCTGCGTTTGTCGAAGTGCTCCTGAATTTCCTGCCACTCCTGAGGGGTGGGTTCGCGGTATTCACTCGCCGGACGGTCGGCCCTACGACGAGCAAGGAACTGCTGGTACTGGGTGATGACATCTTCTGCAAAGACCGCGACACGCATGCTGTGGCCCACCTTATTGCCCGCCACCGAACACCACCTCAGTATCGCCAGCCGAGTAGTTCTGCGTCCACGTCGTCGGTTCAGGTGGCCGGTTGTAATACTCGGCGAGTTTGTCGACCAGGTCATCCAGTCCCACCACGGTGTAGAGGGCCGTGGTGCTGATATGGGCATGCCGCAGAATCGACTGAACTTCCACCAGCGTGAGCTTCGGGTCTCGGGCCATCCTGGTCGCCGCGGTATGCCGTGCGTCGTGAAGGGTCCAGTTCATGCCGAGGTGGTCGGTCGCTCGCTGGAGGATACGACGGGCCGCCCAATACGTCAGGGGCCGCTCCTCGCCCCGCCGCGTGCGCCAGACCGCCCCGCCGTCCTTGGGCAGCCCTGCCTCGTCAAGGTAGGCGGCCGCGGCTGCCGAGGCGGGACCCTTTGCCGCAGGCGGCCGCGCCGGTGCCGAACAGGTTGTTCGTCCGGGGAACGGTGAGCCAGAACGGAGCGGCGTGCCGGGTTCTCCGGCACGGGATTGATCACCGGTCCACGCCCATGATGCAGGTGAAAAGCATAGAAATCGTGAAGTACCGACAGGTTATGAGCGATCGTCGCAGGCGCGTAGCCGGCACGCAGCGTTGGCTTCCCCGTCGTCGGGTTCACCGTTTTAGGCCGGTGTGCATCCTTCCGGCGCATGCGCTGAGGATTGCGGGCCGATCGCAGCCATCCCACCAGGACGGCCGCCTCCGCTTCAGTGGCTTGCTCCCATCCGACGTCCACAGCCCACCGGACCCGGTACCACCGCAGCAGGTCGTACGCGTAACTCCGGCAGGTCAACGGGCTCACATCACCGAGCATCCGGTCCAGCAAATAGGCGCTGACCGGTGCGATTTCCTGAGCGGCGCCGTCTACGACAATCCACGGGAGCGACGGGCTGTCCGTCGTGTTCACCGCTCCAATCTGAGGCAGCCTCACACGGCCGTCCATCACGTCCCGGTGCATCCGAGAAGCCTCGTACATGAGCATGGAGCGATCTTCGACGTCGCCCTCGCCCAAGTCGACTCGATCCGCCAGATAGTGCAGTCAACAGACCAGTGGCCGGCCATCGCGCCGGGCCTGGCTGTGCACGTCGTCGCGGTCGCTTTTGACGCGGGCAGCGGGCGGCTGGAAACCCGGTCGCCTGCCGCGCTGATTTCGCTGACAGCCCAACCGATTCCTGGCACGCGCCCGCAAAACTACCGTGGACGCATGCACTCACCGATCACAGGAACGGCCGCCGGCGTGCCGTTCACCGCATTGCCACCGGCCGGCGACGGTGCCGCGCCGTTGATCGTCACCTGGCACATGCTGGACGCGCCGAGGTCGAACGCCGCGTTCGCTGCCGCGTTGCCGATGAACGACCTGCCCGCGTGGCGGGTGCATCTCGGTATGCCGATGTGTGGGGAGCGCATGGTCAACGGCAGCACGGAAGCCATCGGGGAGCGGTTCCGCAAGGACCCACTGATGTCCGTTCTGTTCCCGTTCGTCCGACAGGCGACCGAGGAGTTCCCGGCCGCGCTGGCGTCGATCCGTGCGCAGCTGCCGGTCGATGACGGCCCGATCGGCGTGCTCGGCGGCTCGCTGGGCGGAGCCGTCGCGCTGCGGATCATCGCGGACACCGAGATACCGGTCTTCGCCGGCGCCGTCGTGAACGGCGCCATCCGGATGCGGTCCGTCGTGGACCTGTTCCCCGGCGACTACCCGTATGACGCCGAGTCCGAGAAAGCCGTCGACAGCCTGGACTTCGTCGCCAAGTCGGGCGTCCTCGCCGGCCGCTCGCCGCTGTTGGTTGTCAGCGGCGAGCTGGATCACCCGGCGCTGCGTGCCGACGCGTTCCAGCTCGTCGACGCAGTGGGGGAACGGTCCGAACTGCTGTCGATCCCTGGGCTGGCGCATCCGCTCGCCGACGAGCCCGGCATCGAGCCCGCGCCGCAGCTGCCACCGGCCCGCGAGGTGGACGCCGGTCTGATCACGTGGTTCCGACGCCACCTCGCGGATGCGGGCTGATGATGTGTTTGTGCAGATGGGCGGGGCGGATGCGGGGCGAATACATGCGCCAGAACGGACCGGGCAGCGGCTGCTGCGTCTCGGTCACTCCGTCGGCACCGTTGTTCGGCAGGCACACGAGCGACGAGATGCCCAGCGAACCCGCCCTGATCACCGCTTCGTTGTGCGTGTCCGTGCGCGCCGGACCGATGCGGTTCACGACGTCGGCAGCGGCCTGCGTCGCCCCGTGGCGACGTGCCGGCACTCGGCGCTCGCCGCGGGGGCGGAGCACGGCGCCCCCGGCCAGGGCGCAAGGCCTGGGCGCTCTCCCGTGGTCGGGAGAGCGCCCGTGACGCCGAGGGCCTGCTACTGCGCGGTGGCGTCCGTGCGCACCAGCCGGTCGTAGGCCTTGCCGAGCCTGTTCGTGATCTGCTCGACGCCGGTGATGTCGAGGCCCTTCTGCCCGGCCACGGCGGCCTTCGCAGCCGAGTAGGCGGACTCGAACAGAGCCCACGAGTCGGGCGTGTAGTCGGCCTGTGCCGGACTGCCGATCCCACCCAGGCGGCTTTGGAGCGGTGTCGTGTCCACAGTGCCGTCCACGTCACCGGAGATGGCGTTGAACGCGTCGAGAACGATCTTTCCGGAGGTGAGGACGAACTTCGCGGTGTGCGCGCCGTCGGGCAGGCCGCGGAGCGTGTACGTCGCGAGGCGTTTGTCGGTGGCGGCGGTCTTCGCGTCCCTTGCGATCAGCTTGCCGTCGATGTAGACGTCGAGTACGGCGCTGCCGTCGTTGCCGCCGATGACGTCGATGCCCGTGCCGGTGAACGGGACGGTGAACGACGCGCCGGCAGCCGTGCTCGTCGACGTCGATCGGTACCAGTCCATAGCGTCGCCGAATGAGGCCTTCCTGTTCCAGGCGCCGTCGTACGTGACCGAACTGTCCATGTTGTCGATCTGGGTGTCGGCGTAGGGCGTGTACCCGTCGATCTTCTCGACCTTCAGGTTGTCGAACGCCGTCTTGTAGAAGTCGGTGCCGAGCTTGACGCGGCCTTCGGTCTCCGGGGTCGGATCCTGGTACGTGGAGACGGCTTTCCCGTCGATGGAGGCTGTGATCGTCGCGCCCTTCGCCTCGATGGCGAGGCGGTAGGTGTCGGATGCCGTGACCGTGCCCGTCTTGATCGCCGTGCCGTATTCGTAGAACGTCCAGGTGCCGTTCGGGCGGATACGCACGTTGTAGGCGGCATCGCTGATCGCCATGCCCTTTTGCTGGCGGACGCCCAGCGCGGCGAGTCCGCCGGCCGGGTCCGGGAACGAGACGTCGACCGTGGCCCTGTAGTTCTCCCAGCGGAAGTCGCCGACCGTCGTGTTCGGCGTGTTCCGGTTCCAGGAGTGGGTGTCCTTCATGGACTGGTCCATGTACTGGTACAGCACGTTGTTGCCGCTCGCGTCCTTGCCGACCTCCCAGGCGCCGGTCTGGTCGACCATGTAGCGCGGCTGGTTGCCACGCGACGTCAGGTAGGGCTGGGACGTCTTGCGCGCTCCGTTGCCCGTCCCGACCTGTACCTTGCCTTCCTCCTCGTACCCGAAGTCGTCGGCGTACAGGACGTTGTCGCGGGTGTTGTGCTTCTTGCCGGTCGCGTCGGTGTCGAGCACCGTACGGTCCCAGGACTTGGGCAGCCGTTGCTTCGTCGCCTGGTCGCGGCTCTTGTCGAGCGTCGTCAGGGTCACGATCGACCTCGGCTTGACCGTGTAGGTGTAGTAGCCGTCGCCACCGGGCCGGATCTCGTCGACGAGGTGCTTGAAGTTCGCGTCGTAGGCCTGCCCCGCGTCCGCTCCGCGTGTCTCCCAGATCTCCATGGTCGGATCGCCGAGTCGCATGTTCTCGGCTTTGATTCGGTAGGTCTTGGACTGGTCGCTGTCGTTGACGACGATCGTCGAGAAGTCCTTTTTGCGGGGATCGGCGAGCGTCATGTAGCTCGGGGCCCCGTTCGAGCCGTCGACGTTTTCGGTGCCGGCGGCCCCGCTGTAACTGGCTTCCGGCACGGTGCGCCAGATGCCCGCGGTGTTCGTGTCGTTCTCCCAGCCGGTCTTCGCGAACTGGGTGAACTGCTGCATCACATAGAGGGCCGCGTCGTAGTGGAGATAGCCCGACCACGGGTCGCGCGCGCTGACGAGTTCCTTGTGGCTGTACTGCGCACCTTCGTAGAAGGACCCGATCGCCGGCTGGAAGATGTAGTGCGTCCTCTTCGAGTTCGCGTAGCTCTTGACGATGCGGTTCGCGAGGTCAAGGGTGCTTTGGACGCCGCCGATACCGGTGCTCGCCCCGCTCGGACCTTCGGTGTTGTTGACGCGGTAGTCGGTATAGCCGAACGAGGCGGTTCCCTCGCTGTACCAGACCTCCTTGTCCTCGTTGTACTTGTTCTCGCCGGTCGCCAGCTTGGTGTACGGCAGGTACGTGTCGCTGTCCGCGGCCCCCTCGCGCCGGTCGTCGGTGGTGTAGTGGTAGCCCACCGCGTCGACGATGCCGAAGAGTTCCTTATCGCTGAGCAGTGACGGTCCGATGTTGAGCGTGTTGTTCTCGTCGGAGGCGATGATCTTGATGTGGTGATAGGCCTTCTCGGTCTTCTCCTGCTTTTCCGCCGGGATGTCGTAGCGCGGATTTGAGAAGTCCGTGTCGGTCACCATCGCGTTCTTGTACCACTTGATGAAGGCCTCGTCCGGATCCCGCGTCTCGTTCTTGTCCGGGTCGATGTAGTCGACCATGTATCCGTACTTCTCATAGGCGTCGAGGATCGTCTCCTTGTACCACTTGTACATGTCGTCGGTGCCCGTGCCCTTGTCCCATTCGTTCTGGACCCATTCGGGCATCTCCCAGCGGAGAATCGAGACCTTGAGGTTCGAGTTGACCGTCTTGGCGTCGGCGGCCAGCTGAAAGCCCGGGGTGCGGGACGCGTCAGCGAGTTCGTCCGGTGTGCGCATGGTCGCCGGATCGGAGCCGGTCGACGTGTTCGTGTCCGATCCCATCTCGATCTTGACATGGTTGATCAAGGGGTTCTTCCCGCCGAACAGAACCCTGATGAGCTGCCAGTACCGGTTGGGATGCTCCGCCTTGTAGTCCATCAGCAGGTTGCTCGTGCTGTTGCAGCTGAGCAGGCCGAGGCCCTTGTAGGTCATGCCGTTCACGTTGTCGCCGCGAACGTCGTCCCCGTTGACCACGACCTCCACGGGATTATCCGCGGTGTAGGCGGAAGGTGCACTGATTACTCCCGCCGCCAGGGCCATGGTGGTCGCCGCGGCAAGCGACATCCATCCGAGTCTTCGCTGCGTACCCATCCCGCTTCGACTCCTTCTTGGGACCAAGGGGTTCGATATACCGAATGATGTTCCTGATTCCGGGGGGACCGTAGGTGGCAAGCGCTTTCTACGTCAATCCCCCTGCAGCTTCTCTTCTTCTCACGGGGCGGGGACGGGGGCTCCTGAATCACGTGATGTTCCGCCGCACAGGGGCTCGGTGTTCCTCGTATTTCGTTACTACGGCCGGGAGTCGACCCGGCTTCGTCGGCTGATGGTCCCCGCGATGCTGCTGTCGGCGCTGGGCAACATCGGCATCAACTACATCGCGCCGCTGGTCGTCGCGAAGGTCGTCGCCGACATCGCCGACGACTCCCGTGTCACCGTCGGCTCGACGCTGTCGTACGTCCTGATCGGAGGCGCGCACACTAGGGCGCGTATCGGGTCGTGATCAATGAGCGGGTTCTCCCCTCGCGCTGATCTTCGATCCGGTAGATCGTCTTGCATGACACGTGCGCAACTGGCTGACGTGGAGCGGTAGTTCATTGAGCCGTACCTGCCGATCGGCGAGTATGGCCCGTACCGGTGCGGCTGCGGCAGCAGTTCGAGGGGGTGCTGTGACGACGAGGCCGATGCCGTGGTGGTGCCATCTGGTGATGGCCCAGACCGCGACGAGGACGAGCGAGCCGATGTACCGGACCGGCATCACGGCGCCGAGCATCCTGCCCCCGTGGGCGCGGCCGAGTTGGCCACTGCTAGGAGCGAATCATCTCGGTACAGGAACGCAAGGAGCGTGAACGGGCGGTCCGCGAACGGTTCATCGTGGCGACGGCCCGTGAACTCGCCGAGCAGCAGGGCTGGGACGCGGTCACCACCCGTCGGCTCGCCGAGTGCATCGAGTACAGCCAGCCCGTCCTCTCCAGCCACTTCAGCGGCAAACGCGAGATCATCGGCGCCGTCGCCCTCGATGGCGCCGCCGAGATGGCCGCGGCCGTGCGGGGCGCGGCCTCCGCCGCGGACGGCCCGGCGCGGCCGGGTCACCGCCCTCGCGGCCGGCGATCGAGGGCCCGATCACTGCATACGAGAAGCCATCCGCAATCCCTGATTGCATCCGGCCCCACAGCTCAACGCCGAAACCAGCAGCGCACCACGCCCACGTGGTGATGGACCTTCTGGTCACCGACACCTAGCACCACTCCGCCCCGAGTGCCGTGCCCGCCCAGGCGGGGTACGGCACTCAGCGGCCCGCACCTGCGTCGCGGGCCGCCACGCCCAACTTTTCTTCCGGGAGACCTTGTGTCGTACGACGTGTTCATCGACTCCTTCGGCGCTCGCTGGCAAGACCCGCCACCCCCGCGCTACTGCGTCGCCGTCCTCGCCGTCTTCTCTGCACCGAGGCGACTGCCGGGGGTGCCCGGTGTGAGGGGTCCTGGGGCTCGGTCCTGTTGAGGGGCAGGCGGGCTGTAGGTGAGGTGCGGTGTATGCGCAGCTTCAGTCTCCCTACGATGTCGCTGTGACAATTTCTCGGGGGGTAGAACTGCAAATGGAGCAGCCGTACATACGTGTCCTGTACGACACTTCCCGCCGGGATCTCCGCGAGCCGGACCGTCCGCGTCCCGTCCGGCTCTACCTGTGGGAGCCGCGGCGTCCGGTGGCCGTCCCCGCTCCGCTGGTTGTCGTCTCGCACGGCACCGGGGGCTCCGGGGGCGACATGGAGTGGCTGGTCGGCCCGCTGACCGAGGCAGGGTTCCGGGTGGCCGCTGTCGACCACCACGGCAACAACTTCGTCGACGGGTATGAGGCAGAAGGCTTTTGCTTCATCTGGGAGCGGCCCCGGGACATTTCGTTCGCCCTTGACGCCCTGGCGGGTGAGCAGCCGTTGGGATCGGTTGGCGCCGCCGGCTTCTCGCTCGGCGGCTACACCGCGGCGGCGCTGGCCGGAGCGCGGCTGGACCCGCAGGTGCTGCAGGCCGTCGTGGCGGGGCATGTGCCCTTGCCGACGGTTCCGGAGTTCCCCGGACTGCAGGAGGAACTGCGGAAGATGGTGTCGGAGGCGTCGCAGGACGAACTGCATGCTGTGATGAGCGTGGCTGGGGCGGACATGTCCGACCCGCGGGTGCGTGCGGTCTTCCAAGTGGCCCCGAGCGACGGAATGTCTGTGACGCCGGAGAGTCTGCGAGCCGTGCGCGTGCCGGTGGAGATCCGGTGGGGCGGGGCCGACACGATCATGCCGTTCGACGCCCACGCGAAGCCGTACCTGAAGCACATCCCCACCGCGGGCGGCTGCTCGGTCGGCCCCGACGTCCGTCACGAGGGCTTCATCGGGCCGGACCCGGCTGACCCGACCGCTCGCGTCCGGGTCGGAGAAGAGGCGGTCGCCTTCTTCCTGCGGCACCTCGGCTGACGCCCGCGCTGACGAAGGCAGTGCATCAGGCCGCCCTTGTGGTGTCCGCGTTGCTGATCACTCAGTTGTGAGTCGGCTGTGAGGAACAGAGGGCATGCCCAGGTTCACCGGAGGCAGCTGCTGCGACCGGTGGACCCTGGGATCGTTTGGAGCGCAGGAACGTCAGGGTCAGCTCGATGCCTTCGACCTCGCCCTTCCAGCCCTGGGCGGTCCGACGACGGTCAGGCGCGGGCGGGTGGTGGTCGAAAAGCGCAGCGCCCAGTAGCTCGCGAACGAGTAAAGGGCGCGCAGCGTCGGCTCGGCCTGTGCCGCCTCGATCAAGGCTTGGTACGTCTCCTGCCAGACGTACTCCAGTTCACCCGCCTCCTGGCGCATGCTCTGCCACTCGGATTCCGTCAGGCGCGCGGGATCGAGGTCGGGCACCTCGAATCGTCCGGTCAGGTGCACGAACGGTGCCGCCCGGCGGATGTCGTTCAGGGCCGCCCCGTCGTGCCACGCCCGGGCGGCCCGGGCGACCTCCGCCAGGTCGTCCGTCCTGCCATCGATGAGGGGCATGCTCTGGAACGGTTTTGTGCCGCGGATCGACCACTGCCGTTCGTGCAACTTGCTGGTGTGCGGTGGTGGGTCACTCCGGGACAGTGGGGTGATGCACCCCAGATGATCGAAATCCTTTTCGCCCGCCGGCTCGCGCGGCGCGCCGCCCGGCGGAACGGTCAGGCGGCGCGGCAGAGCACCGCGAGGTTGGCCGGGGCCGAGGTGCGGGCCATGGTCGCGTGCACGGGACGGGCGGTACGGACGGTGGCCGCGGCCTGCGAGCGGTTCTGTGCGAAGACGACGAGGCGCAGCGCCGCGTACCGCGCGACACCGGCGAGTGCGGAGGCGGACAGGTAGACGACCTGCTCGAGCATCCGACCGGGCGCGGCCACCAGCTGCTGCAGGACAAGCATCGCTACGCAGGTCACCGCGTACGCGGCCGCCGCAGACCCGGCCGATTGCGCATGCTGGCGCCAGGTCGCGCGCCCGCCTGCGCCGAAGGTGAAGCGGGCGTGCAGCTCGGTGGCGAGGAGCGTGGAGACCCCGGTGATCAGGGCGTTGGCCAGGACCCAGGGAATCCAGGAGGCGAGGGCTGCCACGGCGAAGCTGGAGGCGAGCCCCACTCCGCCGCCGCAGAGCACGAAGCGGGCGAAGGCGGTGAAGGCGCCGGGGGCCGTCTGCTGCTGGCTCTGCACTGTCTCCATGATCCGACCCCTTTGATCGCTCACTCTGCGAAACGCGCGCCCCTCGGCTTATGACGCCAAGGGTGCATTGCGATGGCATCATCATGGCACATGAATGGCGCCACTAGGGGCCAGTTATGGCGCTACCTCTGTCGCGTATGACGCCACGGCGCGCAAGAAGCGGCGAATGTGCAGTCAGTGACTCAGCGCAACGTGAGTGCGCGCCGGGAGCGCGGCAGATGCCGTGGCTTCTTCGTGACTCGACGGACGGCGGAGGCCCTGGCCCGGGTGGGGACGGTGGTCGCCATAAGGCTCATCGCTCTCGCGGTTGCCGGGGCTGACGAGAACCAGGCCGACTGGCTGCAGACCGGGGTATGTGACGCGCTCGTGGGACCGGATGGTGTGCTGGGCGTCGCGGCGGCCTGCGGGAAGCTCGCCGGGGATCCGGAAGAAGCTGTCCGTCGGGGCGCCGCAGATATTTCGGCGTGGACAGACGACACAAGGTGTTGATATGAGTGGAGGATGCCGCCGAGGCGATCGCGGTTCTCCTTCGCCAGACGCAGCACCAGCACCCGGACGCACCAAGGCCAGCCCGCGCAGCACCTCACGTGGCAGCCTGTGCAGGTATCGGGCGTCAGCCCGTCCAGGCCGAGGGGATGCTGAAGGTGAAGACCGTCGAGCCCGGTTCACTGGTCAGGTCGAGGGTGCCGCCGTGTGCCCGCACCAGCGACCGCGCGACGGCCAGGCCCAGGCCGCTGCCGCCGCGGCTGCGGGCCTTGTCGACCCGGTAGAAGCGGTCGAAGACCCGCTCCTTGTCGGCGGCCGGAATGCCGGGGCCGGAGTCGGTGACCCGTACCACCGCCGCGCCGGACCGCGACTCCACCTCCACGCACACCTTCGTACCCGCCGGGGTGTGCACGGCGGCGTTGCTGAGCAGATTGTCCAGCACCTGGCGGATGCGCAGGGGGTCCAGCCGTATCCGCAGCGGGGCAGGGCCGGCCGTCACGGTCAGCGGGTGGTCGGGGCGGCCCGCGCGAAACGCGTCCGCTGCCTGGAACACCAGCTCCACCAGGTCCGCGTCCTCCAGCCGCAACGGAGTCTCCACCTCGGCGGCATCCAGGCGGGCGAGCAGCAGCAGGTCATCCAGCAGCACGCTCATCCGGGCGGCCTCCGTGCGCAGCCGCGCCAGGTGCTTGTCCCGTTCCTCCGGCGTGTTCGCCGCCGCGTACTGGAACAGATCCGCGTAGCCGCGTACAGACATCAAGGGTGTGCGCAGCTCGTGCGAGGCGTCCGCGATGAACCGGCGCAACCGCTGCTCGGCCTCCGTACGGACGGCGAGCGAGTCGTCGATGTGTTCCAGCATGGTGTTGAACGCCGTGCGCAGTTCCTCAACTTCCGGACCCCCGTTCCTGCCGTCGGCGCGCACCGGCAGCCGCGCGGCCGAGTCGGTCAGGTCGTGCGAGGTGATGTCATGGGCCGTGTGCGCCATGTCGCTGAGCGGCTTCAGACCGCGCCGCAGCATCGCCCGGCCGATCGCCACGAGCGACAGCAGCGCGAGAGCGAAGGCCACGACCTGGACCGTGATCAGCTGTCGTACGGTGTCCCGGATCTCCGCCATGGGCGCCGCGGTGACCAGAACCACTCCGGGTTCGACCTCGCAGGCGCGCAGCCGGTACGTGCCCTCCCCTTCGAGGTGCGCGGTGCGCAGGACGTCCCTGGCCCCCGAGTCCGCTTGCGCCTCGGCCACGGCGGCGAGCTCTGTCGCGTCCGCCGGCACATCGCTGGGCTCGCGGAGTACGGCCGTCCCGCCCGAGACCTCGTACACCGCGGTGTACCAGCGATAGTACGGCTTGCCCTCTACCGTGCCGTGTGCCGCCGCGTCCTTGGTCTGGGTGACCTGGACGAGCTTCATCTGGTCGCTCAGCTGGCGTTCCAGGTAATCCCGCATGTACGTCGTCAGCGCCGTGCCGACGACGGCGAACACGACCAGCGACAGCACGCCCAGGCCCAGGGCCAGCCGGGTGCCCAGACGCAGCCTGCGGTACGTCTGCCTGAGGCGTCTGATCACTCGGCGGCCTGCCGTATCACGTACCCGACGCCCCGTACGGTGTGGATCAGCGGCGGGCCGGTGTCCTCGAGCTTGCGGCGCAGCCGGCTCACGACCAACTCCACGACGTTGGAGCGGCCTCCGAAGCCGTACTCCCAGACGTGGTCGAGGATCTGGGCCTTGGTCAGCACGGTCGGCGACTTGCGCAACAGATAGCGCAGCACCTCGTATTCGGTCGGGGTCAGCGTGAGCAGCCGGTCGCCGCGCCGCACCTCATGGGTGTCCTCGTCCATGGTCAGGTCCGCCACCCGGAGCACGGATCGCTGGAAGCCGGGCCCGGCGCTGCGCCGCAGCACCGTCCGCAGCCGTGCCATGAGCTCTTCCACCGCGAACGGCTTGACCAGGTAGTCGTCTCCGCCCCGGGTGAGGCCCGCCACCCGGTCGGCGACACCGTCCCGCGCGGTGAGGAACACGACCGGCACCATCGTGCCCGACCGGCGCAGCCCGTCCAGCACACCGAACCCGTCCAGGCCGGGGAGCATCAGGTCCAGCACCACGATGTCCGGGTGGAGCTCGGCCGCCCGGCTCAGCGCCTCCTCACCGGAGTACGCGGTGACCGCCTCCCAGCCCTCATAGCGGGCGACCGTCGCGACCAGGTCGGCGATGGAGGGATCGTCGTCCACCACGAGGAGTCGTACTTTTTCCACGCGCTCATACTGCTTCACCCGACCGCCGATGCGACACCGGCCGGCCCTCCGGAGCCGTATCGATAAGGACTTGAAAGCAGAAGGACAGGAAAACGACAGCTCCCGCCAGCGAAGCTCGGTGTCCCAGGACCCGATCGAGGAGTTTCCGGCCGTGACGACTGTCCGGACAACCGTCCCCCCGCCTCCCGCGGCGATTCGCCCCAAGGTGGTGGCCCGCACCGGCCTGTACGCCCTGCTGGCCCTGAACGCGGCCGTGGTGACCGTGTTCTACTTCCAAGCCGGGTTCGGCTCGAACGCCCTCATCCTGCTGGGGCGGCTGGCCGGACTGTACGGCGCGCTCCTGATGGCGTTCCAGCTGCTGCTCGTGGCCCGGTTGCCGTGGCTCGACCGTCGGATCGGCATGGACCGTCTGACCTCCTGGCACCGCTGGGTCGGCTTCTCCGTCCTGTGGCTGCTGGTGGCGCACGCCACCTTCATCACCTTCGGCTACGCCGAGTACTCGTCGCTGGACCCGGTGAGCCAGCTGGTGGACCTCGCCGAGACCGTCGAGGGCGTGCTGCGCGCGACCGTCGCGCTGGCGCTGATCATCGTGGTGGGCGTGGTCTCGGCCCGCTTCGCCCGGCGTCGGCTGGCCTACGAGACGTGGCACTTCATCCACCTGTACACCTACCTCGCGGTGGTGCTGGCATTCACGCACCAGGTGGCGGTGGGTACGACGTTCACCATGTCGTCCACGGCGAAGACGTACTGGTACGCCGTCTGGGGCGTGGCCCTCACCTCGGTGTTCGTGGGTCGGCTGGTACTTCCGCTGTGGCGCAACCTGCGGCATCGGCTGCGCGTCTCGGCGGTCGTCCCCGAGTCCGACAACGTCGTCTCGGTCTACATCACGGGCCGCGACCTGGACCGGCTGCCCGCGCGGGCCGGCCAGTTCTTCCTGTGGCGCTTCCTGACCCGGGACCGCTGGTGGCAGGCCAACCCGTTCTCGCTGTCGGCGGCACCCGACGGCACGCGGCTCCGGCTGACCGCGAAGACCGCCGGAGACGGCACCGCCGCCCTGCGCCACCTCAAGGTGGGCACGCGCGTGTTCGCCGAGGGCCCGTACGGCGCCTTCACCACCTTGCACCGCACCCGGCCGGACGCCCTGCTCATCGCCGGCGGTGTCGGCATCACCCCGGTCCGGGCCCTGCTGGAGGAACTGCACGGCCACGCGGTGCTTATCTACCGGGTCGCGGCCGACCGGGACGCGGTCCTCTACGACGAGCTGCGGGAGCTCGCCCACGCCAGGGGCGCCGAGCTGCACCTGATCACCGGGCCCGCCACCCCGGACCGGCTGGCCTCGCGCGAACTCGCGTCGCTCGTACCGGACGTGGCCGACCGCGACGTCTATGTCTGCGGACCGCCCGGTATGACCACCGCCGTCCTGCGCACCCTGGGCGACCTGGGGGTACCCAAGCCGCAGATCCACTTCGAACGCTTCAGCCTGGCTGGATGAGGGAAACGAGGAAGACACAGTGAAGCGAGCACTGCCTGTCCTGGCCCTGACCGTCCTCGGCCTGATCCCGCTGTGGCGCTACGAGCCGTCGAGCGGCACGACGGCCGAGGCCGCCGAGCCCGCCCCGTCGCCCTCGTCGTCCTCCTCGTCCTCGGTCTCGCCGTCCGCTTCGGCCGCCGGCCCACAGGTCGTTCAGGGCTCCACCGTCAACACCGAGAAGGGCGCCGTGCAGGTGGAGGTGGTCTTCGAGAGCGACAAGATCACGGCCGTACGGATGCTGCAGGCGCCGGACCACCCGCAGACCAAGTCCTCGGTGCCGAAGCTGATCGAAGAGACGCTCGAGGCGCAGAGCGCCGACATCGACACGGTGTCCGGCGCCACGATCACCAGCGACGGTTACATCCAGTCGCTGCAGGCCGCCATCGATGCGAAGGGACCCTGAGGTGCGCCGCCTCGAGCACATCATGGGGTTCCCGATCTCGGTACGGATCGACGACGAGAACGCCGTCACCGAGGACACCGACCCGGCGTTCGCGTGGCTGCGGGAGGTCGACGCGCGGTTCAGCCCCTTCCGCCAGAACAGCGAGGTGTCGCGCCTGGGCCGGGGCGAGCTCGCACCCCACGAGCTCAGCGCGGACCTGGCCGAGATCCTCGACCTGTGCGAGGAGTACCGGGTCGCGACGGACGGGGCGTTCGAGGTGCGGCTGCCCGGCCGTGGCCTCGACCCGTGCGCGGTGGTGAAGGGCTGGGCGGTACAGCGGGCCGCGGACCTGCTGACAGCGGCGGGCGCGGCGAGGTTCTGCCTCAACGCCGGCGGTGACGTGGTCGCGGCCGACGGTCCGTGGCGGGTGGGCGTACGCCATCCCGAGCGGGCCGACCGGCTGTGCACGGTGCTGGAGATCACCGACGGCGCGGTGGCGACCTCCGCGCGCTACGAACGGGGCGACCACATCCTCGACGGGCGCACCGGTCGTCCGGCGACCGCGCTGCTCAGCGTGACCGTCGTGGCACCGTCCCTGACCGAGGCGGACGCGACCGCGACGGCGGCGTTCGCGATGGGCGCGGAAGGGATCGAGTGGGCCGCCGATCGGGAAGGCTGCGAGGTGTTCGCGGTGGACGCCGACCGCAGGGTCTTCCGCACCCCGGGGCTCCCCGTCACCGCTGCTCCTCGGAGCTGAAGCCACTATTGACCGGACAATTGACTGATTGTACGGTCTAGTTGGGCGAGGGTTGCTCACCGCGCAGATCAGGCGGGAGACCGATATGACGCATCAGGCAGGGGCCGGCCCGCTGGTACTCGAACTCCCGGCTGAAACAGATCCCTCGCGTCCGCGCGGCCGTCAGCTCGGCTCCGGGTCACCCGCGGCCCGGCCCGGAAACCGCGCAGGGCGGGTCGGGAACAGGGCGCCGCCCCCAAGGCATGGACGCGGAGGAACTGGCTGGTCAGCCCGTTTCACCCGGTCAATTGACTGAATGTACGGTCTCATCATGGCCGTGCCACTGTACGTACAGATCAGGCGAGAGATCGAAGCGAAGATCCGGGCCGGGGACCTGCCCCCTGGTGCGCGACTGCCGACGGAGATGGACCTCTCCACCCAGTACGGCGTCAGTCGGGCCACGGCTCAACGGGTCCTCAACGACCTGGCCGAGGCGGGACTGGCGATCCGTCGGCGGCGCCACGGAACGTTTGTCGCGGATGTGATGCGGCAGATCAATCTGCTCAGCTTCGTCACCCCCGTGGCAGCCGCGAAGGGCACACCGGGCAGGCATGAAGTCGTTTCCGCGCGGATCGTCAGGGCCGCCGACGCCATCCTGACGCTCCCTGGTGTCTCAGCCGATACGGCCGTGGTGGAACTGGTTCGCCGCAAGCTGGACGTACGTGAGGAGCCACAGTCTGTCGAGCGGCACGTCGTTCTCTTCGCAGCTGCTCCCGATCTGCTGAACGAGAACCTCGAAGACCTCGTCACCCTGCCGTATTTGCAGCGCAGAGGAGTACCGATCGACGCGATCCGGCTCTACCTCGACCCGGTGACCCTCGACGAGCACGACGCCACATTGCTGCGCAGCGAGATCGGAACGCCTGCGCTGATGAGGCGCAGGGAGTTGCGTGCCGACGACGGAAGCACCGTCGAGGTGGTCACGACCCTCGTTCGTCCGGGAACCGCCGAGTTCTTCCTGGAGCTTCCCGTTCCCGCCATGTGAGCAGCGTGCCGCTGCCGGAAAGGAAGTGCACGAACAATGAAGGTCATCATTATCGGGGCCGGCGTGTTAGGGGTAAGCGTCGCGAGGCAGCTTGCCATGGCCGGCGAGGACGTTCTCCTGCTGGATCAGGGGGGAGCGGGCACCGGTACGACCGCAACCACTTTCGCCTGGATCAACTCGTACCGAAGGCTTGATCCCGACTACCACCGGCTGGGCCTCGCGGGGATGGAGGAGCACGCCAGGCTCACTGAGCAGCTGCGTGGCGCGCCGTCGTATTTTCCCAGCGGGGCGCTGCAGTGGGCGGACTCCTCAAGCGAGCAATGGCTCGCCGGCAACGTGGAACGACTGCGGTCCCTCGGCTACCCCGCACACTTCGTAACGCCTGACGCGGCAACGCGGATCGCAGGCGACCTCCGGATCCCGGCGACCATCACGTCCCTCGCACATTTCCCCAGTGAGGGATACGTGCTGCCGGACCTCTTCGTGGGGAACTTGCTGGCGGACGCCGAGCGGCACGGAGCCACGTGCGCGACCGGACACGTCGTGGCCATCGAGGACACGCTTCATCGAGTGTCCGTCACCCTGGCCGGAGGCGAAGTCCTCACCCCTGATCGAGTCGTCCTGGCAGCAGGCCGTTGGACACAACGGCTGGCTGCCCAGGCCGGGATCGACGTTCCCATGGTGACCGACATCGGTCGCGGATCGCGGACCGTCGGTCTGCTCGGCTACGCCAGGTCCCCTGAACTCGACCTGCGCTGTGTGATCCACACCCCTGGCCTCAACCTCCGACCCTCGGCGGGAGGGCAAGCCGTCCTGCAGGCTCTCGATCTGAACGCGCACGTCGATCCGGCAGACCCTCCGTCGGCGGACGGGGCCATCGCGCGCACCCTCGCGCGGCGGTTCTCCGCACTGCTGCCCGCCCCGAGCCAACAACCGCAGATCGACCTGCGCATCGGTTTCCGATCACTGCCCGTGGACGGGCACACCATCGCCGGCTACACGTCCGGGCAGTCCCGTGTCTACTGCCTCGTCTCGCACAGCGGGATCACCTTGGCGCCGATTCTGGGACGCCTGGTCGCGACCGAGATCGCCACCGATCAGGAGCAGGACCTCCTCCGGGCTTTCCGGCCCACACGATTCATCGGCGTACGGCGCTCGGACATCGAGGCGGTACAACACGCCACCACTCTCGGCGAGCAGTAGCCGGCAGCCCTCGGGTGGTGCCCCCGGCTCACACCGCCCGCGGCTCCCGCGCACCTTGCGGGGCCGCCACTGCCGTAAAGAGCCCCGACGCCTCCGCGCCGCAAAGGGAGGAGGACACTGACCGTGCAAGCGGACCGCCGCCCGGTGGCCCACCGGCTCACCAACAGGAGAGCGTGACATGACCGTCACCTGGCCACGCTCACCCTGACCCTGACGCGCCGCTTCACCGCTCCCATGCCGGTGTGGCGCATCCCGTTGCTCGACGGCGGTGCCTACCTGCTGGTTCTGCTGCTGTGGGGCGGCCTCTCCGCATGGCGGGACGGAGCCGCCGTGCCGGTCGACGACGCGTTCGTCACGGCGAACTTCGCCCTGCTCGGCCCCGACGCGACGCACAATGTCCCCATGGTCACCCGGATCCAGGGGCCGGTGGACCGGGAGGCGCTGACAGCGGCGCTGGCCGACCTCACGGCACGGCACGAGGCCCTGCGCACGCTCTACGCCGAACGCGACGGTGTGCCCGTTCAGATCGTCATCCCCGCCGATCAGGCCCGGCCGCGGCCGCGGTTCACCGACAGCACAGCCGATCAGGCCGAGCACGCCATCGCCCGAGCCTGTGCCCATGCCATCGACCTGTCCACCGACCTTCCCCTGCACGCCGAACTCATCACCACCGGCCCACAGGACTCCACCCTCGTCCTGACCGTCCACCACATCGCCATCGACGCCTGGTCCATGAGCCCGCTGACCGCCGATCTGGCCCGTGCTTACGCCGCCCGCACGCGGGGTGAGGCTCCCGACTGGGAGCCACTGCCGGTCCAGTACGCGGACTACGCGCTCTGGTACGAGGACACGCTTGGGGACACCGCTGATCCGGCCGGTGTGCAGAGCCGCCAGCTCGACTACTGGCGGGCGGCCCTGGCCGGCCTGCCCGAGGAGCTGACGCTGCCGGCCGACCGGCCCCGCCCGGCCCGCGCCTCCCGCCGAGGCGGCCAGGTCGAACTGCCGATCGACCAGGCACTGGACCAGCGGCTGCGACAACTGGCCCGGACCCACCGGGTCACCCCCTTCATGGTGGCCCAGGCCGCCCTGGCCGCCCTCTTCACCCAACTGGGCGCCGGCACCGACATCCCGCTGGGCACCGTCGTCGCGGCACGCCCCGACCACACCCTGCACGACCTCGTCGGCTATTTCCTCAACACCCTGGTCCTGCGCACCGACACCAGCGGCGACCCCGCCTTCTCCGATCTGCTCGCCCGGGTCCGCGCGACCGATCTGGCCGCCTTCGAACACCAGCAGCTTCCCTTCGACCGCCTCGTGGAAGAACTCCAGCCGACTCGCTCCTCGTCACGCAATCCCCTCTTCCAGACGGCACTCGTCTGGACCGACGCCACCAGCGCCACCCTCGAGCTGCCCGGCCTTCGCTGCGAGCCCGGCCCGGCGCCCCTGGACGTCGCCAAGTTCGACCTCGAATTCGAGTTCAGCGAGCACCCCGGCTCCGGGCTCAGGCTCGGCGTCGGATACGCGGAGGACCTCTACGCCCCCGCGACCGCGCTCAGCCTGGGCCGGCGGCTGATCCAGCTGCTGGAGCAGGCAACGGCCGCCCCCGACGCCCGGCTCAGCGCCTTCCAGGTGCTCCTCCCCGACGAGCGGGCGCGGATCCTCGCCGAGTGGGGCCGTGGCACCGAGGTCGAGCAGGCGACCATCCCCGACCTGTTCCAGGAGCAGGTGCGGCAGCGACCGGGCGCCATCGCCGTCGAGAACGGCGACAAGGAGCTCACCTACGCCGAGCTGAGCGCGAGCGTCAACCGGCTGGCACGCCATCTGATCGAGCGCGGAGTAGGTCCCGAGGTCCCCGTCGCCGTGTCGGCGGAGCGCGGCCCCGACCTCCTGGTCGCCATGCTGGCAGTGCTCACCGCGGGCGGGGTGTACCTGCCGATCGACCCGGCGTATCCGTCGGCGCGCGTGGCCTTCATGCTGGCGGACACCACGGCCACGATGGCGCTGGTGGACGACCCCGGGCGCCTCGGCGGTGCGGACGTCGAAACCACCGTGCTGGGCGGCCTCGACCTGGCGGGCTTCCCCGCCACCGAGGTGAGCGACGACGACCGTCTCGGTCCGCTGCATATCGCCTGCACGGCGTACGTGATCTACACCTCCGGTTCCACGGGGGTGCCCAAGGGCGTCGCGGTCCCGCACACCGGGATCACCCGGCTGCTCAGCACCCACACATCTGCCTTGGGAGTCAGCCCTCAGAGCGTGGTGCTGCAACTGGCCTCGATCGGCTTCGACGCGTCCGTGTGGGAGATCGTCATGGCCCTGCTCACCGGTGCCAGGCTCCGGTTCAGCCGGCCCGAGGCACTCGCCGAGGCCGGGCACGGCAGTACGCCCGCTCACGGCGCGACGCACGTGCTGATCCCGCCGGCGCTGCTGTCCGCGCTGCCCTCGGCCGCCGTGCCGGCCGGAACGACGATCGTCACCGGGGCCGAGACGGTACCGCAGACGTTGGCCGACCTCTGGTCCGCCGACCACCCGTTGTTCAATCTCTACGGGCCGACCGAGGTCACCGTGGGATCCACCGGCACGTTCCTGGCCCCGGGCCACTCCGTCACCATCGGCGGCCCCTTCGCCGGCACCCAGGCATACGTCCTGGACGGTGTCCTGCGGCCGGTGCCGCCCGGAGTGGTCGGCGAGCTGTATCTCGCGGGCCCGGGCGTGACCCGGGGATACGTCGGCCGCGCGGGACTCACGGCCACCCGCTTCGTCGCGTGCCCGTTCGGCAGAGCGGGGGAGCGGATGTACCGGACCGGTGACCTGGTCCGCTGGACGGCCGACGGCAACCTGCTCTTCCTGGGCCGGACCGACGACCAGGTCAAGCTCCGCGGCTTCCGGATCGAGCCGGGGGAGATCGAAGCCACCCTGACGGCCCTGCCCGGAGTACGGCATGCCGTGGTGACACTGCGCGAGGACCGGCCCGGCGACAAACGACTCGTCGCCTACGTGACTTCGGACACCGGCGCCGCACTGGACACGGCCGCGCTCGTCGACCGGCTCGCCGAGCGCCTGCCCAAGTACATGGTGCCCTCGGCCTTCGTACAGCTCGCGGCACTGCCTCTGACCATCAACGCCAAGCTGGACCGTGCCGCGCTGCCCGCCCCCGCCCATACGGCCGCCTCGACGTCGCAACTCCCCCGAAGCGCCCGGGAAGAAGCCCTGTGCAAGCTCTTCGCCGACGTCCTGGGGGTACCCGGCGTCAGCCGGAACGACAGTTTCTTCGAGTTGGGCGGACACTCACTGCTCGCCATGCGCCTGGTCAACCGCGTCCGTGCGGAGTTTGGGACCGGCCTTGACCTGCAGACCCTCTTCGAGGCCCCCACAGTCGCCGAACTGACCCCTCACCTGGACAACGTACGACGCGCTCGCCCGGCACTCCGCCCCAGGGACAGATCCTGACCTTCCCCTGCGCGGGCGGCCGACGCGGTCCGCACGATGGTCGATCGGTGGCGGCCGCCGAGGACGGTCAGGCGCCGATCGGCGAGGACCCGTACGACCTGGTGCTGGAAGAACCGGTGTTCCGCGGCCCGCAGGGCGGCGCCTTGACGCGCCACAACTGCAGGAGGGTCTGGATGCCGGCCATTCAGGCCGCGGATATCGCTAGGAAGGGTCAAGACGTGGCTGAAACGCCAGAGCGCGCTCTCTTTCACACAGGAGGACTTCGATGGCTGCGGGCCGACGGTAGAGCGCGTGGGTGAAGGCAGAAGAGACCAGAACGCGCGAAGGGGCGGTGCACGAACCGATACGGTTGTGCACCGCCCCTTCGCACGCCGTGCTCATGAGGCCGCGATATTCCGCACAATGAGTTCCTCAACGCGCTCCAAACCGGCCTCCTTCGCATCGACCCGCTTCAGGTCTGATGGGTACCGCCGCTCAGGTCGTGTAGTAGAAGGCGTAGCCGTCCTTGGTCAGCTCACAGTTGAACGTGGTGATCGCGCCCTTCTGGGCCAGAGTGTTCCCCACGGTCAGGCACTTGCCCAGGCTGCTGTACACGGTCCCCTGGTACGGCAGGAGCGGGCTGGCCGAGGCCGTCCCGGCGCCGAACATGGACAGGCCCACGGCCGCTGCTATGGTGCCGACGACAAGCGTGGCCTTACGGGAAACGGGGTTCACTTTCTCTCCACTCTTTTCGGTGTCTGAGGTGAGGTATTCCGGAATTCTCGCGAGATCGCCCGTCGGGTGGAAACCCAAAGGCCGAAATTGCCCGACGAAGCCGT
Source organism: Streptomyces sp. ME19-01-6 (assembly GCF_033793745.1). NCBI lineage: Bacteria > Bacillati > Actinomycetota > Actinomycetes > Kitasatosporales > Streptomycetaceae > Streptomyces > Streptomyces sp. ME19-01-6. Next base: position 545,566 of record NZ_JARAXF010000002.1, on the reverse strand, counting down.
CACCATTTGAACGGATCACAGTCGAACACTCGGGGGAGTTGGAGATTAGCAGGACTGACTTGTCATTAGGTGACATAATCCATGCAACTCTGTTTGCCTGCCCGCCGAAGGGAAATGACAGTACGGCGGCGGCTGGGCCGGCCGCTCGGTTCGACCCGAGCCGCCCACGTCGCGGCGCTGTACGATCGGGTCGTTCGCATTGACCCGGAATTTGCCGTTCGCCCGGAAGTGCTCGGAGGCGCACCTGTGGCAACGGCGGAGAACGATTGGCAGGCAGGTGAGCACGACCGCCCAGTTTTTGGACACAGAATCACACCGGTACCAGTGAGAAGACCGCAGCGGAAAGGAGCACGGCGCACATGTGCGACGCGCGACGGATCAGCGCTTGGGGAGTCTCACTTGGTGTACACCGGTGCGCCCTTGACAGGGTGACTGTGGGCGATAGCACGGTAACGGCGCACGGGAGTGCGGTTCCACTGATCTTCGGGCGGGTGGACGGACTGCCTAGCCTCCCCGCTTGACCCACTCGCTGCTGCCCGGCTGGTAGTTGTATCCGGGGCGGCGGGCGCTGGTGCGGAACGAGGTGCCGTTGTTGTCGATGTGCACCGTGCCGTGGCGGTCGCCGCTGGACCAGTCCAGGGCGAGTTCCCAGCGGACATCGTGCGCGTTGGTTCGGGCGGTGACGTAGAAGACCTCCGGATCGGACTCGCTGACCTTGTAAGGGAAGTCGCGCTGGCCGTCCTTGAGGGTGACGTGGGGGTTGCCGTTGTCGAGGTCGATGTCGAACGACTCGTTCTTGACGGCGGCGCCGCCGCCGGGGCAGAGGACGCCCATCGAGTAGTCGTTCCAGGCGAGCGGGGCGCCCTTCGTGACGATGCGTACATGCAGCGCCTCCAGGACGACCGTGTCCTTCCCGGTGCCCTGTACGGAGAGGGCGACGCGCTGGTCCCCCGAGGGGACCGCGCCGTACGCGCGCGCCCAGCCGGGCGCGTCCTGCTCGACGGCGGGCGGGCCGACCTGTTCGGGCTCGCTGTCGACGAGAAAGTGCTGGTTGCACGGGTTTTTGTAGACGTAGGGCCGGGTGGTGACCTTGACGGGTACGGCCTCGGCGCGCTCGGTGGTGACCCCGCCGGTGTGCTCGGCGGACTTCGACGCCGAGGGTTTGCCGTTCTTCGCGGGCTGGGAGGGGGCAGAGGATCTTGAGGCGGGCGGGCTTGTGGCGTCCGCCGGGAGGGTGACGGAGGACACGGTGGTGTCCCCGGCGGGGGTCAGGTTGTCGTCCTCTCCGAAGAGCGGCAGATTCGCGATGAGCGCGGTTCCCACTGCGGAGACCGTGGCGACGGAGGCGATGAGCGCGATGCGGCGCCGACGTGCGGGGGCGGGCGGCACGGCGCCGCTGACGTTTGGTTCGTCACTCTTGCCTGGCTCGCGGGGTTCGCTGCCGGTGGATGCCGAGGCCATTCTCTCCGGTCCCGCCCCGCCCGGCCCCGTTCCCGCCGGCTCTGTTCCCTCCGGACCAGACCTCCTGCGTGCCCGCGCCGCATCCGCCAGAATCCACCTCCGGTGCAGCTCGACCTGCTCCTCGCGAGTCGCCCGGCACACCCGGGCGAGCCGCTCGATCGGCGCGTAGTCGGTCGGCACCGCACTGCCGATGCAGTAACGGTGCAGCGTCGACGTGCTCATGCCCAGCCGCTTGGCAAGTGCCCCGTAGCTCAGCCCCGAGCGTTCCTTGAGCCCCCGCAGCAGCTCCGCGAACGCTTCCGCGTCCTCGGTGGGCCGGGTCGCTCCCGTGGCCCCTATCGACCCTGGCACTGTTCCTCCCCATGTCCCCGGTGGTCTGCCGCGTCCCATTCCCGCATCCCAGGCTCCTTGAATCTCTCCTGGTCAAGGCCCGTTTTACCGTCCCAGCGTATCCAATTGTCTGTCCTTCGTAGCGGCTGGGATGGATCACCTCACACACTCCGGTCATCCAAGCACCCCCCACTGCACCACAGAAGGGCACCACCCACATGTCCAGAGTCCGGGACACCCGCACCCGCCTGCTGACCGCCACCGCGGCCGTCGCGGTCGCCGCTCTCTCCCTGACCGCGTGCAACGCCGGATCGGGCGAGTCCGACGAGGGCTCGCCGGCAGGTGGTTCCTCGACCGCATCGTCCTCCGGCTCGTCCTCCGCCAAGGGGGCGAAGTCCGGCGGCGTCGGTTCGGGGCAGGACGGGGCCGCGCCAGCGGGAAAGGGTTCGGCGGTGGGAGGGAACGGCAGGACCGGCACCGGCGACTCCGGCGCGAGTGGCAACAAGGCCATCGCCTGCGAAGGTTCCAACACCAAGACGGTCGCGGCTCCCGTGAACAAGCCCGTGAACCACATGCTGCTCACGGTCATCAACACCGGCAACGTCCCTTGCCACCTCTACGGTTACCCGGCCGCCCGGTTCGGCGAGGCCCAGTCGGTGCCGCCGGTCAACTGGGACTCCAAGCCGCAGGCCGTTGTCACGCTTGCCCCGGGCGAGCCCGGCTACGCCGCCGTGAACCTGTCGGCCACCGACGGCAGCGGCAAGAAAGGCCACACCGTGAAATCCCTCACCGTCGCCTTCCAGGACCGCACCGGAGAGGACACCTCCTCGGTCGCCCACCCGTCTCTGCCCGTCGAGGGCATCTACGTCGACGATTCCCTCTGCGTCACGTACTGGCAGCAGTCGATGGGCGACGCCCTCAGCTGGTAACACCACCGCCGGCCGCGCACCGCCGCGCATCGGCTCATGTGGTCACGTCATGCCGCTTACGGACAGAGAAGGAGAAGGGCTGATGAATACCATGGCGACGGAGAATCGCCCTGCGGGAGGGATGAGCGAGCGGCGGCGTACGCGGCTGCGGCTGGAGATCTCCCGGGAGGCGGCGCGCCTGTTCTGGAAGCAGGGCGTGGCCGCGACCAGCGGCGACCAGATCGCCGATGCGGTGGGGTTGTCCACACGCACCATCTGGCGGCACTTCCGCAGTAAGGAAGCGTGCGCGGAGCCGATCGTCATGCAGGGCGTCGTCACCTTGATGAGCGTGCTGCGCAACTGGCCGAAGGACAGTTCCCTCGAAGACCACCTTGCGGGGGAACTGGTCCGGCTCCAGTACGAGACGCGGCCGGTCGATCCGGCCGACGAGATGCTGGCGATGAAGATGATCCGGCTCGCCGACACCGAACCGGCGCTGCGCACCGCCTGGCTGATGGCCTGTGACGAGACCGAACAGCAGATGCGCGTGATCATCGGCGACCGGCTGGGGCGCCCGGCCGGTGATCTGGAGGTGCGGCTGCACGCCGCGGCCACCGCCGCGGTGGTGCGGGTGCTGGACGAGCAGATCGGCGTCGCCTTCCTTGCCGGCGCCGGCGGCGCCGGCGCCACGGAACTGATCGACGTGAAGGCCGCCGCCTGGCGGTTCGCCCACGCGATCCGCGCGGCCACCGGCGGGGCCGTCGGCGACCCCATCGCCTGACCACACGGTCGCCCAGGGGCGCGGCCAGTTGCTTCAGCCCGCCGGTTGCCGCGTGTCCGCCGGGAGGTCCTCCGGCAGCAGCAGCCGCAGGTCGTCCAGGCCCGGTGCGGCCATCGGGCCGATCCGCCGGGCCTGCCGCGTCATCATCGCCTCCAGGATCTGGCGGGCCGTACGGGCGTTGCCGAACGAGCGGTCGCGCGGCAGCCCGGCCACGTACTGGAGCAGCGCCTCGACCGTCTCGGGCGCGCAGTCGTAGCCGGAGGCCGTGGCGTGGCGGCTCATGATCTCGACCAGTTCGTCCGTGGAGTAGTGCTCGAAGTCCACGGTGCGGGAGAAGCGCGAGGCCAGGCCCGGGTTGGAGGCGAGGAAGCGGGCCATCTCCTCGGTGTAGCCCGCGGCGATGACGACGACCTCGTCGCGGTGGTCCTCCATGAGCTTCAGCAGCGTGTCGACGGCCTCGCGGCCGAAGTCGGAGCCGGCGCCCTCGGGGGTGAGGGTGTACGCCTCGTCGATGAACAGCACGCCGCCCAGGGCGCGTTCGAAGACCTCCTTGGTGAGCTGCGCGGTGTGGCCCACGTAGCGGCCGACCAGGTCGGCGCGGGCCACCTCCACCAGCTGGCCGGTGGTCAGCACGCCCAGGGAGAGCAGCAGGTCGGCGTAGAGCCGGGCCACGGTGGTCTTGCCGGTGCCGGGCGGGCCCGAGAAGACCAGGTGGTGGCTGATTTTCGGGGTGGGCAGGCCGGCGGCCTGCCGCTGCCTGGTGGCCGACAGCAGGTTGACCAGGTCGGTGACCTCGTGCTTGACGGCCTGCAGGCCGATCATGGCGTCGAGGTCGGCGAGCAGTTCCTCGGAGCTGCGGCCGCCGTCCGCGCCCGCCGCGGCCGCCGACGCGTCCGCGATGTCCTCGGGCAGCAGCAGGGAGAGGTCGGCCTCGGCGGGGTTGGCCATGGAGCCGAGCCGGAACGCCTGCCGGTCGATCATCTCCTCGAAGACCTGGCGGGCCGCGCGGCCGTTGCCGAACGTGGCGTCGCGCGGCATCCGCTCGTAGTGCCGGGCGAGAGCGTCCAGGGTGCTCGGGGCCAGCTCGTAGCGGTGCGCCGCGCACATGCTCTCGGTGATGGTCACCAGCTCCTCCACCGAGTAGTTGGCGAAGTCGATGGTGCGGGTGAAGCGGGAGGCCATGCCCGGGTTGGAGGCGAGGAACGAGCCCATCTCGTCGGTGTATCCGGCGGCGATGACGACGACCTCGTCGCGGTGGTCCTCCATCAGCTTCAGCAGCGTGTCGATGGCCTCCTTGCCGAAGTCGGCACCGGAGCCCTTGCCGTCGGACAGCAGCGTGTACGCCTCGTCGATGAACAGCACGCCGTCGAGCGCCTCGTTGAACGCCTCGGTGGTCTTGATGGCCGTACCGCCGATGACCTGGGCGACCAGATCGGCGCGGGAGACCTCCACCAGATGCCCGGAGCGCAGCACGCCGAGTTCGGCGAGGATGCCGCCGTAGAGCCGGGCCACGGTGGTCTTGCCGGTTCCGGGCGGGCCGGAGAAGACCAGATGGCGGCTCATCGGCGGGACGGGCATGCCGAGGCTGGCCCGGCGCTGCGCGAGCTGGTTGAGGTTGACCAGAGTGCGCACCTGATGCTTGACGTCGGCGAGGCCGATCAGCGACTCCAGCTCCGCCAGCGGGCCTTCGGGTTTCTTCTCGCCGGGGCGGGCGGCGGCCTTGCCCTCCTGGGCCAGGTCCCCGGCGGTTTCGCCCCAGGCGTCGGGGGTGACGTTCCCGCTGCTGTTCAGGCCCTGGACGGTGAGGCGCTCGGTCGCGCGGGTCTGCTTCAGGCCCGCGCCGCGGTTGTCGCGTACGGCGCAGTCGGTGAGGGTGACCTGCTCGGAGCTGTCGACGCGGATGCCGTCGCCGACGCAGCCGCTGATCTGGCAGGCGTCGAGCGTGGCCCGGCCGCCGTTGGCGACGAGCACGCCGTGCGCCCCGGACTCGGTCACCTGGGTGCGGGTGGCGGAGAGTTCGGCGCCGCTCTCCACGTGGAGCCCCGCGGCGGTGCCCGCGTGGATCTGGCAGTCCCGCACGGTGGAGCGGCCGCCTATGCCGATCCAGACGGCGGCCTGGACCGTCGAGCGCAGCACGGTGCCAGTGATCTCGGGGGCGCCGCCGTTGACCGCGCGGATGCCCGCCCCTTGGGGGCGCTCGACCGTACAGTCCTCCAGGCGCCCGCGGCCGTCCTCGATGACCTCCACGCCGTGGCCGCCGGGCGTGAGGAGGCGGGCGTTGCGCAGCAGGGGGTTGGCCCCGGTGCGTATGGAGACCGCGACGCCGGCCGCGTCCACCACCTCCAGGCGGTCGAACTCGGCCGAGGCGTCCTCGGACAGCAGGACGGCCGCAGTCGCGTCGGCACAGTCGCGCACCATGGTGTCGGAGAGCAGCGGGGCGCTGGAGCCGACGACGCGAATCGCGGAGGAGGCCGCGGCGTCGAACGCGCAGTCCTGGAACGTGCCCCGGGAACGCTCGGTGACCGCGAGGCCGTTGCCCTTGGTACGCGCGGTACCGCAGCGCAGCAGCTCCGGGTCGGCGCCCTGGGCGAGCACGATGCCGGGTCCTGTGGTGTCGCTGACGATGACCTCTTCCAGCACCGGCCGGGCGGCGCTGGTGATGTAGACGCCGACGGAGGTGTCGTGCACGTGGGTGCGCGCCACGTGCGTGGCGCACCGGCCCTCCAGGGCGATGGCGGGTTTCTCGGTGCCGGAGATGTCGCAGCCCTCGACCCGACCCTGTGCCTCGCCGCCTGCGAGCAGGCCGTTTCCCTTGGCGTCGCGCATCCGGCAGCCGCGCACGGTGGTGCGGGCCTGCTCGCTGAGGACGACGGCGGAGGTGCCCAGGTGCTCGATCAGGCAGTCGTCGATGACGCTGCCGGTGGGGGCGGTGTCCACGACGCCCGCGCCCTTGGGGTTGGAGACCCGGCAGCCGCGCATGGCCAGTGAGCCGTTCTCGCGGGCGAGGAGCGCCGTCCAGCCGGAGCCGACGACGGTGCAGCCGTCCATGGCGACCTGGCCGCGCGGCGCGTCCACCACCGGCAGGTCCTCGCTGCCGCCGCGCAGCGTCAGGTCGGTGAGCATCACGGCGTCCGCGACGAGCACCACGGCGGTGCCGCGCGGCGGGCAGATCTCCACGCTGCCGCGGTCGCCGTCGGCGACGATGGTGAGCCGGGTCCTGACGGTGAGGTTCTCGCGGTAGCGGCCGGGCTTGACGCGGATGACCGCTCCCGTACGCGCCTTCGCCAGGGCCTCGCCGATCGTCCGGAAGTTCTCCGTCTGGTCCGGGCCGACCGTGAGCAACTGCCGTGACACGCAGGGACCTCCTTGTTGTGGTGCCTGGGCCGACTTCCCGGCCAGACAGAACGAGCTATCCAGGTAAACCGAACTATCAAGTTGAACAACTTTATATGGGTAAATCGACCACCTTGCGGTAAGTCGTCCCCGGGCCACGTAGCATGCGAGCCATGCGACGTGCTCTTTCTCACCGTCATCCGGTGGCGCGGGCGGTCGCCGCCGCCGCGCTGGCCACCACTCCACTCGCCACCGCGGTCACCCCCGCAGCCGCGGACCCGGGCTCGGGCTCGGTGGAACTGCCCGCCGTCGCCTCCGCGCTGGCGTCCGACGACCCGTGCGCGAAGGCGTCCGGCAAGAAGGCCGAGGACGCCACCTGGTCCCGGTCCACGCTCGGCCTCGGCCGGGCCTGGGAGCTGTCCCAGGGCGCCGGGGTGACCGTCGCCGTGGTCGACTCCGGCGTCGGTACCGACATCCCGGCGCTGTCCGGCCGGGTCACCGCAGTCGGCGACGCGGGCGAGGACTGCGTGGGCCACGGCAGTTTCGCCGCGGGCCTGATCGCGGCGGCGCCCGGCAAGGGTGTGGGTGTGGCCGGAGTTGCGCCCAAGGCGCGGATCCTGGCGGTGCGCGGGACGCAGACGCGCGGCGAGACCACCGCCGCGACCCTCGCGGCGGGCATCCGCGCCGCGGCCGCCGAGGGCGCCGACGTCATCTACGTCGGGCGGGTGCTGGCGACGGGGAAGGCCGAGCTGACCAAGGCCGTGGCGTACGCGGCCGAGCACGACGCGCTGGTGGTCGCGCCGGTCGGCCCGGACTTCCTCCCCAGGGACCGGAACACGGGCCAGACGGTCGAGCCCGCGCCCTGGTACTGGCCCGCGGCCGCGCCCGGCGTGCTCTCGGTCATCGACTACGGCCCGGACGGCAAGCGCCCCGACAGCGCGCCTGCGCTGGACGGCGCGGACCTGGCGGCGCCGGGTGACGCGGTGGTCAGCGTCGGGCCCAAGGGCTCGGGCCACTACATCGGTTCGGGCTCCTCGCTCGCCGCGGCGCATGTCGCGGGCGCGGCGGCGCTGGTGCGGGCCCGGTACCCGGAGATGTCCGCGGCCGAGGTCGCACGGCAGCTCACAGTGGCCGCGTATCCGTCGGACACGCCACGGGTGGACCCGTACGCGGCGGTGAGCTCGCTGCTCACCGACAAGCAGGGCGCCACCCCGAAGCCGGCGGCCGCGCATGTCCCTGCGGCCGCCTCCCCCCAGCCGCGCCATCGCGCCCTGATCATCGCGGGCGCGGGCGGCGGTCTGCTGCTGCTGGTGGCGGCGGGGGCCGTGGTGATCCCCCGAGGCCGGGCCCGGCGCTGGCGCCCGGGAGGCGCGCGGGACCAGGAGGCCATGGTGCCCGCAGTGCCCACGGAGCCCGCGGAGACCGGGGGTTCCTGAGGACCGCTCCGCGACGGCCGGTTCCGGTTGGGGGGTTGCGCGGGAACCGGACGTCCGTATGCTTCCCCACAACATCGCCCGTAGGCGGTGATGTTGTGACATTTGGTGACACCAATGGGAAGCAGGCGAAACATGCTGAAGAAGAAGTGGCGCTCTCGTGCCGTCGCCGGTCTCGCGCTCGGTGCCGCTGTGGTAGCCATCCCGCTGACCGCGGGCTCCGCTTCCGCCGACAGCGCCAGCCCCAGGTGGCGCTACTACGCCAGCTACACCTCGGAGGTGAGGTGCCAGACGGCCGGGAACACACTGGCCCAGCAGGGCAAGATCACCGCTTTCCAGTGCAACGCGAGGATTGTCAACGGTGCACGGCATGCCCAGCTGTTCGTGCGCTAGCTGACCCCGCTCAGCGGAGGTCCGCTCCTTCACGAAGCGCCGGTGTCCCCCGGACCCCCGTCCGGGGGACACCGGCGCTTCTTCGCCCGTGTGCCCGCGCCGGGCGTCCTGCGGCGCCAGGTGACGTGGTGTCATCTGGTGACCGCCGGGTCCGTGCGGCCCCTGTGCCCGTTCCTCCGGAATTCCAGACCGTTTCGGGCGGGCCCTCGCTCGCATTCGGTCAGCCTCCGCGGTAATCCCGGCAGCCGCCCCGCCCGTATATTCCGGGCGGGTGGCCGCGACCTTGCGGAAAGGTGAACAACCCCGGGGGGAGCGGGCCGTTTTCCCGCATCCGCGCGTCATGTGGCCGGCCCGTCGTCCACGAGCGCCGTCTGCATCTGCGTCGTTTTGTGACGGGCGATGCGCGTGGCCCGCCCCGCCGCCAGCACCCGGCCCTTGATGTTGCCGAAGAGGTAGCCCTCCGCCGGCGGGCAGGACAGCAGCAGACCGGGCGTGTTGACCTCCAGCATCCGCCGCAGTAGGCGGTCGTTCAGGCCGCGCGAGGCGCCCGCCGCGGCGCGGGCCACGACCAGGTGCAGCCCGACCTCGTAGCCGAGCGCGAGGTGTGGCAGCAGCGGCTCGAACGGCGCGTTCATCGAGTCGCCGCCCACCATGTCGTAGTCGTCGACCAGGATGAACAGCCGCGGGCCCGTCCACCAGTCGCACAGCTTCATCCGGCCCGGCGCGATGTCCGGGCCCGGCACCCGCTCCTTGACCGCCGGGGCCGCCCCGCCGATCATGTCGCGCAGCGCGTCGACGGAGACCGCGTGGCCGAGGCGGTACTCGTCGGGGATGGCCTCCACCAGGGTGCGGCGGTAGTCCACGACCATGATCCGCGCCTCGGCGGGCGTATACCGTTCCATGATCGCCTTGGCCGTCAGCCGCAGCATGTTGGTCTTGCCGCTCTCGGTGTCGCCGACGACGACCATGTGCGGGGTCTCGCTGAAGTCGTGCCACACCGTGGACAGTTCGCTCTCCTCCAGGCCGATCGGCATCCGCAGGTCGCCCTCGGGCGGCGGGAGCTGGGAGACCGGCAGCTTGGTCGGCAACATCCGCACCTGCGGGGCCCGCGGTCCCGGCCAGCTCTCCTTGACCGCCGCGACCAGGCCGGCGACCCCGTCCGCGAGGTCCTCCGCGCTCTCCACGCCGTCGATGCGGGGCAGCGCGGAGAGGTAGTGCAGCATGCCGTCCCGGGTCAGACCGCGGCCGGGCAGCCGCGGCACGGTGGCCGCGCGGCGGCTGTTGATCTCGGAGTCCATCGAGTCGCCCATTCGCAGCTCCAGATGGGTGCCGGCCTGGTCGCGCACGCCCGCGGACAACTCCACCCAACGGGCGGTGGTGACGATCAGGTGGATGCCGTAGTTGAGGCCGCGGGCGGCCATCGAGTTGAACGTCTGGATGTGCTGGTCGAAGTCCTGCCGCACCGTCGACCAGCCGTCGATGACCAGGAACACGTCCCCGTAGGGCTGGTCCGCGAACTCCCCGGCGGCCCGGCGGCGCCGGAAGGTGGCCATGGAGTCGATGCCGTGGTCGAGGAAGTACCGCTCGCGCGCGGCCAGCAGCGAGTTGACCTCCGCGATCGTCCGGCCCACCCGCTCCGTGTCCAGCCGCGCCGCCACCCCGGCCGTGTGCGGCAGCTGCGCCAGGCCCGCCAGCGCGCCGCCGCCGAAGTCCAGGCAGAAGAACGACACCTCGCGCGGGGAGTGGGTGAGCGCGAGCGCGGTGAGGATGGTGCGTACCAGGGTGGACTTGCCGCTCTGCGGACCGCCCGCGATGGCCACGTGCCCGCCGACGCCCGACAGGTCGATCGTCAGCAGGTCCCGCAGCTGCTCGAAGGGCTTGTCCACGATGCCGATCGGGACGGTCAGCCGCCCCCGCCCCGGCCAGCCGACGGTGGTCAGCCCCAGGTCGGGGTCGGGGGTGAGCGGCGGCAGCACCTGGTCGAGGGTCGCGGGCAGGTCCAGCGGCGGCAGCCACACCTGGTGGGCGGGCGGCCCGGCGGTGAGCAGCCGCTCCACCGCGACGGACAGCAGCGTGTCCCCCGTCTCCTCCAACTCCTCCTCGGGCTCCGGCTCGGGCAGGTCGGGCACCTGGCGCGGCACCACATAACCGGAGGTCCACGGCATGGTCTGGCTGGCCACCCGGGCCTGGTTCGCGCCGGCCCGCCGCTCCTGGTACGGGCCGGAGACGTACGCCGCGCGGAACCGGGTCAGCGCCTCCACACCGGACTTCAGATAGCCGCTGCCGGGCCGCGGCGGCAGCTGGTAGGCGTCGGGCACGCCGAGCACGCCGCGGCTCTCCATGGCGGAGAACGTGCGCAGCCCGACGCGGTACGACAGGTGGCTCTCCAGCTGGTGCATCCGGCCCTCGTCGAGCCGCTGCGAGGCGAGCAGCAGATGTACGCCCAGGCTCCGCCCGAGACGCCCGATCATCACGAACAGGTCCATGAACTCGCGGTGCGCGGCGAGCAGTTCGCTGAACTCGTCAACGACGATGAACAGGCTGGGCAGCGGCGTCAGCGGGGTGCCGGACGCCCGTGCCTTCTCGTAGTCCAGCGCGGAGGTGTAGTTGCCCGCCGCCCGCAGCAGCTCCTGCCGCCGCATCAGCTCGCCGTGCAGCGCGTCCTGCATCCGGGAGACCAGCGCCGCCTCGCCCGCCAGGTTGGTGATCACCGCCGAGGTGTGCGGCAGCTCGTCCAGGCCGAGGAAGGTCGCGCCGCCCTTGAAGTCGACCAGGACGAAGTTGAGCGTTTCGGAGGAGTTGGTCAGCGCGAGCGCCAGCACCAGGGTGCGCAGCAGCTCGCTCTTGCCGGAGCCGGTGGCGCCGATCAGCATGCCGTGCGGCCCCGTACCGCCCTGGGCGGACTCCTTGATGTCCAGCTCCAGCGGGGTGCCGTCGGCGCACACCGCGATCGGCACCCGCAGCCGGGCGGAGCCGGTGTTGCGCTGCCACAGGGTGGCCGGGTCGTGCCGGCGCAGGTCGCTGATCCCCAGCAGGGTGGTCAACTCCACGTTCGACGCCAGCGGTTCGGCGACCTCGCTGCCCATACCCATCCGGTACGGGGCGATCCGCTTGGCCAGCGCGGTGGCGCCCCTCGGTCCGAACCGGTCGGGGCGGCCGAGCCGGGTGGGCTGCTCCTTGCGCTCCCGGTCGGTACGGACCAGCGTGAAGTCCTGCCCGGACACCTCGAAGCGGAGTGTGACCCGGCCGGGCCGCCAGGTCAGCGCGCCGCTCAGGTCCAGCACGACGGCGTTGCGGAAGCCCGGCCCGTCCAGCCGGTGCCCGCCGGGGACGCTGCCGCCGTCCACCACGATCACGGTGAACGGCTCCTCGCGCCCGGCCGTCGCGTCCGGGTCGAAGCCCGGCCGCTCCATGAACTCGGCGCCGAGCAGGTCCTCCAGCTCGTTGAAGGCCGAGACACACATGCGGGCCGGGCCCGCGCCGTCGCTCTCCTGGGGGTGGAGACTGTGCGGCAGCCACTTCGTCCATTCCCAGTCCGCCCGCCGCTCGTCGGACACGCACAGCGCCACCCACACGTCGTCGGGGGCGTGGAAGGTCACCAACTGGGCGATCACGGCGCGGGCGACGGAACGTATCCGCTCCTCGTCGCCGCGGAACAGCACCCGCGCCCAGGACCGCAGGTAGATGGCGATGGGCTGGTCGGGCACGGTGGAGTACGCCCGGATGAAGCTGCGCAGGGCGTGCGCGGCCAGCGGCTCCAGGTCCTCCACCGGCGTGGTGGCCTTCGGCGTCAGCCGCAGGCCGAGCTTCTGCTCGCCGACGGCCACCCGGACCTCGCCGAAGTCCTCGTCCTGCGGGCGGCGTTCCCACAGCCGGGTGGTGCCCGCCAGCGCCCACAGGGCCGCGGGCTCCGGGTGTCGCCAGGCCAGCGCCTTCTTCTGGTCGGCGACCGCGGTGCGCACCTTGCGCCGGATCTGTGTGAGATAGCGCAGGTAGTCGCGGCGCTCGCCCTTGAGACGCTGCTTGCGCTCACTGATCTTGCGCATCATCTGGCCGAGCATCATGGCGGCGGAGGCCAGCACCATCATGCCGACGGCCAGGTACATGAAGTGGCTTCCGGACGCCCGGCTCATGCCCGGCCGCATGAACATCAGCATCATCGACACCGACATCAGCGCCATGGGCAGATACGTCCACACGGCGGAGCTGTCGGGCACCTCCTCGGGCAGCGTGGGCGGCTCCTGGAGGTTCAGCTCGCCCTCGGGCATGTCCGGGCCGCGGCGGCGGGCCGGCCTGCGGAACAGGACCACACTCAACGAACGGTCTCCTTACGGGCGGTGCGCGGACGAAACCATGGCCTATTGAAATGCAGGTCCAGCCTTTTTCGCCACCACGAGAGCTTACGCCCGGAGTTTCAGTGTCATTTCTTCAATGAACTCCAGTGTCATTCTGTCATTTAGTGACACGCTGTCCTTCGGTCTCTTTACTTGTGTACCCCATGGAAGGTGTGTACTTTGCCGAAAGGTAAGTGCATTGCCCAGGTGTGCGGACGGAATCATGGCCTATTGAAATGCAGGTCCAGCCCGTTTTGCCGCCGAGAGAGCTTCCGGCCGGAGTTTCAGTGTCATTCTGTCATTTCGCGACACGATGTCCTTCGGTGGAATACCCCGGAGGAGCGTGAGCCAGCCAGATGACTGACACCCAGGTTGCCGGCCTGTGCCGCCTGACCGTCCGCGCGCCCGCCAAGAGCGTCGATCTGGCGGTGCCCTCCGACGTCCCCGTGGCCGATTTGCTGCCCGCCGTCCTCGGCTACGGCGGCGAGGACCTCGGCGAGACCGGCATCGACCACGGCGGCTGGGTGCTGCAGCGCCTCGGCGCCGGGCCGATGGACGAGGAGCGCACCCTCGACTCCTACGATCTGTCCGACGGCGAGACGCTCTACCTCCGGCCGCGCACCGAGGCGCTGCCCGAGGCCCACCTCGACGACCTCGTGGCCGGCATCTCCGACACCATGCGGTCCCGCCCCTACGGTTGGACCCCCGAGGCGAGCCGACGGCTGCTGCTCGGCCTCGCGGTGACCGTGCTCACCGCCGGGCTGGTGGTGCTCGCCCTGCCCGGCGGCTCCGTAGGGGTGCGCGCCCTGTGCGCCGCGGTGACCGGACTGCTGCTGGTCGCGGGCGCGGGGTCGGCGAGCCGCGCGGTCGGCGACGCCGGAGCGGGCGCCACGCTCGGTTTCATGGCCGCGCCCTACCTGGCGTTCGCCGGATGGCTGCTGCCCGGCGGCGACCTCACCGGGGCGCACGCCAACGAGGTGGTGGGCTCACGGCTGTTGGCGTCCTGCGTGGCGGGCGCGGGCGGCGCGATCGTCGTCCTCGCCGCGGTGGCCGCGTACGCCGCGCTCTTCCTCGGCACCGGTGTGGTCGCGGCGTTCGGCGCGATCACCGGGACCCTCATGATCACCGCGGACCTGGCGCCGCACCATGTCGCCGGGATCATCGCCCTGGCGGCGGTGGTGCTCGGCGCGTTCGTCCCCTCGCTGTCCTTCCGGATGTCGGGGCTGAAGGTGCCACCGCTGCCGACCAACGCCCAGCAGCTCCAGGAGGGCATCGAACCGCACCCGACCGCGGCGGTCGCCGGCCGCACGGCGCTCGCGGACGGCTGGATGAGTTCGCTGTACGGGGCGGTCGGCGCCACCTGCGCCGCCTGCCTCGGGGCGCTCGCCTGGTACGCCAACCTCCCCTCGGTGCTCACGGTGGTGGCGCTGTCGCTGCTGCTGATGCTGCACGCGCGGGGGCTGGGCAACACCTGGCAGCGGCTCTCGCTGACCCTCCCCGGCGTGGGCGGGCTGCTGCTGCTGATCCTCGTCGGCGCGGAGTCGTACGCACCGGACCGCCGGCCGCTGGTGGTCGCCGGACTGCTCGGTCTCACGGCGGTCATCGCCATCGTCTCCTGGACGGTACCGGGGCGGCGCCTCGTCCCGTACTGGGGACGGGCGGCCGAGATCCTGCACTACCTGATGGCGCTCAGCCTGCTGCCCCTGGTCCTGTGGGCGCTCGGCGTCTACAGCGCCCTGCGCGGGCTGATGGCGTGAGCGAGACGGACCGAGACGGAAGGGAGTGACCGGTGCAGACGAAGCGGGATCAGGTCCAGGCGCACATGTTCGTCATGGGGCGGCTGACGTCCGCCATGCTGCGCGCGGATCCCGACGCCCCGGAGAGCCCGCAGGGCAGGACCAACCGGGCCGTGACCATCAGCGTCCTCATCGGGATCCTGCTCTGCGCCGGATCGTTCGTCTTCGGCCTGCTCAAGCCCGGCACGAAGAGTTCCTGGCGGGACCCGGGCACGCTGGTCATCAACAAGGAGACCGGTACCCGCTACCTGTACCTGGGCGGACGGCTGCGCCCGGTACGCAACCACACCTCGGCGCGGCTGCTCGCGGGTGACCAGATGAAGGTCATGACCATCGGGAGCAAGTCGCTGCGCGGCACCCCGCACGGCGCGCCGGTCGGCATCAGCGGCGCCCCCGACGAGCCGCCGGGCAACGACAACCTGACCGGCGACCCGTGGCAGGTGTGCTCCGGCAACACCAGCGGAGCGACCGGCACCACGGTGGCCGTGGGCGCCAAGGCCGACGGCGCGGGGCTGAAGTCCGGGCAGGGGCTGCTGGTGAGCGGGCCCGACAAGGACGACTACCTGGTGTGGCAGGGCCGCAGGCTGCGGCTCGACCAGAAGGCCAACGCTGCCGAGGCGCTCGGCTACGGCTCCACCAAGCCGGTGCCGGTTTCGGCCGCGTTCCTCAACTCCCTGCCCGCCGGCCCGGATCTGGCCCCGCCGGCCGTGCCGGGCCGCGGCGGGCAGGGGCCGGAACTGGGCGGGCTCCGGACCCGGGTCGGCCAGGTCTTCAAGGTCGCCGCGCCGGGTGGCACCGCTCGCTACTACCTGCTGCGCAAGGAGGGTCTTGCCCCGCTGACCGCCACCGGCGCGGCGTTGGTCCTCGGTGATCCGGACACCCGGCAGAAGGCGTACGCGGGCGGGGCGGTATCGCCCGCGAGCCTGGGCGCCGACGCGCTGAGCGGCCATCTGGCCCCGGACACGCCGGAGGTGGAGACGGGGAAGCGGCAGCCGGCGACCCCGCCGGAGCCGGTGGACCTCGGTGCCGGACAGACACCGTGTGTCGGGTTGGAGTCCGGGAGCGACGGCACCCGGGTGAGCGTGGCCCTGATCCGCGACGTGGATCTCGGCCCGACCACGCAGGCTCCGCCGGAGGGGCTGGTCCCGGCGTGTGTGACGGTCAACCGGATCACGGTGCGGCCGGGCGGAGGCGCACTGGTGCATGTGCTGGGCGCGGGCGGCGGCGAGGTCGGCAACACGCTTTATCTGGTGACGGACACCGGAATGAAATACCGGCTGCCCACCGCCGATTCCCTGAAGGCGCTGGGATACAGCGAGGGCGAGGCACAAGCACTTCCGTCCTCACTGCTGGCCATGCTGCCAACCGGCCCGGATTTGACTCCACAGGCGGCGAGCATGGGGCGGAGTAAATCCACGGCGCCGCAGTGTGAGACGGAGAACTGACCGGCCGCCAGTGCACCGTGCCTGGTGGCGAACAACAGCCGAAGGGATATCTCATGCCAGGACTGACGAGGTCAGAAGAGGGCGCAACCCGCAACGGAATCTCTGCCACGGAAGAGGCGTTCGGCAACATCCAGGTCTGCCGCCAGGACGTCGAGAACACGAAGCTCAACGTGGGCGGTGCCTACGGAGGCAGCGACGGTAAGCAGTACCAGGACCTGTTGCAGCAGTGGGACGACCAGGCCGAGGTCATCTCGAAGAACCTCATGGACGTCATCGACACGCTGAACGAGACGCTCCGGTCGAACAACCTGACGCAGGGTTCGCAGAAGGACGCCGTCGACCAGGAGTACACCCAGGCGAAGTCGATTTTCGACGCGCTGCACGGCTGAGCTGAACCCCGGTAACGGACACCCGGTTCCGTTCCGTCCCGCATCCCCTGTATCCCCTCGCACTGAAAAGAGGTACGTGCTGTGCCAATGGACTTCTCCGACGGGCACATCTACGTCGACTTCAAGGGCACCGACAACGCAGCTGAGGACATGCGTCTGCAGACTCAGAACATCGAGAAGATTCTCAACCAGCTCGAAACGGAGCTGCAGAAGTTCATCAGCAGCTGGGAAGGTGAAGACCAGGAGGTCTACGTCCGTAAGCAGGCGGCGTGGCACCGGGCCGTCGAGAAAATGAAGGAGCTCCTCAGGAGCCACGCTGGACTGCTCGACGACATCGGCGACAACTACCGGACCAACCAGCGCAACCTCACGTCCAGTTGGGAAAACGTGAAGATCGGCCGCTGAGGCCGGGTGCGGTACGGGCGACTGCCTGCGCGTTGCCACACGTGGGCGGTCGCCCGTTTCGGCACAGGACATCCGCGGAGAGCAACGGCGGACGAGAAGGGGTAGTGAGATGGCCGAACCGATCCAGCTGGACAAGGCGTGGATGGAGCACTTCATCAACGTCGATGTGCATGACTTCCAGGCGGAGCTGAAGAAGATCCTCAAGGACAAGGGGGATATTCCCGCGCTGGGCAGCCTCAAGTCGGAGAATCCGCATGACTGGAAGGGCGCGGACATCCCCTCGGGGACGAAGCTTCCCCTCACGATCGGCGCCATGACCGAAGAGGAGGAGCTGACCAACGGGTCGCACATACACAAGACCCTGAAGCAACTCATCGACCAGATCCTAGGGATGATCGAGGATCAGCAGAAGCTCTTCGACGACATCGAAGACAATCTGCGGGAAACCATGGATACGCTGCTGAAGACGCAGGGTGACAACCTGGGCAAGATCGACGGCGAGAAGATCCTCGACCCCCTTGAAGACGTGGACGACGACCTGGCCTCCGAAGGGTCCGGCTCCGGCGGGGGCGATGGAAAGGACGACAAGAAATGACGGTGAAGAACCATGGCGCCGAGTGAGCCGTAGTCGTCCCGGCTGAGCACCGCAGTACCCCACACCCCCTCGTTTCTCCCGCCCGATGGAGGCGCCGCCGTGCCGTTTTCCAACGCCAGTGATTATTGGCAGAAGGCGATCTATTTCTTCACCGGTTACGATGCGCCACACATCGACAAGTTGTTCTCCGAGTGGGTGGGCAACGATGACATCCCGCTGATGAAGGTGGAAATCACCAAGCAGAAGCACGTCACCTACGTCGATGCGGATGACCTTCAGTGGAGGGTCGATAACGCGGGTCGCAACGTGACCAACACGGACTTCGTGATCCCCTTCTACAAGACGGGGAACGAGGAGGAGTCCGGCGAAGAGGCCTCGGGAGACACGATCACCTATTACAAGGCCCGATTCACGCTCTTGGGTAACCACAACGGCAAGGACAGGCCCTCCGGCGGTGTGTACGAGGGGGGTGAGCACAAGGCCAGGTACGACAACGACTTCAAGAAGTCGGACGAAGGGACCACGTGGGACACCGGCCCGCATACGCAGTACTCCTATGGAACGGGCCGGGCCCTTGAGGCCGTGCTCGACAACGAGGGTGGTACGCGTGGGTTCGAGTGGAACGGAATCGACGTGCCCGCAGAACGTGTCGTCGATCTCGCGTCATTCGGCAGGGCGGCGGACGCCTTCGACCGCGTCGCCCAGTTCTACGTCGACCGCCAGGCGGAACTGGCGGAATGGCACAAGCGGGTCGGGATGCAGGAGAACAAGGCGTGGAAGGGCACGGCGGCCGGCGTCTTCTGGGATCTCATCCACAAGCTGAACAAGCGGTACGAGGACTACGCCGAGGACCTGCGCAACGGTGCGATGTTTTCCGTACCGGGCGATGCCATCCGGATCGCAGGTGACGAGTTCCGGAAAGCGGCCCGGAAACTCCAGCAGGAGTGGGCCGCCTGGGAAGCAAGGGACGGTAACCCGCTGAGCTTCCTCTCCGACCTGCTGTCGGAGATCGTGGACCACGTATGGGACACCAACATCTCGAACATCACGTACAAAGTGCATACCGTTGCCAGGGGCGGAACGAGAACCACCTATCACGCCACCGAACATTTCCGCCAGGATGCCATCGACAAAAAGGGTCACAACTATGGACCGCTGAGCAGTTTGGAGACCTGGAAGGCGGTCGGCGCGGCGGCGATCGAGCGGTGGAAGGACTCCGTCAAGGAAAACCTGATCGACAACGCCGACATCGCGCTCAAGACGGTGCACGACGCGTGGAGCCCCTCGGTCTTCGACGTCGGCACCGTCAAGACGTCGAGCGGCGACAGCCTGTCCCAGGATTACGAGAAGGACAAGGCCGACAAGGAGAAGGAGGAAGCGGAGGAGAAGGAGGAGAAGTATCGGAAGGAGCAGGAGGAGAAGGAGGAGAAGTACCGGAAGGAGCAGGAAGAGAAGGAGAAGAAGGCCAAGGCGGAGGCGGACGCGTATCGGAAGGAGCAGGAGGAGAAGGAGGAGAAGTACCGGAAGGAGCAGGAAGACAAGGAGAAGAAGGCTGAGGCCGAGGCTGACCGGAAGGAGAAGGACCAGGAGAAGAAGCAGGCCGAGGCCGAGGCCAAGCAGGAGAAGTACCTGAAGGAACAGGAGGCCAAGCAGGCCGCGGCGAAGGAGGAGCAGGGACAGAAGGAGAAGGAGGCGGAGCAGGAGCAGGCGGCGAAGGAGAAGGAGCAGGAGCAGAAGCAGGCCCAGGCGGAGAAGGAACAGGAACAGAAGCAGAAGGAGCAGGAAGCCAAGCAGGAACAGAAGGAGCAGGAGGCCAAGCAGGAGCAGGAGCAGGCGAAGAAGGAGGCCGAGGCCAAGCAGGCGGAGCAGGAGAAGAAGCAGGAACAGGCGGAGAAGGAGCAGGAGCAGAAGCAGGCCGAGGCTGAGAAGGAGCAGGAGCAGGCGAAGAAGGAGGCCGAGGCCAAGCAGGCGGAGCAGGAGAAGAAGCAGGAGGAGTACCAGCGACAGCAACAGCAGTTCCAACTTGGCCAAGTGGCTCAGCAGAAGGCCGAGCAGGATCGGGCGAAGAAGAAGCAGGAGCAGGAGCAGCAGGAGCAGGAGCAGAAGCAGGCCCAGGCGGAGAAGGAACAGGAACAGAAGCAGGAACAGGCGGAGAAGGAGCAGGAGCAGAAGCAGGCCGAGGCTGAGAAGGAGCAGGAGCAGGCGAAGAAGGAGGCCGAGGCCAAGCAGGCGGAGCAGGAGAAGAAGCAGGAACAGGAGCAGAGGGAGGCCAAGCAGGAGCAGAAGGAGAAGGAGGCCGAGGCCAAGCAAGCGGAACAGGAGCAGAAGCAGGAGCAGTACCAGAAGGAGCAGGAGCAGAAGCAGGCCCAGGCTGAGAAGGAGCAGGAGCAGAAGGAGAAGGAGGCG
Organism: Streptomyces sp. ME19-01-6; assembly: GCF_033793745.1. Lineage (NCBI taxonomy): Bacteria > Bacillati > Actinomycetota > Actinomycetes > Kitasatosporales > Streptomycetaceae > Streptomyces > Streptomyces sp. ME19-01-6. The sequence continues at coordinate 525,557 of NZ_JARAXF010000002.1, read as the reverse complement.
GAGCAGGAGCAGGAGCAGGCGAAGAAGGAGGCCGAGGCCAAGCAGGCAGAGCAGGAGAAGAAGCAGGAACAGGAGCAGAGGGAGGCCGAGAAAGAGCAGGAGCAGGCGAAGAAGGAGGCCGAGTCCGACCAGAGGGAGCAGCGGAAGAAGCAGGAGGAGTACCAGCAGCGGCAACAGCAGTACCAGGAGGAGCAGCAGCAGCGGCAGGAGCAGCAACAGGAGGAGCAGCAGAAGAAGCAGGAGGAGTACCAGCAGCGGCAGCAGGAATACCAGGACAAGCAGTACCAGCAGCAGGAACAACAGCAGCAACGGCAGTACCAGCAGGAGCAGCAGCGGTACCAGCAGGAACAGCAGCAGTATCAGCAGCAGCAGGAGCACAACCAGCAGCAGCAAGAGCAGTACCAGAAGCAGCAGGATCAGGCGCTCAACCGCATTGGCGGCGCGCTGAACGGCGATAACTTGCCGCCGTTGTCGCACGACCCGATCACGGGGCCGGTGAACGGCGATGACTCACTGCACAACCCCGGTGGGAGCGAGTCGCACATCGACTCCCACGGCCGGGTGGTCACGCAGTACCCGGACGGCCACACCACCACGATCGATCCCGACACCCAGACTTCCAGCATCACCACGCCGGACGGCCACACGCGCTCCGGCCCGCTCAATGTCGATAACGTCCTCAACAACCCCGACGGCAGCAGTTCGCACATCGATCCGCAGGGGCAGATCGTCACGGAGTACCCGGACGGCAGCACGTCCACGATCGATCCGCACACCGGCGCCACCTCGATCACCGACCCGGACGGCAAGTCGATCACGGGGCACCTGAACGGAAGCGGCAACTCACTCCCGGACTTCCAGCACCAGACCCCCGGATTCAACTTCGGCAATATCGGAGGCAACGGCGGGGGCGGCAACTCCCATTCGCTGTACGACCCGTCCTCGTACGAGGAGGAGTTGTGGGACAAGGACCCGTACCAGTCGCCCGGTGAACAGAACGGCAACGGCAACGGCAACAACCAGGCGGCGGCCAACCTCGGCAACCAGAACCAGCCCGGGGCGCCGGGGGGCGGCGGCATGCCCCTCAACCCCGGAACGATGCCCGGACGCGGTGGTGGTGGCGCCGGCGGTGGCGAGGGCGGCCCCACCGAGCGGGTCCGCAACGTGATCGACAGCGACGACGTGGTCAGCAACCGCCGGGCGGCGCCCAGGCCCGGCCGGCCCGGCGGCGGACTCCTCGACGAGCGAGAGAACGTGATCACCAGTGGCGGCACCCCGTTCATGCCGCCGATGGGCGGCGCGGGCGGAGCCGGGGCGCCCGGCCAGGTGGCGACCCAGACCGACGACCGCGAGCGCGAGTCGTGGGTGCCGGAGGACGAGGACGTGTGGGGCAGCGACGAGGGCGGCTCGCCGGCCGTGATCGGCCGATGAGCCCCCGCCGCGCCGTCGTTCCGGAAAACCGCGCAGCCAAACCGATCAGCCTGACCAGTCCGACCAGTCCGACCAGTCCGAGGAGCACACGTTGAGCGAGTTGAACGATTCGTACGCGGAGCGCGTCCATCAGGCCAGGGCGCACCTCGAAGCCACGAAGGCCGCCATCGCCCGTGCCGAGCAGGAGCTCGCGGCCAACAAGGTGAAGGCCCGTTCGCGGGACCGTGCGGTCGAGGTCACCATCGGCCCGCAGGGAGAGCTGGCCGGGCTGACGTTCGTGGACAACAAGTACCTGAACATGACCGGACCGCAACTGGCCGCCTCGGTTCTTGAGGCGGCCGAGCGGGGGCGTCAGCAGGTCACCCAGCGGGTGATGGACACCTTCCGCCCGCTGTTGGCGGCGAACCCCGATGTCCCGGGGTCCCGGGACATCGGCATCGACTGGGACCGGCTCTTCGACTTCGGGTCGGCGTTCGAGGGCGGTGGGCGAGCGGGTGGCGGCAGGCCGTCCAGCGACGGGTTGCGCGACGAGATCCACGAGGACCCGGATGTCCCCGGAGGAAAGCCATGAGCGACGACACCTATGACATGGATCTGGGCAGGATACGGGGAGCGCTCGACGGCCTGGGCGGTGTGGAGAACCAGTTCATGGCGCTCAAGGGGGAGTACCTGGGCGACCATGAGAGGTACAGGGGCTGGAACGGCGACAAAGACGCACCGGACGACTACTACACGAAGACCGAGCCCGACGACGAGAAGACGGTGCGGACGCTCACCGAAGCGATCGAGGGTCTCGGGTTGGCGGTATCGGCGCTGAGAGCCGGACTGTTGGAGAGTCTCGGCAGCGTCAAGGCCGTTCAGGCCGACGTGAGCGAGTTGATCGAGCAGCAGAAACGTATCGCTGACCCCGACAGCGGCGACGACTCCAGCTACGAGTCCGGCGAGGACGAGCAGTCCGGCGGAAAGCACTGACTCCATGCGGGAGATCAACTTCAGCCCCAAGGAACGGTACTGGATCCTGGTCCTCATCGGTGAAAAGCCGATCGGCGCCAGGGAGAACCTGGCGTGGGACAGCCAGGACCAGTATCCCGATCTCGCCGACAAGCTGACTGCGGCCCTGGACAACCTCCGGGACTCCTTGGGGGATGTCGCCCGCGCGTTTCCGAAGCAGGTCGGGGACGCGATCAACAAGGCCATGGGGCCACTGCTCGACTCCAGCGGATCGGACGGCATCGGGGACCTGCTCAACCGACTCCGGATGGACCTGCCCAATGAGCGGGCCAACCAGTCGATCAAGATCCAGCAGGCGAAGTGGGAGATCATCGCCGAGATCACGATGATGCTCATCGAGCTGGCCGCGCTTTCGGCGATGTCCTTCTTCACCGGCGGTCTTTCGCTGTCCACGGCCGCACTGGTGAGGGCGCGGGCGGCGCTCGGCATTCTGATGGCGATGCAGCGCTTGCTCAACTTCTTCCCCATCGCGGGGGCCCTGCTGGAGGCGGTCCAGGAGATGATCCAGGCCCTCGCGGTCAACCTGGCGCAGCTCGTCATCAATCCCCCGGCACGCAGGCCGAAGGGCATCGACGGGAGCAACCTCCGGGACAGCTTCTTCGGCGGCTTCATGACCGGTCTCTTCATCGACGTCTTCCGGGGCGCGGCGAACTACTTCAAGAAGGGCATTTCGGACTTCTTCAAGAAGAATTTCGACAAGGACATCTTCGACAAGTTCGACGGAGACTTCGGGAACACGTTCAAGGACATCGACTTCAACTCACCGCATCTTGATCGCATCTTCAAGAACCCCGGCGGGTTCAATCCCTACACGATCAAGAACATGGCCTACGACTTCCCGGCGACGTTTGTCACCCACGGTCTGGGCGAGGGCTTCGGCGAGGTGGTCTCCCAGGGGATACTCCACGGCAACTGGGCGTTCAAGTGGGAGACGTTCGTCTTCTCCGGCACCAGCGGCATGGCGGACATGGGCGCGGGGTACGCGCTGGAGTCCGGCGCCGGCTGGCTGCACGGCAAGGCATTCCCCAACGGGAACATCTTCACCGACTTCATCAACAAGAGCTATGCGATAGCTGATCTCCGGGACGGGGCGGGGAGCGATTCCCCAGGCGATTCCGATTCCGGCTCCGACGCGCCCCCGGACATCCCGAAGTCCGCCCTCCCCATCACGTCGTCCTCGGATATCCCCGACTACGGGGACAGCTGCTCGATGTACGAGGGCATCAGCTCGTTGTACGAGGACAACGGCTCGCTGCCCGGCGACAACAGCTCGTTCACGCCCGGCGGCCGCGACTCCGACACCTACTCCGTGGACTCGTACGGCTCCTCCGACTCCTCCAACTCCTCGGACACCTCCGTCTTCGACGACGCCGCGTCCATCAACTCCGCCGGTTCCTTCGACTCCATCAACTCCATTGGTTCGGACCGCGCCACGGCCCCCGCCCCCTCGCCCTCCCCTCTCCCCTTCCCGGGGTACAACTCTTCGTCGTCGAATGTGCCCCACGCAAACTTCACGGCTGACAAGGGTTTCCAGGCCACCCCGCAGTACCCGCCGCTGAACCAGCCCGGCTCCGTTGGGAGAAACCTGCCGCCGACGGGCTCCTACTCCACGGGGTCCGGTCTCTCGACGCCCGGGGACGTCGAGGACTTCAAGGGGAACAAGGAGTTCCAGACGGTCCCCGATGGTCCGCCGAACACCTCGGGTTCCCCGGCCACCTCTAACTTCCCGGCCACCTCTGACTTCCCGGCCACCTCTGACTTCCCGGCCACCTCTGACTTCCCGGGAACCTCTGGCTTCCCGAACACCTCTGACTTCCCGAACACCTCGGGCCTGCGGAACTCGTCGAGTCTGCCGGGCACCTCGGGTCTCCCGGACTCGTCGAGCGTCCCGGCGCCGCCGGCGACGCGTACCCCCACGGTCTCCAACCCGGACACGGCGTTCGACGGGGCTCCCGGCGAGAACAGCGAGAGCACCCCCGCAGACCAGAACACCCCCGCAAACCGGAGCGCGGGCACGGCCCTGCCCCCCGTCACTCACAGTGGCGGGCAGACCCCGGCCACCACTCCGCACTCGCCCTCGTCCGGGCAGCACTCCGGCTCCGGCACCCCCCAGTCGGGACAGGGACCCCGCACCGAGGGGGAGCAGCAACCGCGTCCGGACACCGAGACGTCCGGCGGCCCGTCGGACGACTTCGCCATCGACGCGGACACCGACACGGCCGTCACCCCCGACACCGACGCCGACACCCGGCCCGACACGGACCCCGCCGACCGGGGCAAGGCACCGGCCACCCCGGCGCTCCCGGACCAGGAGGAGGTCGTCCGCGCCCGGAGGGACTACGAGGACGCGCTGGACTCCTTCACCTCGGCCGCGACCGAGGTGGACACCATCGGCGAGCGGCTGGACACGGGGGTCGGCACCAGCGCCGACACCGCGGCGCACCAGGACGCCGGGCACCGGGCCGAGCAGGCGCGGGGGCGGATGCTCGACGCGGCGGCGCGGCTGCGGGGCCTCGGCGTCGACCCGCACGGCGACCCGTACACCCCGGGCCAGGAGGGCACCGAGGGCGACGAGAGGTCGCGGCAGGTGCCCGTCGTCCACCGCGACGACGCGCAGCGCCAGTGGATCGCCCAGCAGGTCATCCCGGACGACCTGCCGGAGAACCCGCCTCTGCTCGACCCGGACGACGAGGTGGACATCGCCGAGCTGAACGCCGCGGGCGTCACACCAGGACCCAGGCAGCAGACCGCCGCGGTCCTCGGCGTGGACCGGTTCCCGGTGCACGACAGCGATCTGGCCCCGGTGGACCACGTCAAGGTCCAGATGGTGCGGTCCGGTCCCTGGCCTGCCCCGCTCGACGAAACCGCGGCCAACGCCACCCGGCGCATCTGGCAGTCGGCGTACGCGGACTTCGCGGGCGCGATACCGGACGACGGACCGGAGCGGCTGGCCGTCGGCCGCGCCTGGGACAAGGCCGTCTCCCTGGTGCTGCCGCCGGCGTCGACCCCTCTCCTGGCGGACTCCCGCCACGCCGAGGCCACGTACCGCGACGCGGTACGGCAGATCGCCGACCACCTGCTGAGGCACGGGCTGGACGCGCCGTCGGGCCTCGCGCTCGCCGATACGCTCCGGAAGAACCTCGGCCAGATCCCCCTCGTCCGCAGCGGCGCCACGACGCCCACCGAGTCGCAGGCCCAGGTCACCGCCATTGACCCGCTCCCGCCGACGCCGACCGCCACCACGTCCACCGACCTCCCGGCCGACCCGGCGCCTACCCCGGCCCGGCCCACCGCCACCTCGACGGCCGGACGGGGCGGGAACGCCGGGTCGGCCGCCGCACCCGGAGGCGCGAGCCCGCAGGCGCCGCGGACGACCGTCGAGTTCGTTGCGCCCCTCGCACCGGCGACGCCCGGCGAACCCGTGCGCACCGCGGCCGGGGTGTGGGCCGCGCCGCACGGCGACACCTTGGTCACCAACGCGGGGAAGAAAAAGAAGGCCGCGGGGTCGAAGGGCAAGCAGGCCGCGGCCCCGGCCGGGGAAGCCGCCTCCGCCTCCGCCACCGCCGGGATGGCTTCCCTCACGCTGTCGGAGCGGGAAGGCACGGAGCACACTTGGGGCCCTGCCGAGTCGGTGCTGCCGGTGTCGGCCCGGATCAATTTCGCGGAGGGCGCGGAGAAGCCCAGCAACAACCAGCGGGCCCGCATCCGGGAGCTCGTCGGGCGCGCCATCGAGGCGGGGGAGCGGAACGCCCTCGCGGGTCTCCCGGGGCCGCGCCTGGTGGTGACCGGCTACGACGACAGCGGCCAGGCGTCCGGGGCCGGGGCCGCCGGGCGGCGGGCCGCGGCGGTCGCGGAGGCGTACCGCGCCGGGCTGGAGCGGCCGGGCGCGGCGGGCACGTTCACCGTCGCGGCGTCCGGCCGGAAGCCGGGGGAGGTTTCCGGGGAGGGCGACGCCCGGCAGGTGGTGGTCGAGTTCGAGCTGCCGTCCGGGACGGCCGCGGTGCGGCGGCTGGACGAGCTGCGCCGTACGGACCCGGAGCTGGAGGACGGCCCGTTCGACCTGGTTCCGCTGGCGCGGAAGATCCTGCACCTGGACCCGGCCGCGCCCGTGGACGCGGCGGTGCGCGACGAGCTGTACGCGCTGGTGGACGAGGCGATGGCCGAGGGGCGGGACAAGAGCCTCGCGGCTCTCGGCGCGTTCCACCTCGTCCGGCGGGGCGATGTGCTGTCCGGGCGGACCCTGCTGTTCTCCCCCGACGACGGTTCGGTGGTGGGCCGCACCTTCAGGGACCGGCAGACACCGCCGCCCGCCACGCCCGGCCCCGACCAGTCCGGCAGCAACCGTCCGTACCTCGTGGACGCGGACGGCGGGCCGGACCACATCGTGGTGTCGTGGCCGGACGGTTCGACCCGTCGGGTGCCGGGCGACGAGGTCACCGAACTGCTCGCCATGGACGAAGAGCTGGCCAAGCGGGGCCCCCAGGCCGTGGTGACGCTGGTGGTGCCGCACGCGGGTGACGGCGGCCTGGAGATGCCCCGGGGCATCTCCGCCGGCATCGGCCGGGGGCTGCTGGTGCACAGCGGCACACCCCTGCTGATCTACAACCCGAACACCAAGCGGTACAACGTCCCCTCGGCGGACCAGCGGGCGCAGGGGATACCGCGGGGCAGATGGATCTCCATCAGCCCCGACGACCTGGGTCCGGACGGCGCGTGGGCCAAGGCGGGGAACGGGTTCATCGTTCTGGCCGACGGTTCGAGGCTGATGGACCGGGACGTCAAGAGCGTCACCCTCACCACGCCGGGGACCAATCGGCCAGGTGGCCGGGCCGTCTTGACCGACGCCGATGTGGTCGAGCGAGAGGTGAACTTCGGCAACCTCCAGAACCTGCAGTTCGCCCACTACGACCCGGTCACCAAGCAGGCGCTCGGCCCTGCGGAGAAGACGCCGTGGTACGGGCGGAACGCCTATCACTTCATCCTGCACGGTCTCCCGGGCTTCTTCTTCGCGGTGGACGCGACGGCCGACGATGGGCACGGCGAGGGGAAGGCCGCCGCCGGTGACCAGGTCGGCGGCTACTTGAAGCGCCGCCCGAGTGTGCGGGCGCTCCCCAAGGGCACTCCGATCGTGGCCCATTCGTGCTGGGCCAACGCGGCCTACGACGGCAGCCTTCCCGTCGCCGTACACGATGGCGTCGAGACGCCTTTCGTGCCCAACCCGTTGACGACCATCTCCCAGGCGCAGAAGGCGGCCAACGAGCTCGGAGAAGACCACCCGCTGATCGTCCCCAACCGGGTGCACGGCTTCTCGGTGACACAGGGCTTCGCCGGCATCTTTGCCTCGGTCCGGGGCGAGCAGGGGGCGTGGTCGGAGCTGCGGGCGGAGCCCGAGCCGGAGGTGCTGGACCGGCTCGCGCGGGTGGCCTTCGGCATACCGGACTCCGCCCCGGTGCCGGAGGCCGACCGGGACAACACCCTGCTGCTGGTACGGGCCCTGCGCGAGGTATTCGGCCACGAGGTCGAGAACGGCAGGGACGACCCGTCGGGGGAGTACCAGAAGCTCCTGCGCGGGATCGGGGCGCTGGAGGTCATGCGCCGCGACGATCCGGGGCTGGCGGAGGCGGGTCCGTTCAGCCTGGACCTGCTGGACTTCGTGGTGCGGGCCCACCTCGAACAGCGGGGGACACCGAAGCCGAGGCCGGCCGCCTTCGCCGACTCCACCGAACTGCGCAGCGCCGTCCGGCAGGTACTGGGCGAGGCGCGTGGCCGTCTCCAGGGCGCGCCAGGCCCGGTCGCCCTGCGCGACTTCGTCCCGCTCACCGTCCTCGACCAGACCGCGGCCATGATGGGGCTGCTCCCCCCGCAGAGCCTCGGCGCCATGGGGCTGAAGGCCCTCCCCGCTCCGGGACAGCCCTCCCGGTCGCTGGTGTTCTGGGCGCTCGCCAAGGCGGGGCCGGCGCTCATGAACCACCCGGACCCGGATGCCCTGGCGGCCAGGATCCTGCACGTGGAGGGCGCGCCGTCCAACCCGGACGCGATGCGGCAGATGGCCCTGTGGCTGATGGCGGGGGCCGCGCTGATCGGCGTCGACGTGTACGACCCGGTCGCCCTGGCCGCGCACCACCTCAGGCGGAGCGGGCTGTTGTCCCCGGCCACGGCCGTCATCTCGCCCGCCGGACAGACGACGGGCCTCAACCTGACGGGCAAGCCCCTCAGCGGCCCGCTGAACACGGACGTCTACCGGGTGTCGCCCGACGGTACGACCGGAAGCGGCGAGAGCCGCACCACCCAGGGCCCCAAGTTCGTGCTGATGGTCGACGGCGACCAGGACCACGCCGAGATCCCCTGGCGCGGCGGCACCACCCGCAAGGTGCCGTACGAGGAGATCGTCGCGCTGGTCGCGCAGGCCCTGCGCACCACCCCGCTCACCGTGCCCATCGCCCTGGTCGGACCGGGCACGGGCCCCGGGGGCACCAGGATGGCGGAGGCCCTGGCCGCCCGGGAGGGGACCGCCAGGACGGTGCTGACGCCCGCCCACCCCGCCACGGTGGTGGCCGACAGCGCGGCGAAGCAGCACGTGATCGTGGTGACGGCGGACCCGGCGCAGTCGAGTGCCGCGGACGACTGGGGACGTACCGAGCCTCCGGCGCTGACCACGGGGCATGCCCCCATGTCGGTCATCACGCAGAGCCCGCCCCCCTCCACCGAGGCGACCGAACCCGCGGGGATTCCGTCGGACACCGATGCGTACCCCATCGGGCTGTCCCAGCCCGGGCCGCAGCGGCACCCGGTCCTCACGCCGAAGCCCTTGTCGCACATCGCGGAGGCGCCGACGGCCAAGGGCTTCACCGGCAAGCATCCGGCCGGGGCGGCGGGGCCCCCAGCGGCCGGTGGCGAGGCCGCCCTTCCGCGGCCGGACACCACGCAGCCCGTACTCGACGCCGACTTCGTTTTCGACACGGACACCGACACCGACACGGACACCGACACCGACTCCCTCTTCGCCTCGGCCTTCGGGCTCGACGAGGTGCCGTCGGCCGAGCCGGAGCCGCAGCCGAGACCGCAGGCCCCCATCCGGCCGGGGGCGCGGGCATCGTCCGGACAGGCGATGCCCGGAGTGGGTCAGGTCACCCTGCCGGTGCACACCGCGCCGGTGGGGAGCCCGGCCAACAAGTTCTGGTCCCACGCCCCCCGGCTGACGGAGGTGTCCTTCGAGCCGGCGGACACCGACCTGTCAGAGGCCGCCCAGGAGTCACTGGAGGAACTGGCCGAACGGGTGGCCCGGGACGGGCTGCGCAGCCGCAAACACGACCTCCCGCTGCCCTTCGTGATCCTGACCGGGTACGGCGAGGGAACGGACGCGGAGGCGCAGGCCGAAGGAGAAGCCCGCGCCACCAACGCGTACGTGGAGTTCCTGGCGAGTCTGGACATCGAGCTGAGCCGCCGCCAAAAAAGCCTTCCCGCCGATGAGCAGCTCACGGCCAATGACTTCACCATCGACTACCGCGGTTCCGACGGGGACGTCGGGCAGCCCGCGGGCGGCGACGCGGAAGCACTGCGCCGCCGGGTGACGGTCGAGGTCGTCTCGCCCATGACGCTGCTGAACGACCTGCGCAAGGCCGATCCCGACCTGCGGAACGCGCCGCCGGACATGGACGGTCTGGTCCGCCGCATCCTGCACCGCCCCGACGGCGCCCCCGTGGGCCTGGGCGAACGCGAACGGTTCGCCGGGCTGGTCCACGACGCGTACCAGGACGGATGGGCGGACAGCCTGGGGGCGCTGGGCGCGTACCACGCCTTCGTGAAGGGATTGATCTCCAGGCAGCGGGCCCGTCACTTCACGGTGAACGGCCAGCGCGTCGCGGGTCTCAACTGGAGCCCGTCGGCAGAGGTCGTCGGACTGGACGTCAGCGGGGTCGACATCCTGCGGGAACGTCCCGGTGGCGGGTTCGACAAGGTCGGCGGGGGGCCGGCCCCGTGGGGACCGGGCTGGTTCCCGTACACCGTGGTGGCCGAGGGCGGCCACGACCGCGTGACGGCGAGGTGGCCGGACGGTACGGCACGCGACCTGACCCCCGACGAGTTCGTCGAACTGGTCGCGGCCGACCTGGACGGAGCACCTCCGGGCATCCCGATCGTGCTGGTCATCCCCCAGGGCGGGGACCGGGGGCTGGACCTGCCGCGGAAGCTGGCGGACCGGACGGGCAAGACGGTGTGGGCGCACAGCGGACATCCCACGCTCTACGAGACCGGGCCGCAGACGTACGGCATCGGCGTGATCCACCGGGACGGCCGCATCCAGGGCGACTGGATCCCCAGCCGGCCCGGCACGGCGCCCGACGCGAGGGCGGACGATCCGAGCTGGTGGCGCAAGGTGGTCAACAGGACCCTCGTGGGGCTCACGGGCCTGAGCTTCGGGCGCACCGCGCTCCGTCCGGAGGAGGTCGCCGAGAAGGGGATGGAGGGGGAACAGCGTCATCTCGCCGCGATGAAGCACTACGCCCACTACAACTCCGCTGTGGGGAGGTTCGTCAGCGGTCTGCTCCCGCTGCCGCGCCCGGGCAAGCCGGGTACCAGGCGGTACTACTTCGACGCGCACGGCGGGCCCGGCTACATCAGCCTCCCCCTGGAGGACGGCGGGGTGGTCCGCGCCTGGAACGAAGAGGGTGCGCGGTACATCGCGCGCCGCAGGAGCGTGCAGGAGCTCGACAAGGACGACTGGATCGAGCTGGTGGTCTGCTACGCCGGTTCGCCCCGGGACAGGGGCGTGGACGGCTCCCGTGTCAACCTCGGCGAAAGCTTCCCCGGCTCCTTCGTGCCCGACCCGCTCGCGGACGTCGCCATGGGGCAGCACGTCGCGAACGAGACCCGGAAGAAGGTCAATTGCAGCACCCTCACCGATGCCACGGAGACCTACCTGGGTCAATACATCCGGGCCTTGGACAGCGACGCCCGGGGGCGGCGCGGTTCGTACCAGCAGTACTTCCCCGAGCCCGACGCCGAGGAGCTGGACCGCCGGGCGCGGGAGATCGGGTACCACACGGGCCCGGGACCGGCCCCCGCCGTGGCCAGGGTGGCGACGCTGCGGCTGGTGCGGGCGCTGCGGCTGACGCTGGGCAAGGAGATCGACGACGACCTGCGGATCGACCGGGACCCGGAGTACGCGGAGCTGCTGCGCGGTGCCGCCGCGCTGGACCGGATGTGGCGCCTCGACGCGCGGTTCGGGGACGCCGGCCCGTTCACGCTGGACTTCTTCGAGCGGGTCGTCGCGGCGACGCTTCCCGCGGGCACACCCCCGCGTCAGGACGACTACCGGAACGTGCTCAAGCGGGCGGCCGCCGCCCCTGCCGGGACGACGGCGGCCACGTTCGTGACGCTGCCCTCGTCGCTGGACGACGCGGCACACTGGCTCGACACCGCGAACGTCGTCGACGCGGCCGTCCGGGCCCTGCGCCTGGGCGGCCCCGGCGACGTGGGCAGGCGTGAGTGGTCCCGGATGTTCTGGGCGCGGGTCAAGATGGAGGAGGCGTGGGGCGGCTCCGACCTCGAAAGGATCACGGCCCGACTGTACGACCTCCCCCCGTCCGCCCAGGTGACCGACCGGCAGCGCGAGTTCACCCAGGACCTCGTCACGAGGGCGTTCGCCGGCGGGCTCGACGGAGCCGACGCGGACGTGATGGTCGCCTACCTCCTCGACAGGAACGGCGCGGTGTCGAAGACCACCGCCCTGTCCCCGCCCGGCGATCCGGACGAGGTGATCGGACGGGACTTCCTGGGGTCCCTGAACGGGACGGCCCCGGACCTGTCGAAGATCCAGACCCCGTCGGGGCCGGTGGACGCCCCGTGGGCCGGGAAGTACCGGACGGGCCAGGACAAGCCCGTGCCGTACACGGTGCACGCCAAGACCGACCCGAACGCCCCGGGCCGGGTGCTCGTCACCTTCGAGTCCGTCACCGGCCGCCCCCTCACCAGGAGCCTGTCGCCCCAGGAGTTCGCCGAGCTGCTGGCCCGTGACGAAGACCTGTTGGCGGAGGACCTGAGGACTCCGGTCCTGCTGGACATCCAGGGACTCGTCGCCCACGCCCCCGGCCTGACCGGGGTCCTGGCCCAGCGCCTCGGCCGGCGGATCTGGGTGATCGGGGAGCCGCGCCCCACGGATCCCGTCGAGCCGCAGAACCCGGAGTCCGCCCCCTCCCCGGTGCGCCGCCCGGCTCCCCGCGCCGACAAGGCGCGGGTACCGGTGAGCGATCACACCACGGGGGAGGTGTCCGCGGCTCCCGTGCCGGACGCCGCGAGCCCGCGGCCGCGGACCTTGCGGTCGTCCGGGCCGGCGGTGCCGGGGCCGCCCGGAGGGTCCTCGTTCTCGCTGCCCGTGCACACCGCGCCGGTGGCCGGTCCGGGCGCCACCGCCCCCCTCGCGCCGCCGAAGGCCGTGCGGCTGCCGTTCGCGGCGGGCTCCACCGAGCTGTCCGTTCAGGCCGGGTCCGCCATCGCGTCCGCGGCCGACGCCCTGGCCAGGTCCGCGTGGCACAACTGGCGCCGGGGCCGGCCGATCCCCGCGGTGACCATCAGCGGGTACGGCGAGGGGGCGGGCCCGGACGCGGCTGATGAGGCGCTGGAGGAGGGCGAGCAGCGCACGGGCGCCGTGCACAACGAGTTCCTGGCCGCCCTGGACAGCGCGCTCACCCGCCTCCAGACCGGCGTCGCCCAGGGCACCCGTCGTCTTCGGGCGGACGACTTCGACATCGTCGGGCGCTCCCGCGGTCAGGACCTCGAACCGTCCGTCACGCCCCCCGCCCCGGACGCGCGTCGGCAGGTGACGCTGGAATTCGTCGACCCGCTGACGGCGCTGGACGCCGTGCGGAGGACCGACGCCGACCTCCGGCACGCCCCGCTGGACGTCGATGTCATGGCCCGTCGCCTCCTGCACCTGCCCGCGAGCGCCGCGGTGGACGATGCCGTACGCCAGGAGCTGTACGACCTGGTCATCGACGCGAGCCGGGACGGCTGGGGGACCGGCCTGGGGGCCCTGGGCGCGTACCACCTGGACCAGCAGGGTGTGCTCGACGGGAACCGGGACCGCTACCTCAAGGTGGGTGGCATACGGGTGCCGGGCGTCAACTGGGGCAAGGACAAGGTCCTCGACCTGGACGACACGGACACGATCGAGATCCTGCGGAGTGACGGCAACGGCGCCCTCCAGGTGATCGGCACGAAGGACGCCCCGTGGAAGGGCGGCCCGACGCCGTTCGTCGTGGTGGCCTCGGGCCGGCACGACATGGTGCGGGTGACGCTGCCGGACGACACCACCCAGGACCTGACCGTCGACGAGTTCGTGGAACTGATCGCGAACGATCCGGAGCTGTCCGGGCTGCCCCTCGACGCGCCGATCGTGCTGGCCGTTCCGCACGCCGGTGACCGGGGACTCGATCTGCCACGGCTGCTGGCCGACCGGACGGGCCGGATGGTGTGGTCGCACAGCGGTCTCGCCACGGCGGACGCCCCCCACATCGGGGTCCTCCACAAGGCCGACGCGATCCAGGGCGACTGGATCCCCAGCCCACCCGGAATGGCACCGGACCGGGACCCGAACGCCCCGGCCTGGTGGCGCAAGGTGATCACCCGGACCCTCATGAGCCGCATCACGGGGCAGCGGACGGGCCGTGAGGCGCTGCGCCCCGACGAGGTCGTCCGTGACCGTCGGGAAAGGCTCCACGACGCACTCGACTCGATCAAGGCGGTCGCTCACTGGAATCCGGCCACCGGCCGCTACTCGAAGCCGCTTCGCCTGGTACGGCCGGGCAAGCCGGGCGCGAAGCGGCAGCACTGGGTGATGCACGGTGGCTCGGGTTTCCTGGTGTTCCCGCTGGAGGACGGCACCGTCTACCGTGCTTACGGCGCCGAGGGGGCCCGGTACCTCGCGCACCGCAAGAGCAGCCAGGCGCTCGACGAGGACGACTGGAACGAGCTGCTGATCTGCTGGGCCGGTTCGCCCGCGGACCGCGCCGTGCCGTCCGGCTTCGGAGCCTTGGGCCGCTCCTACCCCGGCCCCTTCGTCCCCGATCCGCTCGCGGACGTCCCCATGGGACAGCACGTCGCGAACGAGACCCGGCACAAGACGAACGCCCTCATCCGCCTGGACGGGGTGGGGCTGTACCAGAACATGCCCTTCCGGATCCTGGCCACCGATCGCCAGGGGCGGCGGCAATGGTTCCAGCAGTTCTACCCCGAGCCCGACGCCGCCGAGCTGGACCGCCGGGTGCGCGAGGCCGGGTACTACACCGGCCCCCAGCCCCCGCCCTGGGCGCGGGAGCACACGCTGCGCCTCGTGCGGGCGCTGAAGCTGACGCTGGGGAACGACGTCGACGACGGCGTGCGGGTGGGGCAGGACCCGGAGTACGCGGAGCTGCTGCGCGGTGCCGCCGCGCTGGACCGGATGCGGATGAAGGAGCCGCAGCTCCGCGGCACGGGTCCGTTCACGCTGGACCTCTTCCGGCGGATCGTCGAGGCGCGGCTTCCCGCGGGGTGGACACAGGCGCGTCAGGCCGACTACCGGGACGTGCTGAAGGCGGCGGCCGCCGCCCCCGACGGTACGAAGCTGAGCGACTTCGTGACACTGCCGTCGTCGGTGGTCCGGGCGGCCGAGTGGAAAGCCACGGTGGACCTGTCCGAGGTGGCCACCAAGGCCCTGCGCATGGACGGCTCCACCACGCCCTACGAGGCCGAGTGGTCCCGGATGTTCTGGGCGCGGGTCAAGACGTACGAGGCGCTGGACACGTCCGTGAACCTCGACGAGCTGACCGCCCAGCTGTACGACCTGCCCTCCGCCGGCCAGGTGGACGACGCGGGGCGCGACTTCACCCGGGAGCTGATGACCACGGCGTACGCGATCGGGCTCGACGGGTCCGATCCCGCCGTGCTGTACGCGTACCACCTCGACACCCTCGGCGCTGTGGCCGATCCGACGGCCCTGCACGCGCCCGGCACCCCGAACGAGGTGTCCGGACGCGACTACCGGCCCGGACCGAAGGACGCCTTCCCGGATCTGTCGAAGATCCGGACGCCGTCCGGGGTGCGGGCCGCGCCGTGGGCGGGGAAGGACACGAGGACGAACACGGCCAGGCCGGAGCCCTATGTGGTGCGGGCCACGGTGGATCCGAAGACCCCGGGCCGCCTGCTCGTGTCCTTCGGAACCGTCACCAGGAGTCTGACCCCCCGGCAGTTCACCGAGCTGCTGGACCGCGACCGCTCCCTGCTCGGCAGGGACCTGGCGGTTCCGCTCCTGCTGGACATCGCCGAGTTCGACCGCCACTTCCCCGGGCTGGCGCGGGACATGGCCCAGCAGTTCGGCCGGGAGATCTGGACCACTTCGGCCGTCCCGAGCCAGACGGTGCCCCAGGGCGCGCAGCGCCCGGTGCTGACCCTGAACCCGCCGGCCCAGGCCGGTGGGTCCTCGGCGGCCGTGGAATGGACCTCCACGAAGCCGGTCGACCCGCAGAACCCGACCAACACGTCCCGCCCCGTGCCGGCCCCGCCTCCCCTGGCGGCGTCGGAGGCGGTGCCGGCTCCGGCGGGGCGTGCGTTCACGGTGCGGTTCGATTCGGGGTCGACCATGGTGTCCGAGGACGATGTGGCGGACATCGAGGATCTGGCGCGTGAGGTGGCGTCTTCGGCACTGGCGGACTGGCGGGCGGGGCGGCCGTTGCCGTCGGGTGTGGTCACCGGCTTCGGCGAGGGTCCGGCGGTGCGGGCGCGGGAGATGGGGCAGGAGCGGGCCGAGACGGTTCTCGCGTGGTTCGAGGACTCCTTGGACGAGGTGCTGGCCGGGCTTCAGCGGGGGGTGCCGGAGGCCAACCGGCTCACCGCGGCGCACTTCCGGTTCACCGCCCGCAGCCGTGGCGAGGGCGTGGCGTCCGGTGACGCGGACCCGGAGGTGCTGCGGCAGACGACGATCGAACTGACCGAGCCGACGGGGCCGTTCACGACCTCCGAGCCGGACACCGTGCCGGGCCTCTTCGATTCCGAGTTCGACACCGGGTTCGACACCGACGCCGATTCCGACACCGGGTTCGACGCCGAGTTCGACACCGACGCCGATTCCGACACCGATTCCGACACCGGGTTCGACGCCGAGTTCGACACCGACACCGAGCCCGACTCCGACACCGAGTCGTCCGTCGCCCCCGACGGCGTACCGGTCGCCAAGCCCCGGCCGCAGCCCGCTTCGGTGGTCCGGGCGGCGCCCGGGGCGCCGATGCCCGGGCTGCGGCCGGCGACCCCGCCGCCGGTGCACGTCGCCCCGGTCACACCCCCGGCCGCCGCGCCCGGCCCCGTGCCCCTCACGCGGGTGCACTTCGCCCCGGGGTCGGCCACGCTGTCCGAGGACGCCGGGACGGCGCTGAGGGACCTGGCCGACCAGGTGGCCCGGATCGGTCTCGACCACCACGGCCGGGGCGTCGCCAAGCCCGGCGCGATCATCCTCGGCTACGGCGAGGGCACGGCGCAGGACGCGGACGCCGAGGCACTGCGGCGCGCGGCCGCCGTGTACGAGCGGTTCACGGACGACCTGAACCGCGCGCTGGAACGCTTCCAGGCGAACGTCCCCGTGGACAGCCGGATCACGGCGGACGACTTCCACATCGTCTGGCGCGGGCGCGGTTCGGACGTGGGGGAGACCGGCACCACTCCGGACGCGGACGTGGCGGCGGCGCGCCGTCAGGTGACGATCGAGTCGGCCGACCCGGCCGCGACGCTGAACGAACTCCGCCTCGCCGACCCGGACCTGGTGAACGACCCGCTGGACGGCGACGTCATCGCCCGCCGTATCCTCCATCTCCCCCCGGACGCTCCGGTGGACGCGAACGTGCGCGAGCGGCTGCACGCGCTGATCACCGACGCCGCCGCGGACGGCTGGGCGACCAGCCTGGCGGCGCTGGGCGCGTACCACGTCTTCCAGCAAGGCGTGATCGCCCCGAACCGGGACCGCTACCTGACGGTGGGCGGCACCCGTGTCCCGGGCCTCAACTGGGCCGACGAGAAGGTCGCCGAGGTGATGACCGACTCGTTCGACATCATCGAGCAGCGGCCGGACGGCAGCTCCGAGGTGGCCGACACCCCCGACGCCGAGTGGCTCGGCGGGCCGAGGCCCTATGTCGTGGCGGCCGAGGGCACCCACGAGAAGGTCGTCGTGCCGTGGCCGGACGGCACGACCCGCGACCTGACCGCCGGGGAGTTCATCGAGCTGGTCGCGCGCGACCTGGAGCGGGAGGGCCTGCCGAAGGACCACCCCATCGTGCTGGCCGTCCCCTTCGCCGGCGACCAGGGGCTTGATCTGCCGAGGCTGCTGGCCGAGCGGACCGGCAGAACGGTGTGGGCACACTCCGGCCATGTGCTCGCCAGCAGCGAGCAGGGCCTGATGTCCCTCGGCGTGTTCCACGAGAGCGGCCGTCACCAGGGCGACTGGATCCCCAGCCCGCCCGGTATGGCGCCCGACCGCGGCCCCGGCCTCCCGGAGTGGTACCGCAAGGTGCTGACGCGGACCATCATGGACGTGCGGTCGAAGCGGCAGGCCGGCCGCTCCGGCCTGCCGGACGATGAGGTCGTGCGGCTGGGTACGGAGGACGATCAGCGTCACTTCGGCACGATGACGCACTACGTCCACCTCAACGGCGTCACGGGCGAGGTCGTGTCCGGGAAGATCCCGCTGCCGTATCTGGGTGGGAGGTACACCTGGGACGGACACGGCGAGTTGGGCTGGATGGCGTTCCAGCTCGCGGACGGCACGACCCACTACGCCTACGGCGCCGAGGGGCCCCGGTACCTCGCGCACCGCAAGAGCGTGCAGAACCTCGACGAGGACGACTGGATCCACATGGAGTCGTGCTGGAGCGGCTCTCCCGTGGACCGTGCCGTTCCGGGCATCGGGAACCCGGACACCGTCTTCCCCGGGGCGCTGCACGCACTGTCCACCGCCTTCGTCCCCGATCCGCTCGCCGACATCTCCGTCGCACAGCACACGGCGAACGAGACCCGGCACAAGGTCAGCGCCACCTTCGGGCCGGTCGGCGTCCTGTTCCACGACGGCGAATACGTCATCACGGTCTACACCGACCCGCAGGGGCGGCTCGGCGCGATCGTCACGTTCTACCCCGAGCCCGACACAGCCGAGCTGGACCGCCGCGCCCGCGTGGCCGGATACCACACGGGCCCGGGGGAGGTGCCCGAGGAGGCCGGGCAGCAGACGCTGCGTCTGGTGCGGGCGCTGAAGCTGACGCTGGGGAACGACATCGACGACCGCGTCCAGGTGGAGCAGGACGCGGAGTACGCGGAACTGCTGCGCGGGGCCGCCGCGCTGGACCGGATGTGGCGGGACGACCCGCGGTCCGACGACGCGGGCCCCTTCACGCTGGACCTCCTCCAGCGGATCGTCGCCGCCCGTCTCCCCGCGGGGCAAACCGAGGCCCGCCACGACGACTACCGCGCGGTGCTCACCGCCGCGGCGGCCGCGCCCGACGGTACGCCCCTGACCGCCTTCGCCCCGAGGCTGACCGGGGCGCTGGACGAGGCGGCCGCCTGGTGGAGCAGTGTGGACCCGGCCGTGGCCACCGCCGCCGCCCTGGCCCTGGACGACCCGCAGCAGGTGGGAACCGCCGAGCTGTCCCGGGTGTTCTGGGCCCGGGTCAAGATGTACGAGGCCCTGGCCGCTCCCGGCATGGACATCGACCGGATCACCGCCCAGGTCTTCGGCGTGACGCCCGACGACGACCTGCGCGATGCCACCCGGTGGCTGATGGCCGCGCTGTACGCGATCGGGCGCGACGGGGGCGACCTCGTCACGGTGAGGGCGGGCTACCTGGAGAGCCTGGGCGCTCTGTCGGACGCCACCGCCGTGTCCACCCCCGGCAAGCCGGGGGACCCGCCGCAACTGGCGTCCGGACGCCACTTCGTGGACGCGCCGAAGACCGCGGACCTGGACCTGTCGAAGGTCTGGACGCCCGGCGGTCTCGTGGACGCGCCGTGGGCGGGGCCCGGCCGGCCGGCCCCGTACGTGGTGCGGGCCTCGGTGGACTGGAACAACCCGGGTCGCCTCGCGCTGTTCCTCAACGGCTCGGATGTGAGCGTGTCGGAGGCCGAGTTCGTCGAGCTGCTGGCACGCGACCGTCACCTGCTCGTCACGCCACAGAACACCGCCGTCCTCCTGGAGATCTCGCAGCTCGACCGGCACTTCCCCGGCCTGGCGCAACGGCTCGCCCAGCGGATCGGCCATCCGGTCCACTCGACCTCCCTGCCCGTGGACCGGATCACGCCTCCCGCGGCCCAGGGCTCCCAGACGCCTGTGATCGCCCTGATCCCGTCTCCGAGCGGCCCGGCCCCCACGGCCGCGGACTTCCGCGAGACCGAACCCATCACCCCGAACCCGCCGGTCGACACCCCGCGCCCGGTGCCGGCCCCGCTGCCCCGCAGCGCCGGCCGGATCATGCCGTCGCCCTGGGCGCCGATGCCGGCGCTGCCCCCGGCGCTCCGGTCCGCCCTGGCGCGGGCGTCGGCCGCCCGGCCGCCGGCGCCGGGCCCGCGCCTGTCCGCGGGCCGGATCGCGGAGCTGGCCGCCCGGATCGACTCGGACCAGGTGCACACCATGCCCGTCGGCGATCCGCCCGCCGCACCGGCCCCGGCGACGCCGACCGGCAGGTTTGCTCCCGTAGCCCCGCCCGCCGCCTCTTCCCCCGGGCCGTCCGTGCTGCCGCGGTCCACCCCGGTGGCGTTCGACGGGCAGTCCGCCGAGGTGTCCGCCGACCAGGAGGCGGAGATCGAGCGGCTGGCGGCCCGGGTGGCCGAGACCGGCCTGCGGAACAAGCGGGCGAAGCTGGCCGAGACCCCGATCCGCATCACCGGACACGGCAGCGGAGCGGACCAGCGGCTCGCCCGCTCGCGGGCCGACGCGGTGGCCGCGGTGTTCCGGCGCCACCTCGACCGGGCGCTGACCGCGCTCGGCGCGGCCGGAGCGAACCTGTCCGCAGGCGGCTTCACCCTCCACGTGACGACCGACGGCACCACGTCACCGGATCCGGCGCCCGCCTCGGTGACGATCGGCATCACCGCCGACCGGCACTCGGCGACGGCACTGCGCCTGGACGAGCTGCGGCAGGCCGAACCCGGTCTACGGGACGGCCCGTTCCGGCCGGCCGCCCTGGCCAGGCGCGTCCTGGGCCTGGCCGACGCCACCCCGGTCACCGACGCACTTCGCGCGGACCTGTACGCGGTGACCGACGCGGCGATGCGGGACGGCCGGGCGGGCAGCCTGGCGGAGGTGGCGGCGTACCGCGCCGAGAAGGACGCGGAACGCTACGCGGACCACCGCTTCACCACGGGCGGCACCCGGGTCCCGGGCCTGAACTGGACGGGCCTGCCCGACGGCGAGCTGTACGCGGACACCATCGGCCTCCTGGAGGAGCGGCCGGGCGACACCCCCCGGATCCTCGACTCGAAGGTCCCCAGGTGGCTGGGCGGCCCCACGCCGTACCTGCTGGCGGCCACCATGGTCGGCGACCGGGTGACGATCCCGGCGCTGGGCAGCACGACGCGGACCGTGAGCGCCGAGCGGTTCGTGGCGGAGGTCCTGAAGGACCAGGAACTGGCGGGCCTCCCCGCGGACGCGCCCATCGTGCTGGCCATGCCGTTCGCCGGCGACGGCGAACAGTACCTGGCGCGGCTGCTGGCGGAGCGGACGGGCCGCACCGTATGGGCGCACAGCGGCGACGCGCGGCTGATGACCACGCCGGACGGCCGGCTGGCCGTCGCGGTCTTCACCGCTTCCGGGCGCCCGGTGGGCTCCTGGTTCCCCGTCCCGCCCGGCATGCTGCCCGACGCGGACGACACGGACGACGCGGACGACGGGAGCGACGAGGACTGGCACGAGGACGTGCTGTCCTCCCCGCTGGCGAGCGCGGCGACGGGCCTGCAGATCGGCCGCGCCTCCTACTCGCCCGACCATCTGGCTATACGGGAGGAGGACTTCCGCCACCTCGACCAGGTGACGAAGTACGTGCACGCCAACTTCGCCACCGGCACCATCTCCGAGACGTTCCCCCTGGAACCGGCCGCCCGGGGGAAGCTGAAGGCGTTCTTCGCCGCTCACGGCAGGGCGGGCTACACGTCCTTCGCCCTGGACGACGGGGAAAAGCACACGGCGTGGGGCGACGCGGGCGCCAAGTGGCTCAAGAAGCGCAGGAGTTTCACCGGCCTCCTGAAGGACAAGAAGGAGGACTGGCTCGCCCTGGTGATGTGCCAGGCGGGTTCCCCGAAGGACAGCGCTGTCCCGTCCCGTCGCGGCTACGGCAACGCCGGCGCGTTCGTGCCCAACCCGCTCAGGGACGTCGCCCAGGGCCAGCACTACGCGAACGAGATGCGGAACAAGACGAGCGCCACGACCGTCAGCTCAGGCGTCTTTTTCCACAACGGCGAGTACGTCCATGGCCTGGTGACCGACCCGCAGGGGCGCTGGGGGTCGTACGCGGAGTTCTTCCCGGAGCCGGAGACCGACGAGTTGGACCGCCGGGCGCGCGCCATCGGGCTGCACAGCGGCCCCGGGCCGGTGTCCGAGGAGGCGCGGCAGCGGACGCTGGAGCTGGTGCGGGCCCTGAAGCTGACGCTCGGGAACGAGGTCGACGACGACGTCCGGATCGAGCAGGACCCCGGCTACGCGGAACTGCTGCGGGGGGCGGCTGCGCTGGAGCGGATGTGGCGGGAGGATCCGCGTTTCCGGCAGGCGGGCCCGTTCACCCTGGAGTTCTTCCAGCGGGTCGCCGCCGCGAAGCTCTCCCTGGGGCAGGCCGGGCCGAGCCGAGCGGACTACCGCGCGGTGCTCGCCCAGGCCCTCGGCAGCGGCCCCGGCACGTCACTGGGCGACTTCGTGACGCTGCCGCCGGCCGTGGACCGGGCCGTCGCCTGGCTGGGCGGCCCGGACGTGACGCGGGAGATCGCGGACGTCCTCCAGCTCTCCGGCCCGGACGAGGTGGGCGAGGACGAACGCTCGCGGATGTTCTGGGCGCGGGTCAAGGCGCACGAGGCGCTGGGCGCGCTCGACGCCGCCGGCCTGGACGCGTACACCGCGGGGGTGCTGCACCTGGACCCGTCCGAGGTGGACGACGCGCGGCGGGACCAGGCGCGGGACCTGACGGCCGCGGCGTACGGGGTCGGCCGCGACGGGGCCGACCCGGCCCAGGTGGGCGCCTACCACCTGGAGACCGAACAGGCCCTGTCCGCCGCCACGGCCATGCCCCCGGTCACGGCCGGCGGCCCGGCGGCCGGGCGCCATCTGCTGGCCACGCCGCGGGGGGACACCGCCGTGGACCTGTCGAAGGTCCACACCCCCGGCGGCCCGGTGGACGCGCCATGGCACGGGAAGACCGCGGACGGGAGCGACCGGCCGCACCCGTACGTGGTCCGCGCCGAGCTGGACCGCAACGACCCGAGCCACCTCTTCGTGTCGTACGCCGGGGTGACCCGGCGGGTGCCGGCCGCGGAGTTCCTCGAACTGGTGGCGGGCGACCCGGAGCTGCTGACCCTCGACCAGGCCGTCCCCGTCTTCCTGGCCGTCTCCGAACTGGACCGGCTCGCCCCCGGCCTGGCGCAGGACCTGGCCCAGCGCATCGGCCGGGAGACCTACTCCACCGAGTTCCCCGTCGGGAAGCACACGGCCGCCGGGGCGGCGCACCCGGTGTTCTCCCTGCACCCCTCACCCGCCACCGGGGCCACCCCCACCGCCGGGGACATCCGGGTGTCCGCTCCCCGCGCGCTGGACCCGGTGAGCATGCCGGGGCCGGTGCCGCCCCCGCCGCTCGACGCCGACGCCCCCGGCTCCTCGCGCGGCGACCGCCGCGCACCCGCCCCGACCCTGGAACTGGACGCCCCGGTGCCCGGGTTGGACGACCCGCTGCCCGACCTCGGCGGCCGGGTGCCGGGCCTCGACGATCCGCTGCCCGACCTCACCACCGCCCTCACCGAGGTCCGGCCGCCCTCACCGCCCCCGCCCCCGCCGTCGCCGCCCTCGACGCTCGGGCCCACCCCGCCGCCCGGCCAGAACCCCCGGCCGTGGCCGGCCGGGCGGCAGATCGACGAGGAGCTGGAGGTGCGCCGCCGGCCGCGCATCGACAGGGACATGCTGCCGCCGCCGCAGGTGCACCGGCCCAGCAAGTTCACCGACGACAGCCGGATGCCGGGCTATGTCGACGGCTTCCTGGCGTTCCCCGGCGACGAGTCCGACGACACCGCCATGCCCATCGCCTTCGGACAGAGCGACGTCTACCTCCGCGGCTGGGAGCGGATCGTGGAGCACATCGACGCCGAGCTGGAGGCGGAGGGCGCGGAGACGGCCTCGGGCGAGGAGCCGTCGCGGCGCCACCGGGTGCGTGGCGGCGGTATCGACGAGTCCGTCTTCGACCGGGTGCAGCGCGCGATGCGCGAGCGCCCGCAGACCTTCGTCGGGGAGGGCCGCGAGTTCGTGTACCGCGCGGAGTCCGGGCGGCTGCGCAGGATGCACATCAGGGTCCGCAACTACGGGGAGTGGACCAAGTTCACCGACGGCACCTCCCCCGTCAAGGTCGACAACGCGTCCCGCGCGCAGGCCAGCATCGGCGGTTCGAAGACGGTCGGCCAGACCCGCCAGCTCGCCCCGACCGTGCCGCTGGGGCCGCAGTCGACGGTCTTCTCCGCGTTCGGCCGGATTCGCCTCTGGCTGCGCCGCATCCGCGAGGTCAACTACTCCATGCAGGACCAGGTCCTGAACGTGGGGGAGACCCGCGGGTGGGACACCTCGCACTCGTACCTGGACGACGCGTACGTCGAGGTGCGCATCACCGACGCCGAAACGCCGCGCCCGGCCAAGCGGGGAGTCCTGGGCACCCGCTGGCGGGCGAAGCCGGCCACCGCGGCGGCCCCGGACGTGGAGTTCGCGTTCGGTGTGCGCCACGGGCTGGGGGCGCGGCTGCCGGAGGCCGTGACCAAGGACCCCAAGCTCCGCCGGACCCCGAGGACGCTGGAGCTGGGGCCCGAGTCCGACTACCGGCTCGTCATCACCGAGGACTTCGGGCCCGTCGCGCGGATCCGCGACTGGGCGGTGGACCGGATCGGCGCCGAACCGGACTCCTCGGCCTACCGGGAGCTGGACCGGTTCATCTCCTCCCGGAACTTCCACCAGCTCGCCGGGCGAATGGCCCGGGGCTCGGTTACGGGCAAGCCACTGTTCGCCGACGACAAGAAGCGCACCCCGCTGGGCGCTTTCGTCATCGAGCGAGTGGTCCCGGGGCGGGCCGTGCTGGCCTCGGAGACGGACAAGGCGGAGCTGCGGGATTCGGCCTTCCTGACGGTGCAGAACATCCGGAAGCAGACCAAGGCGATCGCCAAGGACTTCTCCCTCGTCCTCGGACCCACCTTCAATCTGCCGACGTTCGGCCTCCAGAACGTCATCTCCGACTGGATGAACCGGGTCAAGCCCCGGATCCAGGTCGGCCCCAGCGCGCACATCGGGCACACCCGGGGCCGCTCGGCGATGACCGGCGGCTCGGGCGCCGTCCGCTCGGTCGGCCGGGCCAAGAACGTCACCACCGACCTGTACCGGGTCGAGAAGACCGTCTGGATCCGCAAGACCGGAGACGCGCACGCGACGCCGTTCACCACCTGGAGCCTGGACCGGATGACGCGCACCGAGGCGCGCCGCCTGGCCGGCATGGAGGACGAGAACACCTTCGGCGCCACCGAGCCGTACGCCCCCGCCTACCTCACCGAGAACCACCCGCCGACCCTCGGCATGGCCCGGCCGGTGCAGTTCCTCTACGCCAACGGCCGCTACAGCCGCAAGTTCGCGGCGGCCACCGAGGGCGAGGACACCTCCTCCGGGACCACGCCCCCGCCCGTCTCCGAAACCGACAGCGGGACCGGGACCGGCACCGTGCCCGCGATCGAGCCCGGCCCGGCCACCGAGGCGGGCCCGGAGGTCACCTTCGCCGAGCGCAACCGGCTCGACTCGTTCACCCGGCAGGTGCTGACCGCCGTCTCCCGCAAGTACCCGACGATGGTCGCCACGCTCGAGGAGCTCGGCGACCCGGGCGACAAGAGGTGGCGCAACCACGCGCACTACCAGATGGTGCTGCACAACACGCTGACCGTCATCAACGCGCTCTCGCACCACAGCATGGCCGGCAACCTGGAGGCGATGAGCCGGACCGGCATCCGGATCGGCCTGGTGAGCCCCGGCCGGTTCACCCGCGGTTACTACCACATCTGGATCGACGCGGAGCTGACCAACCGCACCTATGTGTCCCCCACGGACACCATCCTGCGCCACAGCGCGCCCGGCGCCACGGTCCTGGGCGAGAGCCAGTACGGGGTGCAGGGAGCCGAGTTCGGCTTCGAGGCGCTGGCGTCGATGCGGGACACCGCCGTCGACGAGATCGGGTTCCCCAGCCACGCCATGACCGGGCAGCTCGGCTACCAGGCGGCCGGGCAGACGCGCGACGAGTCCAACTACGGCGCGACCGCCACGTTCGACCAGATGTCGATCAGCACCAAGCCGGGCAACCTGTACTCCTACGACCTGACCCTCACCATGAGCACCGGCGGCTACTGGCGGTTCCGGAGCCTGCTGCGCGGCCTGGTCAGCTTCGGCATTCTCGGCACCTCCCTCTTCGTCCGCGGCCCCAAGGGCCGGGGGGACATCATCGGCGGCGACGCCGAGGTCCCGGCCGTCCGGGGCAAGGTGCTGCTGAGCATCCCGTCCGAGCACTCCCCGAAGACCGACCCGCACGCGCCGGGCGCCGACAACCCGTACCTGGACCCGAACCCGGTCACCCGCGCCCCGATGACCCGCGACGAGGCCAGGAAGCTGCTCGACGCCTCCA
The DNA here is from genome assembly GCF_033793745.1 of Streptomyces sp. ME19-01-6. NCBI lineage: Bacteria > Bacillati > Actinomycetota > Actinomycetes > Kitasatosporales > Streptomycetaceae > Streptomyces > Streptomyces sp. ME19-01-6. Next base: position 499,221 of record NZ_JARAXF010000002.1, on the reverse strand, counting down.
CCGAGGACGGCCGGCAACCCGGGCCGCTCGAAGGGGTGCCCCACCAGACCCTCTCGGTGGTGGCCGACAAGACCTCCCCGGGAATCGTCGACCGGGTGCTGGCCAAGGCGTCCCACAACAAGTGGCAGCTGACCCGGGTCGGCGCCCCCGCGCACGACGCCGCCGTACGCCCGGAGCAGCCGCAGTTCCTGACGGCCAACGTCGACCAGAACGCGAGCGCGACCGGATCGCGCACCACGGGCCTGTTCGGCAAGGGGCCCTACATCGACTGGCTGGCCACCGTCGTGCACCGGATGCGGGTCACCAACCTGCGCGCGCTGACCCGGCCGCAGCCGATGGAGACCGAGATGACGGTCGGCGGCAGCAACAGGATGTCGGGGGCGCAGAGCAAGTCCTTCACCCAGTCGGCCGGTCTGACCGCCGTCTACGGCCACTCCCACCAGCAGGGTTCGCCCGTCACCGGCAACTACGGCATGGTCTGGAAGCCGTGGTGGCGCACCCGGGGCTCCAGCGGAACCATCACCCGCACGGTCACCTCGGACATCAACCGGGTCGACCAGGGCCACCAGGTGCTCACCACCGGCGACGCCGAGCACGAGGTGGCCGCCGAGATGCGCTCCTCCGGCGTGCTCTCGCCGCTGGGCGCGGTGGTGCGCAGGCTGCGTGACTGGGCCGGGGAGCGGCAGGTCATCAAGGGCGGCTGGCTGGGCCACCTGCCCGAGCGTGCCGCCCACCGGCTCGGCCTCATCCGGGGCGACGACCTCGGCGGTGGCCCGACGTACACCCGCCGGGACTGGCTCCAGCCGCGGTGGTTCCGCAAGGCGCCGTTCGCCACGTACCCGGTCGACTCCGTGGACACCTCCAAGGTGGTGGAGGGGTTCGAGCGGCAACTGGACGACCTGGCCATCGACGACGAGAGCCGGGAGGCCATCCACCGGCTGACCTCGGCCCGGGTCACCCGCGCGCTGCGCCGGGAGATGATGGGCACGGGCTCGGCGGTGACCGCGAGGATCGGCGGTCCCGGCTGGAAGCAGATCCGGATCGGCGGGCGGAACGTACGCATCCGGGCGCAGCTCGAACCCGTGGGGGAGCCGCGTTTCGTCCAGTTGTGGCCGCGCACCGAGCTGGAGGACCACCGGTGGGCGGTGGAGACCTACAGCGACGGCTTCTCCAGCGGCCGGGGCAGCGACGCCGGAACACAGGTCAACGAGGGCGTCCACACCGGCGATACCGATGTGCCGACGGCGGGCCCGTCGATGGCCGAGACCGGCTCCAACCGGCAGAACGTCTCCGCGACCGACACCCGCGTCCGGGGCCGGGTGTGGTCCTCGTACACCAGCGAACCGCACGCCGAGTACGCCACCCGCTACCGGCTGCGCATCACCATGGAGATGGGCCGGAAGCGGGGGGACGAGCCCAGGCACCCGGAGACCCGGCGGATCGAGCACAGCGGTGACGTCGGCATCCAGCGCGAGATCGTCCCGCTCAGCCTGATGCGGCCGGACGCCCGGGGCTCCGCCCCGGCGAAGGGACCGGACCCGCTGGCCCCGCCGGAGATCGGCGACGAGCCGACCGCGGTGAACGTGCTCACCGGGGAGGACTCCCCGCTGGAGAAGATCAACGACGTGACCGGTATCCTCGACTCCTGGCGCGCCATCACCCTGCCCGACGGGACGCAGGGCCCGTTCGTCCCGCCCGGGAACGGCTTCCACGTCCGCAACGTCATCGGTGCCGAGAACATCCTCGCGGCCAGCACCATCGCGCTGGCCAAGGCCTACGACAACCGGCTCGCCACCACCTCGGGCCGGCTCACCGGGGAGGAGCTGGAGCGGGTCCTGCGCACCGCGCGGATCACCCCGCTGACCGCCGAGGGGACCGGCTCCGCGCAGGTGCTGGAGGACTCCCTCGGCTCCGGGGCGCTGTCCGCGTTCTTCGAACACGCCTCAGGCCACAGGGGTTACGCGACCGCCGGCCTGGTCGAGAACGCCCTCGCCGACCGCTCCGAGGGAACGCTGCGGGTGTTCTCCCGGCCCGACTTCGCCGGTGCGCGGTTGATGGCGGTGGCCGACGGCGCCCGGATGGAGTCCGCCACCCGGATCACCCAGAGCGACAACGTGGCCGCCTCCCAGGGCGGCGACCACAACACCGTCCTCGGCGCCGCGCCCGCCCTGAAGTCGGACACCACCGGCTCGGCGAACCCGGGCGCCTCCGGCACCGGCGCCGACACCTCCGACAGCGACGGCCGGGTGATCGCGGGCGATCAGGCCCGCCAGGTGACCATCAAGCCCAACACGGGCCGGGTGTTCGCGTTCGCCATCCCCACCGCCTGGCTGAGCGTGGCCGACGTCCGCCGGCAGTTCAAGGAACTCCCGGCCAGCCGCTGGATCCGCGAGCACCTGCTGGGCTCGCTCGGCGGCGTCAGGCCGGGCCGGCAGACCGTCGAGTCGCAGACCCACGTGCTGGCCTGGGTGCGCGAGGACGTCGCCCGCCAGCTCGGGCTGATCACCGACGACAACTTCCCCGAGACCGTCGCCAAGGCATGGGACAAGGTCAAGGACGCGGCCAAGACATGGGCCGACGAGGACGCCAAGTACTGGGAGCTGCGCCGCGACCTCCCCGATCTGCGGGAGGCCGTCGAGGCCGCCCGGGTGGCCCGCTCGGTGGCCCGCCGGCAGCGCCGGGAGGACCAGGCCGCGGCGAGGGCGGAGTTCGCGGCGGCGCGGCAGGACCTCGTGGCAGCGGCGGCCGCCGCCGACGCCGCGCTCATCCAGGACCCCGGGGACTTCCCGGCCCCGGTGGGCGACGAGCTGCGGTCGGCGACGGAACTGGCCGAGGGGGCGCGGCAGACCCTCCAGGACGCCCTGCTGACCGACCTGACGGACGACACCACGCCCGCGCGGCGCGCCGCCGCCGAGGCCCGGCTGGACAGCGCCCGGCAGGCGCTGTCCGAGGCGGAGGACCTGGTCGGCTCCATCCGGCGCAGGGAGCGGGACCGGATGGCGGCGGAGGCGCAGCGGTCCTTCGAGCGCCGGACGGCCGCGGCCGACGAGCGCGTGGCAGGCGCGCGGGACGCGGCCCACGCGGCGGCCCAGGCGTTCCGGGCGGCCGAGCGCGCCGTGGAGACGCGTATCGCGGCGGTGCGGAGCCAGGAGCGCAAGGCCGAGAACGCGGCGGACGCCCTGCACCACCTGCGCGCCCAGACCGACCGGCTCACCCGCTGGCACCGGCTGCCCGAGGACCCGCCCAGCGGCGAGGAGGGCGCCGTCCCGACCCGCGCCGGGCTGCCCGAGCCCAAGGTGACGGACTGGGAGCCGGGGAAGACCGAGCGGACCGAGAACCCGGCCAGGCACTCCGACAAGCCGAAGCTGGTGCGGGCGCCGAAGCTGGACTCCATCACGGAGGAGCCGTCGGCGGAGCCGAAGCCGAAGCCGGCGCCGAAGCCGCCGTCGGGGCTGGACCTCATCGCCGAGGAGACGCCCGAGGACCTGACCGAGGAACTGTCCGAGGACCTGCCCGAGGGCAAGGCCCCGGCGCCGGACACCTCCGACCCGGGGAGCACCCGGGACGACACCGGCACCGACAGGTCCGACGGGTCCGACACGGGGACGGACCGGCGGCATGACACCCCGGACACGATGTTCCGGGAGGAGCCCGAGACCTCCGGCACGCCGCCGCGGTACACCGAGGTGACCGCGCTCCGCGACGGCACGCCCGCGCTGAAGTCCCCGGAGGGGACCACCCACCGGCTGCTGGACGTCCCCCAGGACAACTCCTTCTACCGCGCCTTCCAGCGCGCGCTGCCCGCTGCCCGCACCGGTGCCGACGGCGCCCCGCTCGACGCCGCCGGGCTGCGGAACGTACTCGCGGACGCGGTGGAGGGGCTGCCGGACGACTCGCCGCTGCTGGCGTACTTCTCCCCGGACGAGACGGACACCTTCACCTCCGCCGAACTGGACGCCGCGGCCCTGGACCTGGGCACCGACACCCCGCAGCGCCGGGAGTTCGACGTCCTCGGAGTGATCCCGCACTCGGCCGGCGACCGCCCCGGCCCCGAGCGGCGCTACCAGCCGCTGAGCCCCGCCCAGCGCCGCGGCCTCGCCGCCGGTCAGCTGCGGCGCGCCGCGAACGCCGCGAACGACACCGGCTGGGACCACAGCGCCGCCGACCTGCTCCCCGCGCTCGCCGCCCGGACGTACGGGGTGGGCGTGCGCGTCGTCCGCGAGGACGGCACCTACCAGGACTTCTCGCCCCACCCCGACCGCCCGCTGCCTCCCGGGGCCGAGCGCGTCGTGCTGTACGTGGCCGACCGGCACTTCCGCGCCGTGGAAGCGGCCGCCGTGGCCGAGGGCCCGCCCCCGCCGCCGAAGCCCCAGCCCCCGGTGGACGACTCCCTGCTGACCGCCCACGCCACCCGCCCGTGGACGTGGGAGGGCCTGGAAGACGAGACCTACGCGGAGCAGCCCAAGTTCGACGCGGCCACCGACGTCCATACCCTGACCGACCCCGACGGCTACACCTACGACCTGGTCACGCCCCTGGCCGGGGACGGGAACCTGTTCTACTCCGCGATCGCCGTCGCCCTGGGGGCGGCCCCCACGGGCGGCCGCGGGTTCGAGGTGATCGACGACCTGACCGAGCTGATGGACACGGTGCCGCTGCCGCGGACGGCCCGCCTCGACCCCCGGGCCACGTTCACCGAGGACGAGCTGTACGAGGCCGGGTTCCGCCCGATGGACCCCGTGCGGCGCCGGGAGTTCCGGCGCGGCGGCGGCCGGCTGCCCGAGTCGTGGCCGACGCCGCCCGACTGGGTGCGGGACGGCCTGATCCGCGCCCACCTGCGGAGCTCCCGCCGCTGGAGCCGGGGGACGGCCCTGCTCGCCGCCGAGTTGGTGGCGAAGCACATGAACCTGCACGTGACCTACGTGCACGAGAACGGCACGATCGACACCTTCGGCACGGCGTCCGCCGACGTGGACAACGCCATCGTCCTGTACGAGCGCGGCGGCGACTTCCTCGCGGCGTTGCCCCGCGGCGCCCGTAACCCGCGCGGCCCCTGGAACTTCAGCACCACCAAGCCGGCCCCGCCCCCGCCCCCGCCCGCCCGGCTGGCCCCGCCGCCGCCCTCCCGGCCCGCGCCGCCCCCGCCGGTGGTCGACCTGCCCCCGGTCGGACCGCCCGGCGGCAAGGGCGTGCCGAAGCCCCCGCCGACCCGCCCGGGACGGCGGCGGCCCGTCAACGACATCCTGCATTTCGGCCTGGGCACGCCCCCACCCGGCACCGGGAGGCCCGACACCGAAGGCCGGTCGCTGGTCCGTCCCGGCGACCTGCGGGAGGCCCTGGACCGGCTGGACACGCTGCGGGCGGACGTCCCCGAACTCGGCGACGGCCCGCTGGACATGGACGCGCTCGCCCGCCACGTACTGCTGCTGGACCCCGACACGCCCGTGACCGAGGCGCACCGGGGCGAGTTGCTGCGCATCACGCTGGCCCCCGAGATGGCCGACGCGCGCAGCCTCGCGGTGCTGGCCGGGTTCGGCCTGGCGGAGCGCGGGGCGACCGTCGTCCGGGACTTCGGATACGACGTGGACGCCCTCGCCGCCCGCGTCCTGCACCTGGACGCCCCCGACCCGGCCCGGCGCCGGGAGCTGGTGCGGCTGCTGGAACGGGCCACCGACGTCGGGATCGACGCGAGCCGGAGCGCGCGACTGGCCACGTTCCACCTGGCGACCGGGGGCCTGTTCACGCCGGAGCGGGTCATCCGCCGCTTCGACGGCGCGGCGATGGGCCGCGACGGCGACCAGCCCCTCCCCGCCCTGGACCTGGACCTGAGCCAGGTCACCCTGGTCGGGGCCGGGCCCGACGGCAGGCTCACCTTCGACACCACCGAAACGGCGCCCTGGGACCGGCCGGAGGGCCCGGCCCCCTGGGTGGTCCGGCTCAACGGCCCGCTGGGCGAGGGGCTGCTGTCCGGGCGGGTCCCCGTGGAGGACATCGCCCACCTGCTCCACATCGACCCCGAACGCCGCGCGGGCGGCGAGATCGTCCTGCTGCTCCCGCGCACCGACCCCGCCACGGCGGGGCCCGCCGTCGAAAAGCTGCTGGACGCGGTCACGCGGAGCACGGGCGTGAAGGTGCACACCGCCTACGGCATGGCGGACTTCTACACCGACGAGGACGGCCGGACCACCATCGCCCTGGGCCCCGACCGGCACAGGCGGCAGCGCACCGCCGCCGACTTCGTCTCCGCCGGCCCGAGCGCCGGCGTCACGACCACCACCGGCGTCACCCCCCGCCCGGCGACCGGCCGCAAGCGGCCCCGTCCGCGGGCCGGGGCCAAGCGGCACGCCCGTCCGCTCGGAGCGGCGCCGCCCTCCGCCAAGCGGCCGCGCAGGGTGCCGCCGGCCACGATGCCCGAGGCCCCGCCGCAGTTGCTGAAGGGGCCGGCACCGGAGGAGACCCCGCCGGACGGGACGCTGCTGAGGGAGACCCCGCCGGACGGGACGACGCCCAAGGGCCCGACGCTGCCCGAGGGGACACCGCCGGAGGGGACACGGCCCAAGGCGCCGCCACCGCCGCCCATCATGACGTCGCCGGTGGGCGGCACCCCGGGCTGGGCCCGGGGGCGGCCGCTGCCGGTGCCCGGGGACGGCTTCTGCCTGCTGCACGCGTTCCTGGCGAGCGGCCCGCTGCTCGTCCGCGACGCCCTGCCCGGCCTGGCCGCGGACGGCCGGTCCACCGCCGACCGGGACGCGTACGCCTGGCTGTCGGACCCCGCCCGGGTCCGGGCCGACCTGTCGCGCGCCGCCGCGCCCGGCCCCTCGGACCGCCATGTCCTCGACACCATGCGACGGTTCGTCGCGGACCGCCTGACCGCGAGCCGGGGACGGCTGCCGGTCGAGATCGTCCACCAGTACCGCAACTCGGTGCCCGGCGGACTGGCCGCGGCCGTGGACCGGATGGACGAGGTCGCGCTGGTGACCCGGCTGACCGAGCTGGGCGTCCCCGTACCGGACCAGAGCCGGTTCCCGAGCAGGGGGCAACTGCGCGGGGAGATGGGCGACCTGGTCCTCCGGCACACCCCGCTGGACGACAAGGAGCTGTCCGGCCTGCGCGCGGCGGTCCTGGACTGGGACAACAGCTGGAACTCCGACATCGGCGACATATTCCCCCACCTGCTGGCCCACGCCTTCGACGTACGGATCGACATCGCCTCGTCCCACAGCCGGGCCGACGGGCGGCCGGGCCTGCGCGGCATGCGGCGCGGCATCGGTCCCGCGAGCGCCGCATGGGAGATCGAGCTCTTCCACAGCAGAGTGGTCGACGCGAGCGGGCGCCCCATGGGAGGGGACCACTACGAGGGCAGCACCGCGGCCCCCCGGTTCGCCTCCACCACGGCCCCCGCCGGCCGCACCACCGCCGGACCGCCCACCGGCCCCGGCACCTCCACCGGCGATCCGGCCACCGGACCCGGCCCCACCTACAGCGGGCGCCCCGCGGCCGGCGGGACCGCACCCGGCGGCCCCGCACCCCGACAGGCGCACAGGCCCGGACCGGGCAGGGTGGACCGGTACCGGCCCGGGACCCACCGGACCGGGCCGTGGGCGGGCTCCCGGGGACGGGCCCGAGGCCGGTGGCAGCGGCCCGACCGCGCCGTCGGCAGCCCCTCCTCGCCGGGCCGCACGGTCTGGCTCACGCCCGGTGAACCGGCCGCCCGGACCCGGCTCAACCAGCTCCGGTCGGCCGACCCCGAGCTGCGCCACGGCCCGCTGGACATGGACCGGCTCGCCCGCCGCGTACTGCTGCTCACCCCCGACGAGCGGGTGACCGGCGACCGGCGCGCCGAGCTGATCCGGCTGGCGTCCTCGCCCGAGGCCCGGAACGTGACGAGCCTGGCGGGCCTGAGCGCGCTGTACCTCGTGGACCGGGGCGTGTTCGACGACCGCTTCCGCGTCACCGACACCCGGGGCCGTCCGCGGGGGATCAACTGGACCGGGAGCCCTATCCCCGCCGGCCTGGATCCGAGCACCACCGCGGTGATGGTCCGCCGGGACGGGGGGAGCACCGTCGGCGACGTCCGGCCGGCGCTGTGGGCCTCCGGGCCGGGCCGTCCCGACCCCTATTTCCTCGCCACCTCGGGCGAGGACCGGATTCTGGTACGGGGCCGCGCGGGATTCGCGCGCCATGTGCCGTTCGAGGTGTTCAACGAGCTGATGGCGCTCGACCCGGTCCTGGCCGCCCTCCCGTGGGACGTCACGGTGGCCCTGATGATCCCCGGCCTCGGCCGGATCGTCGCCCGGCCCCGGGCGTTCGCCACCCGGCACAACCGCAACGTGGTGTCCACCAGCGGCTTCCTGACCGTCATGGACCTTCCGGGCCGGGCGGATCACCGGGTGCTGGGCCTGCTGGACGAGGAGGGGCGGCCCCGGGGCGACTTCTTCATGTCCCATCCCGGGCCGGTGGCCCCGGGCCCGGGGACGGACGACTGGGTGCGGGACGCGGACACCTTCCCCCTCCCCGACGCCGACGGCTGGGTGACGGGCTTCGTCTCGGTCGACCTCGGAGCCGACGACGACGGGGGCCGGACTCGGCTGCTGGGCGCCGCGCGGGTGCCGACGGCGACCTCGTTGGTGAGCTACAACGCCCAGCTCCATGCGTATGGCGCGAAGCGGGACGTGCCCTGGCCGCTCGGCACGACCGTCTACGAGGCCCTGCACGGCCTCCCGGGCGTCGTTTCCTGGATCACGCGGGACGGGCGCCGTGACATGAGCGGCCGTGACCACGCCCGTGCCGTGGTCCGCTGGTTCTCCCTGGCCCAGGTGTCGCCGCGCCGCTCGCAGGCGCTGCTGATCTGCTTCTCCGCCGCGCGGCCGGGCGTCGGCGGCGTCGTCGGACACGGAATGTACGACGGCCCGCTGCCGTTCGTCCCCGACCCGCTCGCGGTGGTGGCCGTCGGACAGGACGTGGCCAACGAGACCGGGGCGACGGCGTACGGCTCCCTGTACCGCGTTGCCACGCCGACGCTGGCGGACGGCACCCTGGCCGTAGCCCTGTTCACCAACGCCCGCGGGGAGGGCGACCGTCTGGTGAAGTTCCCGCCGGAGCCGGAGGACACCGCGCTCGACGAGCGGGCCCGGACGGCCGGGCTGCACCACGGCCCCGGCCCCGCGTCCGAGGCGACGCGCGACCGGGCGCTGCGGCTGGTGCGCGCGCTGCGCGAGGCATTCGACGACCCGGACGTGGACCTCCGGCCGGACTATCCGGACCTGCTCAGGGGTCTCGGCGCGCTGGACCGCATGCGCGAGCGCGATCCGGACCTCGACCGCGACGGCATCCGCGAGTTCACCCTGGACCTGCTGCACCGGGTGGTGCGCCGGTTCCCGCCGGGCCGGCCCGGCACGCGGCCCGGTGGCGCCGAGCACATCCAGGAGGTGCTGGCCTGGGCCGACGCCGCGTGGCAGGCCAGGCCCGGGCGCCCGCTCGGCGGCTTCGCCGCGCTGCCGCACGTGACCACCGCGCTGAACCGGCTGCCCGCGGCGGGCACCCCGGCCGCCGAGGCCATGGCCCGGGAGGTACTGGGCCTCGGGGCCGGGCAGCCGGTGGGCGAGGCGGAGCTGTCCTGGCTGCTGTGGACCGAGGTCAGGCTGCTGGAGCTGCTGGACAACATCGTCGACGGCGGGGAGTTCGCCGCCGGCGTGCTGCACCTCGACCGCCCCGACCCGGCGCGGTTCGACGAGGCGGTCGCGCTGGCGCGCAAGGCGCTGGCCGTGGGCCGTTTCTCGTTGCCCGAGCTGGCCGCCTACCACCTGGAGAGCGGGGGCGCCCTGTCCGACCGTACGCTCGGGAGGAGCACCGCGGGCGCGATCAACGGCCGCGACCTGAGCCACGGCTCGGCCGGGCTGGACGGCGACTTCGACGCCAGTGTCATCATCCTCATGGACTACGCGCCCGACGGCTCGCTCGTCGAGGTCGGCACGGCCCCGGCCCCCTGGTACGCACCGGGCAGCCCGGCCCCGTTCCAGTACGTCTTCGACGGCGGCTTCCTGGGCGCGCCGGTGCCGCGGCAGGAGTTCGGCGAACTGGTCTTCCGCGACGCCATGCTGCACGGCGCGCCCAGGAAGGCCGACATCCTCATGGTGGCGGACGGCGCCCGGCCCCCGGCCGGGGCACCCCTCGCCGGGACGCTCGCCGGGGAGGGCGCGCGGAACTCGGGCCGCGGAGTCTGGGCCACCTCTGGCCGGACCGGGATTTACCGCCGGCCGGGATCCCGGACATACACCGTGTACATGGCGCCGGACGCGTCGGGGCGCCGGCCCCAGCCGTCCGACTGGGACCTCATCAGGCCGGGCGATCTCACGCCGCCGACCTCGGGGCCCGCCTGGGCGCTGCCGCCCGCGGGCGGCCCCGTGGCCACCTACGGGATCGGCCGCGCGGCGCCGCACGCCGTGGAGCCCGCCGACACTCCGGCCGCGCCGCCCGGGGACGCCGACGGCGCCACCGCCACGCCGCCCCCGGACGACGGCCGCCAGGACGCCGACACCCTCGCGCTCGCCTGGGACGAGCACACCCGGGCGCTGGAAGCCCTCGCCGAGGCAGCGGACGCCGCCACGGAGGCCGCCACGGCCGCTGGTACGGACACCACCACGGACACCGCCGGGCGGCTGGAGGACGCCCTGGCGCGGCTCGAGGACGCCGTGGCCCGGCTGTACGGCCTCGGCGTCCCGCCGGCCGAGCTGGCCGCCGCCACCACGCCCCGGGACACCGCCGCGGTCCCGACTCCGGCCCTGGGCGAGGACCTGCGGGGGTGGCTCGCCGGCCAGGTGACGGCCGAGGACCTGAGCCAGGGCGCGCCGCGCCTGGACCCGGACGAGTCCGTGACCCTCGCCGAACTGCGGGCCGCAGGCACTGAGCTGACGCCCGCTCTGGAGATCCAAGCCACACTGGGCGGCGACCGCCTCCAGGCAAGGCGCCTGACCCCGCAGGACCAGGCGCGGCTGCTGCTGCACCGGCCCGGCCCGGGGCCGGACGGGCTCGACACGGTCGCGGCCGAGGTGTCGCGGCGACTGTGGCGATCGGCGTACGCGGAGTTCGCGAAGGCCGCCGCGGCGCGCGAGGGCGCGGCCCCGGCGGAGAGCGCGGCCCCGCACGACGACGCGCGACTGCAGGACGGCACCGGGGCGCAGGACGGGCCCGAGGCGCAAGACGGCGCGGCGCTGGATGCCGCTCGGGCCTGGGAGCTCGCCGCCTTCCTGGTGCTGCCCCTTCCGCCGTACGCGGCGCAGGCCGACGTCCGCTACGCCAGGGACGCGTTCCGCGAGGCGGTACGGAACGTCGCCGAGCACCTGCTCGCCCACGGGCCGAACGCCCGGTCGGCCGGGGAACTGGCCGACACGCTGCGGCGGGAGCTGGGTCTGCGGCCCCGGTGGACCGAGGCCGCCGCGCCCGCCCCGCCTCCCCGGCCGGTGGTGTCGGCGGCCTCGGCGTCGTTGGACGGGGAGGCGTGGGACGCCGACCTGCTGGACTTCGAGACATCGGCGGAGTCGGACTCCGACGACGACATGCCGGACGCCTTGGACGACTCGGCGTCCGAGTCCTCCGACTCGGAGGACAGCCTGTTCTCGGACGACGCCCGCTCGTCCGGAACCGAGGACAGCGACTCCGATTCCGATTCCGACTCCGACTCCGATGCGGATTCCGACCGCTCCGCGTCGGCCTCGAATCCCGTTTCCCGTACCGCGCTGCCGCCGACGGCCGGGGTGGGGTTCGTGCGGGGATCGACCGCGCTGCCCGACGCGGACAGGGCGAACGTGCGCAAGCTGGCCCGTCGCCTCGCCCTGGCCGGGTTGCGGAACCACCGGGCCGGGGCACCCCTGCCGGAAGTCCTCATCGTCGGCTTCGGCAACGACGTACGGTCCAACGCCGAGCTGCCGGCCCGGCAGGAGATGGCCCGGGAGCGCGGTGCGCGGCGCGCCCAGGCCGTGTACGCGCACCTGACGCAGGAGCTGGCCGTCGCGCTGGCCACCCTCCAGCGGGACCTGCCGGCGGATCAGTCGCGCCTGGGCCCGCACGACTTCGAGCTGCGGAAGTACGGCCTCCCCGAAGTCCCCCCCAACAAGAGGGTCGCCCAGTTCCCCCGGCCCACGCTGATCCGGATCACCACCGAACCCCGCGCGGACGCGGCGGAGACCCTGGACCGGCTGCGCCGCCGGGAAAAGGGCATGCGCCACGGACCGATGGACGTGTCCGCACTCGCCAGGCACATCCTCCACCTGCCCCCGGGCACGGTCGTCGACCAGGGCGTCCGGGACGAGCTGTTCGACCTGGTGCTGGAGGCGGACAAGGCGGGCCGGGCGACCGGCCTGGCGGCGCTGGGCGCGTTCCACGCCCAGCGGCGCGGCGTACTGGACGACCGCCACCGGTTCACCGACGCTGACAGACCGGGGGAACCCGCGGGCGTGAACTGGACGGGCTCGGGCGCCGCGGAGCTGGACACCTCCGCCGTCGATCTGGTCGAGAAGGACAAACAGGGCACGGCCACCGCCGAGTGGGTGGACGACCAGCCGTGGGACTGGGACGAACCCGCCTATGTCGTGGCCGCGGCGGGGGACCCGCGCAAGATCGTGGTGCCGTGGCCGGACCGCACCACTCGGGACCTGGGGATCGACGAGTTCGCCGAGCTGATGGCGCACGACCCGGGGCTGTCGAAGCTGCCGAAGGACGTGCCGATCGTGCTGGCCGTCCCGTATGCGGGTCGCGGCCTGCTGTTCCTGGCGCGCCGGCTCGCGTTCCGCACCGGCCGCCTGGTGTACGCGCACAGCGGCGATGTGGGGCTCGTTGTCGAGCAGGGGAAGCCGGCGAAGCTCCAGGTGGTCCATCACAAGGGGAATCCCGAGGGCGACTGGGTGCCCAATCCTCCCGACCTGGACCCCGGTTCCCCCGACGACGTGCCCGCCTGGCACCATGACGTGCAGACCTGGCCCATGGTCAGCAACCGGACCAGGAAGCAGTTCGGACGCGTCATGTTCACCCCCGCCGAACTGGCCGGCTTCCGTGAGGCATTCTTCCGCCGCATCGACGAGGTGACGTCGTTCGTCCACTTCAACCCCGCCACGGGCGACTACTCCACAAGCTTCACGCCGGCGGACCCGGACGAGGCCGCCCCGGCGGTCTACCAGGGCGGCCACGGATATGCGGGGGGCATCGCGGTCCCGATGTGGGACGGCAGCACGCGGATGCTGAACAGTCCCGAGACGCAGCGATGGGCCCGCGCGCGGCGGAACAGCCTGTCCGTCATCCCCGCGGATTACTGGGCCGACCTGGAGATCTGCTGGGCGGGTTCGCCCAGGAACACCCGGATACCCCTCGGCGACAACGCCGGTACGGGTTTCCCCGGGCCGTTCGTCGCCGACCCGCTGGAGAACGTGCCCGTCGGTCAGCTCTACGCCAACGGGCTGCGGCGCAAGGTGCGCTGCACCGTCCGGATAGCGGGGCTCACGAAGCTCGGGCCGCGGAACCGCCGCGTCTACTTGCGCACGATGCTCACCGATCCCCAGGGGCGGCGGTCCGAGCGTGCGAAGTTCTTCCCCGAGCCGCGGGCCGCCGAGCTGAAGCGCCGGGCGCGGGCGATCGGTTTCGGCGGCCCGGACGGAAGGGTGTCCGGACCGCAGCGGCACCGGACGCTGCGGCTGGTGCGAGCGCTGAAGCTGGCGCTGGGCAACGAGGTGGACGACGCCGTGCGCGTCAAGAAGGATCCCGAGTACGCCAGGCTGCTGCGCGGGGCCGCCGCGCTGGACCGGATGTGGCACGCCGACGGGCGGTTCGACGCCTCGGGCCCGTTCACGATGGAGCTGTTCCACCGGATCGTCGCGGCGAAGCTCCCCGCCGGTCAGACGGAGCCGCGCCGGGCGGACTACCGCGCGGTGCTCCTGGAAGCGGCGAACGCGGCCGACGGCACGCGCCTGAGCGACTTCGTGACGCTGTCGCCGGCCGTGGACGCGGCCAGTTCCTGGAAGGGCGCCCTGTCGGCAGCGGCCTGGGACGGCGTCGTCGGGCCGATGCTGGGGGTCGGCGCCGCCGACGTGGAGGACGGCCATCGCTCCCGGGCGTTCTGGGCCCAGGTCAAGGCCCATGAACTGCTCTATCGCCCCGGTCTCGACGTCGACGGGCTCGCCCGGAAGGCCCTCCACCTGGAGGCGACCGACCCGGTGGACGCCGCGCGCCGGGAGGAGCTGTGGCGGCTGGTCGCCAAGGCGTACGCGCGTGGCCGCGACGCCGCCGATTTCCATGTGCTGGCCGCGTTCCACCTGGAGGCGGCCGAGCCCTTCTCCCGGGCCTGCCGGCTGAAGGACCCGCTGCTGGACGGGCAGAACGCCGGGAACGACTGGTCCACCGGGACGAGGATCGCCCGACTGGACACCTCCAGGATCCAGACGCCCGACGGCCTCGAGGACGCCCCGTGGACCGGCCAGGACGACGCCGGCGACGAGCGGGCCGTGCCCTTCGTGGTGCGGGCGTCCTACGACCCGTCGGACCCGGACGCCCTGCGCCTGCGCTTCCGCGGCAACAAACCGGTCTTCCGGGTGCCGTTCGAGGAATTCGTGGAGCTGATGGCCTACCATCCCAAACTCGTGGACCGGCGCCTCAACGGCGTCCTGGTGCTGGACATCCCCGGCCTCTACGACACCCGCCTCGCGGACATGCTGACCGAGCGGCTGGGCCGCCCCACCACGGTCACGAGCGGCACCACGGGGATCGCCCACCCCGGCGGGGCGCAGTACCCGGTCCTGTCCCTGTCCCCCTCGCCGCTGGATGCGAAGCCGACGGCGGCGAGCTGGGTCGTCAGGGAACCGGTCGAACCCGCCACCCCCACGAACGCCCCGCTCCCGGTGCCACCCGTGCTCAGCGGCGCGCTCGTGGGCCCCGGCAGCACCCCGGCCCGCCCGTCCCCGGAGGTCTACGACGCCCCGGCCGACCTCGCGGAACAGGGCATCGACGACTGGCGGGCGCTGCGCCCCGAGGAGTTCGGCGACCGGCTCGCCGAAGGGTTCGCCGAGCAGGACGCGCGGGCCCAGGTATGGCTGGACGCGGGCGAGGTCACGGCCGACACCCGGCGTACGCTGAACGCCGTACGCCAGGCGCTGCGGAACGGCGCCACTCCCGACGAGGCCCTGAACACCCAGGGGGGCACGCTCCCCGCCGACCTCCGGCTCGCTCTGGACGCGGCGGCCCGCGCCACCGACCGGGCGCGGCGCCCCGTCGAACTCGTCCTGCGCACCATCGGCGGCCCGGTCCACCTGCTCCTCACCCCCGGCCCGCCGCACGGCTCGGCCTCCGAGACGCCGGTGCCGTCGGCCGAGGTGACCGAGGGGGTGCCGTAGATCGTGGTGACGCCCCCGCAGAACAAGCCGACGCCGGACCGTACGGCCGGCACCAGCCTGGTCACCCTCGCCATGGCCTGCCCGGTGCTGACCCGTCGCCGGCTGGAAGGAGCGGCGAACCGTCTGACGGCGACCATTCCGGCGGGCTCGATGTCGGTACAGAGGTGCCTGATGCTGGTGGCCGCTCTCCGCGACGCGCTGTATCCGGGCGGGGTGTGCATCGCGGGCACGGTCGACGACTCGGCGACCCTCGCGGGGCCTGCGGCAGGCGGTCGGGGTGTACTTCGCCGTGTCCGGGCCCGAGCCGCCACAGGCCACCGATCCGTACGCGCCGGCCCCGTCCACCGCCCCGTAAACCCCTCAGCCGGTGGACGGGAGAGTGCCCGCGCATGTGATCATGCGGGTACCCGATCTCCTCGATGGCTTGTCCGAGGACCGGGAATTGGTGTTCCTCAGCTCCTCCGCCCAGGTGGCCCAGCTCGTACCGGTGAGCGAGTTGCGGGTGAGCCGGGTGGGACGGGCGTGACGCGCCTCGGGGGACGGAGCGGGCACACCGGGCAACCCCGCAGGGGTGCGCCCACATCATCGACCATGCCGAGCATTGCCAGCAGTGAGCCAGTCGGCCCAGTAAGCGAGGACAGCATGAGCGACAAGGGCGCTTCCGCCGCGATCACCCCATCCGAATCGGCCGAACCGTCGGCCGATTTCGCGGAGTTCGAGCCGGCAGCCGATTCCCCGGCACCTGGGACGTCCCCCGACGGCACGGTGCCCGGGGCGTCCGACGACACCGAAGTTCCGGAGCCGCCGGAGGAGTTCGTCAAGGCCGCCAAACTGGCGCCGAACCACTGGCTGTATCTGACCGACCCCGCGTGGCAGGGCGAAGGCCCGCCACCGGACTGGGCCGTGGTGGGCCAGTGGCGCTCCGACGACGACGGCGAGATCGTGGAGTGGCAGGACAACGAGAGCTACCAGCCCTCCCCGGAAGCGCTCGGCTGGCCCGAGCCCGAGGACGACGTGGACGCCGCCATCCAGCTTGCCACCACCGGCTACGGTCCGGCGGAGGATGTCACCGCCGCGCTGGCCAGGGCGGAGGTCGCGGTGCTGGTGACGGCGAACGGCGAACCGGTGAGCGCGTCGGCGCCGGACGGCACGGCGGTGGTCCCCCTCTACACCTCGCCCCGCTATCTGCACGCGGCCGGACGTCTGGGGTTCGAGCGGGTGCGGGTGCCCGCGTTCCTGGAGCGGCTTCCGGAGGGGCACAGCCTGTGCATCAACAGCTCCGCCCCGGTCAGCATGGTGATGACCACGGACGGTCTGGCGGACATCATGGCCGCCGCGGCCGAGGCGCCCGCGGAGGAGGCCGGGGCGGAGGAGTCCCAGGTCGAGTGGCCGACGACGGTGGCCCGCGAGGGCACCGCACCGGGGGGCGGTACTGCGGCGCCCCGCAGCAAGCGCGTCACCGACGTACAGCTGCCGGACTCCGGCGAGGGCGAGAGCCGTTGACCGAGGCGGACGACACCGCCAAGCGCCGCCGGAAGGCTTCGCCGGCCAGTCCTGTGGTGCGCCGGTCGGTCACCCTGGCCGAGTCGGTGGGCGAGTTGTCAGGGCCGCTCGCCCAGCAAGAGAACAGTGCGACAGCAAGCGAGGACACGATGAGTGAGTACAACGGCGAGGCCACCACCCCGGCCACCACTGCCGCCACGGTTGACCCCGCGCCGCCCGAGTTCGCGGTGGTCGGCCAGTGGCGCTCCGACGACGACGGCGAGGTCGTCGAATGGCAGGCCAACGAGGACTGCGTGCCATCGCCGGGCGCGCGGGAGAGGCCCGGGCCCACCGACGATGTGGACCGCGTCATCCAGCTCGCCGTCACCGGCTACGGCCCGGCGGTGGTCCCGATCTACACCTCGCCGCGCTACCTCCACCGGACCGGCACGCTGGCGTTCGAGCAGACGGATGGGGTCGAACGGGCGGAAGCGGTTCAGGCCGAAGCCACATCGGCCGGTGCCCGCGAAGAACGAGGAGAACGAGGAGGACAGGCGTGAGCCGTTCCGGGGGCGCCAGAGCGCGCTGGTTCAGCGGGCGCGGCGCCCGAGCCCGTACCGGGCCCGCCACCGACGCCGCGCCGTCCGCGCCCGTCACCACGCTGGACACGCTGGAGCGTTCCGAGGGCGGCGGCCACGGGCGTGGCGGGGCGCTGCTCGTCGAGGAGTACGACGGCGTCATGCTGCTCCGCTCTCCCGCGGACGACACACTGTCCGCCTCCGACGTCGCTGACTTGGTCCGGGCCCTGTCCGCCGACCCGGGGCACACCGTGACGGTGGTCGCCGGGGCCGACGCGTCGTCGGCCCGTGAGCTGTGGCCGCGGCTCGGCGGGGTGCTCGACTCGCTCCGCTCGGACGGCGTCGGAGTGGTCCGGCTCGTCCTGTCGGCCGCGGGCGACGACCGGCCGGACGAGCCCGCCGTGGCCCGCCGGATCGCCGACGCCTGGGAGATCGAGGTGATCGCCCCCGATGGCGTCGCCCTCGTGGTGCCCGGCGGCGGTCTGTTCGTACCGGAGCGGCGCCCGGGCCG
This sequence comes from Streptomyces sp. ME19-01-6, assembly GCF_033793745.1. Lineage (NCBI taxonomy): Bacteria > Bacillati > Actinomycetota > Actinomycetes > Kitasatosporales > Streptomycetaceae > Streptomyces > Streptomyces sp. ME19-01-6. The sequence continues at coordinate 481,276 of NZ_JARAXF010000002.1, read as the reverse complement.
GGTCGGCGAGCGCGGTGTTGGCGAGCGCGGCGGATGGTGGCGCTTCGCGCCGGGGGCGGAACCGGTGCGGATCGGCTCGCGCCAGCCGGCCCCCGCGTGGCAGCCCGCGGTCGAGCACCTGCCGGTCGGCACCTCCGGCGGATACGCCGTCGAGCAGATCCCGGCGGGCGTGCTGGTCCGGTCCCGGGACGCGATCCCGCCCCACCCCGACGACCTCTGCTACGCCGTACCGGCCGACCTGCGCGGCCCCACCGTGCTGCTGGGCGCGCCACACGACGAGGACGTCCCGGCGGGCGACCTCACCGAACTCCTCACCGCCCTCCCCGAGGCCGTCAGGCCCCGCGTCCGGCTCGCCCCCGGCGGCCCCCGGGACATCCTGCGCACCAGCCAGTCGGTCGCCGACTCGCTCGGCGTCGAACTCGTCGTCCGCACCGGCATGCCGCTGATGTCCTACGGCATTCCGGCCGAGCCCGGCACGGTGCGGTCCGTGCTCGTCGGCGCCGATGGCGCGCCTCGCTGGCAGCCGTTCGTGGACACCGTGGTGTGCGCCCCGGCGCGCGAGGGCGAGGCCGCCCCGAGCCCCCGCCTGTCGCGCTGGAGCCCGCCCGTTCCGGGCCGCGGCAGCGCGGAACACGGCGCCATACGCCTCTCCGCACAGTGGCGGGTCACGGTCACCCGGGCGGGCCTGTGGATCACCGACGCCGAGAGCGAGCCGCCACCGGCCACCGCCCGCGCGGTGGACCCCGAAGGACCGGCGATCGAACTGGGCCATCCCGGGCAGCCGATCGACGCGACGCTGTACCCCGTGCTGGCCAAACTGCTCGGCGGACTCGGCGCCGACGTGTGCGGCCGGGCCAAACTGTTCGTGCTCGGTACGTGCGCGGACGGCGGCCGCGAACTGCGCCGCACAGCCGCGGAACACGGCCTGCGGACGCTCCGCTTCGGGGCCGGCCTCGCGCCCGCCAGGCCCGAGGCGCGGCGCCCGGCCCCGGCCGAGTCCGCCCCGGCCGCGGAGGCGGACCCTGCCGCGGTGAAGACGGATGTCGCGGCGGTGGAAGCGGACCAGCCGATCACGGAGCTGGAGCACGCGGCCGCAGGCGCTGAGGCGGAGGCGGAGCCCGAGCCGGACCACGAGCGCGATCCGATGTCCCTGGCAATGCGCCCGGAAGCCACGCTGCAGGAAGCCACCGAGGATCCGCGCCCCGTGCTCCCACCGACGCGACCGTCGATGGTCAGCACGGCTCCGGCCCCGGCCGCGCGCGACACCTCCGCCGCGCCCGGCGAGCCTGCCGCGTCCGCCACATCCGGGGCAGGGGCACGGCCCGGGCCGGAGTCCTCCAGGCCGCGAACGGGCGGCCCGGGCCCGAGCAGGCCGCCGGGCGCCGGCCGCGCACGGGACCCCGAGCGGCCCGAACCCCCGGCACCAAGACGCCCCTTGCGGACGGGGAGCGGCACGCCCCCACCCCCGATGGAGCCGGACCAGCGGAGCCAGCCGCTGCCCCCGATGGGACTGGACGCGATGCTGGACCTGCTCCGGTCGCAGAGCCCGTCCGACGGTGCCGGAGACGGGGGCAGTGCTCCGTCGGCATCTCCCCTGACCCGTCGGCCCACCCAACCGGGTACCCCGCTGTCGCGCCCCTCCCAGGGCCAGGCCCCCCAGGCGACGCAGAACACCCCCGCGACCCCGGCCACGCGGACCCCGCAGGCGAGCCCGGAGTCCTCGGAGCCACCGGCGCTTGCCGAGCCCCCGGCCCCCGGGCCCCCGGCCGCTCGTACGCCGTCCGTGCCCCTCCGGCCGTTGCCGCCGGTTCCGTTCCTGCCGGGGCATGTCAGTACGGAGGCCGAGCGGACCGCCTTCCGGGCGCTCGCAGACGCGGTGTGGGAGCGGCACAGCGCCGCGGTCACCCGCGCCCTCACCCGGATGCCCGCGCTGCGCGGGGCGGAACAGGAGACGGCGCGCGTCGACTTGATCGCGCTCCACATGTACCTGGACACCTCGTACGACCCCGATGCCCCTGATGCCCCGGACACCCCGGCGGCGCGGCTGAGCCATGCCGCGCTCGCGCGCGGCATGCGTACGGGCGACGAACGGCTGCTGCCGTACGCCGCCTGTGTGGCTTCCGCGCTGCGGCGCCTGCCGTCGTACCGGGGCCTGGCGTGCCGCCGTAGCCACGAGGCGCACGGCGGGCTGGTCCCCGGGACCCTGCTGCGCGACCCGGGGCCGGTGGGTGCGCTGCCGCTGGGGGCCGGGGCGCCGCGCCCTGCCGGCGCGCAGTACGCCATCTGGTCGGTCACCGGGCGCCGCACGCGTCAGCTGACCGGCCGCCCGGGCTCCGCTTCCGGCGGGGACGAGGTCCTCTTCGCTCCCGGGACGCTGCTACGGGTGCTCGATGTCCGCGAGACCGACGGCGCACCACTGGTGCTGCTGCGAGAAGTACCCGCCACCGCGTCCTCCCCGTCCGCCGCCGGGGCCGTACCGCAGGACGCGCGGCTCGATGACCACGACCGCGCCGCCCTCGGCCGGCTGGACGAGGCGCTGCGCCACCATCCCGTCGCATCGGGGCCCCTCCCATGGCCGGAGAGGTGCGAAGGACCGCTGGGGGAGGGCGGGGATCGCGCCGCCCGACCTCGGCCCGGCGTCGGCCGATGACCGGTCGCCCGCCACGCATGGATAACACGAACAGATAAAGGAGCATGATGCCGAGTCAGGAACCCACGCCCCCCAAGGGGCCCGTGGTGCGCCGCGCCGTCACCTTGCCGGGCACCGCCGGTACGCCGGATCCCTCCGCGCTGACACCGCTGGGTACGGAGAGCACGGAGACCGGCGCGACCGATCCGGTCGGCAAGGCGAGCGCCGCAGGCGCCGTGGCCGAAGCGGCCACCGCCGAGCAGCCGAAGGTCTCGCCGAACGAGTCCACGTCGGCTGGTGAGTCCGCTGAGTCCGTGACGCCGGGCGCGGCCGAGGCCACCGCGGCGTCCGCCGGGGCCACGGCGGCGTCCGAGGTCGGCGCGCCGGACATTCCGGCGGCCCCGGACGTACCGCCCGCCGAGGCGGACGGCCACGCGGACGGCCACGGATCCGCCGATGCCATGACGTCGACCGTGGGTGATTACCCCCCGGGCGCCGACACCGGGGTCAACGAGGAGGACGAGCCCCCCTCGGGTCGTCCCACCAAGGCACTGCTCGCCGCCGCCGCCATCGCGGGCGCGCTGCTGATATCCCTGCCGTTCCTGGCCTTCGGAGCCGATGACGACGATCACAAGACCGAGGCGGCGCCCGAACCCACCTCGGGCATGACGGTCCCGAAGAGCGAGGAGAAGGGCCCCGGTAGGTACGCCGCCCAGTCGCCCGCCCCGTCCCCCACCAAGAAGAGCGAGTCCCCTTCACCGGAGACCAAGCCCCGGCCCGAGCCGAGCAGCGAGCAGCCGAAGTCCCGGCCTGAGCCTGAGCCCGAGCCGAGCAGCGAGCAGCCGAAGTCCCGGGCAAAGAAGGTGGTGCCGGCCAGCAAGCCCTATTTGCTCGCCCCGGAGCAGCGTACGAACTTCCAGCTCAAGAACGTCACGACCGGCCGGTGCGCGGACCTGCCCGGCATGGGCAAGGGCAAGCTCGACGGCGCGGTCCTGCAGCACGACTGCCTGAACGACTGGGACGCGGACAATCAGGTCTGGGACTTCGTCCTGGCACAGAAGGGCAAGGGACCCCAGGGCCGCAATCTCGTCGTGATCAAGAACAGGAAGAGCGGCCTGTGCCTGGACCTGCCCGGCCGCGGCAGCCAGCCGAGCAGGACCGGGCTCAACCAGACCTACTGCAACCGCACACTCCAGGACAACCAACTGTGGTGGGTCGAGAACCGGGGCGGCAACCGGACGTTCTGGATCCACAACTACGCCAGCGATCAGCGGTGCCTGGAGGTCTGGGGCGAGAAGCCCGACTTCAGCGGCAACGACGCGCGTCTGGGCATCTATACGTGCTCTCCCACGGACGACCACGAGTGGCGGCTGATGTCCAAGGGCCAGTCATGACGGCCACGCGTCGCCCCTGACGCCGACGCACCACGACGCATCAGGAGGGGCTCTGATCCACCGACGCCCCCGCGGGCACGCCACGCGCCCGCAGGGGCGTCATCAGCGAGTACAGACATGCGGCATGACGTGCAGCGGCGACTTCTCAAGCCCCACACCAGTAGACGCTCACGCACCTCGTGTTGCGGATTGGCTGTCAGCTGTACACGCAGGACCTTCGGCATGGCAGCCGCCTCCCTGCCCACCTCATCCCCGATCCGCAGCCGCCCCGGATGATCACCGCCGTCGTACGAACAGGATCAGATTCACGTGACGGGTATGCCGCCACCGCCCTCCACCACTGAGGACCGGTCAGGACCAAAGGCCCGTTCCACCATGCCGGATCGCCAACTGTGGACACTCCCTTCCATATGTCCATATTCGTCCAAGTAAGACAAGTCACCCTCGGGGCGAAGCTCCTCCACGAGCCACGCAGGTACGACGTCCGGGTAGAACTTTGCCGTGTGAGCGATGGCGTAGTAGACGTTGCGCACCATCTCGTAATGTCTGGCGCGCTCGACGAAAGTGGCAAGCGTGTCCTGATCAGCGAGCCTGACAGCGCTGGCGACATCGATGAACTTGGACAAAGCGATATCTCGCCCTGCCGCGATGTAGAAGCTTGAATCAGCCTCCTTGTAGAGGTGCTGACACAGGTCGAGGAGTTCATCGGCTGGGCTCAGAGCGAAGGCATCCACGCCACAGGAAACTGTGGGCACAGCGCGGGCAAGGAAGTCCTCTGACCCAGCGGCGCGGCGCTCGCGCTCGGGGAGAACGGAGAGGCAGAGATCGACGAGGAATGCCTCAACTCCGGGGACGGACGTAGCCTTGATGAAAGGAAGAGCGTTGTTGATGTGCAGTCCCCAGAAAGCCTGAGTGGAGCGCTGGTACGACCTTACCTCCCCATCCACAGCAAGCAGTCCTTGCTTGTAGCCCTGCTCGAGAAGCACCGTGGACACCTCCCGGGCCCCACTCGGGGTTACCAGCAGGTCAAAATCATTGGTTCGACGGGCGCCAGGGTCAGGGAAGAGACGCTCGCACAGCAATGGCCCTTTCCTGATGGCATAGGTAATGCCTGCCTCGTTCAACGCCGTTAAGATTCGCCCGAACTCTGCACCAAGCTCCTCATTGCGTCGGCGGTTACCCTCGAAGACACAGGTCAATACCCAATGGTTGGGTATGAGTTCAACATCACCAGAGACGGATCGGTAGAGTCGAAATTTCTTGACATTGAAGCCGATCAGCGGCAGTGTCCGGTGCCGAACGGCCTGGTTGGTGATCCAATCCCAGTCGATGTCACCTCGACGTTTCAGCAGCACCTTCCGCAACTGCTCGGCGCCGTCTCGGCACATCCACGGGTCACTCAGGGCGATAAGGAGATCTATGTCCATTCCACGCTCTTCTCAGTCGCGTTTTCCGGGCTGGAAACAGCACTGCCCAGTTCCAGGGGAGCGGAGACATCCGGCAAGTACTCGCGCATGATGTCAGCCCACAGTCTGTATCGAACTTGACGGGCCGTTGCCGTTCCGTCATATGGTGGATATACGACCTGCGGGGTCCAGCCTGTAGGAACCTCAGCAGGAAAGCGATGCAGCGACTGGTCGACCTCGAACGCGTTTGTTGGATCTACGCCGTTCACCATCAGCGCACGGAAAAGTGTGAATAGCTCCGGGTCGAAATTGAGACCATGCGATACCAGGGACCCGAAGTGTTTGAGACTTGAGACCACAATGACTGGAAGGTTGGCCAGAAGCGCTGGCATCCGATTAGCAAGATCGATTTCAGGTGCGTGTTGGCTCAAACTGCCGGCCCCCTCAACAACCACGTACGTGTTCCGGGATCGCAAAACCTCCAATCCCTCAAATATCGCCTGGCGGCAGGCGGAGAAAGCCTCGGAGCTCATCGCGCCGAAATCGACATGATCCTTGCCGAGCAGAGAGACAGATCCCCTCGGAAGCCCCTTGACGAAGAGTTCTCCAGTGGCGCCGCTCGGATTCGGGATGACTGCAACTGGGTTGTATACCCAATCCCATTCGACACCCGCTGCCGAACAGTGGTGATACACCCCATGTCTCCACGGTTCCGGGTGATCACAGCTTGGATCACCAGTGTCGGTCACGGTCACAGCTTTGAAGGGCTCCACCGTATGGCCCCAGTCACGCCACAGTTTGAGCACTCCGACCGAGTAACAAGATTTCCCGGCCCCAGCGCCACTACCGAGGAAGGTGAGCCCCCTCATCCGCCGGCCGCCGTGTCAGTACGTGGAGCAGGGGCGCTGACCATAAGGTTCCTGAGCCTTTCATAGGCGAGGGCCGACTCCCACCCCACCGGATCCAGAGCTTGAACGCCAGCGTTGTCCCGGTCGCATTCTTGTGAAGCTCCCTCGGCCCACAACATCTGGCGCCCCCCTCCCTGCCACTTTACGGTGTCGTCTTTCGCACCTGGCTTCAGCCGAAGCAAACCACGCCTACCTCCCCGTCGCTCACACATCTGATGCGCTTGCCCCAAATTTCTGCCACTTCACCTGCCCCGGCCACTGAAATATAGCGAAATACGTTTCTCAGAGTTCCGGCCGGAGGCAACAGCCGCTGGTCATGCGAGAGGTGAAAACCTGAATCCGTATCCACAATGACGGGGGCGTTCCTCCAGAATGACATGGGAAAATCACTCCAACCTCGGGCGCGATCGGAGTCCGTCCAGCTCACAATCTGTGACGAAGTCTGCGAGGTTGCGGGAAGTAATACCCCGGTAGTGTCGAAATCTCCCCACACAAATCTCGTCCGGTGCCAGGCGTGTTCCTGCAAAGACTTTACGATGAGGGTTGCATCAGGGTTCATCGGCAAGTCGTCTGGAACTGGCCTCAGCTGAATCACGACGAGCTGCGCGTCCAACCAGAACCCCTCGATGTCAAGATCGAATCCGACCGTTTCGTAAAGGGCAGAACCGATCACCAGCACAGATTCAATCGCGCTGTTCTCTCTGTCTCGCACTGAGAAGTCCACTGGGCCAGTCGACTCATCGTGATATGCGCCGTCGACTGTTTGGTTCACTAGGCGAGCGCCGCGGGGACGGCGCATCTCCACCGTTGTTCCCGAGCTGCGGGCGTAGCAATGCACCAACCCAATGAAGTCGGGTAGCACAATCATCTCCTGCAGTATCAGGGCGATAGTGCCCTGCGGTGCACTGGCCAGGAGATGAGCCGCTGAGGGGCGATCAAATTTCCCGGAGAGGACCTCCTCATATTGGTATCTCAGGCCCGTGCTGTTCACCCCTCTCCGGCTCTGCGCCGAAAAGGCTTCCTGTAACCCCGAGTAGCGCAGGGCTATACCGGACGCGAACCTCCTGGCCGTGGTTTGTACTTCTGCCACCAATTCTTCAGGAGACAGATCGAAGGGGATGAGTCGGTAGCGAGGTGTACGTATCGGTAGCTCAGTCGCGGCAGCTATTTCTGCGAGATGCAGTCCGAGCGCGACCCCACCTCGCTGAAAGAAGATGTCCTGAGCTACGTTGGAGAGCCGCCGCGCGGCGACGAGTTCGCCAGCCATCAACGAATGATTCCGCTCACGTCTTCTCCTGCTCTCTGTTGACGGCCATTACTCTGCACGTACGCATAGTAGGGACGCCCTGCGCCATTGAGATGGTCAGTGATCGGTTCCGACATGCTGGGCCACGGAAGTGCGGACAGATACTCCAGAGCCAGAGAAACCGGGAGGAACTTGCACGCGATTACTTCGCCGGCCGGGTCACAGCTCCATAGTGCATCGGTGTCAGCATGCCACTGCGCCACCTCGAATACTGTCGCAATGACGACCCATTCCAGATCTTGTGAGCGAATCTCTGTGACATGGGCGATCCGCCCGATGTCCGTAATACGCATACCTGTTTCTTCGGTCACCTCGCGCAGCAGCCCCTGAACCGCTGTCTCATGGGGTTCGACAACCCCTCCTGGGAGGCTCCAGTACTGTCGGCCATCGCTCTTCTGCTCAACGAGGAGGATGTCATCTCCTGAGCGAATGATCCCGGCTGCGACCCGTGTCACTTCCATCAGTCACGCGCCAAAGTCGGTGCCGGCGTGCCAGTAAAGTCTATGACTGACCGCGATGTCTTACGACTCCACAATATGGTGACCGCCTCCGTGCCCAGCATTCCGCAGAGTATCGTCGCTGCCGGCAGAATGTCGGCGCAGTAGACTGCCAGAGCCAGGGGGCCTGCGTAGTAGCGCAGGCGCAACCGCAAGAACTTCTGCAGTCTCACCCGTGCCGCATATTTTTCCTTCAGCCATGTATTGGCATAGCCACTTGCAGTGAGCCATGCGAACAGAGCGAGGAAACCGCCGAGATGAACATTTCCTCGGTCCGCTGCAAAAAGCCCCGTGGCGCACATCGTCACCCCTGCGACCGCATGGTTGAAGTGGTCGAGTTTTCGCCGGAGGAACCAGTAAAGAACAGTGGCCAGCCATACTGCTGCCACCGCAGGGTCGATGGCGATCAAGAGGGCCCCTGTCAGCGCCCAGAGCAGTCCGGACAGTTCGCTGGCTCTGGGAAACGATGTCAGTCCGTCGTCATTGAACAAGTCAGATGTCTTGCTGACGACCCCTGTGACGAGTGACAGGGCCGAGACCAGCACCAATTCAGTGGAGAGGAACATCATGCAGACTCCTTGACCGGCCGGCGCAGGAAGCGCTCCTGGATGGCGAATCCGAACCGCGGCGAGCATCATCCAGATTGTGGGCCGCTGCGTCCTGATTGTTCCGACGCGGCGAATGCGGCCGCGAACGCATCGTTGTAAACATGATTGGAAATCGTGGAGACGTTGAAGAGAACCCCCGTCCTGTTGGATGGGACCAGTCCCGACGCGGCAACCAGCCTTCCGTACTCTCGGTGAAAATCAATGGCAGCCGCCTCGTCGATCGAAATTCTTCCCATCGAGTTCTTCCCGGTCGTGTGATAGATCGTGAAGAGCGGAAGTATTCCGGCGTCAAGGAGAGCCTCAACCGCGTCGAGGCAAATTGCGTTCTCCTTCCCGAAATCGATGGGCTTCCCTGAGTGCTCCCAACTCTGCACACCGTAGACCAGGTTGGTATAAACATGGCCATTTCCAAACGTGTCACGAGCGTATTCGAGGGCTTCCATCAGGCGTTTGCGACCATATTTTGCTTTACCCGGGGCAAGTTTCGTGAACTGGTCTTCCCGGAAAAACTCCAGATTGTATGCCACTCCGTCCAGACCTTGACGGTGCATGTACTCCATACGTTCATGAGACTCAGGCGCCATGAGGCTGCCGAATCGGTACACCGGACGACTCGAATCGAATCCCACGCGGCCCAGAATGTCTCCGTAAACGGTGGCCGTTCGGTCGTTCTTCTTTAGATTTCCGGCCGTGATGACAAGGTGCTTGGCATCGTCGTCAGCAAGTGCCGCTCTGAGCCCTTCTGAGATCACGTCCACAGACTTGCGCATGCTGGGATACGAGCCCACTTCGCGATAGCTGGGCTCGATCTCGCAGAACCGGCATTCATCACGCTCTGCGAAGTAAGCGCAATAGTTGTTGGGGATAACCCCCAGCGCGTCGAGTCCCAGCATTTGTACAACCTGGGACACCACTACTCCGGTACCGAGTTTTCGTGAGTAAAAATTCGGCCTCGGAGCAAGTGCTACCGGTATTTCGCCAATAGACGGGCCCGTGAGGGTGGGTTGCCCCCCTCGGTCGATCAGCTTCCAGGGGGAGGCGCGTCGGTATCTGACGTTGACCACAGTTTTCTGACCGACTCCGGCTTCCGGAGAGAGGACGATTTCCTGCGGGTACGAGAAGACAGGGACTTCTCCGCTGTCATGCTGATATAGATGCTCTGTACGCTCTTTCCATGTGCCCGGAACGTTGATCTGTGCATTCACGCCGTTTATCAGCAGGCGTGTCTTGATCTCAAGAAGTTCGTCGAATGACATCTGCATTCCAGACTCCTCGCCTATTTACGCCTTCACCGGTCATTCACGGGGCGTTGGAACACGGCGTTGCGCACCGTTCCCTGCAATGCTCGGACAGCGACATCTCCGGGACTGGTCGCAGCCGCTATCAATATGTCCTCAAAGGCGTGGAGAAGACACAGTAGATCATCCTCGTCATAGGATTCCGAGTCCGTTCCGAGTGTGATGGAGGCTTCCGCGTCAATCCGCCAGACGTCAAACTTGAGAGTGCTGTCAGGCCAGCTCGGTTTTCCGTGCGCAGGACGATAACGGCTACGCGCCCGTAAGGCCGCCGCCTCCTGCGGGTACAACCATTCTGGTTGCTTCACTGCGCTTTCCTGCTGCGCCACTTTCGTGCTGTCGCGGTCGCTTCCGGTGCCGCCGATCTGAATGCTGACCCTGAAGGGCATGTGCAGCCGGGAGCCGCGTTCTTCTTCTATTTTCCTGCGAGATGCCTCAAGCCGATCCGGATCATAATGACCATGGCGGTACACGAGTGCAGAGGAGGCGGCCACCTGTCGGCAGAGAGAGCCGAACGAGTCAGCCGTCAGATCAATCGACAATGGTGTCGTCTGGAACAAGTTGACGACAGTGTCTCGGAATTCACCATACCGGTTCGAGACGGGCATACGAGCCGTGAACACCCGCCTGCCATGGTGCTGGCCGACTACGATCCCGTACGCACTCAGAATGACAGTGGCCATACTCACCCCGTGGCGGTGAGCGAGTACCCGAGCGGAATGCGCCGCCGCTGTGGAATCAAGTATCCACTGACGGTAAAGGGGACCACTGGTCGGTAATTTTTCCTCATCTGTACATACCGGAATCTGCCGCATGCATTCCCTGTGATAGACATCGGCCCGCAGTGCATTGCGCTGTTGTGTCGGGCTCATCTCCCATTCAGCGATCTGCCGAGGTTGCGTCGGGATCGGCAGGTGCTCGGACTCATCTGCGCAAAAGTGCCGGATTTCGGCACACACGATCGCCAGAGCTGCACCGTCTGCCGAGGCGTGATGAATGGCCATGGCAAAGCATCGGATGTGGCCGCCCACGGTCAGTGCGGCACATCTGAGTGGCAAATCGTCCTGAGCGAAGGGTTCAACGGCCAGTATGTGCGCGAGCTCACTGCAGGCCCAGTCGAGATCAGCATCTTCGGAGCTGTACTCGTCCACGAGCAGGGAGCCGTCACCTACGACTGACTGGCGCCAGCCTCGTTCGCCTCCTGGAAGATAGTGCGTACGCAGCGCATCGTGCCGGCCCACGACAACACTGACCGAACGGAGGAAGTCGGCGAGCGAGGGAAAACCCTTCGCCTCATCGAATTTGGACCAGGTCCGAGCGGCTCCACTGGCAAATTGGCCCTGCCCATTCGAATGCATCATTTTAAGAACTTGCTGCTGCGCCCAGGTGACATCATGGTGGCCTGCTGGATATCTGGAGAATGGCACCGCATGTGAGGCTACTTTCTGCATCGTGCACTCCCGCCTGATTTCAAGGAGACGCGTACGCATTGGCTTGCAGACTGTAAAGCGCTGCGTAGCGTCCGCCGCGTGCCATGAGATCGTCATGGCTTCCGGATTCAATGAGCTTTCCGTCATCTAATACGAGTATCAAGTCGGCGCCCGTGACTGTGGAAAAGCGGTGGGAGACGATCACTGTGACTGCTCCGGTTTTGGCTCCGATGGCTCGGGCATGAGCGATGTGGCGTTGGAATATCTCGTGTTCGCTGGGAGCGTCGAGTGAGGCAGTCGGTTCATCCAGGATGAGCAGCAGCGGATCCTGACGCATTGCTGCTCGGGCGAGTGCTGTCTTCTGCCACTGCCCCTCGGAGAGGTCTACTCCGCCAAGGTCCGTGCCCAGTTGGGTATCCATTCCCTGTGGGAGTCGGCTGACCAGGTCCTCAGCGTCGGCATCTCTCACTGCTCGGGTGATCCGGCCGAGGGCGTCCATGTGCCGCACGTCGCCGAGTCCCACCGTCTCGGAGAAGAGAGCTCGAAATCGCCCGAAGTCCTGGTACACGGCGCTGCAGCGGGAGCGCCATGCCTGCGTCTCAAGGCCGGCGAGATCGACGCCGTCAACCCTGATACTGCCGCTGTCCCAGCGATAGAACTTGCCGAGAAGTTTGGCCAAAGTACTCTTCCCTGAACCATGCGTGCCGACCACCGCGACGACCGAGCCTGCAGGCAGGTGAACGGTGATGCCGTCCAGAGCAGGTCGATCCGTTCCTGGGTAGGTGAACGCAACGTGCTCCAACGAGATGCCGTCGACCATCCGGTCCGGAACCTCCGAGGAACCGGAGTCCTGGACGCGGGCGTCGGCGGCGTAGTCACGCAGCCAGAGGAAGGGCTCTACAAGACGGCCCGTGGCCGCCGCCTCGGTGACGCGGCCGACGGCCTCTTGGACAGATCGCTGCAATGTGGTGGCTACCGTCACCGCCATGACGAGATCCCCTGGTGTGCCGTGCCCGGAGGTTACGTCCACAGCCACGGCCAACAGCCCACCGACGAAGCCGGCGGTGAACAGTGCCCATCCGCACAACTTCCAGCATGCCGCCGTCACCTGCGCATTCCATCGAACGCGTGCACATTCGTCCCAGACGGCTGCTTGACGGTCGGCCAACTCCCTGCCACAGTTGGCAGCTTTCACTTCTTTCCCGGTGTTGGCGCGTGTGACGATCTCGAACAGTTGGCGTTGCAGTCGGAACAGTTCCGCGGTGCGGAGTTCGGCGGCGGTGATCGCACGTCTCCCCTTGTGGTCGAACCACAAGGGAGCGGCGGCGAAGAGCACAAGGGTCAGCAACCCAGGTGCGACGGTCCCCAGCAGAGACAGCGAGACCGCGAGTTGAGCGACAGTGAACGCGGCGCCGATGCCCGTCCACATGCCGTGCATCAGCCCCCAGGCGGAGTCGCGGACCACCGTCAACCGGTCGAGATAGGCGGCGCGTTCCAGATGCTCGAGCCCTTCCAGAGCGCCGATCTCGCCATAGATGTGTGTCTGCAAATCTGTGAGCCCCACTCGCTCGACGCACAGGATCTGCAGAGTGCGGGTCGCACTGTTGAGAACTGCTGAAACTCCATAGGACACGGCAAGTCCGACTGCCGCGGTGGCGGCTGCGGCAGCGGTGCTGTGTGTGATGGCGTCCACCGTGGCACGCAGACACATCGCGACGGCTGCCAATGCCCCGATTGACAGCGTGTACAGAGCGAGAAGGCCGGCTGTCAGTCCGGGGACGCGGCGCCAGGACAGTCGCAGCAGTTCACCACCGAGCCTCAGGTAGCGGCTCATCGCAGCTCACCCTCTTCGACGCGATCCTCGTAGCCAAGGCGGTAGCGTTCAGCTTGGAGAGCGAACATTTCCGCGTAGGCGCCGCCCCGTTCCATCAGCTCCTCGTGTGTGCCCACTTCGGCAATTCGACCTTTGTCGAGGAGGAGGATCCGATCGGCCCGCCGGATCGTGGACAGACGGTGAGAGATCAGCACGACACTCACCGCGCCCCGTTGCTGCGCGAGGCCCTCGAAGACCTCCAGTTCGGTCTGCACGTCAAGATGCGCGGTGGGCTCGTCGAGGACGAGGAGTCGAGCCCCAGCTCGGGTGGAGTAGAGAGCACGGGCGCGAACCACCTGCTGCCACTGTCCGCCGGACAGGTCGACGCCCCGGCTGCGTGACCGGGCCAAAGGCGTATCCCACCCCAGTGGCAGTCGGTCGACGATGTCACCGATTCCGGCCTCGGCAGCCACCTCGTCCAGCGTGCGTTGGTCGCCAGTGCCCCTGTCGCTCCCGAGGGTGATGTTGTCACGGAGGGACAGCGGATAGCGGACGAAGTCCTGGAAGACCACGGCCACGGTTCGCCTCCATGCCACCGGCGCCATGGCCGAGATGTCGGTTCCGTCGGCAGTGATCCTTCCGCTGGTGGGAGCGTACAATCCCGCCAGGAGCTTGATCACGGTGGACTTTCCCGCACCGTTCAGACCTACCAGGGCGAGAAGCTCCCCTGGCCGTATCTCGAAGTCGACATTGTCCAGCACTCGCCGTTGAGTCCCGGGGTATATAAAGGAAAGCTTTTCGAACCGGACGAGTGGTGGACCCGCTCCATCATCGGCAGCAACCGTCACGTCGTCGCTGCCAGGGGCATCGGTGGTGGAGTCTCCGGAGTTGCCGGCCAGAGCCTCGCGAAGCTCGCTGAAGGCGTTCATCGCAGCCAGCGAGCCTTGCATGGTGCGCGGATCCAGGATGAGGGTCGCCTGGTAGACGGACCACGCGGCCGTGAGCGCCGAAACCGCAGTCGCAAGGGATGTTGTTCCAGTGGCCGCACTGTGGGCGACCAGGGGCAGGCCGACCGCCAAGGGCACTGTGACCAGTACGAATTGAATCCATTCACGGCGCAGCAGTTGCATCTGCGCCGACCAGATGGGGGAAAACATCCTGAGGATGTGGTCCTGGATTCTCTGGACCACCCACTCTCCGAGGCCGAACGTCCGTAGGTCCTTTCCCTCGCCAGGAGAGATCACGGCCTGCTGCCATACATCGGCGTACCTGCCATGGCGGGACTGGGCCCGCCACTGGTATGTGAAAGCCCGGGCCAGTCGACCTCTTATCACTGTATTCGCCAGCGCAGGTAAGAGGACCAGTGGTACCAGCCACCAGGAATACTGGGCCAGCACGGCGACGGAGGATGTGACCCCCAAAGCTGCGGCGATCAACCGGAGTTGCTCGAGTGCGCCCTGAGCCGGTGTGCGCTCCGTCCAGCTCCGAATATCGGCGCGTGCGGACTCGATCAGACTCTGGACATGGGGATCTTCCAGGGTATCGATGGTGGGAGTGTCGAGTATCAGACGTAATATCGCCGAACGGTGAGCACCGTCAATCCTGGCCCGTGCCAAGAAGCTGAGGAGCTGACTCACGACCGCTGCCGAGTAACCGGCCAACAAGAGCACTGCGAACATGGCGAGAGCGGGAGCCACGTCACTCATGCCGGAGGACGCATCCGCGGCCTCGGCAATCAGATGGGCCACGGTGAGTGCTGTGGCGGCAGGAACCAGCGCGTCGACCAAGAGCGCCAGGACCAGCGTAGTGATCAGCATCCCACCCGCGGCTCTCAGCGCGCCTAAGAGTTGGCGACGTTCATTCACAGCTCTCCTCGAGATTTTCGAAGCGCGGCCGGCTCTCCTGTCTGGGCGGGAGAACCGCACATATCGGGGCGCCAGGAGTCAGGATCTGAACCGCACGCCATGCAGGGCTCGATACCTCGGTCACGTCGCCGCTCCCCTGGTTGTGAAGAAGTAGAAGAGGCGCGGTTGGTGAGTCGTCGAAGCGCTTCAACGCTGCATTGTTGCGACATGGAAGCCCCGACGTCAACGCTTTCACGCAACCTCATCAATCAGTGACTGTTTATCCTGGAAATTCCCATTTCGCTCGGTGCTGTCAAGGGTGTTGACAGTAGATGAAAGCGCGTTCTACGGTGCTCGGAAATTCGCTTGCGGTGCATATTGACTGCCGAAGGCGGCACGGAGTGTTTTATTGGTCGATTCGTCCACTTTACCTTTGAGGCCTCGATGATCTATTGGTCCCGAGCCTGATCATCCATGTTTTTGACGATTTGGAGCAGACATGGAAGAAGTTCATTTGGTCCGCTGGTTCGATGCGATTCGTGATTTCACGAAGGAGTTGTGGGACTATGTGATGGACAGCGGCACGTCGATTTCTGAGCTGTCTGCAAGTGTTCCTGAAATGGCGCACCTCATGCATCTTGTCGAAACCTTTGACGTCCGCAACGTCATCGAGGTCGGGTTCAATATCGGCTTCTCCAGTCATGCTTTCCTCTCTGCCTCCGACGGGGTCCACGTGGTGTCATTTGACGTGCCGGAGAACAGGGCCGCACTGGCCGGCAAGGAGTTCATTGATCAACGCTTCCCCGGACGCCATCAATTGATCATGGAAGATTCTCGTACTGCCTTGCCCAAGTACATCGCGGAACATGGACATTCACTGTTCGACTTTGCCTTCGTCGACGGCGGCCACGACTATGATGTAGCTAAATCCGACATCGACCACTGCGGAGTGCTGTGTCGCTCGGGGAGCCTGATCGTCGTTGACGATCTCACTCCGTGGGTCCCTTGGGGCGTCGGCCCTACCCGCGCGTGGACCGAGGCGCTGGAGGCCGGAAGTATCAAACAGGAGGAGATCTACCGGGACGGCTTCCTGGCCGGCCGCATTGAAGGACCGGCCGATCGCGTCTGGGCTCAGGGACGCGTCAAGTAGGAGATGCGCGGCCGACGACTCCGATCTCAGGGTCTCCGACCTCGATCTTCGCCATTGCTTCGCCAAATTACCTGAGAGGGAAAGAGGCCCACGCGTGACTGCCCCCGCATCAGGAGAGTACGACTTCGCTGCCTCCTCAGCCCTGTTGGTACACGAGTTGATGGCTCGTGCGACTGGGGAACAGCCGGACTCTGTAGCGGTTCGTGACGAGGCCATTGTATGGACTTACGGCGATCTCGACCGGTTCAGCCGGTCAGTCTGTGCCTGGCTGCAGCTCCAGGGCGTTCGGCGAGGAGACCGTGTGATGGTGTGCCTGCCCAATTCGTGCCCCACGGTCGGTGTGTTGTACGGGGTCATCCGGTATGGAGCAGTGTTCGTTCCGGTGAGTCCTGAGGCGAAGCCCTACCAGCTCAAAGAGCTGGTAGCGGACTGCGAACCGGCCCTGATCATCCGTGAGATGCCGGAGACTCTCACTACGGACAGCCGCCAGATTGACGTCGAGCGGCTTCTCGCGGAGTTACCGGCCCCGCTGCCCCCCGCCGACGCGGATCGGGTGCAAGCCGCTGACGTGGCCCTACTCATGTATACGTCTGGGTCCACGTCCCGGCCCAAGGCTGTTGTCTGTCGGCATGAGCAGGTCGCCTTCGCCGTAGCGGCCATCGCCAGTCGGCTGGCGTACCGCCGAGACGATGTCGTTTACTGCCGCCTTCCGTTCTCCTTCGATTACGGTCTGTATCAGGTATTCCTCTGTGCTCGGGCAGGCGCTGCCTTGGCGGTAACCGGCCGCCAGCCGGAACCCGCTGTACTGAAGTTCGCCGCGGCCTATGGGGCGACTGTCCTTCCGGTGGTCCCAACACTCGCGATGCTGCTGCTCAAGCTCGCCGGCCGCCGAGGCGACAGACCTCCCGTGCGGTTGATAACCAACACCGGTGCTGAGCTGACCGAAGGTTCGGCTGACGAACTGAGGTCCGTGTTCCCCGGGGCAGCAGTCGTTTTCATGTACGGAATGACGGAGTGCAAACGCATCACCATCGCCGACCCTGACGAGGGTCCGCATGCCCGCGGGACTGTCGGCCGTGCATTGCCCGGCACTCGTATCGACATCGTGTCAGATGCCGGGGTCGTGCAGCCACCGGGACAGCCTGGCCAGATCGTGGTACGCGGTCCACACCTCATGGACGGTTACTGGCGTGCTCCGCAGGCCACCGCAGCACGCTATCGCGCGCATCCGCTCACGGGTGAACGGGCCTTGTTCACGGGGGATTTCGGGGTGGTGGACTCCGCCGGACGGTTGGCGTTTCTCGGCCGCAACGACGAGATCTTCAAGCGGCGGGGCATGCGGACCAGTACGACCGAGATCGAGGCGGCGGCCCTCGACGTTCCGGGGGTTACGCAAGCCGCTGCTGCGCCTCCTGGAGCGGACGGCGTGCTGCGCATCTGGGTCGTCTCCCGGGACAGTGGTGCCGATGTTCTGCAAGGCCTGTACGAGCGACTGGAGCCTGCCAAAGTTCCGGACCATTGCCGGGTGCTGGACCAACTGCCGCTGACGGTGCACGGGAAGGTGGACAAACAGCGGCTACGACAGATGGAGCGGAACCCGCTGAGGGCCCGGTCGGCGGCTGATGCTGCCGACACCACGGAGGCAGCAGGAACGACGGGAACTACAGCGTGATCGAGTATGCGGACCGTTACGGTACCCCGCTGTATGTGTATCAACTGGAGAAAGTGCGGGAGGCGGCGGAGACGCTTCGGCAGAGCCTCCCCGAGCCTTGTCAGCTCTATTATTCACTCAAGGCGAACCCGCACCCACAGATCGCTGATCAACTCGCGACTCTAGGAGTGCGGGCGGAGGTCAGTTCGTCGGGCGAGCTGCGAGCGGCCACGGCGAATGGGCAATCCGCGGCCGACATCCTCTACACGGGTCCTGGCAAGACACTCAGCGATATGCGTATGGCGATCCGGGCCGGGGTCCGCCGGTTCTCGGTGGAGTCCATGGCCGAGCGAAGCACGCTCGCCAATGCGGCGACGGACGAGGCCGAGGACGTAGATTACTTGGTACGAATCAATACTCCTGGCGTAGCCGCAGAGGGCGCCGGTCTGCGGATGACAGGCGTCCCGTCACAGTTCGGCATCGACCTCGACCAGGCGTGCGCCCTCCCGGAACTGTTTCGGCGCACGAATCGGCTGCGTCCCTTAGGGCTGCACTTCTTCCCTGCCACGAACGTCGCGGACCCTACGGTGCTGGCCCGTGAGTTCGAGCTCAGTGTGGAGACGGCGGCCGTCGTTCGGTCGAAGACCGGATTCGTACCTTCGTTGATCGATCTCGGAGGCGGTTTCGGCGCGCCCTTCGCTCGACCGGGAGACTTGCCGAACTACTCCGACCTACGAGGGAATCTGGAGGCGACTCTCGACAGGTGGTTTCCCGGTTGGCGAACCGGCAGTCCAGTTATTGCCTTCGAGT
Organism: Streptomyces sp. ME19-01-6; assembly: GCF_033793745.1. Lineage (NCBI taxonomy): Bacteria > Bacillati > Actinomycetota > Actinomycetes > Kitasatosporales > Streptomycetaceae > Streptomyces > Streptomyces sp. ME19-01-6. The sequence goes on along the minus strand of NZ_JARAXF010000002.1, from coordinate 462,535 downwards.
CAGGGCGTCATCTGGTGGGTGCCTGCGGCACTTTGCTGACGACAGTGCTGGACGTCAAGAGTAGCGGTGGCCGCACATACGCGGTCCTCGATGCGGGGACGCATGTTCTTGGCGGCATGTCCGGACTCGGAAGAATCATGGCACCCGCAGCACTTCCCTACTCCGCCTCCGGGGAGGACGTGGAAGAGGGCAAGGGCTCCGACGCAGCCGAGGACCCCACCACGCTTGTAGGCCCCCTTTGTACCCCCCTCGACGTACTCAATCGGTCGGCCTTGCTCGGACCGCTGAAGGCGGGAGACGTGCTGCGGATTCCCAACACGGGTGCTTACGGCCTGACCGCCAGCCTGCTGGCTTTTTTGAGTCGTCCTCCGACGACGGAGGTGGTGGTGGACGGTGCTGATGAGGTGCATGTCCGTCGACTGGAAGTAACTGCGACACAACTGAAGGGTGTGGAGAGATGACGGCCCCTTGGAATGAGTCTTTTGAAGCAATCCTGCGTTCCCTGCTGCGGGGGTTGTCAGATGACGCGCCCTTGCAGCCAGAGCAAAACCTGGCTGCGGTCGGGCTGGACTCCATGGCCAGCGTAGAGCTGCTACTGGAATTGGAAAAGACCTTTGCCATAGAGGTCCCCGACGAATTGCTCCAGCCGGCTACCTTTGCCACTGCCGGGGCCTTGTGGCAGGCGGTCTCCGGACTGCGCGCGGCGGAGCCGCAGGCATGACGCCCGCTTGCGAGCCCGCCCGCGCTGACGACATCCCGTCGTACGTGACGGAGACACTGCGAAAGCATGCGGCTCAAGCCGATGAGCATGCTGCCTTCCCGGTCCAGAGTATGGAAGCAGTACGCGCGTCGGGGCTGCTCGGCTTCCTGGTGCCGACCGAATACGGCGGTCTGGGAGGGGACTTGCGCGGGCTGGTGCGGACGGCCCAGCAACTGGCCGGGGCCTGCCTGAACACGGCGACCATATGGGCGATGCACTGCCAGCAGACGGACGCTATTGTGCGCTTCGGCAGGCGCGAACTCCAGGAAGACGTACTTCCCTCGATAGCACGCGGGGACACTTATCTTGCATCGGTCACCACTGAGGCGGTAAAGGGGTGGGAGTTTGTCACGGCCCAGTCACCCGTGGCCCTCGGCCCGGCCGGTCTCCATGTGGACCGCCGGGCACCCGTCGTCTCGGGCGGAGCTCATGCCGACGGCTTTCTGGTGACGCTGCGGGCGTCCGAGGACGCCCCTGTCCACGAAGTGTCCCTGGTGTACGTAGGGCGCAAACAGGCGCATATCGAGTCGACCGGAGAATGGAACACCCTGGGCATGCGAGGCATGGAGAATGTCTCGCTCAGATTGACGGGAACCGTACCAGAAAGCAATCTGATCGGCGGGCCGGGCGGCTTCCGCCGAGTAGCGGCCGACAGCGCAATCCCGCTTGCTCATCTGGGTCTGTCCGCGTGTTGGCTGGGTGCGGCCCGACATGCCTTCGCCGAACTTGTCCGCCATCTCCGTCGCCCTCGCCGTGACAGCGGCCCCGAACTCACCTCAGATCTGGTGAGGGAGCGCCTTGCCAGAATTCGCCTTGACCTTGAACTCGTCCACGGGTATCTCCAACGGGTGACCGAAGAGGTGGCCGACGTTCGTGACGGAAAACGTGACCTGCGTGGCGAGGTACTGCAGATCCACTTGAACTCGTTGAAACTTGCCGCCTCGGACCTCTCATTTCGTGCAGTGGACCGGATGGTCGAGTTGGCCGGGATGTCCACGGGATATTCGGCGAGTAGTCCGATTCCACTTGAACGGTGCCTGAGGGATCTGCGGTCGGCGAGTCTCAACTATTCCAACGACCGGTTGTGGACGGCAAACGGAGCGCTGACACTGTGGGACCGTTCGGTAAGTCTTGCCTGATCAAGTGGGTGATCTGCGTGCAGGGTCGAACGGGTCGGTGGGCGATTTGAGGCGGCGACCAGCGCCCGCCGAGTGCGGAATGGGGAGAGCGTGACCAAGGAGCAGTCTGGACTGTCTGATGCGGTCGTTGAGCCTCGCCTGGAGGACTTGGTACGGCAGAGTGCGCACCGCGCTCCGGATCGCGAGGCCTTGCGGATCGGTGCTCATCGTGTGTCTTACCGGGAGTTGATTTCTACGGCTGATCGCTGGGCCAGTGTCCTGCGGTCAGCTCATTCTGCGGGTGAGCCTCGACGCATCGCCGTCCTTGCTGACAGGACGTTCACCGGATATGTGGGGATTCTGGCGTGCATGTGCGCTGGTGCGGCGGTATATCCAATCGCGCCCGACCTCCCGGTGGCCCGACTCTCCGAGCTGTTGCGAGACCACCCGATGGACGCTCTGCTGACGGACACGGTGTGCGCCGCAAAGGTGAAGGAGCTGTCCGAGAACGACATCGACGCTCTCCCGACGGTCTTCGCACCTGAGGTAAGCGATTCTGTGTGGAGCGATTCGGACGTGACGCTCCTCGCCAAGGTCGACGCCACTGATCTCCCTGCACGTCAGAACGCCGGCGATGTCGCATACGTACTTTTCACGTCGGGCTCGACTGGGCGTCCCAAAGGCGTACCTATCAGGCATGCGAATGCCTGTCACTTCATTGCCGGCGTCATGTCACGCTATGAGTTCACGGAGAAAGACGTCTTCAGCCAGACCTTCGGCCTGACTTTCGACCTGGCCTTCTTTGACCTGTTCGCTGCATGGGCCAGCGGCGGCACCGTGGTACACACCCATCCGGCGGCGCTGGCTCGTTTGCCGCAATTCGTAGAACGCGAGGGGATCACCGTCTGGTTCTCCGTACCTGGAACGGTCTCTGCGCTCCGGCGCTCCGGCGGACTGCCGGAGGGATCCTTGCCTTCGCTGAGGTGGAGCCTGTTCTGTGGTGAAGCGCTGCTTCACCAGGATGCAGCCGCCTGGCAGATGGCCGCAGCGAACGCGACCCTGGAAAACCTTTACGGCCCCACAGAGCTCACCATTGCCTGCACCGCTTACCGTTGGGCACCGTCGAATCCCGTTGCCGCAGCGCATGGCGTCGTGCCCATCGGAGAATTATTTCCTGGCCATGATGCCGTGCTCCTCGACGAGACCGGCGAACTGGATCCCCACGAGGGGGAGCTGTGCGTCACTGGTCCGCAGATGTTCTCGGGCTACCTACAAGCAGAGGATGACGTGGGACGTTTCCTCCGCAGGGACGGCCGCTGCTGGTATCGCACCGGCGATCTCGTACGCCGAAGCGGCGGGGCAGGCTTCCTCTATCTGGGCAGAACAGACCACCAGATCAAGGTCCGGGGCTACCGCATCGAACCAGGTGAGATCGAACAGCGCCTTCGCGTCGTGCCAGGTGTCGAGGAGGCTGTGGTGCTTGCAGTGGGGGCGGCGGCCGACCGCCGTCTGGTTGCCTTCTGCGGTGGTAACGCATTGGACGCCCCTCAGATCGACAAACGGCTCCGTGAAGAACTACCGCCGTACCTGATCCCTAGCCAGTACATATTGCTCAGCCAACTACCCGTGACCGATCGGGGAAAGGTCGACCGTCGGGCGCTTGTGGCCATGGCCCTGGCGTAGCAAGAAAGAGCTTCAGAGAATGCGGGGCGTCACCTTGTCGCAACTGTTGAGGCGCGCTCGGACCGGGCGACCACCGACCAGGTCGGCGCACCGTGACGGGTGCTCCCCTTCACGAGTACGTGATCTCCCGACGGGACAGATGTGTTGGGGCACGTCGATGCTGTGCGCTGTCCGGCGGACCTGGCGGGACAGCGCACAGTCATGAGGTGGGTCCGGGCTATCCCCGTGCCACCGCGATCGAGCCCTTGAGCCGTTCCCCCGCCTCGAAGACCATGTAGGGCACTCCGCCGTCGGTGCCGAACGCCGGCGCCGCCGCCCTGCCGTTCTCGGGTGCCCCCGAGTGAGAGTTGTAGAAGACGCCCAGATGGCGGCGGAGCGAGAAGTCCGCGCCCACCTCGGTGATCATGATGTCGCCGCCGCTCTCCTTGTCCTTGTTGTAGACCACGTACGCGGAACCGTTGCGCGTGAGCAGGTGGGGTCCGCCGACGTTCACCGCGCCGACGTCCGAGTGGCGCACCAGCGGGGTCTGGTCGAAGGTCCAGTTCCGACCGTCGGCGGACCAACCCCAACAGATGTCACGGTGGTTGGTGGTGTTGTTGAGCATGAACAGCATCACGTACCGGGCTCCGCGCGACGGCAGGTCGTGCCGGAAGACCCTGGCGTACGACGTCTCCTTGGTGCCCGACGGCATCATCGACGTGGACAGGACGACCTTGTCGTACGTGAAGTGGACGCCGTCCCGGGAACGGGCGAGCCGTGTCGTGGTGTTCTCGCCATGGAAGTACAGCCAGAACTCCTTGACGTCCTCCTTCCACAGCACATGCGGCGAGGAGACGTGAGTGACCGAGTAGTGCGGGTCCCACTTGTTCGACACGATCGGATTCGCCGGGTACTCCGTGAACGGGCCCTCCAGCGAGTCCCCGTAGGCGAGGCAGATGCCGCCGGGCGCGTCGTGGGGCGCGTAGTAGAGGTAGTAACGGCCGAGCGGCGACGTCAACTTGTCGTAGACGCCGCGCACGGTCGGGAAGATGATCTCGCCTGTCGGGTTGTACTTCAGCTGCGACGGCTTCAGCAGGGTCCGTACGTAGGTGTAGTTCGGGAAGCCTCCGGGCGCGGCCGACGCGGACTGTGTCGACAGGCTGCCCAGGGTGAGCGCGGCACCGGTGGCGGCGGTCGCGCGCAGGAACATACGACGGTCCGGGCCGGACTGCGGCTCTTGCATGATCGGCTCCTGAAGTTGGTTGCTCTCGGAAGGACGTCACAGTTGGGTCGCGGCGGTGACGCACAGGCCCCCGAGCGCCACGGCCCACACGTACGGCAGCGTCCGCACCATCACCTGTTGCGGTGAGACGCCCGCGTACTGGGCGCTCCACACCGTCTGGGTGCTGGTCGGGTCGGCGACGCCGAAGACCTGGTTGTACGAGGTGGCCATACCGAGGACGGCGGTGGCCGGGTAGATACCGGTGGCGATGAGGACGCCCGCGATGCCGGCGCCGAGGCCGAACACGTTCAGCGGGCCGCGGTACAGGCACAGCGGCACCAGGAGCGTGAAGACCATTACGAACAGCACCGTGTTCTGCGGGCTGACCGCCTTGACCAGCGGTTCCAGTGCGTCGACGGCGCCGGGCAGCTTCACCGCGGCGAGCAGGATGCCGATCGCCACGAACAGCGTGAGCGGAGCCGCCGCCACCTCGAAGCCGCGGTACAGAGTGCGCAGCAGGCGGCGGTTCATCTCGCGCGGCCGCGTGGTCGTCACCAGCGCGTACAACACCCCCGCCAGCAGTGAGGGGATGATGGCCAGTTCGAAGCCGAGGGCCAGGACGAGTGGCACCACCGGCGTGAGGAGCGCGTACCACGGCGCGTCCCCGAGCTGCTGTCGGCGGCTGCGTGGCTTCGACTCTCCGCGCACCGAGGTGAGCGACCACGTGTGCTCCACGCCCCGCCGCCGCGACTCCACCAGGACGTACGCGACCGCCGCCACCAGCGCGAACGGGAACAGCTTCACCATGAAGCCGCGCACGGTGTCCACGGGCAGTTCCAGCGCCGTGGAGAAGAACTGCCAGATCGGCAGCTCGAACGGGATACCCACCGCGATGCCCATCAGGATCGTGCCGGCGGCCGTCACCTTCGGGATGCCCACCGCGATCATGGCCGGGATCCCGATGAGCCCGGCGAGCATCGCCGCGGGCGCGGACCCCGTCACCGTGCCCACGAGGGCCGACACCGCGAGGACACCGAGCGCCACGAACGTCGGCCGGTCGCCGCCGAATTCGACGATCTTGCGGACCAGGGTGCCCGCGATGCCGGTCTCTTCCAGGAGCTTGCCGAGCCACGAACCGATCAGGATCGCGATCATCGTGGCCGCCAGCGCGGTCGCGCCCTCCTGGAGCACCGTGTCGAACACGCTGTTCTTTCCGGTCAGCGGCGCGCCCGCGGCGAACGCGATCGCCACGGCGAGCAGCACCAATGCGAACGCGGTGGGCAGCTTGCGGGTGAGCATGGCGGCGACGCCCGCCGCCATGAGGAGCAGAATCACGACACCCATCGATCACTTCTCGCTTTCGGACACCTCTGGTCTTCGGAACATGCGGCGGCCAGCGCCTCGGTGAGCAGCAGGGGGCTGCGGCCCAGGCCGCAGGCGGCGCGGGCGTAGGCGTGTGCGGCGAGTTCGTCGGCGCCCGCGACGTGCGCGTACAGCCGGCGGCGCCCGAGCCGCAGCGCGGTGTGACCGAGCGCCCGCTTGAACTCGGCCCGGACGTGCGCGTGATGGAGCCAGGCATGCGCCTGCTCGTGGGCGAGGGCCGCGGCCAGCACCGACCCCGCGGGGAACCAGTGTCGCCAGCCGCGCTCGACGATGAGCCGTTCGGCGCGGTCGACCGTGTCGACGTACACCTCGACCACCGGCGGCCGCGACCGGTACCGGGCCAGCAGCCCGGCGGCGAGCCCGCCGTCCCGCTCGACCACTTCGACCGGCGCCGGTTCGGGGGCCATGCGGCGTCCGAACTCCTCGGCCGCCTCGGCCCATCGGCGCAGAACCAGGGGGTCGCGACCCTCGTGCGTGGGCGTCCCCGCGAGAAGCCGCACGGCCAGGTCCAGGTCGTGGTCGTGGTCGCCGCTCATGCGCGGGACTCCACGACCACGACCACCGGCTCGTCGGCCGCGCGCGCACGCAACTCGCTGCGGGCCAGCGCGAGCAGGGCCCCGGGTTCGAGCACACCGGACAGATCCGCGATCCGGCCGCCCACCAGCAGGCGCACAGCGGGCGCCCGCACCCCGCCGTCGCCGTACGAGGTGGCGTCCCGCACCAGCGAGGCGAGCGCCTCGCCGGCCGCGCCCACGGTCGTCGTGTGCACTCGCGCGTCGGACACCCCGAGCCGCACCACCCCGTCCGCATCCACGACCCGCACCGGCCGCCGCGATGCCCGCAGCCGGCGCCGCACCTCCGTGCCGTACACCGTGTACGCGTCCGTGCCGGCCAGGATCTCCACTTGCGTCTCCTGCGCCTTGAGGCTGACGGCGGCCGTGCGCAGCCGCTCGGCGTCATCGGCGCGGTGCGCCCGGTCCTGTGTGCGCAGTTCGGTCGCGCCGGTGGCGACGGCCCGTACGGTGCTGGTCTGCGGGTCGACCGTCACCTCGACCTCGACGCCGTCGGCCGCGGCGCCCTGCGCGACGACCGCGCGCTCGGCCTCGGCACGCACGGCGAGGATCTGCTCCTGGGTGGCGCCGGGGATGATCCGCTCGACTTGCTCGCGGACCAGCGCGAGCGCCACGCCGATCGGGCTGATGACCTCATTGTGGCGGGCGATGCGTCCTTCCAGACCGGCTGCCCGGGCCAGGTGCGGGGTCACGGCCGCCGCTCCGCCGCCCCCGCCCACCAGGACGGCGGTCTCCCGGTCGAGCCGGTAGTCGCGGATCATCGCGTCCACGACCGTCCTCACCGATGCGGTCCCCGTGTCCAGCACGGCCCGCGCCGCGCCCGCCACGTCCATGCCGAGCATGGCGGCCGGCTGGGCGAGCGCCGCCCGCGCCACCTCCGGGTCGCAGCGCGCGAAGTCGCCCTCGGGGACCCGGCCGAGCGCGTTCGCCGCGCACGTCATCGTCACGGCGAACCGGCCGCCCGCCGCGTCCAGGACCATATAGTCGTCGGGGTCGCCGTCCATCGGCCGCACCGTGGTGACCTTCGCGTCCCGCAACTCGTCGAGCGAGGCGAAACAGGCATAGGGAAGCCCGGCGATATGCGCGCTGCGTGGACCGACGCCCGTGACCTTCCCGCCAAAGACACGCACCATCGACCCGCCACCGACGCCGACGGTGCGCACATCCAGGGCGCTCAGGTACGACGCCTTGCCGAGGATCGTCGCGTGCCGCACCGCCACCTTGCCACGTCGCACCACGCTGATGTCCGTCGACGTGCCACCCGTCTCCAGGAACACTCCCTCGCTGATCCGCTCCTGCATCAGCGAGCCCGCCACACCCGCCGCCGGCCCTGACAGGACCGTCAGCAGCGGGCGGCGCCGCATCTCCTCCAGCGACATGACACCGCCGTCGCACCGCATCACCATCAGCGGTGCCGCGACCCCGGCCTTCGTGATGGAGGAGTCGACGAGATCGGCCGTGGCCAGCATGCGCGGCAGGATCGCCGCGTTCACCACGGCGGTACGGGTCCGCTTGTGCAGCCCGTACAGTGACGTGATCTCGTGTGCCGCCGCGACCGGCAGCCCCGTGGGCCGCGCCGCGTCGAGCACGGCCTGTTCCCCTTCGGGCCGGTCCACCCCGAACGGCTCGGTGGCGACGAGGACCTGAGCACCCTGCTCCTGTACGCGGGTCACGGCGGCCCGCACCGCATCGCTGTCGGACGGGTCCGCCACATGCTCGTACACCAGCGGAAGCCGCTTGCCCGGGGCGAGTTCGAGCTTCCCGAACGCGGCGAGGCGCCGGGTGAGCACGGCACCCGCCCCCGTGCCTATCCCGATGAGCCCGACCTTCGCCACATCGCCTTCCAGGAGCGCGTTCGTGGCCTGGGTCGTGCCGTGTGCCAGGAAGGTGACCTCGGCCGGAGTGCGCCCGACCTGTTCGAGGAGATGGTCGAGCGCCTGGACGATGCCGTGCGCGACACCGTCCTCATGGTGGTGGCTGGTGGGCACTTTCACCTGGCCCACCAGTTCGAGTGTTGCGGCATCGACGGCCACGGCATCCGTGAACGTGCCGCCCACGTCGATACCCACGCGGACGCGACGGTCAGGGGGCATGTCAGGCACCTCCTTGTGCGTTGACGTACGTATGGCCCTGAAGGCGGCCGGTGTTGCTGAACGGGGCCGGTCAGTAACCGCGGACGTCGGGCCAGCGCCTTTGCACGCCCGCCCGGTCCAGCACCCGCCCGAACTCCACGAACCGCTTGTCCTCCGCCTGCACCTGGTGCGGCTCCACGCCCTCGGCCAGGCAGTGCGCGGCAAGCGCGCCCGCGACCTCGCCGACGTTCCATTCCACGGGGTGCAGGCGGTAGCAGCCGTTGGTGATGTGCGTCGTGCCGATGTTCTTGCCGGCGGGCAGCAGGTTCCGCACCCGTCGCGGCACCAACGCGCCCAGAGGAATCTCGAACGGCACCGACCCGATGTCGATGTAGGTGTCGCCGCCGGTCGAGGGGTGCAGATCGATGCGGTAGCCCCCGACGCCGACCGAGTCCCGGTAATGCTTGGTGCCGTACGGTCCCACGACGTCGATGGCGACGTCCTGCTCGACGACGGTCGTCACCGCCTTGATGCGCCGCGACTCGCGTACGTAGGCCGCCTTGGCGAGTCCATCCGCCGTGCCCGTCACATCGGGGCGGATGCGCAGCCCGGGGAACCCGGTGCCGCCGTCCGCCCGCGGCGCCTCGCTCTGCAGCCAGTACAGGACGGACAGCGACAACTGCCTTGCCTCGCACAGTGCTTCGGCCTGCCGGCCGATGTAGGGCTTCAACCAGTAGTCGTTCAACGGCCAGTTGACCAGCGTGATGTCCGAGTCGAAGGCCCCGGGCCGATGCAGCTTGCGTGCCAGGATCCGGCGGAACCCCCACAGCTCCTTGTCCCCGGCGTCCGCGCTCTGGTCCGCGCTGACGGCCAGTGGGTCCAGTTCGGGGTTGGGCACGAACGAGCGAGGGACAGGCTCCAGGGTCCGCGGATCGGGAGCCTCGAACCCGAGCAGCGGCCCCGGCCAGAAGTCGGGGCGGTACGCGCGCCAGAAGTCATAAGTCCCGGGCCGGTCGATCGTGTGGTCCTCGCCCTCGTGGTGCGAGAGCGCGAAGCACACCGTGATGCCTTGTTGGTTGTCGGGCCGCGCTTGGGTGGGGGCGTGCGGCTCTTCGAACTCGGCATGCGCCTCGGCCCCGCTCGCGTGCTCCACACCGGACAGCTCGAGCAGCTCACCGGTCTCGGTGGCGTCGATGACGTAGGGTGCGGCGAAGGTGCGCAAGGTGCCGCTGCGCAGGTCCCGTACGGTGACGGCCGTGACGGCATCGTTGTCGTGCTCGGCGGAGACGGCCCGGTGCTCGGTCAGGACGGTCAGCGACCCGGAGGCCCGGTGCGGCGCGAGCATGGCCTCCAGGACCGCGAGCGCGACGCGCGGCTCGTGGCACAGTTTGCTGACGCGCCCGGCGCCCGGGTTGAGCTCTGTGAGCCCGAGCGCTTCGCCCCGCAGCGGATACCACTGCCGGTAGTAGGCCCGGATGCCTTCGCGCAAGGCCCGGTACGTCGCCGTCGTGCCGAACTGTTCCACCCACGGGTGCTCGTCCGGCGGCACGGCCTGCGCCGTCAACTGTCCGCCGATCCAGTCGGTCTCCTCGGTCATCACGACGCGTCGGCCCGCTCGGCAGGCGGCGAGTGCGGCGGCGACCCCGCCGAGGCCGCCACCGACGATCAGGATGTCTGGCTGGGGTACCACAGGGCTCCTTGTGATCGCGCCTGAACTTCGTTCTTCCGTTGCCCTGGAGCCGGTCGCTACCGTGGCTGGATGGGCGGGCCCGCTGTCTCTCCGGCGCGGAACTCGCAGGCCACCAACGGCTCCCGTGCCTCCTCGCCCGCCACGAGCGCGGCGAGCAGCCGGACGGCCGCGGCGCCGAGCCGGTGCCGGGGGATGTCGAACCCCATCGGCACGGGCCGGGCAGCGAGGTCGGCGGGCGGGCTCCCGAGCAGCCCCAGCGAGACATCGCCCGGACAGGTGAGTCCGGCCTCCCGGACGGCGCCGGTCAGCGCCCGCCACGCCGCCCCCGTGTCCGTCTCCTCGGCCACGAACGCGGTCACCCCGTCCGCGACCAGGGCCCGCACCCGCTGCGCCGTCAGCTCACGCGCCGGATCGGTGCAGCGCAGCACCGCGCCGGGCCCGCCTGCGATGCCCGCAGCCGCCAGGCCGTCCAGGAAACCCCGCTGACGGTCCGTGGACGGGGGCGCGTCGTCGTCCTCCCGTACGAGCGTGATCCGTCGGTGTCCCGACTCCGCCAGATGAACGACGACTTCACGGCTGGCGCTGACATAGTCGGCGCCGACCCAGGCCAGCCCTTCCAGTTCCTCGCGGCGGCCCAGATGCACCACCGGAAACCCGTCGGCGACGAGCCGCTTCAGTTCGGCGCGCGGCACGTGCCGGCCGAGGAAGAGGCACCCGTCGGCCAGCCGGACCCGGCTCAGCGCCTCCGGTTCGACGGCGCCCGCGCCACCGGTGCTCGACCCCGTGAACAGCACCAGGTCGTAGCCCTGGGCGGCCGCCTCCTGCTCCACACCCACCAGGAACGGGTAGTACGAGTGCTGTACGTCTGTCGGGAAAGTGGCGGTGAAGCTGAAGACGCCGAGCAGGTTGTTGCGGGCCGCCGCCAGCCGCCGGGCCGCCGGGTCCGGCACATAGCCGAGACTGCGGGCCGCGTCGAGGACGCGCTGACGGGTCTCCTCGGAGATCGCCGCCGCTTTGCCGTCGCCGCGCGCCGACAGGACCAATGACACCGTCGCCTGGGACACTCCGGCGAGCCCGGCCACCTCGGCCTGCCGCGGCCGTGACGTACGGCTCGCGGACGCCGGGTTCCGTCCCGGTTTCGCCCGCTTCTTCGGCTGATCCACCCCTGACGTCCCCTCGCTCACCGCTCCGTTAATGCGCATTACTAATGCGCATGAACGCACTCTGGCGTGACCCTCACTCCCCGTCAAGAGCCAGAAGCGGAGCCATTCCCGCGGGACGCGAGCCCCTGTGCCGCTCGACTCGGCAGTGGCGTGTTTGCCGTCGGCATGCGGGAGCAGTGGCCGCACCCTGCGGACGCAGTGGTGAGCCGTCAGGGCGGCAGAAGACCAGAAGCCCTCCAGTGGCGTGCCCTCCGGCTGGCCTTGGTCTGGGGTGGCCGAGGATTGCCGGTGGAACAGTCAGCAGCTTCCGGGGCACCTTGTAGATGGGGAAACCCATGACTGGCGGGTTGACGGTGGCGAGTTGCGCCGTTAACTTGCCCATGACCCGGCATATTGGACACTGGTCGATTTTCGAACCTCCTTTGTTGTGGGTGCACTCCCCAGGGCAGCTCTTCCGTCTGGTCCCGCCATGAAGGAAATTCGCGGAAATTGCGTAATGAGATCGCTCCCAAGTTCGGAACGGCATCGACACAAAAGAAGAAACAGCATCCATGGCAGGACATCCAGGAGGCGAGGAATGCATGATGTTACATCGGAATGACTCTGCGTCCAGGGGACCGGATTTCCCAAGTCGGAGGTCTGTTCTGGCGACGATCAGTGCCCTGCCGGTCCTCGTGGCCGCGACGCCGGCCGTGGGAGCATCCGCAGCGGCGGCTGCCAATGTGATCGTCAACCCGTCGGCGGAGCGGCAGACGATCCGGGGCTTCGGTGGCATGAACCACACGGTCTGGATCAACGATCTGACACCGGCCCAGAGGGACACGGCATTCGGCAACGGCGAGGGGCAGCTTGGGTTCTCCGTGCTGAGAATCCCCGTTCACGAGAACCGGGCGGACTGGAGCCGCGAGGTGGCCACGGCGAGGCGTGCGATCGAGCACGGGGCGGCCGTCATCGCGTCGCCGTGGAATCCCCCCGCTCAGATGGTCGAGACCTTCGTCCACGGCAGTCAGTCCAACGCGAAGCGGCTCCGGTACGACATGTATGGCGCTTATGCGCAGCACCTGAACGACTTCTGCAGGTTCATGAAGGACAACGGGGTGAACCTGTACGCTATTTCGGTACAGAACGAGCCCGATTACGCACATGACTGGACGTGGTGGACACCGAACGAGATGATTCGGTTCCTGCGGGAGAACGCCGGTTCGATCAGCACCAAGGTCATCGCGCCGGAGTCCTTCCAGTATGTGAAGAGCTTCTCGGACCCGATTCTCAACGACCCGGCAGCGCTCGCCAACCTGGACATTCTCGGGGCTCACCTCTACGGCACGCCGTACCAGAACTTTCCCTACCCCCTCTTCAAGCAAAAAGGCAGGGGTAAAGAACTCTGGATGACCGAGGTCTACTATCCCAACAGCAGCGATTCGGCGGACCTCTGGCCCCAAGCGCTCGACGTAGGGGAACACATCCACCGTGCCCTGGTGGATGCCGAGTTCCAGGCGTACGTGTGGTGGTACATCCGGCGTAGCTACGGCCCCATGAGGGAAGACGGGCAAATCAGCAAGCGCGGCGCCACCATGGCGCACTTCTCGAAGTTCGTCCGCCCAGGATATGTGCGGATCGATGCGACCTCGAATCCCCAGTCGAACCTTTACGTCTCGGCGTACAAGGGCGGTGACTCCAAGGTGGCCGTCATCGCCATCAACAAGGGGGCCTCGCCGGTGAGTCAGTCGTTCACCCTGGTAAACAACACCTCGTCCAGCGTGTCGTCCTGGTTGACCGACGCAACCAGGAACCTCGCGCCCCGGGGTGCGATTAACGTGTCAAACGGCTCCTTCACGGGCGAACTTCCCGCTCGAAGCGTGACGACCTTCGTGACCGGGTGAGGCAGACCACCGTCATCCGGTGGACCGGGCACTCCCAGGGTGTGAGCGCCGTATCCGGCTCTGTAGTGCCGGAGTGAGCCAGTTCGCGCCGGAGGGTCTTCCTGAGCGGGTGGGGGGGATTGCATGATCGCCGCATTGCGCTGGGCGAGCCGGTGGAGTTCGCTGGGTTGAGTGCAGATGAGGCAGTGGCCGTACTGGAACCCGATCAGGGCGTCGGCGACACCGGTGACCGAGCTGCGGCGGCGCTTGTCCGTGAGCTTCAGTGTCGCCCGGTCCACCGAGACTCCCTGGCATCCCTCCGGCGGCGGTTGCCCGCGCGGTGGCCTTCGCCATCGAGCAGCCCGGCGACGTCGACTCTATTCGACGGTTCGTCGTCGGTAGTGGCTGCGTCGGGGTTGCCGGGGCGGAGTCTGAGGTGCGTCGCATGCGAGGATGCCGACGTGATCGAAATACGCTCGCTGCGCCCCGCTGATCGCGCCGCCTGGGAAGTGTTGGCGCGCGGCTACAAGAATGGCGTGTCGCTCTTGTCTACGGCCACGATCGGGTACGCACCCACGTGGGCGCCGCCTGTACTGCGTTCAGGCCGACGCAGCCGGCACCCATGACGGCCACCGACTGTCCCGCATGGACCTTCGCACCGAAGGCGACGCCTCCGAACCCGGCCTACGGCGCAGCTGACCAACGCTGCCGCCTCGTCACTCACAAGCGACGCCGTGGTCGCCGGGCGCGCCCCGCGTGACCGACGAGCCGACCGACTCGACCACCCCCGCGCCTTCGTGGCCGAGGGCATCCGCGACTGCCGGCAACGCGGCACCGGGTGCCACGGCGCGTCGGGGCGAGTGGGGCGCGCGTCGGTGGTGAGCTGGAGCGCGGGTACCGGTGGCTTCCCGGGAACGGGGCCGAGGTAGTGCGGTGCGCCGTCGATCCGCTTGCGGAGGCGGAGCAGGAGGGTGGCGCAGAGCAGGCCGGTGCCGTCGCCGGTCAGGTCGGCTTCGGCGGGCTGGGGCGGATGATTCATCGGCTGTTCGCAGGCGGGGCGGTGTCGGGGTGGCGGGCCGGTTCCGAGGGCAGGTCCAGGCCGCGGGAGGTGACCGGCCGGGCGCTGCCGTCGGCCAGCCGATAGGACAGGCCCACGACCGCGGTGCGTCCGGAGGCGACCTGGTCGGCCAGTTCCCGGGAGCGGTCCATGATGAAGTCGACGGTGTGCCGGACGTGTGTGGCGATGAAGCCGTCGTCCTCGCTCACGCCGGCGGCGTGAGCGGCCAGCACACTGGGCGTCACACGCTCTATCACGTCTCTTAGGTACCCGCGGGGGGTCGTACCGTCTGCCACGGCGGCGCGGGTCGCTGCGACCGCACCGCAGGCGTCGTGGCCGAGGATCACGACCAGCGGGCAGCCCAGCACGCTCACCCCGTATTCGATGCTGCCCAGGACCTCCGGTCCCGCCGCGTGCCCTGCGGTGCGGACGACGAACAGGTCTCCCAGCCCTTGGTCGAAGATGATCTCGGCGGCCAGCCGGGAGTCGGAGCAGCCGAGCAGCACGGCGAACGGGCGCTGGGCGGAGGCCAGGTCGGCGCGGCGGGCGGCGTCCTGGTTGGGGTGCTGGGGGGTGCCGGCGGCGAAGCGGTGGTTGCCGGCCAGGAGCAGGTCGAAGGCTTCGCGCGGGGTGGAAGGGGCGGCGTCACTCATGGCCGCAGGCTACGACCGGGTCCAGCTCGCCGACGCGCGGGGGTCGGCTTGATACCGGTGCGGTGCGCGTTGCGTCGGCGGAGCTGTCGGCCGCGTTCAGGCAGTGGAACCCGGCGCCGTCACCTCGCGCGGCGGTCGCCCCGGCAAGGGCCGGGGGTGGACGGCTTGCTTCATCACGATGGTCGAGTTGAGGCCGCGGACCCCTGGCAGATGGATGAGCACGGACTCGTAGAGGTGCTGGTAGGACGGCAGGTCGGCGCTGACCACGCGGACCAGGTAGTCCGGTTCGCCGAACAGCCTCTGCGCCTCGACGACCTCGGGGATGTCGGCGAGTGCCGCGTCGAACTCGGTCACCGCATCGGGTCGGCTGAGCGTGGCGAAGAGCAGGACCTCGAACCCGTATCCCAGGGCCGCGGCATCGACGACGGCGCGGTAGCCGCAGATGATCCCGGCCGTCTCCAGTTCACGGACGCGTCGCTGGCACCTGGAGACGCTGAGCCGGACCTTCTCGGCCAGATCGGTGAGCGTGATCCGCCCCTCAGACTGGAGAATGGCAACTATTTTACGATCTGTGGAATCCATGAGCAAGATTCTAAGGAATACAAGCCTTTTCTTGGCAAAATTCACGAACATTTTGCCCGTCGTCATGGCTAGCATCCAGCCATGGCAACCCACACCACCCCCGGTGACCAGGCACGACTGGACGTCGCCGGGAAAACCACGGGATCGGTCTTCGACACCGTCGTGGACCGCAAGAACTTCAACTCCATGAAATGGGCCTACGCCCATCAGCTACTGGCGGCCGACGAGGCCGCGGCCGACCCGCTGCCGATGTGGGTCGCCGATACCGACTTCAAGGCCCCCCAGGCCGTGATCGATGCGCTCCACCAGGCCGTGGACCACGGCGCTTTCGGGTATCCCGGCGGCGCGACCGACAGCTACCTCGATGCCGTGACCGGCTGGCAGGCCCGGCGGTTCGGCTGGGAGGTGCCGCGGGAGTGGGTGCTGCAGACCGCGGGCATCATCACCACGCTCAGACCGCGGTGCAGGCATTCTCCGCGCCGGGCGATTCGGTCCTGATCCAGCCGCCCGTCTACGCGCACTTCCACAACGACGTCCTGCGGGGCGGCCGCCACCTCGCGTTCGCCCCGCTGGAGCGGACCGACGACGGCTACCGGTTCGACGCCCGGACGTTCGAGGCCGCCATCCGGCCCGACACCAAACTGTTCATCCTCAGCCACCCCCACAACCCCACCGGGAACGTCTGGACCGAGGACGAGCTGAGGGCCATGGGAGAGATCTGCGCCCGGCACGGCGTCCTGGTCGTCTCCGACGAGGTCCACCAGGACCTCATCATCAACCCGGACAAGAAGCACATCCCGTTCGCCTCGCTCGGCGGGGAGTTCGCGCGGAACAGCATCACCTGCACGGCCCCCAGCAAGACCTTCAACCTCCCCGGCCTGCAGAGCGCCAACGTCTTCGTCCCCAACCGCAGGCTGCGCGAGGAGCTGGCCCGCCAGTACGAGCGCAACCTGTTCCCGCTGGTCAACGTGGCGGGCATGGTTGCCGCCGAAGCCGTCTACGCGCACGGTGAGCCGTGGCTGGAGGAACTGCTCACCTATCTGCGCGGCAACCACGCGCACTTCGCGCGGGCGGTCCACAGTGCCACCTCGAAGGTGCGCGTGCTGCCGGCCGACTCCCTCTACCTGGCGTGGATGGACTGCCGTGACCTCGGGATGAGTGCCGAGTCCCTGGACAAGTTCATGCTCACCAAGGCGCGCCTGTGGCTGGACAAGGGACAGAAGTTCGGGATCGAGGGCCACGGCTACATGCGGGTGAATCTGGGCTGCCCCCGCTCCACGGTCGACGAAGCCGCACGGCGGCTGATCACGGCCGTCGAGGGTCTGTGAACACAGCGCACCACAGGAGGACACCGCATGACATCCGCCATCGAGATCCGTCTGAAGAAACGTGGCGTGCCGCTGCCGCAGGCGGCCCGGTCTGTCGCGAACTACCTGCCGTACAGGCGGTCGGACAACCTGCTGCGCACTTCCGGGCAGCTGCCGCTGCAGTGCGCCACTCGCATGTGACCGGTCGCGGGCTGCCCGCACGGATTCGCACCGCCGTGCGCGACCAAAGGTGAAGCCGCCCGCCCTGCCGGGCCGACCGCTCTCTCCACGCCCGCGGCTCTCCGGCCCGGAGTGCAGGGCGCCACGGACACCGCGATGAACGTCGTCGTGGCAGTGGGCGCCGGCCTGGCCGGGCCCCTCATGGAATCATGGCCCCGGCGAGGCCCGCTCCGACAAGGTCAACCGCTGGAAGCGCCGGCCCGGGCCATGGCTCGGGTCCCGGCCGCTGCGCCGGGCCTGCCCGGTATGCGCCGCCGACCCCGGGCGCGGGCGGACCCTGGGCTGGCGGCTGCCGCTGATGACTGGCTGCGTCGAGCACGGCTGGAGGAACCGCTGGCCACCCGATCAGTACCACCGATGAGGGCATGGGCCGCATCACCTTCCTGCTGCTGGCCCTCTTCGCCGAGATGGAACGCACCTTCACCGCCGAACGCGCCGCGCACGCCCGCGCTGTCGCCGAAGCCGCAGGCCGCCGCATCGGCCGCCCCGTCGCCCACCCCGCCGACAAGATCGAGTACGCCAGACTCCCCAAGCAGCAGGGCGCCAGCCTCGGGCAGATCGCCGCGAAGACCGGAATCCCCAAGACCTCGCTTCCCGGCTACCTCGCGGAGACAACCTCCGCCGCCGCACCGTCCGGAGACGCACAATGACCCTGGCTCCTGGCGAACACCCCCGCCGTCTGGCGGGTTTCTGGGTAACGGGCGTGTCGCCTTCACGGTCGCGCCATGATCCCCCTTGCGCTGGTTCGCCGGCAGGAGGGACAGGAATGTTGGAAACGGGGGAGGCGCAGCAGCGCGAGACCAGCTTCTCGGGGGCCGTTACCGGTTGGTGCGGCAGCTCGGTGAGGGGCATGGGGCAAGTTTGAACATGAACTCGTGATGTCGGGTGGCGCAAGCCTTGGTTCCCTGCCAACACCGTGGCTGGGTTGGTGGGCGTTGACGCCGGTTGAGGTGGCGCTGGACTGTCGGTGGCTGGTGGCAGGATCACCGGCATGGTTTTCGTACGTACGACTCCGCCGCGGCCTGTTGAGGTGACCGCGGTCTTTCCTGAGCTGGCTCCGTTGGCGCGTCCTGCGATCCGGCTGCATCCCCGCCCGGGATCGCCTTCGGTCAGGGACAGCTCGGTCGGGGGGCCGCTGCTGTGGCCGGCCGAGGAACCGTGGCCGCACTGTGAAGACTCGCACCTGCACGGTGACAGTGGGTTCCGCCAGTCGCCCGCAGAAGTGCGGCTCGACAGGCGCAGGCTGGCCCGGCTGTATAAGGACCCCCATGGTCCCGAGCTCACGACCGAGGAAGAGGCGATCAAGGAACGGAACGCCGAAGCGCGCAGAAAGCGATTCGACGCCAGCCCGCCGTGGCCTGCAGAGTGCCCGGTCCCCATGTTGCCCGTGGCCCAGCTGTATCTGCGGGACGTACCCCTGCTGCGGCCGCCCGGACAGGCCGATCTGCTCCAGGTCCTCTGGTGTCCCTACGACCACGATCCGGATTGGAAGCCCGCGACTGCAGTGTTCTGGCGGTCCGCCGCCTCGGTCGTTGATGTCCTCACCACACCACCGGAACCGTATGAGGCGAACTACCCAGGTTATGTGCCGGAGCCGTGTCTGCTGGCACCAGAAGCAATCACCGAGTACCCCAACAGCCTCGATTTGAGCCCGGAGATGCGGCTGGCGGTGGGGGACTGGAGCAGATGGCAGGCAGCCGGCGTGGGCGTGGACAGCTCGTATGCGGACTATCCGCAGGAGTTCTATGACGGCAATCTGGCTGACGCTCCCGGCTGGAAGGTCGGGGGCTGGCCGCCATGGGGCCGCACCGACCCGTACCGCCGATACTGCACTGTCTGCGACGCTCAGATGGCCCCGCTGCTGACCATCGCGTCCTTCGAATGGGACGGTGGTGAGCTACGCGGCTGGGCGCCGTACGAGGACCAAGCCGCCGCCTACGCCGCCAGTCATCGTGCCGGCCAGTCACCCGCGCAGCCGACGAAGGTGGAAGTAGGCAGCACGGACAACATGCAGCTCTACGTTTGCCCGACCTCTCCCGAGCATCCACACACCGACCTGATCCAATGAACTGTCGGGCCTTCACACACCCTTCCGTGGGGCCTCCCCTGGTGCCGTACTTCCAAGCAGTAGGCCAGGACGGCGACGCGATGAGTGTGCCGTCGGTGATCAAGAGCTGATCGTCAGTCCTGTCTCGATAAGGCAGCCGTCTATGAGGTGGTTGCGGTGCTGGCTGAAGGCGCACTACTGGGCTACGACGGTCCACTCGACGGACTGCTGGGCACGGAAAGCTGGAAGGGACCCCAAGGTGGGAGCATCAGTATTGGGGGTACAAGGACGACATCGACGGATCGCCGGAGCAGATACCCGGGCCGCCTTCAAAAGGATGGCCAACGGCCTCAGCGGCTCCTGCTGACCCCAACAGGGCCGGTATGTCCGGCCTCGGGGATCAACCGAACCGTCGTTGACGCTGAGATTGATCTTGATGGGCTGGTGGCCCCGATCGCCGGGCAGGGATCGGGGCCGTCGACGTTAAGGGCCGGTGGCGTCGTTCTCTTCTCCTCGGCCTCGTCGAGCTCGGGTCGGCGACCGAACGGCCCAAGGTTCGCCGGGCTGTTCAGGGTGCTGATCCATAGCTCGTCGGACGGTGTGAGTCCGGGCGTCCGCGCTTCCGTCCGGCGAAACTGGGGACATGAGCATCAGAAGCGAGCATCCGTCAGCGCCGAACAAATGTATGCAGCGTTGGTCGTCCTGGCGGCTGAGCCGGTGGCGGATCGGATCGACTGGCCGGCGTCGAGCGCTGCCCGCGCGGCGGCGAGTTGGTTGACGGCGAGCTTGCGGGGACGACCAGGCGGCTTGCCCTTGGCCTGGGCGACCTCGCGGGCGTGCGCGGCGCGTTCGCGCATGAACACCCGCTCCATGTGCGCGAACAACGCCAACAAGGCGACGGTGAGTTCGCCCATCGGCGAGTCGTCGGTGGTGTCGATCGGGATCGGGGCCTGCAATTCTTGATCCCAACTCCCTGCTCGCGCACCACCGACGCGGTCGTAGGCTGGAAGACAGTCGATCTCAAGGAGGACATCGGTGTTTCCGGAACAGCGCCCGCGACGGCTTCGGGGTACCCCTGCCCTGCGGCGACTGGTCGCCGAGACCAGCCTGGAGCCGCGTCAGCTGGTGCTGCCGATGTTCGTCAAGGAAGGCGCCGCCGAGCCGACCCCGATCACCTCGATGCCCGGCGTCGTTCAGCACACCCGTGACTCGTTGCGCAAAGCGGTCGTCGAAGCCGTGGAAGCGGGTATCGGTGGCGTGATGCTTTTCGGGATTCCGGTTGAGTACGACGCGGACGGGACCGGCGGCCTCGACCCGGATGGCGTGCTGAACGCGGCGCTGCGCGATGTGCGGGCCGAGGTAGGGGACGGCACGGTGATCATGTCCGACGTGTGCATCGACGAGTTCACCGACCATGGTCACTGCGGGGTGCTCGATGAGCACGGCCAGGTGGACAACGACCGCACGCTGCGGATCTACGGTGAGATGGCCGTGGCTCAGATCGAAGCCGGGGCGCATGTCGTCGGGTCGAGCGGCATGATGGACGGCCAGGTGGCCGCGATCCGTGCCGCGCTGGACCGGGCGGGTCATCCCGAAGCGGCCGTGCTCGCCTACGCGGTCAAGTACGCGTCCGCCTTCTATGGACCGTTCCGCGAGGCGGTCGACTCGCAGCTCATCGGCGACCGCAAGACCTACCAGCAGGATCCGGCCAATGCGCGTGAAGCGTTGCGGGAGGCCAGGCTGGACCTGGACGAGGGCGCCGACATGGTCATGGTGAAGCCAGCCATGGCGTATCTGGACATCGTCCGAGCGGTGAAGGACATCGCGGACGTGCCCGTGGCCGCATACCAGGTCTCCGGCGAGTACGCGATGATCGAGGCCGCGGCGGCCAACGGCTGGATCGACCGGGACCGCGCGGTGCTGGAGACGCTCACCGGGATTCGCCGCGCGGGCGCCGACATCGTGCTCACCTATTGGGCAGTGGAGGCGGCCGGGTGGCTGAACCAGCGCTGAGCTAGGACACCACACCGCAGCCCCCACGGGCGGTCGTCCGGTCCAGGTGGTGGACGCCAACATGTCCGGCGCGATCATGGTGTCGTTGCTGTTCGCCGCGATCGCACTGGCGGTGTACGTGGGCCGCGAAGGTGGCGTTGGCGATCTCGACCGCGATCTGCCGCGCCGCCTCGGGGGGAGGTAGCGGCGGCGGGCGTAGCGGATCTCGTCCTCGGTGTGGCCGTGTTCCCCGGGGGCGACCGCGCGGATGTAGCGGAGGAGAAGGTAGGCGTCGTCGCCGGTGTCTTTGATACGAGTTCTGGGTCGGGTGGGATTCTTGCCGAGCCGTGCGGCGCGTCCGCAGCGCCGGCCCCAGTCCTCCGTGACCACGCCGACGAGTTCCTGCGGGGCTGGCGGGCGAGTTCCTCCAGGGCGGCGCGCATCGCCTCGGTCCAGGAGCGTGTCGGCTCGGCCGTCTTCGGCCAGGCGCTCGCGGAAGTCGGTCAGAACACTGTGGTGGAAGCCGGGCTCGTCCAGCTCCACGGGCCAGGGCGTATGTGGAGTCGATGCGGCAGCGCACGCCCTCGGCGGCCTGCCGGTCGGACAGTTCCATGAGGAACCGCAGAACGCAAACTGTGGCCAGCCGCGCCGGCGATAGGCCCGGCTTGCCGTCCCTCGGACACCACTCGACGAAGTCCTCGTCGCTCCACAGCCCGTCCAGGTGGTCCCGGATGGCCATGGCGGTGGTGCCGTGGGGATTGCTGGCGCGGGTAACACGGGCAGTCAGCTCCGGGATCTCGCGGGCGCGGACTGTGAGGCGACTCGTGGGGGAGTGAGGTGATCGGCGCTTCGGCGTCACGGCGGCGGCCGTTGGCTACGGCTGTGGGGTCACCATCCGTAGAGCGCCGCCGGATTGTCGACGAGGACTTGTCGCAGGTGAGACGGATCGAGTTGCTCGGAGAAGCGGGTCAGTGAGAGACCGTCGTCGACGGGGAGGAACGGCTGGACGCGGTCGGGGTGACGGGTGGCGGGGGAGCCGCCGGTGTGTGGCCAGTCGGAGCCCCACAGGGCCCGGTCGGCGCGGGTGTCGAGGAGGGCCGCCAGGACCGGCCGGAGACCGGTATGGCTTCCGCCGGCGGTGGCGCGGTAGGGCGCTGACAGCTTCACCCACACGCGCCCCGTCTCCAGCAGCCGCCGCGTCCGCGCCAGGGTCTCAGCACCCGTGTCGGCGGCGGGCTTGATGCCGGCGAAGTGGCCGAGCACCACCGGGACAGGGAGGCGGGGGAGGAGGTCGTCGACGGCCATCAGGGCGGCGGCATCGAGGTGTAGGTCCAGGTGCCAGCCGCGGGTGACGATCATCCGGGCCGTGGCGAGGATGCGCTCGCGCGCCCGGTCCAGGTCGTTGGACACGTGCGCGCCGAGGTTGGCACGTCCGCGCACGCCGGCCCGGTCCATCGCGCGCAGTTCCTCCGGATCGGCGCCGGGGCTGATCACCGCGATGCCGCGTGCCGACGCGCCGAGGTGCCCAGGCCGTCCAGGAGACGGGTGTTGTCGGTGGCGTACGGGCTGGGCTGGACCAGGACGGTTCGGCTGAGGCCGAGATGCCGGTGGAGGGCGCGCAGGTCGGCGGGCAGCGCGTCGGGCGGGAGATAGCCGCGGTCGGCCGCGTACGGGTAGCGGCCGGCGGGGCCGAAGACGTGCACATGAGTGTCGCAGGCGTTGTCCGGAAGGGCCGGTCCGGGGCCGTATCGGGTGTCGAGGACCTGGACGGTGCGGGGTTCGGGCGGTGGTGCGGACACGCTCGCTCCTCACGTGAGCTGGGGGGACGGTCGGCGCTGGGCCGCGGTGGGACGGTACTCCCGGCTCTCTTTTGGTACAACACTCTTCCAAAAAACCGAGTGACGTGGTTAATGTATCCGCAGCGGTGACGTGCCGGGGCGCGGCGCGGTCACTGCCCGCTTCGGCGATCACTCGCCATGGACGGTCCGGGACAGCCGCCCCGCTCGTCCGCGACAGACCGCCTCCTCTCCCCTTGAGCCGCCGTAAGGACGCCCTATGTCCGACCTCACAAGTTCCGCGCCATCCACCGAACACGTGCCACCGGGCGCGCGTGCCGCGGACGAGCGGGATTCCGCCGACGCCGCGTCGGACCACCGCACCCCGGGTCTGTGGCACCGGTGCATGGACCTCGACGTCGGCATCGTGCCGCTGCCGGTGTTCGCCGTGCTCGCGGCGCTGATCATCGCCCTCGCCGCCACGCACCACCTCACCGGTGAACTCGCCGTGGTCATCGGGATCATGGCGGTCTTCGCCTTCGCGCCGGCCGAGATCGGCAGGCGGCTTCCCCTACTGCGTGCCATCGGTGGAGCCGCGATCTTCGTGACGCTCGTGCCCTCCTACCTGGCCTATCAAGGGTTGATCCCGGCCGCCGCCGTGGAGTCGATCGGGGGGTTCTTCACCGACACCAAGGTGTTGAGCCTCTTCATCGCCTTCGTGATCGTCGGCAGCATTGAGCATGGACCGCACCGTGCTGATCCGTGGTTTCGCCAGGATCTTCGTGCCGCTCCTGGCGGGCGGCGTGGTCGCGCCGGCGGTCGGGTCCGGCGTGGGTACGGCCACCGGACTCGGCCTCAAGCACACGATCTTCTTCGTCGTCGTACCGATCATGGCCGGGGGTGTCGGCGAGGGCGCGATCCCGCTGACCATCGGCTACGCCGGCGTCCTCGGCGCCACGCAGGGCGAGCTGCTCGCCCGTGTGCTGCCCGCCATCTTCGTCGGCAACCTCACCGCCATCCTGCTCGCCGGGCTGCTGAGCTGCGTGTGCCGCCGTCGTCCCGACCTGACCGGCGACGGGCGCCTGGACGCCGGCGAGGGGCCCGATCTGCCCGAGGCCGCCGAGACCGGCCGGAGTGAGCGCTCGGCGGTGACCGTGCAGCAGGTCGCGGCTGCGGGCATCACCGCCGTCACCCTGTACCTGGCCGGCGTGCTCGCCTTCAGCCTGTTCGACTGGCCGGCCCCGGTGGTCATACTGGTGCTCGCGGTGGTCCTCAAGCTTGCCCACGGAGTCACCCCGCGCCTCCAGCGGGGCTCGCGGTTCGTCTGAGACTTCTGCTTGGCCGCCATGGTCTTCCCGATGCTGTTCACTTTCAGCGCCACACAGACCCCGTGGCAGACCCTGATCAAGGGCTTCTCCCCGGCGCAGCTGGTGACCTGCGTGATGACGGTGTGCGCCCTGGTCGGCACCGGATTCCTCGTCGCCCGCCGGGTCGGACTCCACCCCGCCGAGACCGCCCTCGTCACGGCCACCCACAGCGGCATGGGCGGCGCGGGGGACATCGCCATCCTGACCGCGGCCGACCGGATGCGGCTGATGCCGTTCGCCCAGATCGCCACCCGCATCGGCGGCGGCGTCACCGTGGCCCTGGCCCTCGTGGCCGCCCGCATCGTCGGCCTGTGACCGGTCCGCTCCCGTTCACCCACGCATTCACCCACGCATGAAAGGCACTCCGTGAACATCCTGGTCCTGCCCGGCGACGGCATCGGTCCCGAGATCACCGCGGCCACCCTCGACGTGCTCGGCACCGCCGAGAAGAAGCTCGGCCTGAACCTGACGTACGAGACCCACGACATCGGCTTCGCCTCCCTCGCCGCATCGGGGTCTACCCTGCCGGACGCCGTACTGGAACGCGTCCCGCGGGCCGACGGCGTGCTGCTCGGCCCCGTCTCGCACCTCGACTACCCGCCGCGGGCCGAGGGCGGCATCAACCCCTCGGCCGAACTGCGCACGGCCTTCAAGCTCTACGCCAACATCCGCCCCTGCCGCTCCCACCCCGACCTGAGCATCCTGCGCGACCCGATGGACCTGGTCATCGTCCGGGAGAACACCGAGGGCTTCTACTCGGACCGCAACATGTTCGCGGGCGCCGGCGAGTTCATGCCCGACGAGGACCAGGCGTTCTCGCTGCGCAAGGTCACCGCCAAGGCCAGCAGCCGCGTCGCCCGGACCGCGTTCGAACTGGCCCGCAGCCGCCGCAAGAAGGTCACCGCCGTCCACAAGGCCAATGTGGTCAAGCTGTCGGACGGGCTGTTCCTGCGCGAGGTGCGCAAGGTGGCCGCCGAGTTCCCCGACATCGAACTCGAAGAGCTGATCGTGGACGCCACCGCCGCACTGCTGATCCGCAGCCCGCGGCGGTTCGACGTCATCGTCACCACCAACATGTTCGGCGACATCCTGTCCGACGAGGCGTCCGAGCTGTCCGGCAGCCTTGGCCTCGGCGGTTCCGTCAACGCCTCCGAGACCCTGTGCGTGGCCCAGGCTCAGCACGGATCCGCCCCCGACATCGCCGGCCAGGGCGTCGCCAACCCCACCTCCCTGATTCTGTCCGCCGCGATGCTGCTGGACTGGCGCGGCCGGCGCGACGGCGACGACCGGCTCCAGCGGGCCGCCGCCCTGATCACCGGCGCGGTCGGCACCGTGCTGGACAACCCCGCCACCCGCACCCGCGACATCGGCGGCAACCTCGGCACCGCCGACTTCGCCGCCGAGATCTGCCGCACCCTCGAGCACACCGGAGAGACCTCCTGGTGATCATTTCCAGCAACCCGGCCACCGGCACCCAACTCGCCCGCTACGCCCCGCAGTCGCCCCAGGAGGTCGACGGCATCCTTGACGCGACGGCCTCGGCGCAGGCGGTCTGGCGCCGGCGCGCCATCACCGACCGCACCCCCCTGCTGCGGGAGATGGCACGCGTCCTGCGCGAGGGCAGCGATGGCTACGCCGCACTGATCACCGCCGAGATGGGCAAGCCGATCACCGAGGCGCGCGCGGAGATCGAGAAATGTGCCATGACCTGCGAGTACCACGCCGACCACGCCCCGGCCCAGCTCGCGGACCGGCCCGTGGCCTCCCACGCCGCCGAGAGCGCCGTCGTGTACGACCCGCTGGGCGTGGTCCTCGCGGTGATGCCGTGGAACTACCCCTTCTGGCAGTTCTTCCGGTTCGCCGCCCCTGCCCTGGCCGCGGGCGACGGCACCCTGCTCAAACACGCCAACAACGTGCCGCAGTGCGCCCTCGCCGTCGAGGAGGTCGTCCGCAAGGCGGGCGCCCCCGAGGGTTTGTGCCGGACCCTGCTGATCGAGGTCGACCAGGTGGCCGGGCTCATCGCCGACCCGCGCGTCGCGGCGGTCACCCTCACCGGCTCCACCGAGGTCGGCGCGATCGTCGCCGCCCAGGCCGCGGCCGTACTGAAGAAGCAGGTCCTCGAACTCGGCGGCTCCGATCCGTTCGTCGTCCTCGCCGACGCCGACCTCGCCCAGGCCGCCGCCACCGCGGTCAGGGCCCGGTACATCAACGTCGGCCAGTCCTGCGTCAACGCCAAGCGGTTCATCGTCGAGGAGGCCGTGGCCGACGAGTTCGTGGCGGCGTTCACCGCCGCGGCGGCGGCCCTGAAGGTCGGCGACCCGACCGACCCGGACACCGCCATCGGCCCCATGGCCCGTGCCAACCTCCGCGAGACCCTGCACGACCAGGTCCGGCGTACCCTCGACGCCGGCGCCGTCCTCGCCCTCGGCGGCGAGGTCCCCGACGGTCCGGGCTGCTACTACCCGCCCACCGTCCTCGACCACGTCCGCCCCGGCATGGCCGCCTTCGACGAGGAGACCTTCGGCCCCGTCGCGGCCATCACCCGCGTCGCCGACGCCGACGAGGCGATCGCCCTGGCCAACCAGACCGAGTACGGCCTCGGCGCCGCCCTGTGGACGAGCGACCTCGACCGCGCCCGCCGGCTCACCCGCCTCCTCGACGCCGGCGCCGTCTTCGTCAACGGCATGGTCGCCTCCGACCCGCGCCTGCCCTTCGGCGGCATCAAGAAGTCCGGCTACCCGCCTGAACGCCCCCTCTCATAGCCGCGCACGGAGAACCCTGTGAACTGCCCCACCGACGAGCCCTGCTTCGCCTCCTTCCCGCCCGCCGTGCTCCGGCCCGCCGAGCTGACCGCCTTCAGCCGCGGCGGCGGCGCCCGCACCATCCCCCTGGTCACCCGGGCCGTCGGCGCCGAGGTCTTCCTCACCGGCCAGACCCTCTTCGAGGGCGGCGCCGGGATAGCCCTGCACACCCACAACTGCCCGGAGAGCGTGACCATTCTCGAAGGCGACGCCATAGTGGAGATCGACGGAACCGAACACCACCTGACCCGCTTCGACACCACCTACGTCGCCGCCGGCACCCCCCACCGCTTCCGCAACGCCTCCGCCACCGAGCCCATGCGGATCCTGTGGATCTACGCCTCCGTCGACGCCACCCGCACCCTTGTCGAGACGGGTGTCACCGCGCGGGTCGACGCCGAGCACGCCAAGGCCGCCGAGACCCGAGACTGACACCACGACGACCCGAGAGCGGGAAAGAGACACCACCATGATCACCGAGATCGCCGAGATCGAGATCCACCCGTGCCAGGAAAAGGAGTTCGAGGAGGCCGTCGCCAAGGCCCTGCCCCTCTTCCTGGCGGCCGACGGCTGCGATGGAGTCGACCTGCACCGCAGTGTCGAACACCCCTCGCGCTACCGGCTGATGGTCCGGTGGGAGACGGTCGAGCACCACACCGTCACCTTCCGCGCCTCCGAGGGCTTCGCCCGCTGGAGGGAACTGGCCGGACCGCATTTCGCGGCTCCGCCGCAGGTCGAACACGTATACTCCGTCCTCGCACCATGACGTCGGCGGCCGGGATCGCAACCGGTCCCGGCCGGCCCCGGCCCCCGCGGAGGCACCAGACGATGAACGCGCCCTCGGCTCAGAACGGGACGTCCCCGTCCGGACAAGGGGCGACACAGGGACCCACCCCGCTCACCCGCCGGACGGCCGCACGCATCGTGGAGCACATCGCGGCGAGTGGATTGGCCGCCGGCACCCGCCTGGTCGAACGGACCCTCGCCGACCAGCTGAAGGTCTCCCGTTCGCCGGTCCGCCAGGCCCTGCGCCTGCTGGCGGACGACGGTGTGGTGGCCCCGGCCGAACGCGGCGGCTACACCGTCGCCCTCACTGGACCGGCGCTCACCGAGGCGTCCCCGCTCCCGCCGGGTGAGGACGACGCCGAAGACGTCTACCTGCGGATCGCGGCCGACCGCCTCGACGGCCGGCTGCCCGACCGGGTCACCGAGAACGCCCTGGCCCGTCGCTACGGCCTCATGCCCGGACAGCTCGCCCACGTCCTGCGCCGCATCGCCGTGGAGGGCTGGATCGAACGGCTTCCCGGATACGGCTGGGAGTTCCAGCCCATGCTCACCTCGATGGAGTCCTACCAGGACAGCTACCGCTTCCGGCTGACCATCGAACCCGCCGCCATCCTCGAACCCGGTTTCGTCCTCGACCGCGAGGCCCTCGAAACGGTCCGCGCCCAGCAACAGCGCCTGGTGGACGGAGAGATCCGCACCATCGGCAACGCCCAGTTGTACGACCTCAACAGCCGCTTCCACGAGGTCGTCATGGCGTGCAGCCGCAACTCCTTCTTCATCGACTCCCTGCGCCGCGTCGACCGCCTGCGCCGCCTCATCGAGTACCGGCGTTCTCTCCAACGCGATCGTGCCATGATCCGTTGCGTCGAACATGTGCAACTCGCCGACCTTCTCCTGGCCGGCAAACGCGCCGAGGCGTCGGCCTACTTGCGTGAGCACCTGTCGTCCGTCGGTCAGGAGAAGACGGGCCGACCGGGCCCTTGAGATCAGGTGGCGCCCCGGGACCCGGCTCCCCTTTGAGGGGCACCGGCTGATTGAGGCCGCCAAGGCATGGGAGGTCCGGCTCCGGCGCGTCTGGATCTCGGGAGGGGGTGCGGCTCGGCCTGGGAAATCGTCACGCGCTCGGTTTCGTCCGTGTCTTCCCTCGGGACATCACTCACCAGGTGGCGGACGCCCCGACGCGCCGGAGCCTTGGGGGTGCCCGCCTCGGTGTGAGGTGACACCAGGTTTCTCAGCGTCGGGGAGGGCTCCAGGCCCAGCTCGTCGAGCAGGACGCGACGGCATTGTTCGTATTGCAGCAGTGCCGCGCCTCTGTTGCCGGCGGCGAGATGTGCGTTCATGAGTACGCGATGAGCGCTTTCCCGCAGGGGTTCCGCGCGGACGGCGGCGAGCCCGGCGGCGACGGCTTCGCCGTGGCGGCCCGCCGCGGTCAGCCGTTCGGTCATCGCCTCCAGGGCGTACAGCCTGAGTTCGTGGTATTGCTCCTGCTCGATCAGCACCCACTCGTTCTCCGACCACTCGGGTAACAGGTCGGCCGAGAGGTCCGCCCGCGTCTGCGCGGTGAGGATGTCGTCGCACGCGTGCGACATGTCGAGCAGCCGGTGTGCGCGCCTCGCCGCCGTGTGGAGGTCCACGTCGATGTGCTTGGAGATCGCCAATTCCTGCGTGGACGCGTCGATGACCTGATGTCCTGTTCGCGTCGCGCGCCACAAGGACGACCTGAGGTTGGCATTCGCGCGGGAGGCCGTGACGTCCGGCCACAGCATTCCGGCCACGTAGGTCCGGGTGCGCGGCATGTCCTGCAGGGCGAGGAACGCGAGGAGGCGTTGGGCGCTGGAAGAAATCGGAACGCGCTTGTGATCGACCGACAGCGCGAAGCCTTTCAGCAGTCTCAACGTGATGACATGGCCTTCTGCGCTCATCGGCCCCCCGGGGCGATATTGGCTTCAGCGACCCATCCCATGCCGACCATCGGGATGCCCGGGAGCCATGTTACGAGCAATTCATGATCGTGTATCCGGCCTTTCGTGAAACGACGTTATATGGCCGGTCATCACCCGAACGTCGCGGCAACGTCACCTCTCCGGCTCGAGTAACTGGTCGAGCCATGCCTGCACCGCGGTGAGCACGTCGTCGACCGCGCTCACCGCGGTGGGTGGCGCCTGGTGCCGGCCGCCCGTCCGCACGATGCGCGCACGGAAGCCGTCCGGCCTGTCGCCTTCCACCCACACCCGGAGGATCAGAACGCCGGTCCGATCTGAGGGGATTTCCATAAACGGAAAATATGCCCTGCCCGTGTCACCTCGGCGTTGTCGGCGCGTGTCCGGCCACGTCATCGCCGGCTGCGGAAACGGGCTGGTGACGCTCGTGTGATGCGCGAATCGCGGTCCGGCCACGCCGGGACCGGCATGCTCCCCGTGCTCGCTGTCGAGCGCGGAGCCGGGGAGGGGGATGCGAATGGGTGACTTCGGCGTCATCGCCGACGTCTCGACGGTCATCGTGGAGACCTTGACCCAGGCCCTGCGCGGGCTCAGCCAGGTGGAACCGCCGATCGCGGAACTCAACGATCTCTCCGAGACGGTACAGACGCCGCCGCCGAAACTCACGGTGTTCCTCTACGAGATCGCCGAGGACCCGACATCACGCAACCGGCCGCCGGTGCGCTCCCAGCCGCCCGACCCACCGACCACCCGCAAGCCGCCGATGGCTCTGCTGCTGCGGTACCTGATCACACCCTGGGGCGGCGACCAGGCGACCCAGCACCGGATGCTGGGACGAGCCCTGCAGACGTTCTACGACGACGCGATCCTGGACGGCGCGCGGCTGTCCGGCGGCCTGGCGGCGAGCACCGACTCGCTGCACCTCAGCCTGACTCCGCTCACCTTGGACCAGAAGTCCTGGGTCTGGTACGCGATCCAGAAGCCGTACCGGCTGTCGCTGAACTACGAGGTCCGCGTGGTCAACCTGGACTCCGCCGCCGAGACGGCTGTCCGCCCGGTGCACAGCCGGGTCATCGGCGGGGCGGCGATGCCATGAGCCGCTTCCTGCCGCTGGAACGGTCGGCGCTTCACAGCCCGGCCTGGTTCATACCGTTCGACGACTACGCCCGGCGGGTGCGCAGCGCCGGGGTGGCGGTCCAGCTGGACCGGTACGACGACGGCGACGGCGACTGGCTGCCGCTGGACGACGTGGCGGTGCGCACACCCAGCGCCGCCCTCGCCTATCCGGGTCTTGGCAGGTGCGCCGAGCCGTGGGCGGCCCGGCCACGGCGCCACCGGGCCCGCTTCACGGCCGTCGGCTACCAGCCGCTGTACCCGGCCGACGGTCAGCCCTTCTCGGCCGGTCTGGTGGGCGTCGAGTTCCTGGTGTACCCGCATGACGACACCCACCCGCCGGCGGTGGTGCCCGAGCCGCGCCTGGTCCGGCTGCTGCCGAGCGTCTCCTTCCCCTACCCGCCGGGCCTGCGCACGGTGCACGGCGCCGTGGTGGACGCGGCCACGGGGGCGCCCATCGCCAATGTGCTGGTGGAGGCCCGGGGGCAGACCAGCCGGGACCTGACGCCATGGCATGAGCGCACCCTGTCCGACGCCGCGGGCGCCTTCCGGCTGGCCCTGCGGTGGGAGGGCGAGAAGGCCGACGAGCACGCCGTCGAGGAGACGTTCCGCCTGCAGGCCACCGAACGGCCCGGCCGGTCCGGATCGCTGGTCGTGCGGCTGCCCCAGGACACCGAGCGCCGGCACGTCATAGAGATCCGCGAGCAGTGAGGAGCCGTCCATGGCGGAGTATCTGAGCCCCGGGGTCTACATCGAGGAGATCGATGCGGGCCCACGGCCGATCGCGGGGGTGAGCACCAGTACGGCCGGGATGGCCGGGGTCACCGTGCGCGGTCCGTACACCGGCAAGCCCAAACTGGTCACCAACTTCCTGGAGTTCCAGAACACGTTCGGCGGGTTCCTCCGCGAGCCGGACTCCCTGATCCGGGACACCTGGGCCAACGATCCGGCGGAAGGCGGCCGCTGGTGGCTGTTCCCGCTGGCGGTCAAGGGCTTCTTCGACAACGGCGGTCAGCGGCTGTACGTCAAGCGGGTCGCCAGCAGGCAGGCGACGCCGGCCTCGGGAGTGCTGGGCCACGGTCTGGTGAGCCCGGTCGCCCGTGACGCCGCCAAGGGCGCGACCCGCCTGGAACTCGGCCATCTGATCGGGTTCGCCGGCGTCGGACAGCAGATCCAGATCTTCCGCGGCGACGACCAGCAGGTGATCCACACGGCCGGTATCGCCGCCTACGACGCGACCGCCCACCGGCTCGAACTGGACGCCGCGCTGACCGCGGAGGTCAGGACGGGCCGCGGCGACTATGCGCAGATCGGGACGCGCAGCGCGGAACAGACACTGGAGTTCACCGCCGTCAGCCCCGGCTCGTGGGGCGGCGCGGTCCAGGTGCGGATCCAGCCGGTGGCCTCGGCCGCGCTGCCGGTGCTGCCGGATCCGCAGGAGGGCGCGCTGTTCGTCACGCAGCTGGCCGCGGACGCCGCCGCGGACAGCGAGACGGTCGAGGTCGCCGCGAGGACCGGGCTCGACCCCGACGACCTGCCGGCCGACGTCTGGGTGCAGATCGGCTCCGGCCGGTTCAAGGTCCAGGTGAGCCAGCCCGCGGACGGGAAGGTCACGCTGACCCTGCCGTCCGGCGCGACGCATGAGGCGTGGCGCAGGGGGCTGCTGGTGCGCCGGGTGCGCCGGGGCAACACCTCGGCGGGGCCGACGCTGCGGGTCGGCGGAGCGAGCCGGCTGTACGAGGGCGCCGTCGTCCAGCTCGACGACGGCACCAACCTGACCATCCGCACCGTGGCGGCGATCACCGCGGACGTCGTCACGCTCGACGGGAACGTACCCGGGACGTTGTTCGAAACCGATCGGCTGCACCTGGTCGAGGCGCAGGTCGACGCCCGGTTCACCGACCCGTCAGGGGCCGTGGTGACGGAGACGCACCGCAACCTCCGGCTCACCGGCGAGGCGCCGGCGAATCTGGTGACCACCCTGGCGGACCGCTCGCAGCTGGTGCGGGCGACGGCTCTGTCCGGCCTGTCCACCGACCCCACGAAGTTCCCCGTGCCCGCGGTCGGGTCCTGGCTGACGCTGGCGGACGGGGACGACGCCTACGGGAGCCTGACCGTGGCCGACTTCGTCGGCGAGGACGGCGGCAGCGGCAAGCGCACCGGCATCGCCGCCCTGGAGGACATCGACGAGGTGGCCGTCTGCGCGGTGCCGGGGGTGTGGTCCGGGACGGTCGAATCGGCCCTGGTCACCCACTGCGAGCTGCTCAGGGACCGGTTCGCGATCCTCGATCCGCAGGACGGCCTGGACAACGAGGGCATCCAGGCGTTCCGTGAGCCGTTCGACACCAAGTACGCGGCGCTCTACCACCCATGGCTGGTCACCCGCGACCCGTCTACCAACCGCGACGTCGAGGTGCCGCCCTCCGGCCACATGGCCGGGATCTACGCGCGCGTGGACGTGGAGCGGGGGGTGCACAAGGCGCCGGCCAACGCCGTCATCCGGGGCATCCGGCTCACCGACGGCATCGCCCAGGACATCACCAAGCGGCATCAGGACCTGCTCAACCCCAAGGGCATCAACGCGCTGCGGTTCTTTCCCGGGATGGGCCACCGGGTATGGGGCGCCCGCACGCTCTCCTCGGACAGCTCGTGGAAGTACGTCAATGTCCGGCGGCTGTTCCTCTACCTGGAGGAGTCGATCGACGAGGGCACCCAGTGGGTGGTGTTCGAACCGAACGACGAGGCGCTGTGGGCCCTGGTCCGCCAGACGGTCACCAACTTCCTCACCACGGTCTGGCGCAGCGGCGCGCTCGCCGGCACGACCCCCGACGAGGCGTTCTTCGTCGCCTGCGACCGCACCACGATGACCGAGGACGATCTGGCCAACGGCCGGCTCATCTGCGTCATCGGTGTCGCGCCGGTCTTCCCGGCGGAGTTCGTGATCTTCCGGATCCAGCAGAAGACCCGCGAGACCCAACTCGCCTGAGCGCCCGAGGAGAGGCCACCATGCCGCCCGTTACCAGGGACGATCCGTACGCGTCCTACAACTTCCAGATCATCGTGACCAACGTCAGCGACGACGGGGTCGCGGTGAGCGGGTCCTTCACCGAGGTGAGCGGGCTGGAGCTGGAGGTTCCGCCGATCGAGTACCGCACCGGGAGCGAGGACATCACCGTCCGCAAGATCCCGGGGCTGAAGAAGTTCACCAACCTCACCTTCAAGCGCGGCATCACCGGCCACGTCGGTTTCTGGAACTGGGTGGTCGAAGCGCTCAACGGCAAGGTACGGCGAACCTCCGGCTCGATCGTGCTGCTGGACGAGAACCGCAATGAGGCGATGCGCTGGAACTTCGACCGCGGCTGGCCGACCAAGTACACCGGCCCGACGCTGAGCGCCACCAAGAACGAGATCGCCATGGAGACACTCGTCCTGGCGGTCGAGAAGCTGGAGATCGACGTCTGACATGGCCAAAGAAGCGCTCCCCGGGGTGTCCCTGACGTATCGGCCACGCGGCTCCGACACGGAGCCGCTGCGCACGGACGTGGCGGCGTTCCTGGGCCGGCTCCGCCGGGGCCCGGTCGGCGCCCCGGTGCGCGTGGAGAGCTGGAACGACGTCGTGGGCGCCTTCGGACCGCCGGACGGCGCCTTCGCCACCCCGTACGCGCTGCGCGGTTTCTTCGAGAACGGCGGCCGCTGCGCCTGGGTGCTCCGCGTGTCCGGGCCGGCCACCACGGCCCGGACCCGGTGGACGGCCGGCCCGCTGAGCGGCCTGGCCGCCACGTGCTACCAGGTGGTCGCCACCAGCCCCGGAGCCTGGGCCAACGGCGGGCGCGTCGCCATCCGCTACCAGGCCAGCACGGTCGCGGGGCCGCCCACCGTGGGCGTACGGGTCATGATGCCCGGCGAGGCGCCCGAGATTTTCCCCGGGCTGCCGCTCGCCGACGTGGCCGACCGGCTGACCGGATCCCGCTACATCCGGTTGGTCCTGGACGGGCCGCCACCGCCGCCGGGGCGGCCCGGCCCGATCTCGAGGTCCTGGGACCTGACGCTCGCGGGTGGCGCCGACGCGGCGCCCACCCGCGACGAGTACGCGGACGCCGTGACCGTACAGGCCGAACTGCCGGAACCGGCGCTGGTGGCGCTGCCGGACCTCGGAGCGGACCTGTCCGGCACCACGCACACCGAGGTGGTGCTCGAACTGCTGCGGAGCATCGAGCCGTTGCACGACCGCCTGGCCGTCCTGGACGTACCGCCCCGGCTGTCCTCCGTGGACGAGGCGGTCGACTGGGTGGGCTCCCTGGCGGCCACGGGCGACAGCCGGCTGCTCGGCTGCGCCGCCGTCTACCACCCGCCGCTGCGCACCCCCGACGGGCAGGACGTGCGGACCGTCCCGGCGTCCGGCCACGTCGTGGGCGTGATCGCCCGCCTCGACGGCGAGCGCGGGGCGCACCACACGCCCGCGAACGCCGTGATCCTGGAGGCGGTCGACCTGGCGGCCGAGTACCCCGAACCGCAGCAGGTCCGGCTGTTCGACGCGGGTCTCGACCTGATCCGCTGCACCCGCGGGCGGGGGCTGATGGTGTGGGGCGGGCGCACCCTGTCCGCCGACCCCGGCACCCGCTACATCGCGCACCGCCGGCTGACGCACCTGCTGGTGCGCGCGATCCGGCGGGTGGCGAGCCCGCTGGTGTTCGACGTCAACTCGCCCGAGCTGCGGCTGACATTGGTGCGGGCGCTGACCTCCGTGCTCCTGTCGGCCTTCCGGGCCGGGACGCTCGCCGGCGACCGGCCCGAGCAGGCGTTCCGGGTGGTGTGCGACGACACCAACAACCCGCCCGAGCAGGACCCGGGGCAGCTGGTCTGCGAGATCGAGGTCGCCCCAGCCGTGCCCATGGAGTTCATCCGGCTGCGTCTCGTACTCGGCCAGGACCGAGGTCTGGAGGTGATCGAGGCATGACCCTGGATCCATTGCCCAAATACCGCTTCCTGGTCACCCTCGACCCCGGCGACGCGTATCTGCCGCCCGCGCAGGCGCTGCTGCTGCCGCTGGCCGCGTCCGGCGCGTTCCAGGAGGTCACCGGGCTCGGCGCGCAGCTGGAGGTGACGAGCTACCCGGAGGGCGGCCGCAACGATTCGGTCCACCAACTGCCGCTGCGCCACTCGTGGAACCGGATCACGCTCAAGCGCGGGGTGGTGCGCGACCCGGGGCTGTGGGCCTGGTACCAGGCCGGGCTCGCCGACTCGCTGGGCGCCCGCCGCGACGGCGCGGTGATCGTGCTCGGCCCGGACGGGGTGCCCGGCGCGGCGTGGGCCTTCCACGGGGGGCTCGCCGCCAAGTGGAGCGGCCCGGACCTGCACGGGGAGCAGAACGCGATCGCCATCGAGTCGCTGGAGATCGCGCATGAGGGACTGACGAAGGTTCTGCAGGACGCCGCGGCGAACGCCTTGTCGCGCCAGATCCAAGGGAGGTGACCGACGTGCCGAAGGTGACCATTCACCATCTCGAGGTCCGGTTCCAGGTGGACGGCGACGACGGTGCCGTGTTCACCCGCCTGTTCAACAAGCACATCCAGGCATGGGCGAAGTTGTACGAGGACCAGTGCGCCCGCGCCAGGCACACCGAGACGGAACGCCGCTTCGGTGACCAGGAGGCGCTGTGAGCGTCGCACGCGCGGCCGCCGGGCCGCAGGTGGGCGAGGAACCGCGCTGTCGCCGCGCGGGCGGAGAAGGGGGTGCCCCCGGACGGAGTCTGGGAGAGAACGAGGAGGCGCCATGAGTGTGACGCCCGTGTCCTTCGCGCGCCAGGGCGCCGCCCGGGCCCGACTGGAGATCATCCGGCCGGTGATCGCCGACGAGCGGCAGCGGCGGATCCCGCTGCGGTTCAACCCCACCGACTACAAGCTGAGCAAGAGCAACACGTTCGCGGAGATCACCATCCCCGGCCTGGAGACCCCGCCCCTGCAGTACGTCCGGGGCGGCACGGAGACCTTGACGGTCCAGGCGCTGGTGGACACCTCCGACACCCTGGAGAACGTACGGAAGACCTACGTCAACGCGGTGCGCAACCTGCTGCGGCCCGACGCCCGCGAACACGCGCCGCCGGTCGTCCGGTTCGTCTGGGACGAGGAGGTCTTCACCGGGGTCGTGGAGAAGCTGGACGTCAACTACCAGCTGTTCCGGCCGGACGGCGTGCCGCTGCGGGCCATGCTGGACCTCTCGCTCAAGGAGTTCCGCACGGCCGCCGCGCAGGTCGCCGAGACACCGCGCTCCTCGCCGACGGTGGAGAAGAGCTACGTGGTGCGCC
Source organism: Streptomyces sp. ME19-01-6 (assembly GCF_033793745.1). Lineage (NCBI taxonomy): Bacteria > Bacillati > Actinomycetota > Actinomycetes > Kitasatosporales > Streptomycetaceae > Streptomyces > Streptomyces sp. ME19-01-6. Next base: position 425,067 of record NZ_JARAXF010000002.1, on the reverse strand, counting down.
GCGGCGACACGCTCAGCTCCATCTCCGCCGCGCTGTACCGGCGGCCCGACGCCTGGCGGGAGCTGGCGCGCGCCAACGGCATCAGCGACCCGCGGGACCTGCGGCCGGGCCGGGTGCTGACCGTGCCCCGGCTGGCGTGAGGAGCGCGCGATGAGCACCCCCGTACCCGAGGTCGCGTCGCCCGACCGGTACGCGCCGGAGTTCGAGGTGCGCATCGAGGGTCTGGAGATGGACCCGTCCACCAAGAACGACATCATCGACATCAAGGTGAACCGGGACCTCGACGAGATGTCCGGCTTCGACCTCACCCTGAACAACTGGGACGACGTGGGCCTGCGGTTCAAGCACAGCGATTCGCCGCGCTTCCGGCTCGGCGGCCGGGTCTCGGTCCGGCTGGGCTACGCCGACAGGCTGCTCACCGTGGCCACCGGGACCATCTCCACGCTCAGCCCGAAGTTCACCGAGGGGGCCTCGCCCACCGTCCAGGTCAGCGGCGTGGACGGGCTGCTGCGGCTCAAGGACCGCAAGCCCACCGAGAACGAGACCAAGATCTACCGCAATCTGCCCGACTGGCGCATCGCCGAACAGATCGCCCAGCGCAACCATCTGCGCATCGAGGTCACCAGGGAAGGGCCCACGCACGACCTGGTGGTGCAGAAGAACCAGGACGACGCGACGTTCCTGCTGGAGCGGGCCAAGCGGCTCGACTTCGACTGCTACATCCTGCCGGACCCGAAGGACGGCGAGGACACGCTGTACTTCATCAAGCCGACCGACGGCCGCGACGGCCGCCCGATCCGGGTGTACCGGCTGGCGTACGCACCGGGGCTGAGCACCGGCCCCACCAACCAGCCCGAGGGGCTGGTCCCCAACCTGATGGAGTTCACTCCGACGCTGACGGTGTCCCAGCAGGTCAGCAAGGTCACCGTGCGCGGCTGGGACCCCCGTACGAAACAGCCGATCGCGTTCACCGCGACCGCCGAGAACCTGCCGGCCGGGCAGAACACGGCCGACGGGCAGAGCGGGCCGCAGGTCGCCGAGTCCACCCTGCAGGGCCGCCAGGAGGTCATGGTCGACGCGCCGGTCGGCAGCGACCAGGAGGCCCGTGAACTGGCGATCAGCTTGTTGCGCGAGCGCGCCTACGAGTTCATCACCGCGACCGGGAAGGTGGCCGGCCTGCCCGAGCTGCGGCCCGGCGACAACCTGGAGATCTACGGCCTCGGCCGCCGCTTCTCGGGCACGTACTTCGTCAAACGGGTCGAGCACACCCTCAACACCAGTGGTTTCTTCACCCAGTTCACCGCACGGCGGATTCACCAGGGGGACCAGTGACCATGAGGGGCACGCCTCGCGCCCGCTCCACCGACAAGCGCTACTACGGCGTCGTCGAAGCGCTCGTCGTGGAGAACGAGGGCGACGACGAAGGCCAGGTCAAGCTGAAGTTCCCGTGGTTCGACGACACCACGGTCACCGATTGGGTGCGCGTCAGCCAGCTGTACGCGGGCAACGGCTACGGCTCGGTGTTCGTCCCCGAGAAGGGCGACGAGGTGCTCGTCGCCTTCGTCCACGGGGACATGCGGTACCCCATCGTCCTGGGCGGCCTCTACAACGGCGAGGACAAGCCGCCGACCGCACGCACCGATGGCCGCGACCAGAAGATCATCCGGACCCGGCACGGCCACGAAGTGCTCCTTGACGACACCCAGTCCAAGGCCGCCGTACGGATCAAGTCCGCCGCCGGACACGTGGTGGAGCTCGACGACCAGGGCAAGGCGATCCGGATCACCGCGGCCGAGGGCGGCAGCGTCACCGTGACCGCGCAGGGGGAGATCACCCTCAAGGCGCCCAAGGTGACGGTCGATTCCCCCTCCATCGACCTCGGTGGCGGCGCCACCGAACCGCTCGTACTCGGCAACGCGCTGCTTCAGGCGTTCAACACGCACACCCACCCCTCCGCCGCCGGGCCGACCGGCCCGCCGGCCCCGCCGCTCACCCCCGCCGTGCTGGCCAAGAAGGCGAGGACGGCATGAGCGAGGAGTTCCTCGGGACCGGCTGGCGGTTCCCGATCCTGCCCGACGCGTCCGGGCGGCTCGGGTACGCCGTCGGCGAGGAGAGCATCGAGCACTGTCTGCGGGCGCTGCTGCTCACCGGCACCGGCGAGCGGGTCATGAGACCCGAACTGGGCACCCGCGCACACGAGCTGGTGTTCGCGCCCGGCAGCGTGCAGAACCTGCGCGACCTGGAGCAGTCGATCGCCGTCGCCGTCCGTGACCACGAGCCGCGGGTGGAACTGGAAGAGGTCCGCGCGGAGGCCGATCCGGCCGACGAGTCGCGGATCACCGTCTCGGTCGTCTACCGCGTCCGGCGCAGCAACACCAAGGCCAACCTGGTGTTCCCGTTCTACACCGGCCTCACGGGCCTCACCGGGAGCACATCATGACCCTGCCCGCGCCGAAGCTGGACGACCTCACCTGGGCCGACATGATGGCGGCCATCCGCCGGCGGATCCCCGCCGAGTCGGACGGCACCTGGACGCTGCACGCGCCCGTCGACCCCGGTGTCACCCTCCTCGAACTCTTCGCCCACCTCCTCGAACAACGGCTGTACTGGCTCGACCAGGTGCCGGACGCGCTCGTGGTCGCCGTGCTGCGGCTGCTCGGCCTCGAACCCCCGCGCCCCGCCCGCCCCGCCGCCACCGTGCTGCGCGTCGCCGCCCGGCAGGAGGGCACCGCCGTGCCGGTCGTCCCCGCCGGGACGGCGCTGACCCGGGACCCCACGGGGCAGGTCGTCTTCACCCTCGACGACGACGTGGCCGTCCTCCCGCTCGCCGAGGCCGGTGAGGTCGCCGTGTGGACCGACCGGGACCGTACGGCGGACCTGCGGGCCCGCCGCGGCGTCCCCCTGCTGGCGAGCGACGGCGCCCCGGCACAGGTCCGGTTCACCCTGCCGCTCACCGGAGCGCACCCCGCGCCCGGCCCGATCGGCCTGCTCGTCGAACTGGACGCGCCCGCCGCGTCCGCGCCCTCGTGGCTGCCCGGGGCGGTCGCCGATGTACCGCCTCCCGCGGAGCTGACCTGGTCCTGGTTCCGGCCGGGCACGGACGTCTCCGGCGGGTTCGGGAAATTCGAGAAAGTAGAGGACGGCACCGCCGGGCTGAGGCGGTCCGGGATCGTCCGGCTGCACCCCCCGGCCGGCTGGACCACTCAGGACACCGGGCTCCTGGTGTCGACCCCGGCCGCCACGTACGCGGCCCCGCCCCGCCTCCGCCAGCTCGCCGTCAACGTCTCCGCCGCGCACCACCTCAGGCGCCGCACCGCGCCCGTGGCCGACCTCCAGGAGCAGATCGGCGCGTGGCTCAGGCTGCCCGGCCAGCATCTCGTCCTGCCGGACGCCGCCGACCGCCTCCTGGAGGCGACTGTGCACCTGGCGGGTCAGGAGTGGCAGCCGGTACCCGACTTCACCTTCGGCGCGCCGGCCGACCGGATCTTCGTGCTCGACCGGGCGGAGGGCGCGGTGGTGTTCGGCGACGGACTCACCGGGCGCGTCCCCCGCCCGGACCCGGACGTGCGGGTCGCGTACGTGACCGGCGGCGGCCGAGGCGGCAACGGCGGCATGACCGGCAACTGGCTTCCGGCCGCGGACCTCCCGGCCCCGTCGGGAGCGGTCTCGGCCGCCAACCTCGTACGGGCCGAAGGCGGCGCGGACCCGGAGTCGATCACCGAGGCGCGCCGGCGGGCGGCCGCGTCCCTGGGGGAGGTGACCCGCGCGGTCACCGCGGACGACTTCGTCACCCTGGCCCGTACGACACCGGGCGTCGCCGTCGCCCGCGCGTACCCGTCCCTCGGCGAGCACCCCGGCTTCCCGTGCTCCACGGTCCCCGGCGCGGTGACCGTCCACCTCGTCCCGGCGGCGCCCCGGGACGACCTCGACCGCGAGGACTTCGTCGCCGCGCCGCGCCCCGACCCGGGCATGCTGTGCGCGGTCGCCGCCCGCCTGGAGGCGGCGCGGCTGCTCACCTCCGAGGTCTTCGTCCGGGCGCCCCGCTACCGCGAGGTGACGCTGCGGGTCGACCTGTCGGGCGACCCGGCCGACCGCGGCCGCGTGTCCACCGTGCTCACCGCGGCGCTGCGCCGCTTCCTCGACCCGCTCGTGGGCGGTGAGGAGCAGGACGGCTGGCCGTTCGGACAGCCGCTGCGGCCCTCGGCCCTGCTGCGGGCCGCGCAGCGGGCGCTGGGGGACCTCGCGGACGTCGCCGCGGTGGCGATCGGCCTCGAGGGGGCGGACTCGGACGGGGCCGGCGAGGAATGCGACGAGGTGCCGCTCGGCGCCGGGGAACTTCCCGTCCTGCGGACGCTCCACACCCGGATCGTGCCCGCCGTCGAACCGGGGGAGGGGCTGGCATGACCGGCGACGTGTGGTGGGAGAAGGACGCCCGGGAACGGGAGAGGGCGGACGGGCGGATCGTGCCCGGTCCCGGACCGACCGGTGTCCAGCCTGAACTGGTCGACGCGACCCGTGAGGCGGTCCGCGCCGACGTACGCGGCCGGATCGCGGGCTACACCCCGGACTGGACCGACCCCGACCGCCAGGACGCCGGCGTCGCGCTCGTCCGCCTCTTCGGCACCCAGGTCGAACCCGTACTCGGCCGCGTCAACCGGCTGCCGGAGAAGGCGCTGGCCGAACACCTGGCGACGGCGGGCGTGCGACGCCGCCCGGCCGGCGCGGCGGCAGCGCTGCTGGAGTTCACCGTGAACCCGCCGGACGGCGCCTCCGTGCTCGTCCCGGCCGGGTTCCAGAGCGCGGCGCAGGTCCCGGCGGGGCAGGTCGTCTACGAGACGGACCAGGATCTGTACGCCACCCCGGCCACCGTCGGCGACCTCGCCGTCCAGGAGGCCGGAACGCTGGAGACCCTGTCGCTGGGGCCGTCCGGCCCCAGCCGCCCCTTCGCGCCCTTCGGCGCGGACCCGGAGCCCGGCAACGGGCTGTGGATCGGGCTCGCCGGGCCGGCCGGCCCCTACCCGCGGCTGTCGCTGGGCTTCGTGGTCGTCGCCGCGCCCCCCGCGCCCGCGGCCTCCGGCGGGACGGCGCCCCTGCCGCTGCCGCCCGCACCGCTGCTCCGCTGGGACGTGCTGGACGGCACCCGGCTCGTCCCCGCCGAGCTGATGCGGGACTCCACGGCCGGGCTCAGCGCCAGCGGGACCGTCGAGCTGAGGGTCCCGCGCTCCTGGCAGCCGGGCAGTCCGCCCGGTACCCGGCCCCGGCCCCGGCTGCGCTGGCTGCGCCTGCGGATCGCGCACGGCGCCTTCACCGGACCGGCGCCGGTGCTGTCCGGACTGCGGCTGAACGTGGTCGCCGCCACCGCCGCCCGCACCATCCGAAACGAGCCGCTGCAGCCCGTCCAGGACCCCGCGGCGACCGGTCGGCGCCGCATGAAGCTCAGTCAGGCGCCCATCCTCGCCGGAACGGTGGTCATCGAGGTCGACGACGACACGGGCGGCGACGTGTTCGGCACCACGGCCGGAACCTCGTCCCGGTGGCGTGAGGTGGAGAGCCTGGCCGGGTACGGCGCCGACGACCGGGTGTTCACCGTGGACCACGAAAGCGGCGAAGTGACCTTCGGCGACGGCGTCAACGGCGCGGCCGTCCCACCCGGCTTCCGCAACGTCCGCGCCGTGCGCTACCGCGTGGGCGGCGGCAGCGCCGGCGCCGTACGGGCGGGTGCCGTGGGCGGCGTGGTGACCGCGCTGCCGTTCGTCACCGGCGTCAACAACCCCTTCCCGGCCTCCGGCGGCACGGACGCCGAGCCCGACGCCGACGCCATGCGCCGCGGCGTCGGTGAACTGCGGGCCCGCGGGCGGGCGGTGGCCCCGGCCGACTACGGCCTGCTCGCCACCCGTGCGCCCGGTGCGTCGGTGGCCCGCGCCCGGGGCGTGCCCGGCCTGCACCCCGACTTCGCCGGGGTGCCGATCCCCGGCGTCGTGGGAGTCCTCGTCGTGCCTTCGGTGCCGCCGGCGTCGTCGGGCGACGACACCGGCGAACCGCCGGTCCCCACCGCCGCGACCCTACGGGCCGTCGCCGACTTCCTGTCGCGCGAAGCCGCCCCCGCCGGGGTCACGGTGGTCGCCGCCCCCGCGCCGTACCGACGCGTCGGAGTGGAGTCCTGGGTCACGCTGGACCCGGACCTCGACCGGGCCGACGTCCTGGCCCGGGCCGGTGACGCGGTGCGCACCTACCTGGATCCGCTGCGCGGCGGGGAGGACGGCGCGGGCTGGCCGTTCGGCGGCGCGCTGCGCCACACGGCGCTGGTCCGACGGCTCCTGGCGGTCGACGGGGTGCTGGCCGTCACCCGGCTCTCGCTCACCGTCGACGGAGTGCGCCACCCGCCCTGCACCGACCACGCCCTCCCGCCCCACACCCTCGTCTGGCCGGAGCGCCCGCTGCTGATCCCGGTAGGAGACCAGCCATGACGTGCACACCACACCCCGCGACCTTCCGGCTCCTCGACACTTACGTCGGCTGGGACGAGTCCACCGGCGGCGGCGAGCCGGGCACCGACGGCACCGACGGCATCGTCGGCTTCGACGACCCGGCCGGCCTCCGGCTCGCCTACCGCGGCACCGCGCCGGAAGGCCCCACCAGGGCCGAACTGCTGCCGTGGTTCCCCGATCCGCGCCTCGCGCCGGGGTGCGGGCCCTGCGCCTGGTACCTGCTCGTCCCGGGCGAGCGGCGGCTGCTGCGCCGCGACGTCTGCAGCGGCGCCTTCACCCCCCTCTGGCCGCCCGGCTGCGACCCCGGCCTGCTGCGCGAGCCGGTCTCCGTCGCCGCGCGCGGCCACCGGCTGGCCGTGGTGGAGTCCGACCGGGTCCTGGTGTGGCGTCACGAGGGCGGGCAACTCGCCGGTGTGATCCGGGCCGAGCGGCCGCGGTGGGCCGCCGCGGCCGCCGACGATGAGGTCCTGGTGGCCTGTCAGGGCAGCACGGACCTGCGGCGGTTCGACTCGACGGGCGGCTTCCGCGGCGTGCTGCGCACCGGCGCGCGCGGTGAGGTCATCGGCCTGCGCACCGGACCGGAACGAAGCGTATGGCTGCTCACCGATGACGGCGGGCGGCTCAGGATCCACCGGGGCGGTCACCGCCGCCCCTTCCGTACCGTCAGCGTGGACGAACTGGCCGCGGTCCTGCCGCCGTCCGCGCTCACCTCGGCTGACGAGGACGGGTTCTGCCTGAGCGAGAAGGGCCCCGACGGCCTCGAGACCACCTGCTTCACCTGGCAGGGCCTGCCCCGCAATCCCGCGCCGCCGGCCACCGACGCCTACCTGACCAGCGGGTCGTACGTCACCGCCCTGATCGACAGCGGCATCTCGCGGTGCCGCTGGCACCGCGTACGCGTGGACGCCGAGGTGCCCGCCGGGACGGCGGCCGCCGTCGAGATCGTGGTGAGCGAGGACGGCCGGTACGAGGAGAGCGACTGGCAGGCGTCGGCCCCCGGTATCACGGACTTCCTCGTCGACCAGCCGCCCGGCCGCTTCCTGCGGCTGCGGCTGCGGCTGTCGGGCGACGGCGGTACGACTCCGGTCGTCCGCCGGATCCGGCTGGACTTCCCCCGGGCCACCAGCGCGGACCTGCTGCCGCCCGCGTTCCGCCAGGACCCCGCGGCCGACGACTTCACCGAGCGCTTCCTGTCGCTGTTCGACGCCACGCTCGATCAGCTCGACCGGGTGATCGAGCGGTATCCGGCGCTCCTCGACCCCGCAGGCGTCCCGGACCGGGTGCTGCCGTGGCTGGCCGGTCTGCTGGGCCTGTCGTTCGAGGCGGGCTGGGACGCCGCCACCCGGCGCGCGCTGCTGGCCGCGGCCCCGGAGCTGTACCGGCGCCGGGGCACGCCGTGGGCGTTGCGGGAGGCGGTGCGCGTCGTGTTCGGGGTGGCCCCGGTCCTCGACGAGCTGGCGACGGACCGCCGCTGGGCGCATCTGCGCGAGGCCCTCGGCGGCTCCGGAAGGGGGCCCGCTCAGGCCCAAGGGCTCGGCGCCGTACGGCTGTTCGGCCGGTCGGCGAGCCGGTTCCGGGTCGGCGGCTCGGCGCTGGGCGCGGCGCCACTGCGCGCGTTCGGCGCGCCGGACAGCGACCCGTTCACCGCGCACGCGCACCGGTTCCGGGTGCTCCTGCCCGCCGGATCGGCGGACGGGACGGCGCTGCGGCGGCTGGTGGAGCGGCAGGCGCCCGCGCACACGGTGGGGTCGGTACGGACCGGCGGCGCGGGGTTCGTGGTCGGTTCGCGGTCCACGGTCGGCGTGGACACGGCGTTCGTCCCGCTGCCGGCGCCCGTACTGGGCGGGGCGCACCCCGTGCGGCTGAACCGCGACGGGGTGCTGAGGCCGGGACCGAGAGGGTTGCGCCGAGGAGTGGGCGTCGGAGTCGTCTCCGCCGTCGGTGTGCATACGCGAGTGTCGTGAGAGGACGGGGCGATGACGGAGCCAGGGACATCAAGGACAGGGGAGTTCGACGCGCCACCGCTGCGTCGGCTGCGGTACTTCCACGGCCAGATGCTGGGCGCGCGGGACTTCCAGCGTGAACAGGAGTATTACCGCGAGAAGTTGAGACTGCGCATGCGCAGTCTTCTCGGCTACGGCGTGGTGTGCGGCCTGCACGTGGAACCGGTGCCGCGGGACGAGGACGACTGCCCGCCGGATTCCGCCGGGGAGTCCGCGCAGCCCGAGGAGAGCGTGGAAGAGGGCGGTGCCGAGCCGGAGCGCACCCGGCGCAGGGCCAAGGTGAAGATCACTCCCGGTCTCGCCGTGGACTGCGACGGCAATGAGGTCGTGGTGCGCGGCGGCTGCGTGATCGACTTGTGGAAGGCGCTGCCCGCGCACGAGCGGGACACCGACACCGTCTGGGTCGGCATCGAGTACGCCGAGCGGCCCGTCGAGCCCACCCGCGCCGTCTACAACGACGCCTGCGCGGACACCTCCGACTGCGAGTTCGGCTGGACGGAGGAGTGCCACAGGGTACGGGTCACCGGGTGCGAGCCGCCGGTGGACGAGCGCTGTGACACGTGCTGCACCCCTTGCGGGCACAAGGTGCTGTGGCTGGCCAGGATCGACTGCGTGGACTGGCACGAGCCGGTGCGCCGCCACCAGATCCACATGAACGTACGCCGCCCGTTCGGCCGCCACCTGCCCACGGTGATCACCGGTATCAACTGGATCCACGGACACACCTACACCATCGACGAGGCCAAGGCCCTCCTCGGCACCCAGGACGAGGACGGCGGGCTCGTGGTGCGGTTCTCCGCCGGCGTACGGTCCGACACGCTGCGGCCCGGTGTGGTGGAGCTGCAGGTGATCGAGGGCGGCAGCGGCCGCAACGCCTCCACCTGGTACATGGGCGGCGCGTTCGCCGAACCGGACGCCGAACCGGACCCCGGAACAGACGGTGCATGCGACGAGTTCACCCGGCAGTTCCGCTACCGCCAGACCACGCGCGAGACGCTGCAGGACGGCGACCGCGTACTGATCACCGTCCGTGCCGCGTTCATCCTCGACCGCTGCTGCCGCCCGGTCGACGGCACCCATGTCGGCGGACGGGTACCGACCATCGACGCCGAGGCGACCCCGTCGGCGGCGCACGGCGGCTGCGACCTCCCGCCCTCGGGCATCGGTCCCTGGACGTCCGGCACCGGTGCGGGCGGGGACGTCTTCGAGAGCTGGTTCTTCGTGAAGGAGCGCTGATCATGCGAACAGACTGCGGATGCGGCTGCGGGGGCGACGCCACCCGGACCTCCGCCTTCGTACGTCCCCGCTTCTTCGCCGGGCAACTGCTGACCGAGGACGATCTCAGCCTGCTGGTCGAGTACACGACGGCGAAGCGCAGACTGCACAACCGGTCCCTGTACGGCCCGGGAGTCATCTGCGGCCTCGGCGTCACCTGCGACCCGTGCGGCGGCGGAACCGTGGCGGTCCACCCCGGACACGCGCTGGACTGCGGCGGAAACGACATCGTGGTGCGCTGCACCGAACGGGTCGACGTACGGGCACTGGTGCGGGAGGGGCGCGTCAGCGCCCTCGGCGTGGACTGCGGGGAAAACTGTGCCGACGACGACAACGACGCCGACGGCGGCGGGCGCCGCTACGGGCTCTACGTGCGCTACCAGGAGCTCCCCGTCGAGCCGGTGGCACCGTACGCCACGGAGGAGCCCTGCCCCTCACCGGGATGCGTATCCTCCAGGATCCAGGAGGGGTTCAGCTTCGTCGTCAGGCGCGACGACTTCGAGGACCACCGCCACAACCCCGGCACCCGGCTCCTCGCGAACCTCGGCGACCTCGCGCGGGCCGACCGGGCCCGCACCCGCGACCGGCGGCTCGCGCACTACGCCGACGCCCTCCTCGTCGCGTCCCTCGGCACCGGCCGGGCCTTCCGCTTCGACGCCGCCGACGCGCAGCGGTACGCCACCGCCTTCGCGTGGCTGCGCCAGAACGCGGGCGGCGAGGGGGCGCCGCCCCCGCCGACGGCCCGTGAGACGACCGAACACGTACGCGCGCTGGCCGCCGCCGTCGCGCGGTTCGACACCTACGACCCGGCCGGGCAGGACCGGCTCAGGAAGGACTACCCGGACCTCGCCACCGTGCGGGAGGCCCGCGGCGTCCTGGGCACGGCGTGCGAGCGGCTCAGGGGCGCCGACGTGGAAGCGGCGTGGCCCGACCCGCTGCGCCGCACGATTGCCCAGGCCGTCGTCACCGAGACCGCGGCCCGGGTCGTACCGGAGGGGGGCGACCCGGACGCGCCGCTGGAAGTGCGCATGCTGGCCCAGGGCACGCCGCTCGGCCACGCGTTGCGGGTGGAGTTCCGCGCGGACATCGCCCTGATCAGGGAGTGGCTGCTGGGCCGGCTGGAGCAGGCCGCCGACCTCGCCGACTGCGCGCTGCGCGCGGACGTCGCCGCCGTTGACGTACCGCCGCTGCTGCCGCCCCCGCCGCCGGACAGCACCGAGAAGACGACCATCGCCGAGGTGCAGCAGATCGCGGAAACGGCCGCCGCCCTGGGCACCGCGGTGCGCCGGTTCCTGACCGACGCGGGGTGCGCCACGCTGAATCCGCCGTGCGGCGACTGCACCGACACCGACGTCCTGCTCGCACATCTGGAGCTGGACGGCTGCGATGTCGTACGGGTCTGCTCCGCCACCCGGGAGCAGGTGCTCCCGGGCGGATCGGCGTACGGCGAGTGGCTGCCCAAGCTCTACCGGCTGCGGGAGCTCGCCGAGCGCGTGTGCTGCCAACCGGTGCCGCGGTACCAGAAGCCGACGCTCCCGTCCGAGGGTCCGGTGGCACGCCCGTACGCCGAGGGACTGCTCGGCGACTGGCCGCGCACCGGGGACCTGGAGGAGATGCTGTCCCTGCTGCTGACTCCCGCACCCGGCGAGACGCCGCCCAAGGAACTGCACGAACAGGTCTACACGACCCCCAGCGAAGTCACCGACAGCATGCGGGAACTCGCCCGGCTCAGGACGCAAGTCGCCGATCTCACCGCTGCTGTGGAGGGGCTGCGCGGCCAATTGGGCAGCGCCCGGACGCAGGTGAGCCACCTGGAGGAGCAAGTGCCGGAACGGCTCGGGCCCCGCCTCGCGGAGCTCGAAGGCGCGTCGGAGCAGGCAGCGGGCCAGGCGCCGGATCAAGCGCCGGATCAAGCACCGGATCAAGCACCGGACCATGCTGACGAGCCCGCCAGGCCGCCGGCCAAGCGCGCCCGGTCGCCCCGTACCCGAAAGTCCGGTGAGACGCCATGACGGGCCCGCTGCGCCCCGCCTTCCACGAGGGCCAGGTACTGGCCGCCGCGGACCTGTCGGCCACAGTGGAGTACGCGCGCGGCCGGGCCGCCCGGCACGCGCGGCACCTGCACGAGTGGGGCGTCGTCGAAGGGCTCGGCCTCGTCACCGAGCCCCGCACCGACCCTCTGACGGGCGTCCGCCATGTCGAGGTGAGCGTCTCGGCCGGGATCGCCGTCGACGGGACCGGCCGCGAGGTGGTCGTCACCGAGCCGGTCGTACTGCGCGAGAGCGACTTCGAAGAGGTCAACGGCGCGGACCAGCCGAGGGACGACCCCTACCCGGTCTTCCTCACTTCCGCCGACCGGGAACCGGCCCAACCCCCCGGGCCGGTCTCCTGCTCCGGGAACGCCACGAAGACCCGCGTGGAGGAGTCGCACCAGATCCTTTTCGGGCGCCTCGGCGACGAACGGCTGGTCGCGGAGCAGAGACCGCCCGCGATCGGCGATCCACCGGCCGATCCGCCCGCCCGCTGGCTCATCCTGCTGGGCTACGTCCGATGGGCGGACGGCCACTTCAGCGGCGTCGAGACCACGGCGCGCGGGGTCGCGGTGCGCTTCGCGGGCGTGCGCGCGGACACCGTCTCGGCCGCATCGGGCGCGCTGACCCTGCGAACGGACCTCGAGGCCCAGGAGGGCAAGCCCGCGCTCGTGCTGTCCGGCGGCGAGCAGCCGAGCCTGATCTTCGGCCTCTACCAGGGCAGTGGCGCGGTCACCCCGCTGATGACCGTGGCCGCCAACGGCAACCTCGCGATCGAGGGCAGCTTCAGCGGCCGGATGTCGGCCGGCAGCACACTGGTGGCCTCCGGGACGGCCACCGACGGGATGCTGCTGCCACTGCCGTCCGGCATCACCCCGGAACAGGTCGCCGACGGCCGGGTGGTGATCCACGTCCATCTGACCCCGCGCACACCACCCTTGGCGGACGCGACGCTGTACAGCCCGGTGGAGGCCACCGTGGACGGCGACCGGCGGGTCCGCTGCCGGGTGCGCCTGTACAACCCCCTGGTGACCCCGGCCAAGGTCGTCGAACAGCCCGGGACGGTCGACTTCCTCGCCGTGGCGACGGTCGCGGCAACGAACGGCGGTGGCTGACGATGGCTCTTTCCGTGGTGTACGCGGTCGCCACCGGCCACGTCGTGGGCGCGCTGGCCCTGACCGGCGCCGGTGCCCCGGCCGATGTGGCCGCGCTCGTCGGACGCGCGCTGCCGTTGCGCGTCTCCCTGGGCGGAGGCCGTATCGCGACCCTTCCGCTGGGCGTCAGGGACCTCGCCGTGGCGCCCGTGGACGACGAACCGGACGCCCTCACCGATCCGCTGGCCTTCGGTGTCGAGGTGACGTCCGACGGCAAACCCAAACCGGCGCTGGTGCGCCTCGCGTCGTGGACCGACGGCATCGCGCTGGCCAAGGACGGGCTCACCATCACCGTGAAGGTCGCCGCGGCCGGCCCCACCCCCGTCGTCGCCCTGGTCTCCGACGAGCAGGACACCCATGTGCTGGCCGGGGAGATCCCGGCCCAGCAGACCCAGGTGAAACTGCCGGTGACCCTCGTCGCGGACAGCGTGCACGGTGTGCTGGTGCTCGCCGCCGGCTGGGCGGGCCACCTGGAGATGGAGAAAGTGACGTGAGCGCGCCCACCGCGCCGACCGCCGACGAGACCGGTGACATCACGGTGCACCGGTGCACCGTGACGGTGGTCCGGCGCGGTGGGTGGAGCTGGGGACCCGAGCCACGCGACCTGATCCGACAGGTGGTCGACGCCCTGCCGGCGTTGCTGGAGGACCACTTCGCCGAGCGGCTGTCGGCCGACGGGCCGGACGTGGAGATCACCGAGCCGCTGACCGTCACCATCCGGCCGGGCCGCCCCGGAGGGACCGGGCGGCCCGCGGGCGGCGGGCCGCCCGTCGAGGTGCACTTCGCGCCAGTACCGGTGGTGGAGCTGCCCGTCGACGCGCCCGGCGGCGACAGCGCCGGCGCCGTGCCGTTCGAGGAGTCCTTCGCAAAGGCGCCGGACCCGTGGACCGTCCCGAGCGCCGCCGCGCTCTTCGCCGAACTCGCCGAGCGCGGCGAACTGGACGCCCTGCTGGCGCTGGTGCCGGACGAGTCGGTGCGGGCGTACCTGCTCGCCCTGCTCGGCGTCGACGACACGGCGGCGGCACGGCTGCTCGCCGAACTCGTCGGGCGCGCCCTCGCGGCGGCCCCTCCTCCCGCCGGCCCGCGCGGCGAGGCCGCCCGGCCCGGGGCCGCCGAGGCGCTGCCCGAGCGTCTGCGCGCCGCGGTCGCGGGCGTCGACGCGGCGGACCTGCCCCGGGTGCTCGCCGGCTTCCTGGCGTCGGCGGACCGCGAGGAGGCGGTACGGCTGGCGCGGTCGTCGGCGGGCCCGTACGACCGGGCCGCCGAGGAGCGACCCGGGGCGGCGAGCGGCACCGCCCTGGTACGCACCCCCGACGAGGTGCGTACCCACGATGAGGTACGGGTGCGCTCCGCGCTGCCCTTCCTGCTCGCCGGGCCACTGGCACGCATCGGGTACCTCGACGCGATCGGCCCTGCCCTGGCAGGCGTCGAACTGGCCGAGGAAGCACCGCTGTTCGCGGCGGCACTGGCGTACAACGTGCTGGGCGTGACCGCACGGGGCTGGCGCCGCGCCGACGGGGACGGCGAGGCCGCGGCCGCCTTCGCCGGCCTCCACCCACCCGTCGCCGAGGAACGGCTGGCCGCCTTCGCCCGCCAGGCGCGCCCCGCGCTCCCGGTCCTCGACGGCGTCCTGGCGCTGTCCGTGTGCCGCGGCCACGACCCCGCCGATCCGCTCCTGATCACGGGGACCGCGCAAGCCGACGGGGGGTTGCTCCTCGTCGACGCCCAGGGAATGTTCCCGATCGCCTGGGCCGCGGAGGCCGCCGGGCTGCTGCCGCACTGGCAGGCGTGCGGGCGGCCGTCCGTGCTGCTCTGCGACGGCCCCCTGCCTCCCGGCACCCTGCGCGAACTCGCCTCGGCGGGCGTACCGTTCCTCACCGGCGTACGGCCGCTGCGCCGCGATCCGGTGACGCGGCTGCCCTGGCGCACACCGCTGTGGACCGCCGCGGGCACGACACCGGACACGCGGCTCGCCGCCGCGCTGCCCGCCCACGCCGAGCGGCTCGCGGACCTGGTGACCGCCCTGGTCACCGAGCGCCGGGCGGTGCCGCTCGCACCGGACGGCGGCCTGGAGCGCACCGTCACCCTGGCCGCGGCGCTCGGCCTGTCCACCATCGCCTGGACGCTCTGGCGCGACCGCGAGACACCGGATCCACTGCTGGTCCTGAGCCGCTTCGCCGACCTGGAGGCCACGGTGCGATACGAAACCGCGGCCGTCCGGGTACGCGTCCCGATGGGACGGCGCCACGCGGATCTCCTGCGCGGCGGCCTGCTCGCCGATGTACCCGACGTGGTCTGGCTGGGCGGCCGGACCCTGACCTTCTCGGCCGGGTGAGGCGTATGGGCGAACCGGCACGGGAACACCTGAGGATGCGGCTGGCCGAGGTGCACCGGGCGCTGCGCACCGCCGTCGAGCGCCAGGCCCGGCTCGCCGCCCGGCTCACCCGGCCGGACCTCACGCCGTACTGCGTGACCGACGAACAGGTCGAGGTGCTGCTCGGCGAGGTGCACGCTTTCACCGACACCATGGCCGAGCCGTACGTACCCCGACCGACGGAGCCGGAAGCCGAACGGGAGCTGAGGCGGCGCGCGGCCGCCGAGGGCACCACCCTGCCACTGGACGCCCTCGCCACCCGCTTCGGCCTGACCCGCGCGGAACAGGACGCGCTGCTCCTGGCCGCCGCGCCCGAACTGGACCGCGGCTACGAGCGGATCTACGCCTACATCGTGGACAACCTGAACCGGCGGCTGCCGAGCGTGGAACTGCTGGTGGGTGTTGGCGCGGACAGCGCGGCGGCCCGCCTCGCCCTGCGCCGCTCCCTCGGCCCGGCGGGGCCGCTGCGTCGGTACGGTCTGCTGCGCGCGCACGGCGAGTCCGCGGTCGAGCTCGCCCAGGAACTGGTCCTCGGCCCCGGGGTGCTGGACTTCCTGCTGGGCTGGGGCGGCGACGTCGGACTGCTCGGCCACGACCCCGGCGAGGTCGCGCCGCCGGAGCCGCGCGTGCTGTCCCCGTACCTGTCCTCGGAGCGACTCACCCGGCTGGGCCGTGCGCTCGGCTCCGGCGACATCGACCTGGCCGGGCTGTGGGGCTGCCCGCCCGACGGCCAGCTCGATGCCGTCCAGGCGCTGGCCCGGGCAGCGGGAGCACCGCTGCGGACCCTGACCGACGACCCCGAGGCCGACCTGCGGACGGCCGCCGTGCTGGGCGCGGTGCTGTGGATCCCCACCGACGATCTGCACGGGGAGCCGCAGCGGCCGCACGCCGACGCGGTGTCCGCCGCGCTGCTGCGCTCGCGCGTGCCGGTGTGCCTGACCGGCCTGAAGCCCTGGCGTCCGGCGGGCCTGCTCGCCGCGCGCGGGTACGCCGAACTCACCGTTCCGGTACCGGGGTTCACCGACCGTCGGGCGATGTGGTCGGCCGCGCTCCCGGACCTGAACGGAACCCTCCTCGAAGACCTCGCCGTCCGGTACCGGATGAGCGGCGGCGAACTGCGCGCCGTGGCCTCGGTCGCGGACGCCGGAGCACGCCTGGCAGGCAACGGACACCCGGAGCCGGTCGCCGACCACGTCGAACCCGCCATCGCCACCGTCACCCGCGGACGCAGCGGCAGCGCCGTCCACTCGATCGTGCCCCGGCGCACCGTCGACGACCTGGTCCTGCCCGACGTCCAGTTCCGCCAGATCCTGGAAATCGCGTCGGCCTTCCGCGCCTGGCCCCGGATCGCCGAGAGCTGGGGCTTCGCCCGCCGCTCGGGGCACGGCGGGGTCAAGGCACTCTTCACCGGAGAGCCCGGAACCGGCAAGACCATGTCCGCCGAGATCGTCACCGGCATGCTCGGCCTGGAACTGCTCAAGGTGGACCTCGCCCAGGTCGTCTCCAAATGGGTCGGCGAGACGGAGAAGAACATGGAGATCGCCTTCCGGCAGGCCGAGGAGAGCCACGCGGTGCTGCTCTTCGACGAGGCCGACGCCCTGTTCGGAAAGCGCGGCGAGGTGAAGCACGGCACCGACCGGTACGCCAACCTGGAAGTCGGCTACCTGCTGCAACGCCTGGAAGCCAGCGACGGCCTGGTGATCCTGACCAGCAATCTGAAGGACAACATCGACCCCGCCTTCACCCGGCGCTTCCACTTCGTCGTCCACTTCCCCCGCCCGGCCGCCGCCGAACGCCGCAGACTGTGGCGCATCGCCTTCCCCGAGGAGGCCCCGCTCGCGCCCGACGTGGACCTGGACGCCCTGGCCCGCCTGGACATGACCGGCGCCGCCATCACCGCGGCCGCCCGTACCGCCGCCCTCGCCGCGGCGGACAGCGGTGGCGCTACGATTGCCATGCGCCACGTCGTCCGCGGCGTGGCCCGCCAATTCCAGCGCGAGGCCCGCCTCCTCCGCCCGACCGAACTCGGCCCGCACGCCCATCTGCTCGACGACGGAACCCCGGGGTGACACCGATGCTGCCCACCGAACCCCCGCTCTCCCTGCACCGGCTCGTGGCCCCGGTCCCACCGGCCCGCGCCCAGGAGACGGCGACGGCCACCCGCCAGGTGCCGGCTCCGGCTCCGGTGCCCGTGAGTAACGCGACGGTGGCCCAGGCGGTGCGTCATCCGGCGCCGATGGGCCCCATGGTCCTTGCGGGTCATGATCAAATGGGCAACGCGGCGGTGGCGAAAGCGGCGTTGCACATGGCGCCGACCGCATCACCGCCGCTGGTGATCGTGGCACCGAAGGACAAGTCCGCTCGTGCGCTCTGACACCGGGCGGCCTCGCGCCGAAGCCGGCATCAGCCGACCGGCCACGCCAACAGCTTGCCGTCGTCCCCGCCGCTGAGCAGCAGCGAGCCGTCCGGGGCGAAGGCGAGCGCCTGCACGCGCCCCAGGTGCTGCTGCTGGGAGTCGAGCAGCTCGCCGTCGGACAGTCGGTAGAGGTCGATATATCCGGACAGCATGCCCATCGCGCAGTGCTCGCCATCCGGGTGCAAGGCGATGGACCAGTAGTCATGGGCATGCTCGCCGAAGAGGTCCGGCAGATGGGGCTCGATGTCCCCGGAACGCCAGATGACCGTGCTGTTGGCGTACGCATCGACCGCCACGAGGTACTCCCCGCCGGGGCTGAACCCGAGCCAGCGCAACCGCTCCGGCGCTCCGGACAGCGTGGCCAAGGGGTCCGCGTCCGGCAGCGTGTCGGCTCCGGCCAGCGGGTATACGAGGATGGTGGGTTCCCCGGAACCTCCCACCGCGAACGCCTGCTGGTCCGGCCGGAAGGCGATCTGTGGGGCCAGGCTCGAATGGCTCGGCTCCCGTGGAGCCGAAGGCTGCTGACGCCAGATGATTCTGCCCGAGGCGAGGTCCTGAATCCGGGTTTCGGTGCCACTGCTGGCAAGCAGCCCACCGGCCAGTGCCGCCCACATTACTGCCCCGTCAACCGGCGTGGTCCGCGCGCCTCCTGCTGTATCCATGACAACCAGTTGCTGGGTGCTCATGCCGGCCACGGCCAGCAGACCTTGCTCCGAGCGAGCCAGGACGTTGCACGTGTCCCGGTCGGGGGCGAGCGGGCAGGGCTCCGGCCCGGGAAGCGGAGACAGGCCGGGCAAGCTCCACCGGCTCAGCGCTGGATGCTCGTCTGTGGCCACTTGGCCCACGACCACATCCCTGCTGTCCGGACTGATCGCGACACAGGTGACCAGTGACGGGTTGGTGAGGGCCACCGGGGTGGGCGGGACGGTGAGCTTCATCAGACGATCGGCCTCTCGTGCTCGTCAAGGAGGGGGCGGCCGTCGATCCGCTTGGCGTTGGGAATCCCGCCGTCCGCGAGCTCGCTGGTGAACGATTTGCCAAGATCGCGCTGTTCATGGTAGTGATGCCCGCCCGCCTGGAGGCTGGCGTTCTTGGAACGGGTGATGAGCCGCCAGTTCGACTCGTTGACCGTGTGTCCCCGGCGCTCTGCGTCGTCCGACTTATACCCGGCTTCTTTCCAGTGCTGGGCCAGGGCGCGTTTGTGGTCGACATCGTATCGAGTCTTCGTGACATGGTTGACCGTGAGCTTTCCGTCGTCGAACAAGTCGAGCGCGTCGTCAGGCAACTGGTACAGCTTGTCGAGCTGGACCAGCTTGGCCCGGGAGGCCGGCGTCTGCCCCGAAGCCAGGGCCGTCCGCACAGTATCCACGACGGTCTTCTTCTCCTTCGTGCGCCAAGCAGAGGACTTTGACTTCCACTGGCTCTTCAGGACATAGAGTCGAGTGCGGACGTCGTAACCGCGCGGCAGACGGCGGGTGTCCGATTCCCGCACCTGGACGAACTGCTGCATGCTCTTGAGCTTGCTCAGCTCTCTGATCTGAGCGGCAAGGAGCTCTTCGATGGGTTGGTAAAGCCTCTGCTCCTTCTCGGCGAGCCATTGCTTGCTGAGCGCCTCGGCCTCCGCCGCGGTCTTGATCTTGCCCTTCGCTTTCCGCTTCTCCACGCGTTTCTTGACGTCCTTCTCAGCCGCCGCCTTGCTCGAAAGCCATTTCTTTTCCGCTGTGGACATCCGCGTGAGCTGGCTCTTGACGCCGGAGATGGCCGACAGTGCCTTCGACTTCTCGGGCTCGGGCAGGCTTTTCGCTTCGGCCTCCACCTTCGTCATCACAAGCCGGATCTCACCGGCGAACGCACTTGCGATGGTGATCTTCAAGCCGGAGCCGGAGGGATGGGCGGTAAGGGTGTGCCGCTCCCCGGAAGCCATGGCGAAGGGTTTTGCGATGGTCTTTCCGGTGATCTTCTGAGCGATCCAGCTGAAGACGGCCGCCGTCTTTTCTTTGACCTTGGCCCATGCTTTTTTGCTCTTGTCCTTGACCTTGGCCAACGCTTTGCCGCTCTTGTCCTTGGCCTTGGACCACGCCTTACTGTTCTTGATCTTGGCCCAGAGCTTCTTCACCAGGCCGACGATCTTGTCGATCACCCAGTCCACCGCTCGGTTCACCGGCTTGGAGAGGGCCTGGACGATCTGCTTGACCTTGGAGGCGATGCCGCCCACGCCCAGGATCGCGGCCAGGACGCCCAGCAGGACCGGGATGGAGCGGGCCAGGGCGCGTTCGATCAGGCCCGGGACGCCGCCGCTGCCGCCCCTCGCGATCGAGATGACCGCGTCCAGCACGGTGTTCACGAACTCGAAGATCTGGCGCGCCTGGGTGACGATGAAGCGCACGATGTCGATGATCAGCTTCACCGCCCGGACGAACGCGGACGCCGGGTTGAGCAACGAGATCACCCACATGATCCCGGCCTGGATGATCGTGGGCGTCACATAAGCGATGACCTTGTCGAGCAGTTCCTTCTTCAGGTCGCCCACGCGCGTCTTGAGGTCCTCCCACATCCCCGCGACGCCCCGCTTGCGGACCTCCGCGACCAGCGGCACCGCGGTTTCGGCCGCCGCGATCGCCGGTTCCATCTTCGGAACCTTGCGGACGATCCGGGCGCGGATGTTCTGCCAGGTCAGCCCGAGCAGGGAGGCGAGCATCTTCAGGACGCCCTGCGCGTCGAACTTCGACGGCAGCTCGATGCCCGCCTCGGCCGTCTTGCCCAACAGCCAGGACATGATGCCCTGCTGCAGGTGGCGGCCGATGTTCGCCAGGAACTGCCGCAGGCCGGCGCCGACGGCCGAGACCAGGTTGCGCAGGAAGCCGATCGGATCCTTGAGGATCAGCATGACCGCCGACGCGGCCTTGGCCAGGACCGACAGCAGCAGCCGCTTCAGCTCCAGGATGGTGTTGATGACGGACTTGACCGCGTCCACGGCCTTGGCCACGAGGCCCTTGTTCTTCTCCTTCTCCGCGGCGATCTCGTCGTCGACGGACTTGAGCGCGTCGGTGTACTTGGTGGCCAGCGTGTCGACGAGCTGCGTGCCCTTGTCGTCCACGGACTGGGTGAGTTCGTCGAACTTGTCGGTGAACTCGGCGGCCGCCTGCTGTCCGATGGACCGCAGGTCGGCCGGGAGTTTGCGCACCGCGGCCTGCAGTTCGGTCCGGCCCTGTGCGATGCGGCGCTTCGCCCGGTTCAGCTCGCCGCCGATGGTGTCGGCGACATCGGAGATCACCTGCCGCATCCGGCGGACGTAGTTGTCGCGGGCCTCCTCGAAGATCTTGTCGGCTTCGGCGGGCAGCCCGGCGAACAGGTCCCGGACCCAGCGCCCCTTGCCGATCACGCCCGAGTACCGCCGGTCCTTGTACTCCTCCATCTTCCGCTTGTGTTCGGCGGTGAACGCGTCCCGCGCCGCCTTCTCATCCCTGCCGAACTGGTCGTCGACGAGCTTGTCGAGGCCGTCGAGGATCGCCTCGACGTCCTTCTTCATGGTGTCGAAGACACCTTGCAGGATCGCCGTGACCTGGGCCCGCTTCTCCTCGTCCCGGCCCTTGGCGCCGGCCTTGCCCCCACCGACCTGCTGCCCGGTCCGCACCCGCTGGGCGCCTATCGCGCCCATCGCGGCGGCGCCGAGCCGCTGCGCCTGTGCGGTGGCGGCGCGCAGCTCCTTCTTCTCGTGCCCGCGCACCTGGCCGGGGGCCGCAGCGGAGTGCTGCTCGGCGGCCTTCTTCTCACCCAAGGCGTTGTTGAAGCTGGGCTCGTTGGACTTCTTCAGCTGTGTCTCGGTGACCTGCGTGTCCGCCATCTGCTGGTCGACCCGTGCGGGACCCGCGGACATGTCCGTGGCCGACGGCGGCAGCTTGTCCGGGACGGCGTTCGCCGAATTCGGGGCGGCGGGTGTTCCAGGCGGCCGGTCGGCGGCCAGCGGTACGACCTCCTTGGGCACGGCCGCGGAGGTGTCCGGCGGTGCCGCGGTCGTCGTGGCGATCTGCTCGGCCGAGTCCGTCTTGCCCTCGCCGACCTTGCCCTGCACCTCGGCCCGCACCTCGTCGGCCTTGCCGGAGTCGGCGAACTTGTCCGCCTCGTCCAGGTTCTTCGGCGCCTTCTCGGCGATCGCCTTCTCGACCGCCCTGATGAACGCGTCCTTGTCGAACTCCTTCGGCTGGGACTCGTTCATCTTCTCGGCGTTGGCGGTCTTGCCCTGCGCCTCTTCGTCGTCCTTGGGCGGCAGGGCCGCGTCCTGCGCCGCCGCCGCTTCCGTCCTCGGGGGCGGATGCGAGCTCGCGACCGATCGTTTCTTGCGCTGCACGTCCTTCTTCAGCGTCGCGAACTTCGGATCCGCGCCCGGGCCCGGACGTGCCTTCACATCCGGCGCGGCGCCGGAGGCCGCGGCCGCGGGCGCCGCCTCCACGGTGTCCGCCGGTGCCGGTGCCGGTGCCGGTGCCGACGTCTGTTCCGCCGCAGGCGGTTGCCGAGGGTCGGGTTCCGTACGGCGAGCCGCCGCGACCGCGCCGTTGCCCACCATGTCCTGCCCGGCGGGCGCCATTCGGGCCGACAACGGCGGAAGCGGCGCCGTCCCGCGCCCGCCGGCCAGAGCGGCCGTCACCGCCGCGTTGGACGGAGGGAAGTGGGGTTGCGCGGGGCCGCGTACTTCTGGCCGGTCTTGCGTGGGGACAGGTGCCGTCTTCGTCGCCCTTGGCCGCAGCGCGAGAGCCTTTGGCGGTGGCATCGGACGGAACCCTCCCACGGCATGTCGGTGCCGACAGGAACTCGGTGTCCTGTCGACACCCTCGATGAAGGGTGGCAGCACGGGCGTGACGAGACCGTCACCCCCGTGTTCCTGAACCGTCTCGCCCGGAGCGCGGCGCTCAGGCTGTGTGGCCCTCGATCACCAGGCCCGGACCGGCTGACAGCCTGTGGGTGCCGGAAATCAGGCACCCACAGGCAGCCGAGGAAAGGCCCCGAAACCGTCGCGCCGGATTCGGGGCCTACCGCGTGTCCGCGGTCGTCAGGCGGTGTGCCGCGGGAAGTCGCGGCCTTGAGCTTGGCCAATACGGCCGTCGGGATGGTGCCACACCACGCCCTCCAAGCCGCGCGGGGCCAGTGTGGTGGCGAACAGGTCGCGGAGGGTGTCGAACGAGAGCGTGCCGGGCATGTCGATCACGGCGGCATGCTCGTGCCGGACGAGCCGGTGGTGGTCGGCCTTCTCCGGGTTCCCGTTGATCTTCGGGCCGATCAGCTCGTACGTGCCGGGGGACAGGCCTTCGAGCGGCAGCCGGTCCAATGCCTTGGTGTGCCACTTGGTGAACGCGGACTGGGCGATGGGCTCCCAGCCCACGGTCCTGCCGGTCGTCTCGTCGAAGGAGACGGTGACGTAGCCGTCCGGGCCGGCCCTTCTTGACCTCGCGGCGGGCCCACCAGGAGCCGGCTTCGTCGAGCATGACGCAGGTGCCGTCGTACTTGCGGGTGGCCCGGCCCTCCCCGTCATCGGCGGCGGGACGGCGCTCGGCACCCGCTTCCTTGGCCGACGCGTGTGCGAAGCTGGATTTCTGGTCACGAGGACGACGCTCTCCCGCGCCAGGGAACGGTGAGTGCAGATGACCTCCAGCTATGTTCCGGATCCAGGGCCGATCGGCACCGGCAACGGTCCTGCCGTCTCCCGTCCCGAGTTCGACGCCCTCTTCGAGTCGGTTCGCACGTGGGGTCGCTGGGCCCCGGCCGATCGCGGTGCCTGGAACCATGTGACCGCGGACCGCGTGCGGCGGGCCGCGGCCGGGGTGCGGTCCGGGACGGTCGTCCCGATGGCGCTGCCCTGGAACACCCGGCCCGGCCCGGACAACCGTAAGCCCGCCCTGCACCACATGACCGATCTCGGAGACGTGGAGAGCCCGGAGCCCTCCACTCACAAGGACTTCATCGCCGTCGACTACCACGGCAAGGGGGTAACCCACCTCGACGCGCTGTGCCACATCGCCTACCGGGGGCAGCTCTACGACGGCCGGACGGCACGCGAGGTCGTCGATGCCGCGGGCGCCCGTTTCGGCGCGGTCTCGGCGCTCGGGCCGCTCGTCACGCGGGGTGTGCTCCTCGATCTGCCCGCCGTCCTCGGCGTCGGCTGGCTGGAGCCGGGACAGGCGGTGCACGCCAGGGACATCGTCGCGGCGGAGGAGGCGCTCGATGTGGCGATCGGCGAGGGGGACGCGGTGCTGCTGCGTTCCGGCCACGTCCGCCGCCGCGGGGAACTCGGCCCCTGGGACGCCGACAGGGCGAGCGCGGGCTTCCACGTGGACGCCGTACCGCTGCTGGCCGAGCGCGGCATCGCGCTGCTCGGCGGAGACGGCGACAGCGATGTGCGGCCCTCGCCCGTGGACGGTGTGCACTCGCCGGTCCACGCTCTGGCCGTGGCCGCGATGGGGGTGCCGCTGCTGGACAACCTCGACCTGGAAGCGCTCTCCGCCGCGGCCGCCGAGGCGGGACGGTATGAGTTCCTGCTCGTCGTGGCGCCGCTGAACGTCCCGGGCGGGACGGGCTCGCCCGTCAACCCGGTCGCGGTCCTCTGACCAGCGATCCCGCTCGGTCGAGGTGAATGCGGAGCCTTGCGAACCGTGACTCACGTCAATAATGTCCGTATCCTCGTCAATGCCAGATATTTCCTAAGTGCGGATTATTCAACGTGCAAGTGAGGCGGAGCGTGAGTCGGTCCGGCGGTGAACCGATACCAGCGGGCCGTGCGGCAGGCGGCATGGGACCCGCTCGTTTCCGTGAGCGGTTTCTGCAGGGGGAGCCGGTCGAGGCGGGGGTACGAACGCCGATCCTGAGTTCCTGGCAGCGCTGCCGGTCTCTGGGGCTGTCGCCGGACCAGTCCGACCTTCCCTTCCGGGAGGACATCGACCCGGACGACCGGATCATCCGCGCAGCCGTGCCGGTGCTCGACCGGCTGCAGTCCAGGTTCGCCGGCAGCGCGGTGAACATCTCCGTCGCCGATGCGAACGGGACGGTTCTCCTGCGCCGTTTCGGTGAGGCGTCGCTGGCCAGAAGCCTCCCGGCGATCCAGAGCGTCCCGGGGTTCGTGTTCGCCGAGCAGGTCGCCGGTACCAACGGCATCGGCCTCGCCCTGGCGGAGCGGCAGCTCATCCGGGTTTACGGTGCCGAACACTTCGCCGAGCGCTCCCAGGCCAGCGCCTGCCGCGCGCTTCCCGTTCGCGACCCGCTCAGCGGCCGCATCGAGGGCGTCCTGTGCCTCGGCTATCCGCGCAGTGTCGACGACCCGGCGCTGGCCACCGTGGTGCGCAAGGCGGCCGGGGCCATCGAGCGGCGGCTGTTGGGGCAGAGTTCCGCGCGTGAGCGCGCTCTGCTGCGGGCGTATCTGGCCACCGGAGCCGAAGCCGCCGTCGGCCTTCGCTTCGGGGTCGACGGGCCGGCCCTCGAGTTGCACCCCCGTGACCGGGCCATCCTCATGGAGAAGGCCGCCGAGCTGATCTCCCGCGCGCAGCGGGCCGCGGTCGAGGTGCCCCTCTCCGACGGCCGGCAGGTCACGCTCGTGAGCCGCCCGATGACGAGTGCCTCCGGAGTGGAGGGCGTCGTCATCGAGGCCGTGCTGCACGGCCCCGCACCGCTCGAGCCCTTCGCCCTCCCGCGCCGGATCGAGCAGCCGTCGCAGCAGCCGCCGGAGCAGCCGCCGGGCTTCCCCGCCGAGCCCGCCGTCGTCCCCGTCTCCCCGCGGTCCGTGGCCACGACGGACGATCACCTCGACTCCCCACCGCCCGCCAGGGGGCTCGTCCTGGTGGGGGAGCCGCACGTCGGGACGTATGCCCTGGCCGCGCGGCGCCGCCTGGAGCTGCTGTCCGAGGCCAGCGCCCGCATAGGCACCACCCTGGACGTGGGCCGCACGGCCCAGGAGCTCGCTGAGACGGCGGTGCCGGGACTGGCCGACTACGTCACCATCGATCTGTCCGAGGCCGTACTGCGCGGCGAGGAGTCCGCCGATCCCCGCGGTGACCTGCGCCGTACGGTGGTCCACGGCATCCGGGACGACTGTCCCTTCATGCCGGTGGGCAAGCAGATGGACTATGGTCCGGCCACGCCCGCGCTGCGGAGTCTGATCAGCGGGCAGGCAGTGCTGGAGCCGGACCTGACGGCGGCCTCGGACTGGCTCGCGTACGACCCCGAGCACTGCGGACGGCTGCTGGACCTCGTCCACTCCCTCATCGCGGTGCCCTTGGTCGCCCGCGGCGTCGTCCTGGGCGTCGTCCTCTTTTACCGCGCGCGGGCGCAGAACCCCGCCCCCTTCGGGGACGACGACCGTTCGCTGGCCCAGGAGCTCGTCAGCCGCGCCGCGCTGTCCATCGACAACGCCCGGCGCTACACGCGCGAACGCGCCATGGTCCTGGCCCTGCAGCGCAGCCTGCTCCCGCACGGTCTGCCGGACCTGGACGCCGTGGAGGTCGCCCATCGCTACCTGCCCGCCGAATCCGACGTCGGGGGAGACTGGTACGACGTCATCCCCCTGTCCGGCACCCGTGTCGGCCTCTTCGTCGGCGATGTCGTCGGCCACGGCATGCTCTCCGCCGCCACCATGGGCCGGCTGCGCACCGCCGCACGCAGCTTCGCCGAACTCGACTTCCCTCCGGACGAAGTCCTCAGCCATCTCGACAACCTCGTGGGACGCCTGGACCGGGAGGACCCCACGTCCGACGGCGGAGGCATCATCGGCGCGACCTGTCTGTACGCCGTCTACGATCCGACCACGCAGCAGTGCACCATGGCCCGCGCCGGACACCCCCCACCCGCCCTGGTCCGTCCCGACGGCGCCGTGTCGTTCCCCGACCTGCCCGCCGGACCCCCTCTCGGCCTCGGATGCCTGCCTTTCGAGGCCGCCGAGATCCACCTCCCCCCAGGGAGCCAGCTGGTCCTCTACACCGACGGACTCATCGAGGACCGGCACCGCGATCTCGACCTGGCCCTCGACCAGCTCGCCCGCGCCCTGGCCCACCCGGAGCGCACACCCGAGGAGACCTGCCAGGTGGTGCTGGACACCGTGGCGCCCGCCCACCCCGGTGACGACATCGCCCTTCTCGTCGCCCGCACCCACGCCCTCGACCCCCAGCGGATCGCCACCTGGGACCTGCCCGCCGACCCCGCCCTGGTCAGCGAAGTCCGCGCCGCCGCCCTCCGGCAGGTGGCCGACTGGGGACTCGACGAGGCCGGGTTCGCCACGGAACTGATGCTCAGCGAGCTCGTCACCAATGCCATCCGGCACGGGGCCGGGCCCATCCGGGTGAGGCTCCTCCATGACCGCGCCCTGATCTGCGAGGTGTCCGACACCAGCAACACCGCCCCGCACCTGCGCCGCGCGGCGGCCACCGACGAGGGAGGACGCGGCCTGTTCCTCGTCGCGCAGCTGGCGCAGAGCTGGGGGACCCGTTACAACCCGCAGGGCAAGGTCATCTGGGCGGAATGCGGGCTCAGCGGCGTCTGAGGCGGTCCACTGATCCGTTGGGGTCACGGCGAGCGGCGGAATGTCTGAAATATTGTGATATCAGCCGCTAGTATCGCTGATGCCAGTCGGGAAGAGCTCGCCAGTCCGACCCCCGGAGATGTCCGTGCACGACGCTCACGACACCTCTGCTCAAGCGGTCCCGCCCGCCGCGGCGGAACCTCTGGTTCGTATCCGCGGGCTCGGCAAGCGGTTCGGCGGGACCCTCGCGCTGGCCGGGGTCGACCTCGATATCCACGCCGGCGGCGTCCTCGCCCTCCTCGGCCCCAACGGAGCCGGAAAGTCCACCCTCATCAAGGTGCTCGCCGGCGTCCACCACGCCGACTCGGGGCGGATCACGGTGGATGGGCACCCGCTCGGCACTCATGCCGCCTCCCGCCGCATGTCCTTCATCCACCAGGATCTCGGTCTGGTGGAGTGGATGACGGTCGCCGAGAACATCGCCCTGAGCACCGGATATCAGCGCCGCGCCGGACTCATCTCCTGGCGGCGGACCCGGGAGCGCTGCACCGAGACCCTGCGGACCGTCGCCGGACATCTCGATCCCGACACACCGATCGCCTACCTCGCACCGGCCGAGCGTTCCCTGGTCGCCATCGCCCGGGCGCTCGCGTCGCGGGCGAAGCTCATCGTCCTCGACGAGCCGACCGCCCGCCTCCCCGCCGCCGACTGCGCCCGGCTGTTCCGCGTCCTGCACGCCCTGCGCGACCGGGGACACGGCATCCTCTATGTCAGCCACCGCCTGGACGAGGTGTACGAGGTCGCCGACACCTTCGCCGTCCTGCGCGACGGCCACCTCGTCAGCCACGGCCCGCTGGCCGGCCACAGCCCTGCCCGCCTGGTGCACGACATCCTCGGTGAGGAGCCGGCCGGCCACCGCCGGGCCGCCGCGGCGACGCCCGGCGGCCCGGCCGTCCTGACCGTCGACCGCGTACGGACCACCGGCGCCGGACCGGTCAGCCTGGAAGCCGGGGCCGGCGAGGTCCTGGGCCTGGTCGGCCTCTCGGGTGCCGGACACATGGACCTGGGCCGAGCTCTCGCGGGTTCCGGGCCCCTCCTCGGCGGACGGGTCCTCCTCGGCGACCGCCCGTACCGTCCCCGTACGGTCGCCGACGCCGTCGGACTCGGTGTCGCCCTCGTGCCCGGCGACCGACAGCGGGAAGGCTGCCTGGCCGAACTGACCGTACGGGAGAACCTCCTGGCCAACCCCCGCGCGGGAGGCCGGCCGGCACTGCGCTGGATCAGCCCCCGCCGCGAACGCGCCGAGGCCGCCACCCTGATCGCACGGTTCTCGGTGCGTCCCCGCGACAGCGAGGCCCCCATCGCCACCCTCTCCGGCGGAAACCAGCAGAAGGTCGTGATCGGCCGGTGGCTCCGGGCAGGCCTGCGCCTGCTGATCCTCGAGGAGCCGACGGCGAGTGTGGACATCGGCGCCAAGGCCGCGATCCACCGCCTGCTCGACGAAGCGCTGACCGCCGGCCTCGCGGTCCTCCTCATCTCCACCGACTTCGAGGAGGTCGCGGGCGTGTGCCGGCGCGCCCTTGTCTTCGTCCGCGGATCCGTGACGACCGAGCTGAGCGGTCCGGACCTCACGGTCGCCGGGCTCACCCGGGCGGCTTCGGCCATGCCCCCCTCCGGAACCGCGACGAACCCGTGACCGCCTCGCCCTCCCCGTCCTCGCCCCGGCCACGGTCGCGTCGACGGGGCCCCCTGAGCCGACTCGGCCGACGGGCCGGGCCGGGCCGCCCGGCCCGACCGCGCGGCCCGGGCGGGCACCTCATCGGCGCTTACGGCCTCCTGGCCCTCACCGCCCTGCTCTTCCTGCTCTTCTCCGTCACCCTGCCGCGCACCTTTCCCACCCTGGCCACCGTCGACTCGATCCTGTCCACCCAGTCGATCCCGGCCGTCCTCGCGCTCGCCGCCATGGTCCCCATCGTGACCGGCGCGTTCGACCTCTCCCTCGGCTACGGCCTCGGCCTGGCACACGTCATGGTGATGCAGCTCGTCGTCAACAACGGGTGGCCCTGGCCGCTCGCCTGCCTCGCGGTGATCGTCGGAGGGGGCGTCGTCGGCGTCCTCAACGGTGTCATCGTCGAGTTCGGCCGGATCGACTCCTTCATCGCCACGCTCGGGACCGGCAGCATGCTGTACGCCGTGACAGGCTGGATCACCGGCGGCGGTCGGATCGTCCCCGGCCCGCGCGGCCTCCCCGACGCCTTCACCGACATCTACGACTCCACGTTCCTCGGCCTTCCGGTCCCCGCCTACTACGTGCTCGCGCTCGCGGTCGCCCTCTGGGTGGCGCTGGAGCGGATGCCGCTCGGCCGGTACCTGTACGTCATCGGGTCCAACCCGCGCGCCGCCGACCTCGTCGGCATCCCGACCCGCAGATACACCGTCTACGCCTTCGCCGCATCAGGGCTGATCGTCGGCTTCGCCGGAGTGCTGCTCGCGGCCCAGCAGCAGATCGGCAATCCGAGCGTCGGCCTCGACTACCTGCTGCCCGCCTTCGCGGGCGCCCTCCTCGGCTCCACCGCGATCAAACCCGGCCGGCCCAACGCCATGGGCACCCTCGTCGCCGTCGCCGTCCTCGCCGTCGGCCTCACCGGCATCGCCCAGATGGGCGCGGACTTCTGGACGGTCCCGTTGTTCTACGGCGGCACCCTGCTTCTGGCCGTCGGCCTGGCCGGCTACTCCGCTCGCCGCCGACTGCGCACCGGTGCCGTCGCGGCCCGCGACGCACCCGCCGCGTCAGCGGAGCCGCCGTCCTCCCAGGACGGCGGCACGGCGGGCAGCACTCCATGACCCAGCCGCGCGCGTCCCCACCGCGCCCAGCCGCGGCCGCGCCGTCGCGCTCACCCCCCCCGCGAGGAGCTTCTGTGCACCACATGCACCGCAAGGCCACCCCCGGCGTCCTGGGGCCCCGGTCCGCCGCCACCGCCCTGCTCGTCGCGGCAACCGTCATGGCAGGCTGTGAACGCGGCTCGTCGAGTGGCCCGGGGGCCTCCGCCTCGGCGCCGAGCGGCTGCCCCATGGCCCACGCGAGGGCCCAGGCCGCCATCAGCCGGGCGGAGCGGACCGACGTCCCCTGGAACGGACCGACCAGCGGCCCCACGGGGGTGGGAGGCAAGACCATCGTCTACGTCGCCCAGACCATGACCAATCCCGGGGTCGCGGGCGCCGCCGACGGCGTGCGGCAAGCGGCACGGGTCATCGGCTGGAAGGTCCGGGTGATCGATGGCGGCGGTACCCCCGCAGGCATCCAGGCGGCGATGAGCGAGGCCGTGGCCCTCAAGCCCTCGGGCATCGTCATCGGGGGCTTCGACCCCGGATCGACCTCGCAGCAGGTCGCGCGGGCCAACGCGGCACGCATCCCGCTCATCGGCTGGCACGCGGTCGCTTCCCCCGGCCCCAGCCGGCGGCCGAAGCTCTTCACCAACATCACCACCAGGGTCGAGGACGTTGCCAAGGCCAGCGCGCAATGGGTCATCTCGAGCTCCCACGGCAGAGCCGGGGTCGTGCTCTTCACCGACGCCTCGATCCCCTTCGCCAAGAACAAGTCCGAACTGATCAGGAAGGAACTCGCCACCTGCTCGGGCGTGAAGCTGCTGGCGTATGAGAACATCCCGATCCCGGACGCGAGCAGCCGCACACCCCGGGAGATCTCCTCGCTCCTCACCCGCTTCCCCAGCCAGTGGACGTATTCCGTCGCCATCAACGACCTGTACTTCGCCGATGCCGCCCCGGCCTTCCGCGCCGCGGGCAGGAAAGGCCCCGGGCCGCCCTTCAACATCGGCGCCGGGGACGGCGACCCGTCCGCCTTCCAGCGCATCAACGGCAAGCAGTACCAGGCGGCAACCGTCCCCGAGCCGCTGTCCCTGCAGGGCTGGCAGATCGTCGACGAGTTCAACCGCGCCTTCTCCGGCCGTCCCGCCAGCGGATATGTGGCCCCCGTCCACGTCACCACGGCTGACAACAGCCACGGTGCCACGACCTGGGACCCGTCGGGCTACCAGCAGGCGTACCGGAAGATCTGGGGCAAGTGACAGTCGCCCTGACGGCTCGCTGAACGGGCCGCAGACCACGCCGAATGATCCGATCCGATCACGAGAGACAAGGACACCCATCTCAGCACCCGCTCCCGCGGCAAGGACGTCTACTACCTCCACGGCGGCAAGCGCGAGACCTTCTGCCGCTTCGCCCGACGAGCCCACCCGCCCCGGGCCTGGGCGCCGCACCCGAGCGGGGCGGCGCCCATCCCGAGGATGGAACGCACCCTCGAGGAGCGCGCCCGCGCCGAAGGCCGAGACCGCCGCAATGCCGGGGTTCGCCCAGGTCGCAGCCAAGCCATGCCACTGCCCGGATCGCGCGGAGCGCCAGCCAACTTCTGCTTTGCGGTTCTCAAGATCCTTCTCAGCGCCGAGGCTGATCCGATCCGCGCTTCGCCCTCGACACAGTGGAGTTGGACACAGGCGGGTTATGCGCCGCCCGGTCAGCCGGGGGTGATCCGGCCCCGCCAGCCGCCCTCCTCCTCGCCGCGGTGTTCGATGAATTCCTTGAACCTGCGCAGGTCGCCCTTGACCCGCCGGTCGAGAACTCCCAGCATGTCGGCGGCCTTCTCCGCCACGCCCGTCGGCCGGAAGCCCATCGTCACGTCGACGCGCGTATGGGATTCGTCCAGGGGCTGGAAGGTCACCAGGCCCTTCTGCTCAATGTCACCCGAGGTCGTGCGCCATGCGACCCGCTCGTCCGGGAGCTGGTCAATGATCTCGGTATCGAACTCCCTGCGGGCGCCGGCGAGGCTGGTGATCCAGTGGCTGTGGCGGTCGTCCACCTGCTGGACTCGCTCCACGCCCTCCATGAACCGTGGAAATTCTTCGAAGAGCGTCCACTGGTTGTAGGCGGTTCGCACCGGTACCTCTACCTCGACGGACTCCTGCACCGTGCTCATCAGTGACTCCTCTCGACGTGTTGCCACGCCGGCGGGCTCCGGACGGACCGCACCGGCGCAGCGTCGGGTCCCCGTGCTCCACTGCGCCGAAACACTCCGGGTCGGCCCGGGCGACGCTCCCGTCGGCCACGGGGGAGCCGGAAACGGGCGCGGGCACACGCCGCGTACCAGGGCTGCGCCGCGAGGAGGTCGCTCAGCTCGCCGGCGTCAGCACCGACTACTACACCCGGCTGGAACAAGGCCGCCACCCGCACGTCACGTTCGGAGCGGCACCTGCACCGTCGGCGTCGCCCCAGCGTGAATTACGGTCAGGGTGGTGGGGCGGCGACCTGACACACCGCCCCATGAGATGCGCTCGTCATGGGCGGTGTCGGGAATGCTTCCACCAGGCGATGAGCCAACCGGCCTCGATGGCCGCATCGGCGATATGAGCACGACGAGCATGCCCTGTCGGGACGTGGATGACGTCGCCGAGTAGAAGTGTCACGGCCGTACCGACCCCTGTGCGGCGTGCCTGGGCCAGGCACTGGGGCGTCGAGGGGGTGCGCAGTTGATTCACGCCGTTGGAGACCAGCAGACCGGCTACTGTGCGCACCAGCCAGTCCTGCTCCCGCTTCTTCCGCTTGGGCCCGAAAACACATTCGAAGCTGGGCAGGTGCAGCAGCGGCCATGCGCCGCTCGCCACGTTGAACACTCCCTGCGCCCGGGCCAACGACAGCGCATTCATGGAGTTCATGACATAGACCACTTTACCTCTGCACGCATTGGGATATGTTGATTGCTCCTTTCTGTGTTCCGCCTCGGTCCCAGAGCCGGGCGGGCACCAGGCCGTACCGCTCGGGAGGAGCAGCTTCGTTTGTTCGTGTACCTGTCATCCATCATCGCCGCCACCGCTCAATGGCTGATACGGGCCTATCCGCCGGCCGGAGGAGCGATGAATGCCGCGCTCGCCGAGGCGCAGGCCCGGCAGGCCGTGACGGTGGCTGCCTGGCTTCGGTATCCGACGGCGACGGAGGCCGCACTCGTGGCGATGGCGGGACCGGGCGGCTCCGCCCGGCTGGAATGGATGCTGGGCGGAGATCTGCACGAGCTGGATGAGGAGGACTTCGCCTGGCGCACCTGGGTCGACGAGGTCGTGGCGAGCTGGGCGGCGGCGCTGCTCACCTCGCCCGCCCTGGCCGACGCGGCCGTGGCGGCGCTCGCCGCCTGCGAGCACACCGCCGCTTCGCCGGTCGACTTCCGGCGTCTGACGGCCCCCGACGACTACGACCGGAAGGCGACGCCGCTGCTGCGCCACCCGGATCTGCTGGCGCCGGTCGCGGACCTGCACCATGCGCAACTGCTCGAGCGTCTGCACAGCGATCATGTGGGCGCCGGCTGACGAGGCACTGAGGGGTCGCGCACGCCTTTGCGGTCCGCCTGGTCAGCCGTCCTTGCCCATGGTCTTGCGGATGGTGTCACGGGCGCGGTCGATCAACGCCGCCATCGGGCCGACCACGATGTTCTTCGTGGCGGTCTCCACCCCCGGATGCGGACGAGTGGGAGCCACGGCCTCGGCGGCCTTGACCGCCTTGGCGATGATGGCGAGCTGCCCGGCACCGGTGCGCCGCCGCAGCTGAACGAATTCATAGCGCTCCTCGGCGCGGGCGTGTGCCATGACCTCGGTGCGCAGCTCCCTCAGCAAAGGCAGGAACCGGGGGTCCGCGGTGTCCAGCCCATCGAGGCGGCTGAGCCTTTCCTTGGCCTGCCGCTCTTCCCGCAACCGGTCCTCGACCACACCTTCTCCGCCCTCGAAGGACCGGCGGACCACGGGGTGCACCACCTCCTCCTCAGCCGTCTCGTGGACGGCCAGCATCCTGACCAGGCGTCGAAAGGCATCCCGCCGGTCATCACCCGTGGCCCGTTCCACCTCGTCGAAGAGGCTGCGGATCTCGCCGTGCTGACGCGTCAGGAGCGCCACCACATCGTCCATGCCATCGGCAGCGTGGCGCTGAGCATCATCGGTCACCAGATCCTCCAGGGGGCGGGGCGGGTCAGTCACGGGAGCGCTGCGACTGCGCGGGGTGCTCGCCCTCGGTTTCCAGCCGGTACTCCCGGCCGAACATCTCGCGGTGCTGCGTCATCACTCGTTTGCTCGGCGGCGGGCCGCCGTCGTTGAGCCGGGCCTGCATGGCCTCGAAACGCTCATGGGCCTCGCGTACGTAGCCGGTGCCGAGAGTCGTGAGGTCCATCTGGGTGGCCAGCAGCTCACGGAGATATCCCTTGTTGGGTTCGAAGGTGAGCACGTTCGGCAGCTGTGGCGCGACGACCTCTTCGGGCTCGCGATTGTCGTTGCGGCGCATCAGATCGCAGGCGATGCGCAGGTGCTCCAGCTCCATGTTCAGGTGCAGTTCCCAGATGGCCTTCACCTTCGGGTCGGGCTCCTGCTCCATGAAGGAGTGATAGAGGTAGCACTCGTTGTACTCGTGGATGACGAGTCGTTCCCACCAGGTCTCGCCGGGATCGACCAGGGACTCGTAATGAGTGACGTGCTCTTCCTCGATGAGCCCGATTTCCTGGTAGAGCTGGCGTGCGATCGGCTCCATGTACTGCGGGCCGACGTTCATGTAGAAGTTCATGGTCTGCTGCTCCGCCGCCATAATCGTCAGGGCGTGGAGCTTGGAGAGCGGGCTGGCCTGAGTCCGGTCGTACGGCTCGCGGACGTTGTCCGCCGGATGGCGGTGATGGCGTTCCGTCGGGCGGCCCGGCATGACCTCGGTCAGCCCCTGGACGATCTCCTCGGCCTTGCGGTGTTCGATCATCTCGTACAGATTCGCGTACCGGTACAGATGATCGAAGTCCTCCAGCACACCGAACTGATACGCCTGCGTGAGATACGGATCGGGCTCCATGCGGGCCACCCAGGCCGTGAGGTCCACCGCCACCTGCTCGTAGGCGATCGTCGTCTCCAACACCGAGGCGACCCCCGGCAGCAGCCAGTTCACCGCCTTCTGCTGCTGCGCCTCGACGTAGCGGGTACGAGCCAGCTCGCGTTTCACGTCGAGGTCCGGGCAGTGGCGGGCCATCTGGTGGCTGAACAGGATTGCCTCGACCTCGATGCCGTTCATCGCGATGATGCGGCACCGGGTGTACGGATCGCAGTGATCCGGATCGATGGGGGTCATGTCCAGCTCACGCCAGGTGCGGACCTGACGGTCGAGGGGGATACCCCGCTGTTCCAACGGGTTGAACGACATACGGGCTCCTACAGGCGACGCGAATTCGTTCCGCACCCCGGCGGGGTTTCCGGACCACGAGCATCGCGTACGGATCGGCGAGGCGCCTTTCGGCCGTGTCGTCCGAGGGACAGTTATGTGTCGCAGACGTCGCTGTCGCAGGCGGTCCGGGTGTTGGAGCGTGATCTGGGGACCGAGCTGTTCCATACGACGCCGGCCCGTTCCTGCACCGCGCGTTCGATGCCTCCGGACCCGGTGACACCACCCCCCGGATCATGAACAACAAGGGGGGAAGTCATGCCGGACCCGAAGGCCGGAGGCCCCATTGCGGAGCCACGAAAAAGGTAACGGAGGGCCGGGGATCAGGCAGCCGGGTCGAGGAACGTCAGCACGGAGGCGTCTTCTTCGATCAGCGGCGCGAGAGCGGCGTTGAACGGGCCGCCGTACGGGGCGTTCAGGTGCGCTTGGAAGGCGTCCTCGTCCCGGTACACCTCGAAGATCCAGTAGGCGCGTGGGGCGGATGCCTTGGTGTAGACGTCGAAGGTGAGGTTGCCTTCTTCCTCGCGCACCTTCCGGGCGTAGTCCAGCAGCAGGCGGGCGACCTCGTCCTCCGATCCCTCGCGGGCGGTGAACTCGGCGAGCAGGGTCTTCTTCACGGTTTCCGTCCTTGCGTGGTGAGGTGTGGTCGGTTGGTCATTCGCGGTAGGAGCCGAGGTGCCAGACACGGGCCTGGTCCAGCTTCACCGATCCGTGTTCGGCGAAGACCCGCACTCCCTGGCTGTCGGGGTCGGGGAATATCTGGTCGGTGATCACGGCCTCGCCGCTGCCGCCGAAGACCTCGACGGATGACCAGTCGACCAGGATCCGCAGCTTCACCTTGCCGTTCCTGGCCTCCAGCGGTGCGGTCTGGACCCCGGGGAAGGTGCTGCCCAAGTCCACGGCGCCGGAGCGGGTGCGGTCGACGTACAGCTCCTGCGTGGTGGTGTCGTACCCGATGACGGTTTCCTGTCCGGCGCCGGTGCGCACCTTCAGGCCGAACCGTTCGGCGTCCTCGAGGGAGAAGGTGGCCTCGATGTCGAGTGTCCTGCCCTCTGCCGCGGGGCCGATCAAGGGCTGTGAGGTGTTCTTGACGGTGGCCCCGGCCGCCGTCTCCGGGCGCCGCTCCCGCAGGGATGTCAGGCTCTTCACCGGCTGGCTGGTCAGCCGGATCCGGCCGTCGATGGTGCGCAGGGCCATCTCCCGGGGGATGCTCTGCGCGCTCCGCCAGGGCGAGGTGGGGATGGCGCCCGCGTAGTCCCAGTTGTTCATCCAGCCGATCATGTACCGCTTGCCGCCCGGGGCGTTCTCCCAGGACACCGCCGCGTAGTAGTCCTTGCCGTAGTCGGCCCAGTCGGCGCGCTGTACGACGGACTTGGCGGGGGCGTCGGCGGCGGTGAACTGGTCGGCGAGGAGGTGGCCCCAGCCGGCGGTGTTCATGTCGACGATCTGGAGCTGGGCCTTCTGGCCGGCGTAGGGGCGCATGTCGAAGGAGGCCCAGTCCAGGGTCTCGCTGCCCGCGCCGGTGGCGCTGCGGACGACCTTGCCGTCGACGATCAGGTTGACGGACGTCTCCTGGGAGACGGGCTGGGCCTGGGTGTCGGAGAGCATGATGTGGTCGACGTTGAGGTGGCCCCAGCCGCCGGTGTTGTCGTCGACGATCTTTATCCGCGCCGTCTCGCCGGCGAGGTCTCGGACGTCCCAGGAGGCCCAGTTCAGTGCCTCGCCGTCCTGTCCGGTGGTGCTGCGGACCACCTTGCCGTCGACGAGGAGTTCCACGGCGGTCGGATTGTCGGAGCCGGCGGGGTGGTTGCCGCCGCCGATGAGGAAGTTGACGTGGTCCTTGTCGATGGTGAACTCGGGCGAGGTGAGGGTACCGGTGCTGGAGTCGCCGTTCAGGTACGTGTTGACCAGGCCTTCTCCCAGCCAGCCGGAGACCTCTTGCTGGTTGGGGAGGGTGCCGGTGGCCGGAGCGGTGCCGAAGGCGTCGCCGGTTGTCGTCCAGTCGCCGTAGGTGCCGCCTTCGAAGTCGGCGAGGACCGTGCCCTCGGGCGGAGGTCCTTGCTCCATGACGGTTCCGGGCACATGCGGGTGCCGTCCGCCGCCGATCTTGAAGTTCAGGTAACGGCTGTCGACGGTGAACTGGGGGGAGGTGAGGGTGCCGGTGGCGGCGTCGCCTGCGTGGAAACTGTTGGCGAGGCCCTTGCCGTCGAAACCGTCGACCGTGCCCTGACCGTCCACCGCCCCGGCTGCCGGCGCCTGGCCGAAGGCGGTGCCGGTGGTCGTCCACGAACCGAAGTCGCCGCCCTCGAAGTCCTGCATGACCTGGCCGGTCGGCGGGGTGTAGGTGCCCTTGCCCTCCGGGGTGAACTTCCTTCCGTCGAAGTCGCCGATGAAGTACTGGGCGGCCGAACCGCCCGCGATGCCCCCGGGGCTGATGTTGACGACCAGGACCCACTTGATGTTGTTCTCGTCGCCGTCGACCGCGAGGGGGAACAGATCGGGGCACTCCCATACGCCGCCCGTGGCGCCGGCCGGACCGAACTCGCTGAGCTGCTTCCAGTCCTTGAGGTTCTTGGACGAGTAGAACCGCACCTTGTGCTCGGTGGACAGCGATACCGTCATCAGCCAGCTCTTGGTGGGGGCGTACCACTGCACCTTGGGGTCGCGGAATTCCTTGGAACCGATGTCGATGACGGGATTGCCCTGGTACTTGGTCCAGGTGCGCCCTCGGTCGGTGCTGTAGGCGAGCGATTGGGCCTGTTTGCCGCCGTCCTTGTAGGCACTGGTGTAGACCGCCACCATGGGCGGGTTCTTCTTGGTACCGAAGCCGGTGGTGTTGTTCCAGTCGACGACGGCGCTGCCGGAGAAGACCATCTCCTTGTCGTCGTGCGACAGGGCGAGCGGCAGCTGCTTCCAGTGCACGAGGTCCGTGCTCACCGCGTGTCCCCAGGACATGTCGCCCCAGGAGTTGCCGCCCGGGTTGTACTGGTAGAAGAGGTGGTATTCGCCCTTGTAGTACACGAGGCCGTTGGGGTCGTTCATCCAGTTCTTCTCCGGTGTGAAGTGGAACTGGGGGCGGTAGGTCTCGGAGTACGGCGGGGTATCGGCAGCGACGGCCTGGGGAGCGAGCGGGGCGGCGGACAGGGCGCAGACGGTCGCCACCGCCGCGATCAGCCGTGTGTGGGCATGCCGGGGTACACGTCCAGAGCTCATGGTGTCTCCTGTGCTGCGGCCGTCCACGCGGCGGAGTCTGCCGCTCGGCATGGACGGACCAAAGAGTGACACCTTGCGGTGCCGTCGTCCACGGCGCCGACGAGGAGTGTCGGCGTCGACTTATGTCATCGATGACATCGGGTGGCCCGATGATGAGCGCAATCCGGCCAACACGTCAACGGTCCGGGCGCGATTGCTGCGGCGTGGCAGGTCTGCCACTCAGGCGCCGCCGACTGCCGCGAACTGGGCCAACTCGCTCTGCCACGGCGGGTTGGGACCGGCGACCGAGCAGGTCAGGGCCGCGACCTGGGTGGCGAACAGACACGCTTGGGCGACCTCGCCGAGGCCGAGGCCGGTCAGCCTGCCGCCGAGAAATCCGCGGGCGCCGAGGTAGTGCAGCAGGCCGGCGGTGAAGGAGTCCCCTGCCCCCACCGTGTCGACCACCCGCGTCGCCACCGCGGGCACCCGCAGCCGTTCACCGTCGAGGGAGGCCAGGGCGCCGTCGGCGCCGCGCGTGATCACCACAAGCCGCGCTCCGGCGGTATGCCAGATATCGCACGCGCGCTCGGGTGATGTTCCGGGCAGCAGGAGTTCCAGGTCGTCCTCGCTCAGCCGCAGCACGTCGGCAAGGCCACACCAGTGCTCCAGTCGGGCGCGGTAGACCTCGGGGCGCACCAGCAGCGGCCGGACGTTGGGATCGATGCTGATGGTGGCCTGAGGAGTGGCCGTTGCCAGGAACTCCTCCACCACCGCCGCCCCGGGCTCCTTGACCAGGGCGAGCGATCCGGTGTGCACACAGTCGGTGGTGGACAGGTCCACTCCGGCCAGTTCCGCGTGTGTCCACTGCCAGTCGGCGGTGGCTTGCGCGTGGAAGGAGAACGCGGCCTGGCCCTGGGCGTCCAGCTCGGCCACGGCCAGCGTGCTGGGCTCGGCGGCCGCGACAGAGTCCGCCAGATCCACGCCGGACGCCTCCAGGCGGGCCCGGAAGAGGCGGCCGAAGACGTCACCGGACAGCCGCGCGAGGAAGCGGGCCGGGGTGCCCAGCCGGGCCAGCGCCACCGCCGTGTTCGCGGGGCCGCCACCGGGCAGCACGCGCAGGGCCAGCTCATGCGGGTCGCGTGCGGGTTCGGTGAAGGCGTCCGCGACGCACTCTCCCAGGACGGTGATCTTGCGCAGGCTCATGAGCTGCTCTTCTCTCCGGACGGTATGGGGGAACGAAGCACGTCGCGGCGCGGGCCGCTGATGGGCGGCGGGTCGGCGGCGGCCGCGGACGTTGCCGATTTGTGACGAGGGCAAGGCATTGACGTTGCCGGGAAACGGAGTCCATCATCCTCGGCAAGCAGTGTCAACGATGACATAAGTCAACGATGTCACCAGGAGACGGCATGCTCCGATCCCGGCCGCGCCGCCCGCAATCCCGCAGGAGTCGTTCATGTCCCGCACCACTCGTCTGACCCCCTCCGTCCTCCGAGTCGCCGCATGCACGGGCATCGCAGCCCTCACCCTGACCGCTTGCGGATCCGGATCGGGCTCCGCGAGCACCGGGTCGGGCAAGGGCGTCAAGGTCGGTCTGATCACCAAGACCGACACCAACCCGTTCTTCGTGAAGATGAAGGAAGGCGCCGAGAAGGCCGCAAAAGAAAACGGCGTCCAACTGACCACCGCTGCGGGCAAGTTCGACGGTGACAACGCCGGGCAGATCACCGCCATCGAGAACATGGTGGCCTCCGGGGTGAAGGGCATCCTGATCACCCCGAGCGACTCCAAGGCGATCGTGCCCGCGATCGAGAAGGCCCGTGCCAAGGGGGTCCTGGTCATCGCCCTGGACAGCCCGACCGAGCCGCAGAGCGCGGTCGACGCCCTCTTCGCCACCAACAACTTCAAGGCCGGCCAGCTGATCGGCGAGTACGCCAAGGCTGCCATGAAGGGCAAGCAGGCCAAGATAGCCACCCTCGACCTCGCGCCGGGCGTCGCGGTCGGCGTCCAGCGGCACGACGGTTTCCTGAAGGGCTTCGGCGTCGGCGAGAAGGACCCGTCCGTCGTCTGCTCCCAGGACACCGGTGGTGACCAGGCCAAGGGGCAGACCGCCATGGAGAACTGCCTGCAGAAGGCGCCCGGCATCAACGTCGTCTACACCATCAACGAACCGGCGGCCCTGGGCGCCTACACCGCGCTGAAGGCCAAGGGCCGGGAGAAGGACGTTCTGATCGTCTCCGTCGACGGCGGCTGCACCGGCACCAAGGCGGTCAAGGACGGCAAGATCGCCGCCACGTCCCAGCAGTACCCGCTGAAGATGGCCGCAGAGGGCGTCAAGGCCGTCGCGACGTACGCCAAGGACGGCAAGAAGGCATCCGGCTATACGGACACCGGCGTCACCCTGATCACCGACAAGGCGCAGGCAGGGGCCGCGTCCAAGGACACCGCGTTCGGCCTGGAGAACTGCTGGGGCTGACCCCCGGATGACCGTTTGACACCGCCTCCCCTCAGCGGGGCGGCCGGCCCCGGATCCTCCCCGGCCAGGGGCCGGCCGTCCCCTTGTCTTCCGACGAGGATTTCGTATGACTGCCACGTCCACGCCGTACGCCGAGCTCAAGGGACCGACCACGGCCCGCAGACTGCTCACGGCACCGACCACCGGCCCGCTGGTCGCCCTGCTTCTGGCCTGTGTGTTCTTCTCCCTGTCGTCCGATCAGTTCCTGACCGGCGGGAACTTCTCCCTGATCGTCCAGCAGGTCATGGTCGTCGGCACCCTCGCCATCGGTCAGACCCTGATCATCCTCACGGCGGGCATCGACCTGTCGTGCGGGGCCGTAATGGCGTTCGGCAGCATCGTGATCGCCAAGATGGCCGCCGAGGGCTCCCTGCCACCGCTCCTCGCCATCGCTGTGGGTGTGGTCGTCTGTGGCGGCTTCGGAATGGTCAACGGGCTGCTGGTGGAGAAGATCCCGCTGCCGCCGTTCATCGTGACCCTCGGCATGCTCAACGTGGCGTTCGCCCTGACCCACATCTACTCCGAAGAGCAGACCATCACCACCCTGCCCGCACCGCTGACGGCGCTCGGGCGGACCTTCCCGCTCGGCCACACCGACATCACCTACGGCTCTCTGGTCACCATCGGCCTGTTCCTCCTGCTCGCCTATGCGCTGAGCAACACATCCTGGGGCCGTCACGTCTACGCCCTGGGCAACAGCGCCGAGGCCGCCCGGCTCAACGGCATCCGGAACTCCCGGCTGACCATCGGCATCTACACCACCGCCGGCCTCCTGTACGGAATCGCCGCCCTGCTGCTCATCTCCCGCACCGGAGTCGGTGACCCCCAGGCGGGGCAGACCGACAACCTCGACAGCATCACCGCCGTGGTCCTCGGCGGCACCAGCCTCTTCGGCGGACGCGGATCGGTCCTGGGCACCTTTATCGGCGTGCTCATCGTCGGCGTCTTCCGCAACGGCCTGCAGCTGATGGGCGTCGCCTCCATCTACCAGACCCTGATCACCGGAATTCTGGTGATCCTCGCGGTGACCGTCGACCAGATCTCCCGGAAGAAGGCCCGATGACCACCACCTCCGCCACCCCCGTTCTGCAGGCCCGCGGTCTGGTCAAGCGCTACGGCCACGTCACCGCCATCGACGGCGCCGACTTCGACCTGCTCCCCGGCGAAGTCCTCGCCGTCATCGGCGACAACGGAGCCGGCAAGACCAGCCTCATCAAGGCCCTCACCGGCGCCCTGGCCCCCGACGCGGGCGAGATACGCCTCAATGGCGAACCCATCCAGTTCTCCGGGCCGCAGAGCGCTCGCAGCCACGGCATCGAAACGGTCTACCAGGACCTCGCCGTGGCCGCCTCCATGGACATCGCCTCCAATGTGTTCCTCGGCCGCGAGCTGCGCCGCCCCGGCATCCTCGGCAGCGCCTTCCGCATGCTCGACAAGAAGCGCATGCGTCAGGAGGCCGCCGAGCACATGGCCGACCTGAAGATCGGCCTGCGTTCGCTCACCCAGGCCGTCGAGACCCTCTCCGGCGGACAGCGCCAGGCCGTCGCGGTCGCCCGCGCCGTGGCCTGGGCCCGTACCGTCGTCGTCATGGACGAGCCCACCGCCGCCCTCGGCGTCAAGGAATCCGGCCAAGTCCTGGACCTCATCCGCCGCGTCCGCGACAGAGGCATGCCGGTCGTGCTGATCAGCCACAACATGCCCCACGTCTTCGAGATCGCCGACCGGATCCACGTCCACCGGCTGGGCCGGCGCGCCGCCCTGATCAAGCCCTCCGACTTCTCCATGGCGGAGGTCGTCTCCATCATGACCGGCGCGCTCACCCTCGATGAGGCCGGAGGTACTGTCGTAGCGGACTCCGAGGCCGCGAAGGCCGCCGGAGTCCAAGCCAACTGACAGCACTCGCGGGTTCCGGCCGGTGTCACGGCCGGAACCCGCGAGCACACAGGAAGCGGTTTTCCTCCATGGCAGCGAGCCGCCGCCCCACCCTGGCCGACGTCGCCCGAGAGGTGGGCGTCAGCGCCAAGACGGTCTCCCGTGTCCTCAACGAGGACGGACCCGTCTCCGCACAGACCAGGGAACAGGTTCTCGCCGCCGTGGCCGAACTCGGCTTCCAGCCGAACCTCATGGCGCGCAACATCCGCGTCGGTGGACCCGACACCACCATCGGCCTGGTCGTCCCCGACCTCGCCAACCCCTTCTTCGGAGCCGTGGCCAGCGGCATAGAGGACACGGTGCGCGACCGCGGCCTGACCCTGCTCATGGGCTCATCCGCGGACGACCCCGAACGCGAGCGCGCGCTGACGGAGAAGTTCCTCGCCCGCCGCGTCAGCATTCTCATGGTCGTGCCGTCCGTCGGCGCCGACCACTCCCCGCTGAAAGCACATCGCGCCGCGGGGCTGCCCGTGGTCTTCGTCGACCGTCCGGGAGTCGGTCTGTCCACGGACAGCGTCGTCAGCTCCAACCGCGCGGGTGCCCACGACGGTGTCGCGCATCTGGTCGCCCACGGCCACCGGCGCATCGGGTTCATCGGCGACCTGCCCGTCAAGTTGTACACACGCCGCGAACGCCTGGCCGGATACCGCTCGGCCCTGCAGGAAGCCGACCTCCCCTACGACCGCTCCCTGGTCACCAGCGCCCACGACCCGCGCGCTGCCGCCACCGCGACCTCCCAGCTGCTCAACCAGGCGGACCCGCCTACGGCCCTGTTCGCCGGCAACAACATCATCGCGCTGGGAATCGTCGCCGAACTCTCCCGCAGCAAGCGGAAGGACA
Organism: Streptomyces sp. ME19-01-6; assembly: GCF_033793745.1. Taxonomy (NCBI): domain Bacteria; kingdom Bacillati; phylum Actinomycetota; class Actinomycetes; order Kitasatosporales; family Streptomycetaceae; genus Streptomyces; species Streptomyces sp. ME19-01-6. Next base: position 381,111 of record NZ_JARAXF010000002.1, on the reverse strand, counting down.
TCGCCGTCGTCTCCTTCGATGACCTGCCGCTCGCCGAGGCGCTCGAACCGGCCCTGACCGTCGTCGCCCAGTACCCCGAAGAAATCGGCAGGACAGCCGCGACCACCGCCCTGGCACGCCTCGACGGCGACCGCACCCGCACCCGCACCATCACCGTCCCCACCCGGCTGATCGTCCGTGGCTCGGGCGAGCACCCCGCCCCTGCGACGCAGAAGGCCTGAGTCTGGACGGGGCGCCCGCGGCCACATCGCTACCGCCCGGGTTGCCGACGCGCTCATCGAGGGAAATCCGCCCACCCCGGAGCAACGTGCGAAGGGCGAGCAGCGGGTCGTCCAGGCGGGCCGCGACCACGCCGCCGGGTCGACGGCGATGATCCCGATCAACCGCACGCGGGACAACCGCCTCCTCGACCACCTGGAGCGCGGCGACCTCGTGGAGTTCGACTGGATCGCGGCGTACGCCTCCTGGCGGCCACCGGGACGTACGAGATGACCTCCCGCTTCTACGAGGCGATCCCCGCTTGGATCGCCGGGTTCGCGGTGACCACGGCGGAAGGGCGGTGAGGAGCCGCGTCGTCAACGAGTACCGCTATGTCGCTCGACCAGGAGCGATGACTTTTCGAGAACGACAGGTCGGGGGTGCGGCGGGTTGTGACCCGCTCTCGTGAAGATCTGCCAGGCGAAGCCGGTGATCCCGGCCTGGAGCCGTGATTCCACGCCTAATTTGGCTAATATCCGTGCCACATGGGCCTTGGCAGTGCGCTCGGTAATGGCGAGCCGGGTCGCGATGGTCCGGTTCGACGCTCCTTTCGCAAGTAGCTGGAAGACGTCGAGCTCGCGCTCGGACAGCAGTGGCACGCGTGCCATGGCCGCGCCCCAGGCATCGTGCGGGGCCAGGGACTCCACCTCTACGATATTCATACCAGTATCTCAGAGCTCCTTGGGTTATTCCGTGGGCTGTGCCGCAAGCGCGGTGCGATGAGAGGGGAAGGAGCCCACCGGGACGAAGTTCCGGGGCAATATGTTCCGGAGCAGGGCTGCGGCAGCTCCGCGCGCAGCGTCCGCACGTCCAGCTCCGCTGACGGTTCCGTCCCGGCGAACGAGGTACGCAACCGGCGCCGTCTGCCCGTTGGCACCATCCGCGTCCAGGACAGCCATCACCGCGTCGGCAATGGGCAGGTTGACGCGCGGTCCGTGTTCGCCGTCCCTGAGCCCGATCCAGATCCTGTGGATCTTCACTTGGGCATCCGCCTGACGCGCCACGGCCGACCGGTTCCCCGCAGTGTGCGAAGGAATATCAAGGGCAAGCGCGGGTCATAATTTTTTCGGGCGCTCGCAGAATGTTCCCGTGAGTATCCCGCCAGGTCACTTATGGACGCCAACGGAATTACGGCGGGTGAATTTTCCGGAAGTCCAGCTTCCCGCGGAGCGGGTGTGCTGCAAGTCGGTCAGAGGAAAGGATGCAACGCTCTCATTCACGATACGCCCCCGAACATCTCGACAGAACGAACATCCGAACGAAGGTCAGCCGTCGTGCGCGAGCTGACTACCTTTCGAAGTCACTCACCTCGGCCCACGCTACGTGACTCATTCTGGGGCGAGCAATCCCGGGTCCATTATTTGAGATGGTTTTGGCTCAAACTTGCCAAAGCGGCCCGAATTCCTTGCTTGTGTCGTTGTGTAATATCAAGAGGAAACGGAGTGTCCGGTAAGTGAAGTAATCGGGGGCCGGAAAGAAGTCGGGCGACTGAAGCGGAACGCCCGCTCGGAGGGATCGGCGGGGCGCGGCGCGTCCGGCCGCGTCATGGAACGCCGGCGAGTCTCAGTAGCGCCGCGGTGCCCGCTGCCGCGAGCACCACCACAAGGAACGGTGCCTTGCGCCAGGCGAGAACTCCGCCGACCAGGACCCCGATCGGCCGGGCGGGGCCGACGAAGTCGTCCCCCTCGGTGAGTGCGGCTGTGGCTGTCAGTGCGGCGAGCAGGACCACCGCCGAGACCTCCAGCAGCTTCTCGACCCGCTCCGGGAAGGTGATCTTGGTCCGCAGGAAAGGCCCCGAGAGGCGCAGCAGGAAGGTCCCGACCGCCAGGGCCAGCATCGCCGCCAGCGTCGGCAGCATCGGCACGGCGTCGCTCAACGCGCGGCTCCTTCCGCCGCCTTGGCGGTGAACAGCGGCAGCGCGGCCAGGGCGGCCAGTACCGGCAGCCCGGTCGGCAGGAACGTGGTGGCGGCCAGCGCCAGCGCGGTGCCGGCCAGCGCGGTCCGCCGCAGTGCCCGCTCCTTCATCGCGGGCAGGATCAGCGCCAGGATCACCGCGGGGAACATGGCGTCCAGGCCGAGACTCGCGGTGTCCTCCACGACGCTGCCGAGCAGCGCGCCCAGCGCGGCGCCGGCGGGCCAGCAGAGCAGGATGCCCAGACCGCAGGTCCAGTACGCGGCCCGCTTGTTCGACAGTTCGTCCTGGGCGATGGCGAAGACGACCGTCTCGTCGTTCATCAGGTGGGTGCCGAGCAGTCTGCGCCAGCCTCGCCCGAGCACATCGGGAACCGCCAGGCCGAACGGCAGGTGACGGGCATTGACCAGGAGTCCGGCCAGCAGGGCGGCGATCGGGCTGCCCCCGGCGGCGAGGATCCCGATGAACAGGAACTCGGACGACGCGGCCAGGACGAGCGCCCCCATCAGGACCGGGAACCACCATGCGAAGCCCGAGGTGACCGCGACGGCGCCGTACGACAGGCCGATGACCCCGACGGCCAGGCAGACGAGCGCGATGTCGCGCAGCAGCCCTCCATCCAGGGATCTCCATAACGAACGCATGGAGTTTATGATGAACGGAGCCTGAATGTTCGTCAAGCCGAACGATCGACCATTGGAGCGAACGATCCGTGTCCGACGCCGACCCCGCACTCAAGCCACCGCTCGAAGTGATCGCCGCGTCCCTGCGGGCGGAACGCATCCGGGCGGAACTCTCCATTACCGAGGTCGCCCGCCGGGCCGGGCTTGCCAAGTCCACGCTCTCCCAACTGGAGTCCGGCACCGGAAACCCCAGCCTGGAGACGCTGTGGGCGCTCTGCGTGGCCCTGGAGATCCCGTTCTCCCGGCTGCTGGCCGTCTCCCGGCCGCAGGTCCAGGTGATCCGGGCGGGGGAGGGGCCGGCCATCGGATCCGCCCAGAGCGATTACCGGGCCACCCTCCTCGCCGCCTCCCCGCCCAGGGCCCGACGGGACGTGTACAGCATCGCCGCCGAGCCCGGTCCGCAGCGCTCCTCGGCGCCGCACTTGCCCGGAGTCGTGGAGCACGTCGTGATCAGCGCGGGCCGGGCCCTGGTGGGCACCGCCGACGAGCCGGTGGAACTCCACCCGGGCGACTACATCTGCTATCCGGCCGACGTCCCGCACGTCTTCCAGGCGCAGGAGCCCGGCACTCGCGCGGTGCTCGTCTCGGAGCATCACTGAGCGCCGGGCTCCGTCCGTACGTCCGGTGGTGGTGGCTTCAGTGCCCCATGCCCAGGCCGCCGTCCACCGGCAGGACGGCCCCGGTGATGTAGGCGGCGTCCTCGGAGGCGAGGAACCGCACCGCCGCCGCCACCTCCTCCGCCTGGGCGCTGCGCCCCAGGGGCACCTTGCCCAGCAGGGCGGCCCGCTGTTTGTCGTTCAGCGCCCTGGTCATGTCCGTCTCGACGAACCCCGGCGCCACCACGTTGCAGGTGATGTCCCGTGAGCCGAACTCGCGCGCCACGGACCGGGCGAAGCCGATCAGTCCGGCCTTCGAGGCCGCGTAGTTGGTCTGCCCGGCCGCGCCGAGCAGACCGACCACCGAGGAGATCAGCACGATCCGCCCCCGCCGCGCCCCGACCATCTCCTCAGCGGCCTGCTTGACCACCCGGAAGACCCCCATCACGTTGGTGTCCAGCACCTCCGAGAAGTCCTTTTCGGTCATCCTCAGCAGCAGCTGGTCCCGGGTGATGCCGGCATTCGCCACCAGCACCTCCACCGGTCCGTGTGCTGCCTCCACCTCCTTGTACGCCCGCTCCACCTGCGCGGCATCGGTGACGTCGCAGGGGACGGCGAGGCAGCCGAGCCGGGTCGCGGCCCGCGGATCGCCCGTTCGGTAGGTCAGCGCGACCCTGTCGCCGGCCTCCGCGAAGGCACGGGCGACCGCGAGGCCGATGCCCCGGTTCCCCCCAGTCACGAGGACCGAACGGCTCATGATTCTTAACGCTCCCTTCTCCACAGTGAATCCGGACCTGGTCCTACGCCGGTCAGGCGATCTTGTGTACCCAGCCGAACGGGTCCGGCCGCACCCCCGCCTGAATGCCCGACAGCTCCACTTGCAGCCGCGAGGTGACCGGGCCGGGCGCCCCGCCGCCCATCGTCCACTCGCCGTCCGCGCTGTTGACGAAGCCGACCGGCGTGATCATCGACGAGGTGCCGCAGGAGAACACCTCGGTCAGCGCCCCCGACTCGGCGTCGGCCCGCCACTGTTCCGCGCTGATCTTCCCTTCCTCGGCCTGGTAGCCGAGTTCGGCCGCCAAGGCCAGCACCGAGTCCCGGGTGACGCCGGCGAGCAGGGTCCCCGACAGCTCCGGGGTGACCAGACTTGTGCCGTAGACGAAGAACAGGTTGCTGGTGCCCATCTCGTCCACCCAGCGGCGTTCCGCGGAGTCCAGCCACACCACCTGGTCGCAGCCCTTCTCCCGGGCCTGCGCCTGGGCCACCAGGGTGCCCGCGTAGTTGCCGCCGCACTTGGCCTCGCCGGTGCCTCCGGGAGCCGCCCGCGTGTAGTCCTGCGAGAGCCACACCGTGAGCGGTTTCGCCCCGGCGTTGAAGTAGGAGGCCGCCGGTGAGGCGATCACCATGAACCGGTAGGCGCCGGAGGGCCCGTAGAACCCGATGGTGTGCTGAGTGGCAATCATGAACGGGCGCAGGTACAGGCTGTGGCCGGGCCGGTCCGGGACCCAGTCCCGGTCGGTCGTGACCAGCAGTTCCAGGGACTCCACGAAGGTCTCCTCGGGCAACTGCGGCATCGCCATCCGTGCGCAGGAGCGGTTCAACCGGGCCGCGTTGGCGTACGGGCGGAAGGTCACCACCGAGCCGTCGGGGCGCCGGTACGCCTTCATGCCCTCGAACACCTCCTGACCGTAGTGGAAGACCTGAGCCGAGGGGTCGAGCACCAGCGGCCCGTACGGATGCAGCCGGGCGTCGTGCCAGCCCCGCTCCCGGTCCCAGTCGATGCTGATCATGTGGTCGGTGAACACCTCGCCGAAGGCAGGCGCCTCCAGCAACGCCGCCCGCTCCGCGGCGGGCAGCGGGACGGCGGTCTCGGTGGTGAAGGTGATGGCCATGAGCGCGCTCCAAGGCAGGGGATACCGGGCTACAGGTCACAGGGGGGTGTTGGCGTGCTTGCGGGACGGCTGCTCCGCATGCTTGTCCCGCAGCATGCGGAAGGCGCGTGCCAGCACCGACCGGGTCTCGGCGGGATCGATCACGTCGTCGACCAGCCCGCGCTCGGCCGCGTAATAGGGGTGCATCAGCTCCGATCGATAGTCCTTGACCATCCGGGCCCGCACGGCTTCCGGGTCGGCCGCCTCTGCGATCTGCTTACGGAAGATGACGTTCGCGGCGCCCTCGGCACCCATCACCGCGATCTCGTTGGTCGGCCAGGCGTAGGACAGATCGGTGCCGATCGAGCGGGAGTCCATCACGATGTACGCACCGCCATATGCCTTGCGCAGGATCATCTGTACCCGGGGCACCGTGGCCTCGCAGTACGCGTACAGCAGTTTCGCCCCGTGCCGGATCACCCCGCCGTGCTCCTGGTCCACCCCGGGCAGGAAGCCCGGCACGTCCACCAGGGACAGCAGCGGAATGCTGAAGGCATCGCACATCCGCACGAATCGGGCCGCCTTTTCGCTGGCCCTGATGTCCAGCACCCCGGCCAGGGCGATCGGCTGGTTGGCGACTGTGCCGATCACTTGGCCGCCGAGCCGGGCCAGCCCGCACAGGATGTTGGGGGCCCACCGTTCATGGACCTCCAGAAAGTCGCCGTGGTCGACGATCTCCTCGATCACCCGGCGCATGTCGTACGGCAGCCTGCCCTCCGCCGGGACCAGGCCGAGCAACGCCTCGGTACGCCGGTCGGTCGGGTCCGTGGTCTGCGCGAAGGGCGGGTTCTGCTGGTTGTTGGACGGCAGCAGGGACAGCAGGTAACGAACCTCGCTCAGGCAGGTCCACTCATCCTCGTACACGAAGTGCGACACACCCGACAACTCCGCATGCATGTCGGCGCCGCCGAGCCGCTCCTGGGTGACGTCCTCGCCGGTGACGGCCTTCACCACGTCCGGGCCGGTGATGAACATCTGCGAGGTACCGCGCACCATGAACACGAAGTCGGTCAGCGCGGGGGAATACGCCGCACCGCCTGCGCACGGCCCCAGGATGACCGATATCTGCGGAATCACCCCGGAGGCCCGCACATTGCGCTGGAAGATCCCGCCGTAGCCGGCCAGGGCCGAGACGCCCTCCTGGATCCGGGCACCGGCCCCGTCGTTGAGCGAAACCAGTGGCGCACCGGCCGCGATGGCCATGTCCATGATCTTGTGGATCTTCTCGGCGTGCGCCTCCCCGAGCGCCCCGCCGAAGATCCGGAAGTCATGCGCGTAGACGAACACGGTGCGGCCCTCGACCGTGCCCCAGCCCGTGATCACACCATCCGTGTGCGGTTTGCGCTCCTCGATCCCGAAACCGACCGCCCGGTGCCGGCGCAACTGCTCCACCTCGGCGAACGATCCCGCGTCCAGCAGCAGGTCGATGCGCTCGCGGGCGGTCAGCTTGCCCTTGGCGTGCTGCGTCCGGGTCGCGCGGTCGCTCGGACCGTGGCGGGCCGACTCCTTGGTCGCGTGCAGTTCGGTCACCCGCGCCCGAGTGTCGCCCCCGATGAGGTCCCGCTGGACGGTCATCTGCTCCTGCTCCCCTGGATCTCTGCCGGGACCGCCGCGCGGCAGCGCTGCCGGTGCGCGCCCAGCCCCGCCACCTCCGCCTCCACCACGTCACCGGCCCGCAGGTACGGCTGGTCGGGGCGGCCCAGCGCGACCCCGCCGGGCGTCCCGGTCAGCACCACGTCACCGGGGTGCAGCACCATGAACTGGCTCAGATACCAGATCAGATGGGCCACGTCGAAGACCATGTCGGCGGTCGACCCGTCCTGCATCAGCCGGCCGTTGACCCGGCAGGTCAGCCGTAGCCGCTGTGGGTCGCCGGCCTCCTTTGGGGTGACCAGGTACGGCCCCAGCGGACTGAAGGACTCGAACGACTTGCCCTTCACCCACTGACCGCCGCGCTCCAGCAGCCAGCTCCGCTCGGACACGTCGTTGCCCGTGGCGAAGCCCGCGACATGGGCCCGCGCGGCGGCGCGGTCCGGCAGATACTGGGCGCGCCGCCCGATCACCACAGCCAGCTCGACCTCCCAGTCGGTCTTCTCCCCGCCCGGCGGCAGCAGCAGGTCGTCGTGCGGGCCGACCAGAGTGGACGGTGCCTTGCTGGAGACGATCGGCTCGTCCGGCAGCGCCAGACCCGCCTCGGCGGCGTGCATACGGTAGTTGAGCCCGATCGACAGCAGGTGCCCGCCGGGACGGACGGGCGGCCCGACCCGCTCGGCGGCCGGGTCGACCGCCGGCAGCCCGACGGCCTCCCGCTCCAGCCGTGCCCGCAGCTCCCGCAGCGCGTCCGGGTCCAGGGCCGCGTCCGTCCAGTCGGGAACCCACGCCGACAGGTCCCGGACGACCCCTCCGGGGCCCACGGCGCAGGGCCGCTCCCCGCCCGGCGTACCGATCCGCAGCAGCCGCATGTCAGCCGACCGCCGGGGTGTTTTCGAGGTACTTCTCGAAGAAGCGGGCTTCTTCGTCGGTCAGCCGTCGGGGCCGACCCGCCGTGTAGTCGAACGGCGCCATCGTGGTCGAGGCGGTGGCGTACACGGTGTTGCCATCCCTGACCAGGTAGTCGATGGCCACCGTCGCCGACTGCAGGTCGGAGACCCACATCTCGATCTCGACCGGCTCGTGCCGGTGCACCAGCTGCCGCCGGTAGCGGATCCTGTGCTCCACCACCACCGAGCCGTCCCGGAAGAAGGCATCGCCCTCGGTCGGCGCCATCCGGAAGATGAAGTCGACCCGGGCTTCCTCCAAGTAGCGCAGGAACGAGACGTTGTTGACAATCCCGTAGATGTCCATGTCCGACCAGCGGATCGGGCAGAAGTAGCTGTGTCGTGCCACCCCGCTCAGCTCCCCTCAGCTTCCGTTGGCGGACCGGGCGGCGGCCGGGCCGAAGGCGCCGGTCCGCCGCTGGAAGGCGGCCACGTAGTCGTCCGCCGCGATCGGCGCCCGCAGCAGTTCCGGAGACAGGTTGAACCCACTGATCAGCGTGTCGGCGTACGGTCGGATCTCCGCGCACAGCGCGTCTGCCTCCAGCGGTAGCCGCTCCACCTGCTCGGCCGTCAGCGCGCCGCGCGCCAGGAACCAGTCGGCGGCCCGCCGCACCTCGGTCAGCCCGTACAGAGCGGCCAGCAGGCCGAGCGCCGCCCGCGCCGTCTCGTCCCGCGCCGCGTCCACCGCGGCCGTGAAGCACTCCAGCGCGGTCCGCACGCCGCGCGCCCGGGCCATCTCGAGACCGGCGTTGATGGTTCCGTTCCACGCCTCGAAGTACGTCCGGTCCTGGGAGTCGTCTGTCATGGCCGCCCGAGCCGCTCGGAGCAGCTCCCGCTCCCGGTGGCGCAGAGCCGCCACCAAGAACGCCGGATCACGCAGGCTCCGGCCCCGCGGATCGGGGACGGCGTCCGGCTCCACGCCGTCGCCGCCCTGCGCGATGATCTGCCCCGCCGTGGTGGCCAGCAGCACCTGGTTGTCGCCCTCCGCGGTGACCAGGCCCTGCAGCAGCGACCCGTAGTCCGCGATCCGGTTGACACTGAAAATGCCCTGGGCCCCGCAGCGCTCCCGACAGGTGGCGACCACCTCGGTCATCTCCCAGGTGGACAGCGCCTTGGTGATCGACACCAGGTGGTTGAGCTCGGTCGGCGCGGAGTCCCGCGGCGTCTTGGTGAACTCCCGCTTGGCGTGGTTGAGCAGCAGCGTCATCGCGTACGTCTTGGCCAGCGCGGTGAACAGCGCGAGCTGGTGGCTGCGGTACTCGATAACCGGCAGATCGTTGCGGCCGGGCGCGTTGGTGAGCCGCTGCGCCGCGTACCGCAGGGCGATGTACACGCCGGCCCGGCCCGCACCTGTCGCCGCGCTGGAGACGCACAGCCGACCGGGCAGGATCCGGCTCATCGCGCGCAGGAACCGCTTGCGCTGGTTGCCGGAGGCCGGGCGGAACACGCCGTTCTCGTCGAAGCCGCCCATGTCGCCGTGGAGCAGGTTGCGGCGCGGGACACGTACGTGGTCGAACCAGGTGAGGCCGTTGTCCAGGCCCTGCACCGGCTTCTGGGGGCACGGCGCCGCGTGCACACCCTCGCACAGCCCGCCCCGGTCGCTGATCCGGACCAGGAACGGGAACACGCCGTGGTCCTTGCCGTCCGCCTTCAGCCGGGCCATGACCACGGCCAGCTTCGGGATGTCCTGGAACCCGCTGTACGACATGTACTTCTGCGCGAGCGCGTCGGGGGTGTTCAGTACGAACGTCCCGGTCTCGGCGTCGTACACGGCCTCGGTGCGCAGCGCGGCCACGTTGTTGCCGTAGCCCAGCTCGGTGGCCATGTACGGGCTGAACGAGTCCAACCGGTCCAGCTCGTCGAACAGGTCCTTCAGGTCGTCCCGCGCTCCGTGCTCCACGACCGTGCCGAAGGCCAGGTTGTAGTGCACCATCAGCAGGGAGAACGTGGAGACGTCCACCAGCGACGGCCACTCGGCCAGCGCGAACAGCCGCCACGGGTCCGCCAAGATCTCCCGTGGGCGCTCAAGACCGGCGTGCACGGCCCGCGACCGCTCGTAGGCCAGCTTCCCGGACTCGGCCATGTTCAGCCCCTCACGGGGGTCGAACACGGGGTCCAGCAGCAGCTCATGGAGGTCCTGGTGCGTCTGCTCGTACCTGCCGTCGAAGAGCAACCGGGACAGGTCGGCGGAGACCGACGGGGTCATCTATGGGTCCTTTCCTGCGGTTCGGTTCGTGATGACCGGCAGAAGGGCGGGCCACTACGGTCAGGCGGACGCGATCAGCAAGGCGGCGTTCTGGCCGCCGAAGCCGAAGGAGTTGCTCAGGGCCACGTCCACGCGGCCGCTGCGGGCCGCACCGTGTACGACGTCCACCCGCACCCTCGGGTCGACCTCGGTGGTGCTCGCCGTCGGCGGTATCACACCGTGCTGCACGGTGAGCGCCGCGAACGCGGCCTCGATGGACCCGGCCGCGCCGAGCGGATGTCCGGTGACCCCCTTGGTGGAGCTGATTTGGACATCCGGTCCGGCCACACGGTGGATCACCCCGGCCTCGATGACGTCGTTGAGCGGAGTGGAAGTGCCGTGGGCGTTGACGTACCCGATGTCCCGGCCGGTCAGCCCGGCATCCGTGAGAGCCGCTCGGACGGCCAGCTCGGCGCCCTTGCCCTCGGGGTGAGGGGACGTCACATGGTGCGCGTCCGCGGAGGCGCCGTACCCGATCACCCGGGCCACCGGCCGCACGCCCCGGGCCCGCGCGCGCTCCTCGGACTCCAGGACGACGACCCCGGCGCCCTCACCGAGCACGAACCCGTCGCGGCCCGCGTCGAACGGACGGGACGCGGTCCCGGGGGCGTCCAGCCGCCGCGACAGCGCCCGCATCCTGGCGAACGAGGACATGTACAGCGGAGTGATCGGCGCCTCGGCGCCGCCGGCTACGACGACGTCGGCCAACCCCGACCGGATCAGCTCCCGGCCCAGGCCGATCGCGCTCGCCCCGGCGGCACACGCCGTACACGGCGCCATGCAGGGTCCGTTGGCGCCGATGTCGATCGCCACCTGGCCCGCCGCCATGTTCAGCAGCCCCATCGGCAGGGTCATCGCGGATACCTCTGACGGCCCCTCCTCGATCATCACCCGGTGCTGCTCCTCCAGCGTCGCGGTGCCGCCGGCGCCCGAGCCGAGGATCACGGCCACCCGCGAGCTGTCCGCCCACGCGCCGGGGCTGAGCCCGGCCTGTTCCAGGGCCTCGCGCGCGGCGACGATGGCGAACTGGGAGTAGCGGTCCCACTGCCAGGCGCCGCGCAGCCCAAGACCGGCCGGATCGAAGTCGGGCACCTTGCAGGCCATGGTCACCGGCAGGCCGTCCAGGTCGGCGTGGTGCGCCGCCGTCGGTCTCCCCTCGACCACACGGTCCCAGTTCTCCTTGACCCCGATACCGGCGGGCGTGATGAGCCCGATTCCGGTGATGGCGGCGGCGAAACCGGTCATCAGACCGCGGCGCCCTTCCGCTCGGCGATGGCGATGATGTCCCCGACGACGGCGATCTCGGACAGTTCTTCGTCGGTGATCACTATGCCCAGGCGTTTCTTCAGCGCGGTCGCCAGCTCGATCTGCGACAGCGAGTCGAGGCCGAGGTCGTCGAAGGTGGCCTCGGGCACCACCGTCTCGGGGTCGAGATCGAAGCGGGCGACGAAGACCTCGACGACAGAGTCGTGCAGGGAACTCATGGCGTTTCCTCCTGGAACAGTTGAAGGACGAAGATCAGCTGACGGGTTCGGCCGTGATGTCCGGCCAGAGCAACGTGGTCGAGCCCCAGGACAGGCCGGCCCCGAAAGCGGACAGCAGCACCCGCTGACCCACCTGAAGGTCACCGCGGGCGGCATAGTCGTTCAGCAACAGGGGCACTGACGCCGACAGGGCGTTGCCCACCCGGTCGATGTTCACCGCGACCCGCTCCTCGGGGAGCTCCAGCTCCTCGGCGACCGCCCGCACGATGCGGAGGTTGGCCTGGTGACCGACGAACCAGTCGACATCCGCCACCGACCGGTCCGCGCGCTTGAGGACCGTCTGCGCCGACTGCGTCATCCGCGCGACGGCCTGCGTGTACAGCGGACGGCCCTCCATCCGCAGGTACCAGTCACCCGTCGCCACCGTGCCGTGTCCGAGCCCGCCGTCCGCGGAACGCTGCCGCGAGCCGCCGGCCGGAATCGCCAGCAGGTCGGCCAGCGCGCCGTCGCTGCCGAGGTCGAACGGGCCCAGCGCGCCCGGCTCGTCCGGCTCGCCACGGCGCAGCACCACCGCGCCCGCCCCGTCGCCGAAGATCGGCGCCGTGGTCCGGTCCGCCTGGTTCACCAGCGTGGTGAACGCCTCCGACCCGATGAGCAGCACGGTGTCGGCGGTGCCGGAGCCGATCAGGCCGGACGCGGTGGCGAGCCCGTACAGGAACCCGCTGCACGCCGAGGTCAGATCGAAGGCGGCCACCGTGCCGAGGCCCAGCCGGGACGCGACCTCCGGCGCCACCGCCGGGCAGAGCCGCTCGGGCGAGGTGGTCGCCACGACCACCGCGTCAACCCCGGTCACCCCCGCCGACCGCATGGCCCGAGCGCCGGCCGCCACGGCCAGCCCCCCGGTCGACAGGCCGTCGGCGACGACCCGGCGCTCCCGGATCCCGGTCCGGGTGCGGATCCACTCGTCCGTGGTGTCCAGAGTGCGCGAGAGGTCGTCGTTCGTGACCACCCTGGGCGGGAGAAAGCCCCCGATTCCCGTGAGCACCGCCGTCATCGACTCACCCTCCTGATCGCCGCGTGCACGGCCTGGCCTGGCGTTGGACCAGGCTTGCCGACGCCTGGACAGGGGGCAATTGGCCCTTGGTACACCCGGCGGAGCGTGTACCAAGGGCCAATTGCCCCACTCCCGGCCCGGTGCGAATCTCGCGGACATGACCACGACACCCTTTGATCTCGGAGGGCTCCTCCCGGTCGAACGTTTGATCACCGACCCGGCCCGGCTGGCCTCCTTCGCCCACGACGAGGCCGCCGGTGCGCCGTACGCCCTCCCGGTGGCCGTCGTGCGACCCCGCGACACCGGCGAGGTCGCGGCCGTCGTGGCGTACTGCGCCGAACGAGGAGTGCCCGTGGTCGCCCGCGGTGCCGGCACCGGCCTGTCCGGCGGCGCCAACGCCGTCGACGGCTGTGTGGTTGTCTCGTTCGCCACGATGGACCGCATCCTGCGCATCGACCCGGACGAGCGCCTGGCCGTGGTGCAGCCCGGCGTCGTGAACGACGACCTCCGGGCCGCATGTGCGGCCAAGGGCCTTTGGTACCCGCCCGACCCCGCCAGCGCCCCGTGGTCCACCATCGGTGGGAACGTCGCCACCAACGCGGGCGGCGTGTGCTGCGTGAAGTACGGCGTGACCCGCGACTACGTGCTCGGCCTGGAGGCGGTCACCGGCCGCGGCGAGGTGGTCCGGCTGGGGCGGCGAACCGCCAAGAGCTCGGCCGGCTTCGAACTGGCCGGCCTGCTGGTGGGCTCCGAGGGCACCCTGGGCCTGGTCACCGAGATCACCCTGCGGCTGCGCGGCGAGCGCGCCCCGGAGCACACCGTCGTCGGCTACTTCGACGACCTGCCCAGCGCCGGTCGGGCCGTCGCCCACGTGGTGGCCTCCGGCGTTGTCCCCAGCGCCCTCGAACTCGTCGACCGCTACTGTCTGCGCGCCGTCGACGAGTGGAAGAACATGGGCCTCACCGACGGCGGCAACGTGCTGCTGTTGGCCCGCTGCGACGCGCCCGGAGCGGCCGGCGTCCAGGAGGCCGACACGGTGCTGGCCTGCTTCGAGGCCGCCGACGCCGCCTGGAGCGCCCGGTCCGGCGACCCGGCCGAGGCGGACGCCCTGTTCGCCGCCCGCCGCTTGGTCTACCCCGCACTGGAACGCCTGGGCATGGTACTCAGCGAGGACATCTGCGTCCCCCGCACCCTCGTCCCCGAGATGCTCGCCCGCCTGGAGCGCACCGCTGAGCGGAACGGCGTACGCATGGCCGGCCTCGCCCACGCCGGGGACGGCAACCTGCACCCCATGCTGGTCGTGCCGCGTGGCGACGAGCGGGAACTGGCCCGGGGCCGGGAGGTGTTCGAGGAGGTCGTCGACCAGGCGATCGCACTGGGCGGTACGGTCACCGGCGAACACGGGGTGGGCCTGCTGAAGATGCGCGGCCTGGCCAGGGAGCTCAGCCCGGCCGTGTTGGACCTGCACCGCGGCATCAAGCAGGTGTGGGATCCGGTGGGGATACTCAACCCGGGCAAGGTCTTCACCGCATGACTACTGCCACCGCTGACCTGCCGACGACGAGCCACCGTCGCTGCCGCTCCGTGAGCAACGGCAGCGCCGTGTCAAAGTCCCCTTCATCCTTGGGCTCAGGCGGGTCCCGCCGTGGTCGATCGCCAGGGCCTCGGAGTCGAGTGAGCCTGGGCCCGGTCCAGGGACCGTCAACGGCAACGCGCAGTGAGCAACCACGCGAGATCGATCACCGCGATCACGCCCCAGATCCAGCAGACTACGGTGCCTCCGGTCGGCGCCAGCACCGTGGCGAGGGTGCCCAACCCGATCGTGCCCAGCACTACCCCGGCGCTGCGCCTCGATGCAAGTGATGTGCGCAGTGGCCCGGGTTCGGCCAGCCGGTCGGCCAGATAGGCGTCAAATGCCTCCGCGACCTGGTCGTCGATCTCGTCCCGCATCCGGGCATCCAGCGAGTCAGACATGGACGGCCCCCCGTCGAGCAGCGGCCGCCCGGGCGGAAACCACCACCAGCGGCCGCAGCGCGACAACAGCGCACAGCGCTGCCAAAGGCAGCTCCAGAGTGCAGGCCAGTACCAGTGAGAAGACCACGTCACGCCCGGCCGTCATGACGTCGAACCAGGCGTCGACCAGCAACAACACAGCCGTCGCGATCGACGCCAGCGGCGCCCGGTGGTCACCGCGCCGCAGCAGGACCGCCGACGTCAGCAGACCGGCGATCTCCAGCATGTCGAGACCGACCCAGGCGACCCGCCAGTGCTGTGCCGGATAGGAGTCCGGCAATGTCATCCAGAGGATTGCGAGCCAGGGCACCAGCGCCATCCCCGCGGCTGGCAACAGCCTCCCGGCCAGGTCTCTCCGCATCTCAAACCCCCATGTGTCCCGGCACCCGCCGGCGCCGTTCAAAACCAAGGTAGTGATTGCAGAGATATTCTGCAAATACTCTCTGCGGTACTGCAGAGAGTCTCTGCAGTACGCTGATCGGCATGGTTGAGCGCCCCGAGACGAGAGTGCTCACCGGCCAGGACCTCAAGGCCTTCTACAAGGCACTGTCCAACCCGGTGCGCCGCGACATCCTGAGCTACCTCGGAGAGCATGGCGAAGCGAACTCCACCAGCGTCGCCAAAGCGCTCGGCGAGAGCACCGGCACCACCAGCTACCACCTGCGCAAGCTCGCCGCCCTCAAGCTGATCGCCGAGATCGAGGAGCGGTCCACGGGCCGGGAGCGCTGGTGGAGATCGCTGATGACGGACATCTTCACGCCGCCGGGCCTGGAGATGACGGCAGACGAACGCGAGGCTGCAACAAAGATCGGCGCGCTCAAGATGACCCATGACCTGAACCTGGTCGTGAGCGCATACGCCGGATACGACACCTCGGCAGGCTGGAATCAGATCTACCGCTCCGGGCTGCGGATGACGAAGGAACAGGTCGCCTCATTCGTCGAGGAGTACCAGACGCTGCTGCGCAAATACGTGACCGAGCCCGGCGACCACCCACCCGACTCACGGCACATGGCCGTACGCCTGGTGGTGCTGCCCGACGAAGGCCCCCGGCCTACCCTGCCGACCGAGCCGGACGACGATCAGCGCCGCGTCAGGCAACAGAACCCTGGCTGACCGCCCGCTGGAGGGCGTTCCGGCATGCCTGGATGGCGGGGTGCCGGCTGCGGCCGCGGCGAACGACGGTGAAGATGCGGCGCGTGCGTTGACCGCGGGGGAGTTGTCGCAGGGTGACGGTCGGGGGTTGTCCGCTCCAGACGAGGCCGGGCAGGAATGCCGCGGCGTGCTTCTGCTCGACGAGGCGGAGGTGGAGCAGGAGGTCGGTGGTCTCGAACCGTACGTCGGGTTCGAAGCCGACGTTGCGGCACAGGGTCATGGCCCAGTGCCGCGCGGCTGTGCCTTCTGGCTCCATCACCCACGGGTGGTCCGCCAGTGAGCGCAGCGCCGCCATCGAACCCGCGGTGTCCGATCCGTCGGCCGGCCTCGGCAGTGCTAGGTGGAGGGCGTCGTCGAGCAGGTCTTCCTGTTCGAGTTCGACGGGCCGCGGGTTGGGGTTGCCGGGGTATTCCTCGGCGAGGACCAGGTCGAAGTCGCGGGCTTGCAGGGCGGGAAGGGCCTTTTCCGGCTCCGCGTGCGTGACGTGGACGCGCAGCTGCGGGTGCAGCTCGCGCAGCAGGCCGAGCGCGGTCGGGACCAGGGCCAGGGCGGCCGTCTGGAAGGAGGCGATGCGCAGCGTGCCGGTCAGATCGGTCAGGGAGGCGGCGATCTCCGCTTCCGCGCGCTCCAGCCGCTCGAGGACCGCTTCGGTGTGGGCGACGAGGATCTCGGCCTGCTCGGTCAGCCGCACCCGCCGTCCGACCGGTTCCAGCAGCGGGACGCCGACTTCGGTTTCCAGCTGCGAGAGCTGCTGGGAGACGGAGGAGGGGGCGTAGGACAGGGCTGCGGCGACGGCCGCCAGGGTGCCGCGGTGCTTGAGTTCGCGCAGCAGGCGCAGTCGGTGCAGATCGAACATCGCCAGATCGCTCTTCTCGCCATAGCGGAGGGACCGCGGAATAGTCGGTTTCTTCGATGAGTGTAGGTCGAAAGCATTCGTGCGACCGATCGTCGCACGTCCGGTCAGGCTGTCGTCATGACGGATTCGATGCTGCGGTGCCTGGCGGCGGCGCCCTGCGCGCAATCGGGTACGGCTGACGTGCCGCCCTCGCGCAGGGCGTCCAGGAACTGCCGGTAGGCGTGAGCGACCGCGTAGGCCGACGCGTGCGACACCGGACGCCAGGCCATCACCACCGTGCGCCCCGGCCTGGACGCCGCGGTGCGCCGCCACCTCACCGACAAGCTCTCCGCGCAGGAGTGGAGCCGGGCGAACCGGCCGCGCGACCCACCTGGACGGGGCCGGTGTCAGCGGCGCAGCCCCAGGGCTTCCCGGCCCGCGTAGCGGGCCTGGGTGCCCAGGTCCTCCTCGATGCGGACGAGCTGGTTGTACTTGGCGGTGCGGTCGGCGCGGGAGAGGGAGCCGGTCTTGATCTGGCCGCAGCCGGTGGCGACGGCGAGGTCGGCGATGGTGGTGTCCTCGGTCTCGCCGGAGCGGTGGGACATGACGACGGTGTAGCCGGCGCGGTGGGCGGTGGCGACGGTGGCCAGGGTCTCCGTGAGGGTGCCGATCTGGTTGACCTTCACCAGGATGGAGTTGCCGATGCCGTCGCGGATACCGGCGCGCAGCAGCGTCTCGTTGGTGCAGAAGACGTCATCGCCGGTGAGCTGGCAGCGGTCGCCGAGCCGGGCGGTCAGCGCGCGCCAGCCGTCATGGTCGTCCTCGGCCATCGGGTCCTCGATGGAGGCGACGGGGTAGCGGTCGACGAGGGTGGCGAGGTAGTCGGTGTGTTCGGCGGGGGTGCGGCGGATGCCCTCGCCGGTGTAGTCGTAGACGCCGTCGCGGAAGAACTCGGAGGTGGCCGGGTCCATGACGAGGGTGATGTCGGTGCCGGGCTTGTAGCCGGTCTGTTCGATGGCCTGTACGACGAAGTCCAGGGCCTCCTCGGCGGTGCGCAGGTCGGGCGCGAAGCCGCCCTCGTCGCCGACGTTCACGCTGTGGCCGGCGGCGATCAGGTGGCCGCGGAGGGTGTGGAAGACCTCCGAGCCCATCCGGACCGCCTCGGCGAAGGTGGCCGCGCCGATGGGGGCGATCATGAATTCCTGGAAATCGAGCGGGTTGTCGGCGTGGGCGCCGCCGTTGACGATGTTCATCATCGGCACCGGCAGCAGGCGGGCGTCGACTCCGCCGACGTAGCGGTACAGCGGCAGGCGGTGGGCGGCCGCGGCGGCCTTGGCGGTGGCCAGGGAGACACCGAGCAGGGCATTGGCGCCCAGCCGTGACTTGGTGCTCGTACCATCCAGCTCGATCATGGTGCGGTCGACGGTCGCCTGGTCCTCGGCGTCGAGTCCGATCACGGCGTCCGCGATGGTCTCGTTCACGGCGTCCACGGCCCGCCGTACGCCCTTGCCGTGGAAGCGGGCGGGGTCCTCGTCGCGCAGCTCGACCGCCTCGCGGGCGCCGGTGGAAGCGCCCGACGGGACGGCCGCGCGGCCGAGCGAGCCGTCCTTGAGCTCTACGTCCACTTCGACGGTCGGGTTGCCCCGGCTGTCGATGATCTCCCGTGCGACGACCCGGCTGATGGCGGTCACGGTGCACTCCTCATGCTGGGCCCGCGTCACGGCGGGCGGTAAGTTCCAGTAAGTTCCATCGAGAAACAAAGTGAGTCCCGAAAGGGAACTTACTATGGGCGTATGAGGATGCACAACGCTGACGAGACCTGTGGCATCGCCCAGGCGGCCCTGGTCCTGGGGGACTGGTGGAACGTGCTGGTCCTGCGGGAAGTCGCCCGCGGGTACGTCCGTTTCGACGCGCTGGCCGCCGAGATCGGCCTGTCCCGCAAGGTGCTCACCGAGCGGTTCGGCCGGCTCGTGGCCCAGGGCGTCCTGCGACGCAGCCTCTACCAGCGGCGTCCGGTGCGTTACGAATACCTGCTCACCGACGCGGGGGTCGCGCTGCTGCCCCTGCTCGTCGCGATGCAGGACTGGGGCGACCGGTGGGTGCTGGGTGACGGCAGTGTCACCGCGACGGCCGCCGAGGACGGCGCCGAGCACGCCCGGGTGCACGCCCTGGCCGGCACCCGCCTGCCGGACGACCTCGACCTGCCCGGCACGCAGGGCACCGGCCTCCCCGTCGTCTCGCGGGACGCCGCCGCGACCGTGCTGTTCACCTACCCCGGCACGGGGATCGAATGGGGCGAGCAGATTCCCGGAGCCGTCGGCTGCACGCTGGAGAACCGGCTCTTCAGGGACGCCTGGCCCGACTTCCGGCGGGCGGGCGTGGACGTACGGGGTGCCAGCACCCAGCTCACCCATGAGCAGGTAGAGTTCGCCCGCGTGGAGCAGGTCCCGTACCCCCTGCTCTCCGACGCCCGCCACCAACTGGCCGCAGCCCTGAGGCTGCCCACCTTCCGCGGCGCGGGCCGATTGCGGCACAAGCGCCTGATCCTCGTCGTCGACGCCGAACGGACCGTACGACACGCGCTGTTCCCGGTCGTCGACATCCCGCACGCGGTCAACGAGAGCCTGCGTCTGGCCGCGGACTGCGTCCGGATGGCTTGAACATGCGGGCGCTCGGGTGCCCTCGTCGGCAGATGGCCGGATCAGGGGTTCTTGCGTACAACGGCACGCGGAGTGCACGGGGGCTTCGTCCTGTCGTCGGCTCCGTCCAGCACGGTGGGGATGGTCGTGTTCTTGTAGCTCTTGGAAAACCTGACCGTGGTGTAGAAGACATTGCCGTGCGAACACCTGGTGTTGCGCCGGAGCCGCCACGCGGAGAAGACCGCCTTGGTGCCGGTCCTGCTGTAGCGGCCACCCCGTACTTTGTTGCCGTTGCTGTAGTCGGCCGCCCGGATCGCGTCCCCGCTGATCTTGGAGAACGTTCCGCCGCTGACGGTGTTGTTGTTGCTCTGTTCGGCGAAGTACACCGCGTGCATACAGCCGGGGCAGTCCCTGTTCACGAGATTGCTGAAGGTGTTCCCCGTGATCGTGGTGTTCCGGGCGTAGTTGAGATGGACCGCCGCGTAACCGGACTTGGCGCCGCCGATGTTCGTAAACCGCATTGCCTTGATGGTGGCGCCGATGACCCTTCGGCTGTCGGCCGTACCGGTGCCGCGGAGCATGATCCCGCCCGTGGTGTACCGGCTGAGCCTCAACCCGGTGAAGGTGAGCTTCGTCCTCGTCGGATCGACGACGAGCCAGTACTTCTGCTTCTTCGCGCCGTCGAAGACCGGGGCTCCGGTGCCGGGCTGCGGCTTGAACGTGACGCTCTGCGCCGACCAGTCCCCCCACCTGTACTGGGGGAGCTTGTAGGTGCCTCCCTTGAAAAGCACCGTCACCGTCGGTGGGTTCTGCCGTGCGGCGAGGACTTTGCGCACGTCAGCGAGGGTTCTCACGGGCTTGCTCTGTGTACCGGGATTACCGCTCTTGCCCGTGGGGCTTACGTAGACCACACCGCTTCCGGCGGCGGTGGCCGGTACGGCGAGGATGCCGCCCGCGGCGACGAGGGCTCCGGTGACCAGGGTGCCGCAGACTCCGGTGGTGAGGGTGTGACGCATGGCCGGCTGCCTTTCGGATCGTCGATTTCTCCGAGCGTGCGCCGCCGGGGTTGGGTAAACCTTGTAGGAACCTTGCCGGGCTGATGTGGTGTCGCGAGGCGATGACTCGACCTCACGCGCGGTGCAGCGCCCTGGCGCGCTGTGGCCGGATGCCTGCCACGGCGTGGCCGGCGCCGCGTCCGTCCGCGTGCGCCACGATCAGCCCGCCACGCACCCGGATCGCGACCTCGGTGAGGTCGTCGACCGAGGTCCGGCCGAGGGCTGCGGGAACCGTGCCACCGTCGTCGAAGACGATGCGCGGCCGCGGTAGTCCCTCGGCTGAGAACACCCGTCGCAGGCAGCCGACGAGATCGACGATGCGGAGGCGGGCCAGCCGACCGGTCTCGGCCGGGTCGCTCGTGACGACGACGATCGTCACCGCGTCGCGTGGCCGCGCCGCGCGAACCGCCTCCTCGGCCGCGGACAGACGGCTCACGCCCAGCACGACGACCACACCGTCGTCAGCGAGGTCGACCGCGCGGCCGGTGATCTCGTCGGCGAGTCCTCGGGGTGCCGCCCACGGGTCTTCCGCCGGCTGTGCCGGGGCGATGAAGGGCAGGTGCGGCGGCTCCGCGTCGTCGATGCGGGCGATGTCGGCCAGGTGCTCGGCGGCGCGGGCCAGGTCGAACGGATCGCCGACCCCGGGGGCGTTCTCCGCGAGACCGGCCGCTCCGTGGAGGAGAGTCAGCGCCAGCTCGGCCGGTCGCACCATCCGGCCGCGCACCGCAGGGCGCGACTCGAGTGCCAGAGCGAGCAGCAGGGCTTCGAACCGGACGAGTTCGGCCAGCGCGGTCCTGGCCGGCTCGGTGTCGAGTACTCCGGACAGCGACCGCAGCTGAAGATGCCCGCTCCCCGGTGTGTCGCCGGCCAAGGGCAGTCGTTCGAGCCAGACCCGGGCGAACGAGCCGAGCGCTCGCCCGACGGAGTCGGGCGATTCCACCGGCGGTTCGGCGAAGGCCCTGGCCCGTTCGGCGGCGTCGGCGAGCACCGCGAGATAGAGCGCGCGTTTGCCGGTGAAGTTGGAGTAGACCGCGCCCCTGGTCAGTTCGGCCCGCTCGGCGATCCGGTCGACCTTGGCCTCGGCGTAGCCGTGCTCGGCGAACTCCTCCCGAGCCGCGACCAGCACCGCCGCGCGGGTCCGCTCCTGCTGCTGCGCGCGCGTCAGCCTCGCCATCGTGTCCCCTTCCGCTCCCGTGTCATGATACAACCAACATCCAGATGATGACGTCATCGGGAAAATGCGAGCATTGGAGATTCGTCGTGGCTGACAAAGGGTTCGAGGTCGACGAACTGGTCAGGAGATTCGGCCGGACGACCGCGGTTGACGGAGTGAGTCCGTCGGCTCGGCGCGGGCACGTGCTGGGACTGCTGGGGCCCAGCGGCGCCGGAGAGACGACCGTCGTCCGCATGCCGGCGACCCTGCTGCGTCCCGTGCCCGCCTACGGTCGACAGGAGTGACGATGCCGACGGACGGCACCCAGCCGGAGCGCATCAGTACCACGAGAGCGCACGCCGCGAAGGAAGAGCGTGGACTGCGATCGCGACAGTCCTGGGCGTGTCGAAGCAGTCCGTACACAAGAGATTCGCGCCGCGAGTCACTGACAGCCTTCCCGCGACCGAACCGCAACCCAGGGGACATGACATGACCTGGTCCGAAACTCCCGCGACGGACACCAACCTGCTGGTGCTGCACGCCCTGCGTTGCGCCGGCGCCGCCAGCCTCGCCCGCCTCCACGCGGTCACGGGACTCGACGAGCCCAACGTCGAGTCCGAGCTCATCGATCTCGGGGCCGAGGGCCTCGTCACGCGGATGTCAGGCGACATGCCCTTCTGGCTGCTCACGGACGTCGGCCGCGCCGCGGACGCCGAGCGAATCACCGACGAACTCAAGTCGGCCAACGCCCGCGGAGCCATTGAGGCGGCATTCGACCGGTTTCTCGTTCTCAACCCGGAGCTGCTCGACCTCTGCACGGCATGGCAACTCCGAACCGTCGACGGCGTCGTGAACGCCAACGACCACAGC
Source organism: Streptomyces sp. ME19-01-6 (assembly GCF_033793745.1). Classification (NCBI taxonomy): domain Bacteria; kingdom Bacillati; phylum Actinomycetota; class Actinomycetes; order Kitasatosporales; family Streptomycetaceae; genus Streptomyces; species Streptomyces sp. ME19-01-6. The sequence goes on along the minus strand of NZ_JARAXF010000002.1, from coordinate 358,691 downwards.
GACCCTGCCTACGACTCCCGGGTCCTCGACCGATTCGCCGATCTCGACCGGCGCGCCGCCCCTGTCTGCGCCGAGCTGTCCGCGGCACTGCCGCGATTCGGTCGTTACCGCGACCGCCTCGCCGGAGCCCTCGATCGCGCCGCCTCCGGCGCGCTGGAGTACGTGACCGACAGCACCGCCTCGTACCACACCATATGGGCGGAGCTGCACGAAGACCTGCTCGCCACCCTCGGGATGCGGCGATGAGATGGATTCGCGCGATCTCCGCCCAGGTCGAGGAGGCGGCGGACACGCTGGGTGGCAAGGCACTCGGCCTGGTCCTCCTGCACCGTCTCGGGTTGCCGGTGCCGGCCGGGTTCGTCGTCACCACGGAGGCATGCCGTGCCTTCCTACGGGAAGGACGTCTGCCTGACGGACTCGACGACGAGCTCGCGACGGCCATCGCCGCCCTCGAACTCTCCACCGGGCGCGCCTTCGGCGGACCGAGGAGGCCGCTGGCGGTCTCCGTGCGCTCCGGGGCCGGCGTGTCGATGCCCGGCATGATGAGCACGATCCTCAACCTTGGCCTTACGACCGAAGCCACGGCGGGCCTTGCCGTCGAGACGGGCGACCGGCCGTTCGCCCTGAACTCGCGGCTGCGCTTCCTGTCGAGCTTCGCCTCCGCGGTTACGAACGCGGTCACGAACGCGGTCACGAACGCGGACGCGGGCGTCGTGGGAGCCGTCCACGGAGGAACTCCCGGGCGAGGAACCAGGGACGAGGAGGCGCGCCTCACCGATGCGATGAAGGCGGTCGAGGACTTCGTTCGAGATCAGTGCGGACAGCCGATCCCTGATGACGCCACCCGCCAGTTGACGTGGGCGGTCGAGGCCGTGTTCTCGTCCTGGGACGCACCACGCGCACGAACCTACCGCGCGTTGCACGACATCCCGCACGACCTCGGAACGGCCGTGATCGTCCAGATGATGGTGTTCGGGAACCGCGACGACCACAGCGGCACCGGAGTCGCGTTCAGCCGCGATCCCAACACCGGCGAGAACCGCCCATTCGGCGACGTCCTGTTCGGACACCAAGGAGAAGACGTCGTCTCCGGCCGATCGATGATCCGGCCGCTGCGCGAACTCGCCGAGCGGGAGCCGGCGGTGTGGGCGGAGCTCCTCGACGCCCTGAGCCGGGTCGAAGGACACTACCGCGACGCCTGCTACGTCGAGTTCACGTTCCAGGCCGGCGAGCTGTGGCTCCTGCAGGTCCGACCCGGCCGGTTCGTCGGAGGTGCCGCGGTGCGCGTGGCCACCGAACTCGCTGACGAGCGGGTCATCGAACGGCACGAAGCGCTGCTCAGGGTCTCGCCGAGACATCTGCGGCATGTCCGCACGCCACGCATAGCGTCATCCGAGGAGGCCGACATCCTCGCCCGGGGCCTCGGCGCCTGCCCCGGTGTCGCGGTCGGCCAGGTGGCGACCACGCCGGACCGAGCGGTACGCATGGCAAAAGGCGCCCCGGTCATCCTGGTGCGGCCGGAGACCTCTCCCCATGACATGCACGGCCTCGCCGCAGCCACGGGAATCGTCACCGCCCGTGGCGGGCCGGCCAGCCACGCCGCGGTCATCGCACGAGCCATGGGAAAGCCCGCGGTCGTGGGCGTCGCCGACCTGAGCGTCGATGTCGGCCACGGCACCGTGACGGCCGGCGGGCGCACCATCGGCGACGGCAGCCTCATCACCATCGACGGGACCAGTGGCGAGGTCGCCCTCGGCAGTCCCCGCGTCGTGGCGAACGCGGCCGAGGAGCACCTTTACCGACTGCTCGCATGGGCCGACGACATCGCGGGGGACCACTCCGAACGCGACGAATCCCAGCGGCTCGAAGCGGCCCATGCCGCACTGCGGTCCTCTGGCACCTGACGACAAGGCGAACTGAAAGGAGATCGGCGATGCCGACGCGACACGTGTACGTGGTACGGCACGGAGCGGCGGACCCGTTCGGCGAGCTGACCGATGTCGGGCAGCGGCAGTCGGAGCTGCTCGGGCGGCGCCTGGCCGCGCTTCCGATCGACGCGGTATGGCATTCCCCTCTACCCAGGGCGGTGCGGTCCGCGCGGATCATCGGCAGGCACCTTCCGCACGCCACCGTGCGGGAAGCGGCCGAGCCGGTCGATCACGTACCGCGCGTACCGGACGACGCGCCACCGGCGTGGGCGGCGTTCTTCGACGGGTACGACGCCGAAGAGGCCGCGGCGGGAGCACGCCTTGCCGATGCCCTCACCGGCAGGTTCGCGCGCCCCGCCGAATCCGAGACTCACGAGGTCCTGGTCACCCATGCCTATCAGGTGGCCTGGCTGCTCCGGCACGCACTCGACGCGCCACCGGTGCGATGGCTGGGGCTGAACTGTGGGAACACGGCACTGACGGCGATCGAGTACCGCGACGGCATGGCGCCGACGGTGCTGCTGTACAACGACATGGGCCACCTGCCGGCCGATTTGCGGTGGACGGGGTTCGGGAACGGCACGCGGCCATGAGCGGTTGCGTGCCATGACGCACGCGTGACAGGCACGTTCGTGATCGCCGCGCGGAGATCGAGAGGTGGGCGACCGGGTTCATGGAGCACCGGATGTCACGCCGGCTGCGTCTCCTCCGTGTTCTCCGTGTCCTCCTGAAGGCGAGGGAAGAGCGGCTGTGCTGCGGGCAGACGGCCCTCGACCGGTGTCAGCTGTCCGGTGATGCGCGCGGCGGCATCGGGGATGAAGGGGCGTAGTTCGTCGGCCAGCACGTGGCATGCGGTGACCAGTGTGCCGAGGGCGGTGTCGAGACGCCGCGCCGCTTCGCTGTCGCCCTGCCGCTCTGCTCGGGCCAGTTCCCAGGGCCGGGTGGCGTCAACGTATCGGTTGGCTTCCTCCACGATGTTCCAGACGGCGCGGGTGGCGCGCCGGAAGTCGAAGTCGGCCAGCCCGGCATCGACGAGGCCGGGAGTTTTCCGGTAGACGTCCACCAGCGTCGGCACACTGGAAGGCTCGGGGGCGGCGGTGGGGATGGTTCCGCCGCGAAACCGGTGGACCATGGTGACGATGCGGTGGACGAGGTTGCCCAGTCCTTTGGCGAAGTCCGCATCCGCGCGGGCGGTCAGGCGGTCGGGAGTGAAGTCCGCGTCCCCGACCCGGGGCACGTCGCGCAGGAGCCACCAGCGCACCGCGTCGGTGCCGTAGGCCGCGGCCAGTGCGGTCGGGTCGACGGTGGTTCCGGCGGACTTGCTGATCTTGCGGCCGTCGACGGTGAGGTAGTCGTGGACCAGGATGTCGGTGGGCAGCGGGAGTCCGGCTGACAGGAGCATGGCCGGCCAGTACACGGCGTGAAAGCGCACGACTCCCTTGCCGACCAGGTGGACGCGGCGCTCGCTGGTTGCCCACCACTGGGCGTACGCGGTGTCATCGGTGCCGTATCCGAGGCTGGTGACGTAGTTGCCGAGCGCGTCCCACCACACGTAGACGACCTGGCCCGGGTCGTCCGGCACGGGGATTCCCCACCCGCGGGCGCGGCTGTGGGAGCGGGAGACGGAGAAGTCGTGCAGGCCGCCTTCGACGAGAGCGAGGACCTCGTTGCGGCGGGCGAAGGGCTCGATGCGCAGGTCGCCGCTCGAGATCAGCTGATGGAGGCGGTCGGCGTAGCGGGACAGCCGGAAGAACCAGTTCTCCTCCGCGACGAGCTGCGGTTGGGTGCCGTGCTCGCGACACCGTCCATCGACCAGTTCGCCAGGGGTGTAGAACTGCTCGCAGCCGACGCAGTACAGGCCTTCGTACTCTTTGCGGTAGAGGTCGCCGGACGCGGCGCACTGGCGCCACAGCCGTTCGACTCCGACGCGGTGACGCGGATCGCTGCTGGTGCGGATGAAGTCGTCGAGTGAGAGCGCCAGTGGACCGCGCAAGGCGGCGAACGCGTCGGCGTTGCGGTCGACGAACGACTGCACGTCGACGCCGGCCGCTTCGGCGGCCAGGACGTTCTTCAGGGAGTTGTCGTCGGTTCCGCTGAGCAGCCGGACCTGCTCGCCTCGGTGGCGGTGGTGACGGGCCAACGTGTCCGCCTGGACGAGCTCCAGGGCGAAGCCCAGGTGCGGGCGGGCGTTGACGTAGGGAATGGTCGTGGTGATGTAGCGGCGTCGTGCGGTCATCGGTCCTCCTACCGGGTAGCGAGGCCTGATCGCACACCATCCGAGGCCCCGTCCCGGGGCCTCGGATTCGGTACGCGTCCGTTCTCAGCAGCCCCGTCGGCGGGGCATCATCCTGTGCTGAGGCGAAAGCGTGATCATGCGCCCGAGCGTAGCAACAGAGCGTCGTCGCAGCACGCCATTTCCGCCCCTTCACGACCCAGCTGCAGCCTCAGGCGCCGGCCAACTCAGCGTTTGCCCGCTCCGTGACCAGTGCCAACACGCGGCCCCCGATCGCCAGGTCCTCGGCCGGAATGCCGGCGTACAGCCGGGCGGAGATCTCGGCGGTCTCAGCGACGGTGCTCTCGTACAGCTCCCGTCCGGCGTCCGTGAGCCGCATCCGGGACGCCTCCGCCGGGTCCTCTTCCAGCAGCTTCGCGGCCGCCAGCTCCTCGATTACGCCGCGAACGACCGACTCGTCCGTCTTCAGCGAGCCGGTGACGTCGGCGACGAGCTCGTCGCGACCGATGGAATCGCCCGCGACCACGACGGCCCGGAGCGTCACGCTCTGGTGGAACGTAGCGCCGCGGCGGGTCAGCACGCCCTCCAGGAGAGCGCGCCCGGCATAGTGCGCCAAGGCGATGGCCCGGCCATTGACCGTGGGTGCGGTGGTGGTCATGACTGCTCCTTCTCGTTCTCGGTGTGTGGATCAAGAGGTGCGTCGAGCAAGGTCGCCAGCTCGCGGGTGAACTGCCGTGTGCGCGCGCTGTCCTGCCCCCCGAGCGGCTCCAGCAACTGGTCCAGTAGCCCCTGGATCACCTCGATCGCGCGGCGGGTGACGTCGCGCCCTTGCTCGGTGAGTGACAGTTGCATGGCGCGCGGGTCGTTCGGGTCCCGGGCGCGGGCGATGAGTCCGGCGCCCTCCAGGGCGCGGGCGAGCTTGGAGACGTACAGTGGTTCGAGCCCTGTGTGGTCGGCGAGCTGACGCTGGCTGGGCCGCAGTCCGGAGCGCCGCATGCCGTACAGCGACGCCATCAACGCGTACTGGGCATGGGTCAGGCCCAGCGGCGCGACCGCCCGGTCGACGGCTACCCGCCACTTCGTCGACAAGCGCCAGACCAGAAACCCCGCCGTGGCGCTCTCAGCTGCTGAACTCATGGCGAATACAGTACATGGCTACTGTGTATATGGCTACTATTTTGGGGCTGTCAGGAATCGGCGGTGGACACGTGGCGAGCCAACTCGGTGGCCAGACGTCGCATGACCGTGCGGTTGGCGCGCCGCATCGTGACCCGGACGACGGGTGCCAGCAGGCGGTCGGCGAGAGGGGCGCGTACCCAGGTGTACGTGAACGAGATGTGGCTCCCGCCGGTTCGTAGCGGTTCGATGGCGTAGGTGCCGTGGGCCAGGCGTCGGCCGGCCGCGCTGACGTTGCGTTCGACGATGCGCCGCGGTGCGTCGGCCTCGACGACCTCGATGGTGACGTCGGTCTTCGTGCCGCCCAGCGCGGCGGTGACCGTGGCGCGCGACCCGATGCCGTGGCCGGGGCCGCTGTAGCGCCAGTCGGTCAGGTAGTGGTTGGTGAATCGCTCGTGGTGAGCCATGACATCGAGGAAGTCGTAGACCTGCTCGGGTGTCTGCGGTACGTCGATCGACACGGTGACAGACTTCATGTACCACACGGTACATGCTCATGTACCAGTTGGTACACTCGCGATGTGGTGAAGGTGAATACGGGCGACTCGCATCCCGAGGACGAGGACGAGGGCGAGGCCGGGCACGGCACGGAGGGCGACCGGCGCACACAACTGCTGGACGCGGCTGCCGACCACGTCGCGGCGCACGGCATCGCGGATCTGAGCCTGCGCCGCCTGGGCGCCGCGATCGGCGTCAGTCACCGCATGCTGATCCATTACTTCGGTTCCAAGGAACAGCTGCTCATCGAGATCGTCAGGACGTCGGAGCGGCGCCAGCGCGATCTGCTGTCCCGGCTCCGCCTGGAGCCCGGCCTCGCGCCTGCCGAAGTCGCGCGGATGCTGTGGCAGCAGCTGACGGATCCTCGGCTGGCCGGTCAGGAGCGGCTCTTCTTCGAAGTCTGCGGGCACGCTCTGCGGGGCCGCCCCGAGGCCGTCCCGGTCCTCGAAGGGCTTGTGACGGACTGGCTGGAGCCGCTCGTGGCCGCCGAGATCGGCGCAGGGGCGGACCCTGCCGTGGCCCGGAATCGCGCCAGGCTGGGACTTGCCACCGTCCGCGGTCTGTTGCTCGACCTGCTCGCCACCGGTGACCGCGCCGGCGTCGACGCGGCGATGGAGGAGTTCCTGCGGCTGTATTACGGCTCGGAGTGACGGAGCCGCCGATCGTTTGCCCGGGGCCCGGCCGAGCTGGCCGAGCTGGAGTCATCCGGGGCCGGGTGGTGGTGGCCGAGTTGCGCTGCGCCGGGTGGCTTGAGTGGCTGGAGGACTGGGCGCGCAGCGGGCGGCAGGAGTATAAGGACCCGAAGCAGTCGGCGGCGTTCGCCGAATTCCTCCCCCGTCAACCCCCGGTCGGCGAGCAGTAAAGGGCTGGTTCGCCGCCAGAGATGGCGGAGCGAAGGGCCGCGGCCGGGGCGGCCCGGGGCGGCTTCCCGGCTGACGGCTCAGGGTGGGGCGGGGCGGCGGCGCAGGAGGAGCGCGGCCAGCGCGGCACCGGCCAGGACCAGCGCCCCTGCCGTGGCGTAGGCGCTGTGGACGCCCAGCACCCCGGCCAGGGGCGGCAGCGCCCCCTTCGCCCCGCCCAGGGAGACGCGGTTGGCCGTGGTCAGCAGGGTCTTCATCCGGCCGCGCATGCGCTCGGCCGCCAGCAGTGACACGAAGGTCACGGCCAGCACTCCGACCACGTTCGTCGCCGCTCCCTCCAGCACCTTGGCGGCGAAGGCCACCGGCGGCGAAGTCGTCGCGGCGGCCGTCAGCAGGCAGCCGCCCAGCAGCAGCACCGCGCCGGTGGCCACGGCGGGAATGCGCTCGGGCCGGCCCAGGCGGCCGGAGGCGATGAGGGCCGCGGCGGCGGTCTCCCCGGCGAGGGCCGCGGCCCCGTACGGGCCGGCCCACACGTGTGCCGGCAGGCCCAGGCGTTCGTCGACGTAGGCGACGTAGAGGGTGTCCTTGGCCCCCCAGGCGATGCCCGCGACGGTGTACAGCGCGGCCGTGTAGAGGGCCAGCGGCCGCCCGTGCAGGTAGCGCAGGCCCTCGCGGAACTGGCGGGCCACGCTGGATCCGGTGCGCAGGGCGGTGGCCGGGGCCGGCAGGCGCAGCCTGCGGAAGGCGACGGCGGTGACGGCGAAGGTGGCCGCGTCGGCCACAAAGACGGCCGGTCCCAGCGTCTCGGCGAGGAAGGGGCCGGCGGCGACTCCGGCGGCGGTGGCCAGCCGGCCGGTGAGCGACATCGTCCCGCCAGCCTTGGCCACGGGCACGGCGGCGCGGGCGGCGGCGGCCGGCAGGAGGCGGGTCAGGGCCCCGGAGAGGGCGACCTCCCACGGGGTGCGGACGGCCAGGATCAGGGCGTACCACCAGGCTCCGTAGTGGAGCATGAGGGCGGTGAGGGCCGCCAGCACTGTCGAGGAGGCGATCAGGGCACGGCGGGCGTCGTGGCGGTCCACCAGGACGCCGATCCACGGGGCGCACGCGACGGTGGCGGCCAGCGGGATTCCCTGCACCAGGCCGAGGGCGGGGACACCGGAGCGGACCGTCACCAGGTAGGCCACCGCTGCCGCGTTGATCCCCGAGCCGGCCAGCGACACCGCCTGGGCCGCCACCAGCACACGCAGCCCCGTCATCGCTGCGGCTCGTCGCGGGTGAGGTGGGAGGCCGCGTAGGCGGTGGCGGCGCGGACGGCTTGCCGGGCGGGCAGGCGCAGGCCGTGGAGCGCATGGGTGAGGGCGGCGGTGAAGGCGTCGCCCGCCCCGGTGGTGTCGGGAACCGGGCCGACGTCCATGGCCGGGGTGCGCCAGCAGTCGGTGTCGTCGGGCGTAAGGGCGAGGCTGCCGTCGGCACCGAGGGTGAGGACGAGCAGTAAGGCGCGGGAGCGGGAGCGCAGCGCACGCAGGAAGCCGGGCAGGTCCTGGCCCGAGAGGCGCTCGTGGCTCATGACCAGGGTGTCGGCGGCGAGGAAATCCTGATCGTAGGGGTTGTCAGGGCCGCGTACATCCTGCAAATCCACCACCACCGGCACACCCAGCCCCCGGGCGGCGGGCAGCAGTGGGCGGGAGAAGTCGAGGTTGCCCAGGACGCACACGTCCGCCCCAGCGGCGGTGGCGCGGAACGCGGCTGGGTCGAAGGAGACGGCCAGGGCCCCGCCGAGGTCGGTGTTGACCTGGCGACGGCCCGCGGCGTCCACGAGGATGACGGACCGCGGGGTGCGCTCCAGGGACCGGGTGCACAGGCCGGTGCCGACGCCCAGGCGGCGTGCTGCGGCCAGCACCGCCTGCCCTGGCGCGTCGTCGGCCAACGGGGCGACGAGGTCGACGGCGGCCCCCAGCTGCGCGAGGGCCGCGGCGACGTTGAAGCCCACCCCGCCGACCGCGTCCTCGATCCGGCCGGGCAGGTGACGCGCGGGGCTGTAAGGGTGGGGGAAGCCGTTCACCGGCAGCCGGGTCTGCTGGTTGGCGATGCCTGCGACGACGGCCCTCATCCGCTCGCCTCCAGCTCCCTTTCTTTCGTCGCCCCCTCCTCCCCTTCTCCCTCCTGCGGACCCGGTACGGCCAGGTCGAGCAGCTCGTACAGCGCGCCGCGGGTGCGGGGCGCGGCCTGACCGGGGTGGCTGACGAACTGGGGCGCGAGGTCGGCAAGTCCCGGCGGCACCCCTGTCTCCAGGGCGAGTTCGAGCGCCTGCGGCAGCGAGGGCTCGGCCAGCACGGGCGTCATGGCGCGCAGCGCGTCCATCGGGGAGCCGGGGGTGACGGCACTCGGTCCGGCGGGAACGGCGACCATCGGCCTGGGCCGCAGGGCGAAGCGCAGGGCGAGTGAGCCGAAGTCGTACACCGCCAGGTCGGCGGCGGCGTACGCGCCCATCCAGGACTGCCACTGCGGGACCAGGCAGACCGTCTCCGGGGCCGCGGCGAGGGCGCGGGCGAGGTGGGGACGGGGGCGTCCGCGCTGGTCCCAGTTGTGGGGGTGTGGCTTGAGAACGACCCGGACGTGCCCGGGCAGCCGACGGGCGCTCTTCAGCAGGCCGGGACCGTGCCAAGCGAGCATTCCGGCATCGCCCCAGGTAGCCGAGAGCAGAACCAGGAGGTCCTCGGGGCCGGCACCCAGCAGGGCGCGGGCGGTGGCGCGGCGCGCAAGGATGGCGAGGAACTCGTCGGTCTCCAGGTCACCGACGACCCGTATCCGCCCGGCGAGCCGAGGGGTGGTGTCTTCGGCCCGCTCCCGCCCTTCCTCGCTCGCTTCGAACATGGCGGTGTAGATCGGCTCTCCCGAGCGCAGGACGAAATCTGGGCCGTAGGTGAAGTCCTGGCCCATGACCTGCTTGCCCGCGCCCACCCCGTGCGGGACGAACACCCGGGCCCCGGCCCGGGTGAACAGGTGGGCTCCGCCGTGGTTGGCGAAGATCGCCAGATCCCACGGCTCGGCGGTCGCGGCCTCGAACGGCACCAGGGGCAGGCCCCAGCGGCCCACCTCCGCCTCGCAGCCCCGCCCGAAGTGGTCCGGGGCGAGCGTCGCGGCGAAGGACAGGCGGCCGTCGCCTGCCAGGAGCCGGTGCACCCGGCGCAGCGTCTGCAGGGAAACCCGGTTGTGGACGATGTAGAGGACGGCACGTGCCTTCCCCGCGGCGCGGACGGACGGGGGTCTGGCTCCGGGGAGTAAACCCACGCGTGTTCCTCTCAGCGACAGGGCGGTCAGATGAGAAGGAAGAGATTACAACAATCGCTCGATACGGGTTCAACTCCGTTGCCATTTTTGGAATTTCCGGTGGCAGAACACCGGGGATGCGGCGCTCGGCGAATCTCGCAAACAGGTCATCATTGGGGCACCGGTGTCGAAGGCTTGAAGGCGTTTGAAAAGCCTGCAAATCGGGCTGATCTTGCCTGGTGGTGCAGGAGAAGCAGCGTCTGCGCGCACTTTCGGATTACATCACTCACCCGCGACGGCCTGATCACGCGAACGGCCTACGCCGAAGTGCCGCCTCGAGTCGAATACGAGCTCACCCCGCTGGGCCGATCGCTCAGCGACACCGTCGCGCATGTCGTGCGCTGGGTGCAGGAACACCAGGTGGAGATCGTCCGAAACCGCGAGGTGTTCGAAGGAGCCGATCCCACGGCACGGTGAGGGGTTCGTACCGGCGGGCGCGGCGACGGAGGCACCTCCGACCAGGCCGCCGTCGAGGCGGTCGCGGAAGGCATCAAGTTCGCGGCGCGAGTGGCGCGAAAGCCAGGAAAATTTCGAGCGGTAACCTACCCGGCGCGGCGGAAGTGGTTTTTCAAGTCTTGGCAGACGAGAGTGAAGAGTCCGGGAAAGCGCGCTTCGAGATCACCGGCGCGCAAATGCGGTAATTTCTGTGACCTTCGTGGCGCAGGCGGAAGACACCGCTTTCGCGTAGGACCCTCCGGCGGTGGGGCAGGGTGGACTTCGGAGCGCCGGTCTCGATAGCGCCGCAGTAAGTTTCCTGCCCCGAGGCGGGTGCGCGGACGATCTTCATCAGCACCGGATGTCCGGGTGCGGCCAACACATTCTCGAGCGTCATCTGCCCGCGGGTCGGATGCATTCGTGCATTCGTGCATTCGTGCATGACCAGGGGGAGGGCGTTGTGCCTGGCGCAGTGTCCGACGCCGAGCCGGCACGTTCGCTGGAGGGCGGCTTCGTCAGCTGCCACGCCGAGGTCGACGGGGTTCGCCTGCATGACGAGGCGGGCGGCGACGGCGGTCCGCTGCTGCTGTTGGGCGGGTGGCCGCAGACGCGGTGGCGGTTCCACAAGGTCATGCCCTCGCTGACCAGCACTTCCGTGTCATCGCCGTCGACCTGCGCGGTATGGGCGGCTCGGACAAACCCGCCGACGGGTTCGACAAGAAGACCATGGCCGCGGCCGCTGGTACGCCGAGCGGACACGGCTGCTGTGTTTCAGCGCCGCCGGCTTCCACGTGGCTCCGTCGACTACGCCCTGGGGGTCGGTACAGCGACTTCGGACTCGTCCGGCACAGGCCCGGCCTCTGCCGCGGCATGTGCGGTCGCGGTCCCGGAAGGCCCGCTTTCCCCCGCGCCCGGCTTCGCCGTAGCTCCCTGCCCCCGCTCGATCATGCCCAGCGCCACCCCGACGATGATGATGACGCCGCCCGTCGCCTGAGCCGGCCGGATCGACTCCCCATTGATCACGACGGCCCCGATGACACCGAAGACCGGGACCAGGTTGAGGATGTTCACAGCGACGCTCGACGTCATCCTGCGCAGGCCGTAGTTGTAGAGCAGGAAGCCGCCGACCGAGCACGCCACGGCCAGGTAGACCAGCAGCGACGAGGCGGTCGCGCCCGGCATCCGCCAGTCGCCGATCTCCAGCAGGGAGGCAAGGAGGAATCCGGCCGCACCCGCCAGGGTCTGGTAGTAGGTGACGCTCACGGCGTTCTGGCCGGCACTCGCGCGCTTGCCGAGCACGTTGTAGCCGGCCCAGGCCAACCCACCGAACAGCAGCAGGATGTCTCCCATCCACCGCGCACTTCCGCCGACCTGGGCTCCGTTGCGTACGACGAGGAAGGCGCCGACGGCGGCCAGCAGCACGCCGGTCACACGCAGCAGCGGCATCCGGGTACGGAAGACCATCAGTTCCAGCAGCATCGTCATCAGCGGGTACGTGGCCACGATCAGTGACGCGTCGGACGCCGTGGACAGATCGACGCCGATGTTCTCCAGCACGAAGTAGACGGTGATGCCGAGGAATCCGCTCACGTAGAGCAGCCGCCGCTGCCGCGCGTCCGGCCGGGCCGGGCGGAGCCGGTTCAGCCTTACCATCACGCAGAGGAGCAAGGCCGCGAGGGTGAACCTGATGGCGCCGATGCTGAGCGGGCCGACATCCTCCAGCACCTGCTTGGTCACCGCGTATGAACTGCTCCAGAACAGCGAGGCCGCCACAACCGCGCACACCGCCCCTATGCCGGGGCCTCGTTCACGCATCCGAAGTCGCCTCTCTCCGCACTACCGCCGAACACTTCGTGGCCGAACGAACGTCAGCCAACGAGGGGGGAGGCTAACAAGACCATCGAAGGTGATGCGTAAAATCCGAATTACCTTCGGAATCCTGCAGGGTGAGGCAAGCGTGGACGAACTAGATTCGGCGTTGGTGCGAATGCTCCAGGAGAACGGTCGGCGCACCAACCGGGACATGGCCCAGGCACTCGGTATCGCCCCGTCCACCTGCCTGGAGCGGATCCGATCGCTACGCCAGCGCGGCATCCTGACCGGGTTTCACGCGGAGGCCGACCTCGCGGCGATCGGCCGCGGGCTGCAGGCTGTGATCGCCGTGAGGGTCCGCCCGCCGACGCGTGCGGTGATCGAGGCGTTCCAGGCCTTCCTCGAGCGGATGCCCGAGGTGATCTCGATCTTCGTCCTCACCGGAAACGACGACTTCCTGGTGCACGTCGCCGTCCGCGACACCGACCATCTGCACGCGGTGGTCCTGGACAAGCTGACGAAGCGTCCGGAGCTCGCCGACGTACGGACGTCGGTGGTCTACGGGCACATGCGCAGGAAGGTCATCGGGCCGACGTGACATCGGTGCGGCCTCCTGGCGGGCGGGTCACCGAGCCGGCTCGACGCCCTGGCGTACAACGAGTCGCGCGGGGGGTGTCGGCCACCATCCCCCGAAGGTACGGTGAAAAGCCGCCCGCACACGGCCCTGGCCGCGCTGCGCACCCGGCTCCACGAGACGGAGGTGGTCCACGGTGGCCGAACCGGCCGAGACTGAGCAGGCCCGGCTGCGGCGGGCGCTCGCGCTGACCGGGGAAGAGGCCGGTCGCCCCGGCCCCGCCGCGGCCCCCACGCCGCCGCCCCGTGCGGCCACCGCGGCTCACCCGCCGCGCCCGCGGCGGCGTATCCGGGCAGCATCCGCCGTTGCGGCGGCCGCCTGCGCCGCGGCCATCGCCATGGCGGTGGCCATCGCCGCCGACAGCGGGTCCGAGACCGGTTCCGGAGCCATGGACCGAGGGCAGACCTTCCCGGAGGCGCTGGCCTGCGCGACCGCGATCGTGGAAGGCGACCTCACCTCGGTGCGCCCGGCCGGCCAGGATCGGTTACAGGTGACCGTGTCCGTGGACCGATGGTTCAAGCCCGGCACGGGGCCCAGCACGGCACGGTTCGACCTTGCCGATCCCACCATCGCGGACCCCGCTGAGGCATACGCCTCCGGCGACCACCTCCTGCTCCTCGTCCCCCGGCGAGCAGGGCAGATCGCCGACGCCTACCAAGGCAAGGAGGTACGCCCAATGCGTGACCGGATCACCCGCACCCTGCCGGAAGCCGCCCGCGCTACCTGCCCCGCCGCGTTCCGCTGAGGGGCGTGGGGCAACTGTCGGTGGCGCGGCTCCACGCCCCTCAGCCAACCGCCAACCGCTCCGACGTCTCACTGGGCGATCCGGCGTGATGTCGCAGCCCTGAGGCGCCCCGCCATGGCCCTGATCCAACACCAGGTCCGTATGAGCAGCCTGACTCCTGCGACGCGGGGCATATGTCCATTAATGTGGCGTTTCGTGTAGCGCCTCCGTGGACGGGATGGAGTTGGGGCCGTGGCGTTCGCGCAGTCGGCCGGTGGCGGTGAGCCCATGCCCTCTCCCGAGTCGGCCCCGCAGCCCGAGGGACAGTCCTGGGCGCCGCTGCTGGCGGTGTGCGCCGGGTACTTCATGGTGATCCTGGATGTGACGGTCATCAACGTCGCCGTTCCGGTGATCGGCCGGGAACTGTCGGCCTCGCTCACCGGCATCCAGTGGATCACCGATGGGTACACCCTGGTCTTCGCTGGGTTTCTGCTGACCGGTGGCGCGCTGGGCGACCGGCTGGGCAACCGTCGGATCTTCTGCTCGGGCGTGGCGGTGTTCACGCCCGCGCGCCCCCTTCCTGGTTGCGGCCCGGCTGGTGGAAGGGCTCGGCGCGGCGCTGATCGTGCCCTGACGCTGCGGCACCTGGCACGCTCGCCCCGGCGCGCCGACCGGGCCCTGGACTGGCCGGCGCAGTGCGCGGTCGTGGCGGCGGTGGCGCTGCTGACCGCGGCGCTCAACGAGGCCGGGCGGCGGGGCTGGTCCGATCCGGCGGTACTCGCCGGGGTGGGCCTGGCCATGCTGGCCGCCACGGCGTTCGCGGTGCGCGAGCGCCGCCACGGCGTTCGCGGTGCGCGAGCGGCTGGCCCGCTCTCCTGCCCTCCCGCTGAGCCTGCTGCGCTCTCGTGCGATGAGCGGCGGAGCCGCCATCGGCCTGCTGTTCAACTTCGGCTTCTACGGCATGGTGTTCACCGCCAGCCTGGAATTCCAGCACCAGCGCGGCTTCAGCGCCCTCGGCACCGGGCTGGCGCTGTTCCCGGCGGTGGCGATGACCATGTTCGCCTCCGCCCTGTCCGGGCGGCTGACCCGCCGCACCGGCGATCGTCCACTGGTGATCTCCGGCATGCTCCTGGCCGGACTGGGGCTGGCGGGCTGGGCCGCGGCGGGATCCGACCCCGCCTACCCGCTGCTGGTAGCCCCGATGATGGCCGCGGGATTCGGTACCTCCTTCGCCCTCACCGGCGGGGCCGCCACCGTGATGGGTGCGGCACCCCCGGCGTACTCAGGGGCCGCCTCCGCCCTGTTCAACACCACCCGCCAGATCGGCAGCGCCACCGGCGTCGCGCTCGGCGGCAGCCTGCTCGCCACAGCCACCGACTACAACACCGGGCTGCGCACCAGCATGGCCATCGGCGCGGTGGCGTACCTGACCGCCGCAGGCATCGCGTGGCTGTGTGTGCCGGCGAAGTCCAAGGGGCGTCCGAAAGCTTAATCAAGATCACGATCGCAATCCGGCTCTGACCCGGCCGTTACGGGTTTGTGAGCTGTGTCTCGCAGACTTGCGCCATGCACCGTCGCCCCCGCCACCTTGCTGCTCTGGTCTGCCTCTGTGCAGCCACGCAGCTGTTCACGGCCTGCTCGGGCGAGGACGGGAAGGCGGCGCCATCGTCCCATTCTGCTTCGCATCCCGCCTCGAAGCGGAAGGGCGGCGCGGTCAACCGGGACGATGTCAATGGTGACGGGCACGCTGACGTGGTCGTCAATGGCTGGTACAGGGTCTTCCCGAAACTTGGGGTGGAGTGGCACCGCAAGCGTTTCGTCGCTCTCGCCGCGCCCGGTGGGCCGGAGCCGGGCACGGCATTCCGCCTCCCGGAGCGCTTGCCCAGGGTGGACCAGAGGATCAGCAGCGGGCCGGTCGGGCACGACCAGTCGACTCAGTTCACCGGAGATCTGGACGACGACGGCTACGCCGACGTCGTGGCAGGCGACGTGGTGCCTGATTCCAGCGGGAAGTACGCGCCCGATCAGCGCATCGTCTGGGGTGGCCCCGACGGCCCCAGGGGCGACACCAAACTGCCCGCCGGCGTCCTCGGGGCCACCGCCTGCGGGGACTTCGACGGCGATGGCGCCCTGGACCTGCTGACCCTCGCGACGCCTTCCTTCAGCGAGTCCGCCACGGAGCCGCAGCCCGCCACCGTCCTGTACGGCCCGCTCCGCCGCGACGGCGCGGTGCCCCGCACCACCTCGACCACCGACGTGGGCTACCAGGGCAAGGTGTCGGTGGCCCACACGGTCGTCGGCGATTTCGATGGCGACGGCCGGGACGATGTGGTGACGAAGGGCGAGTACGACGAGGAGGACGCGCGCATCGAGGAGGGCCTGCCCGAAGGCGTCACCGACGCCACGTTCTACCGGGGAACGGCCAAAGGACTGAAGCCCGCCGGGTCCGTACCCGGCATCACGGGCACGGCCGGCTCCATCCCTGTTGCCTCCGGGGACTTCGACGGCGATGACAAGCAGGACCTCCTCGCCAGGGGCCAGGGCCACGATCGGGCCGTTGCCGTCTACGGGAGCAGCAAGGGACCTGGCCGGGGCAAGGCGCGCGCCGGCGGACTCGGGACGCTGAAGGTGGGCCTCGATGTCGCGGTCGGCGATATCAACGGCGACGGCTACGACGACACCGCAACCCAGTCCCGTGGCGACGACGACCGGGTCGGCCAGGTGATGGTGGTGTTCGGCGGCAAGGGCGGGCTCAGCGCGGCCCGTGCGGTAACGATCGACCGGTACGCGATCGGCCTCGGCGGCTCCCCCCGGAGCCCGGGGGACCGTGACTACTTCGGGTGGGACCTGTACCTGGCCGACCTCGACACCGATGGCCGCGACGAGCTGCTCATCGGCACGTTCGGCTTCAAGAAGCCCCGCAAGGACGCCGGCTACTGGATCCTGCGCGGAACGGAGGACGGCCCGTCGAAGACCGACCGCCGCTTCATCAAGACCACGGACGTCGGCACGAGCTGACCACTGACGCCCGGCACCGGCCCCCCGGGGAGTTCGGCGAGCACGGACAGCATCCCGAACATGGCCCTCCCTCCTTGGCGGCGGTGTCGAGCTGGTCCCACAGGACCCTGCCATCGGCGCCCAGCACGAGGGTCGACATCACCAGGGCCGGTGTTCACCTTCCAGCCCGGACCGACGACCACGCTTTCGAGTGGTGATCGAGAGATCTCCTCGCCTGATTGACCCCGAGGGGGTGTGGGCGACACCCTCATGGCGTTCAGGGATGATCACCAGTCTGGTCGTGACTCGTGGCGGTTTGGGCTGCGGAGGGTGTTCGGGAGGCTGCGGGGGGCGCGGAGGCGAACTTCGGCACCGTGATCGAAGCCGCTCGGTAGCGCGGCGAGATGGCCAGCGGCTACCGGCTGGCGGATCAGAGAGGGATGAGAAGTGGGAGCGGCTGGAGCCGTTACTACGCCCGTGATCCGCCCGACGCTGTCTAAGCTTCCGCCGTGAACGACACCACATATGGCATACGGATCAGACCGGGCAACCTGGCCGACACACCAGCCGTGCTGGACATGCTCGACTCCGCGGTGGTCTGGATGAACGATCGCGGCAACACCGAACAATGGGGCACGACACCGTATTCGCAGAAGCGCGGCGGGGTAGCGCGGGTCGAGCGGTACATGACCGAGAACGCCCCATACATCGCGGAGTTGGGCGGAACACCTGTCGGGGCCCTGGTGCTGGACTCCGGGCCCAGCCCCCAGATGCCGATCGCGCCGGCCGAGGAACCTGAGCGGTACGTCCGGCTGCTGGTCTCCGACCGACGGCACGCCGGTCGTGGCATCGGGGCGGCGCTGCTGGCCCATGCCGTCGAGGAGACCCGGCGGGCCGGCGTGGAGCTGCTGCGGGTCGACTGCTGGGCAGGCGGCGGGGGCGAACTGGTCGCGTTCTACGAGCGCAACGGTTTCACTCCCACCGATCGTTTCCTGTCCGAGGCATGGCCCGGACAGGTGTTGGCCCGGCGGGTCGGCTGACGGTGAGGGCACGCGCCCAGGATGACTCTCAGGTAGGCGCCGGCCTCCGAGCCCTTGACCGACGCCACCTCGAAGGTGGCCACTGCGGCTTTGACCTCGCCCCGCAGGGCTTGAGCGCGGCCCTTGGCCACGAGTTCGTCGGCGACCTCGGGATGCACCCCGCGCCCGTCGTGGCCCTTCAGCGTCTCGAAGGACGCGTGCCGGTCGCCCCGCGGGGCGGGCCGCCGGGGTGCCTATGCTGACGCGCATGGAGCAGGAGGAGGAGATTCTGTTGACCGGGGGCCGGATCACGAAGGGAGTGGTCCGTGTCGGGGACACGGTGCGGCGGCCGGTCGGGCCGCACTCGCCGTTTGTGCACCGGCTGCTCCGGCATCTGGAGGACGTCGGCTCCGACGCCGCGCCGAGGCTGCTCGGGACCGATGCCAAGGGCCGGGAGGTCCTCAGCTTCCAGCACGGTGAAGTCGTGACCGCCTTCCGGGCCCGTGACTGGTCGCCCGCCCAGATCACCGCCGCGGCGCAGCTGCTGCGCCGGCTGCACGACGCGACCGCCGGCACGCCGATCGCGGATGGCGCGGAGACGGTGTGCCACAACGATTTCTCCCCGCTCAACGTGGCCTTCGTCGACGGCCTTCCCGCCTCCGCCTTCGACTTCGACCAGGCCGCCCCCGGCCCCCGCGCGCGTGACCTCGCCTACGCCGCCTGGCTGTGGCTGCTCGGCGCCGAGATCACCGGCCATCTCGACCACCAGCTGGCCCTCTTGCGCACCTTCCTCGACGTGTACGGGCTCGAGGACGAGTACCGTCGGGGCTTCGGCGGGCGCATCGTTGCCCGGGTCGAGGCCGAGCGCGCCATGCATGAACGTGCCGGACGCGTGGCCGGCCCCGGGTCCTGGCTGCACCGTGAGATCGCCTGGCTGAGGGAACACGCCGACGCCATCGACCTGGGCTTGGCAAGCAGCAGCTGAAGGGATGACCAAAAGCGGCCCTCAAAGCCTGGATACCGCTCGCCAGGGCTGCGGTTTCTCACAGCACCGGGCGGTCGTGCCGGCAGCGCCGGATCATCTCCTCGGCCTCTTCGATGGTGCGCTGGATGTTCTCGACCCGCTCGGGTATCGAGCCCCTCACAGTCCAGGCCAAGCCGGGCCGCGAGGGTTGCGAACCGCTCGGCCACGGTCACCGGGACAGCCGTCGGTACCGGGCTGGGGTGCGTCCTCGTGGACGCTGCTGAACTTGGCCGCCGGGCCCGCTCCTCGCCGATGTGCTGGTCGAGGTGAGCGCCGTTCTGGGCCGGGAACGACGAGGTCGCCGCGCTCCTGGCCGCGCGCGTCGCGGCAGGGACGGGTCGACGAGGCGATCGCCCTCCTGCGCACGCGAGAGGTCACATCCGTCAACGGCCGTGACCACCTGGCCGATTTGCTGGCCCGGCATGACCGGATCGCGGAGCTGCGGGAGTACGCGGCGACCGAGCCCCTCGGGGACGCCGCCCGTTGTCTCGCAGAGCGCCTGGAGCAATGTGGGGACGCGGCGGGTGCGATCGAAACCTACCGGGCGCTCGCTTGGGACGATTCACCGAATACGGCGGTGTTGCTTGCGGAGCTTCTCGCCCGGCAGCGATGAGGACTGGGTCGTCGGTGTGCTGTGCGAGCTGTACGCCGACCAGGGACGGACCGGGAAAGGTCTGGCGTGTCCCGATGGCCGCAAGGCCCGATTCGGCTCCGCGGAAGGCGAGCTTTTGACGCTGGACGACCGGAGGCTCTCCCCTGGAGCAGTGACCATCCCCCGTTCTGGCCGACGGGCGACGCCAGGCAGGCGACGCCAGGCAGGCGACGCCAGGCAGGCGACGCCAGGCACGAGCTCGGCCCCGAGGCCGGCAGTTGCACCCCTCCATGGCGGCAGAGGCGCGCGCCGCGGTGTCAGAGGTCCAGCACCAACCGGCCTCCCGCGCACCGCGATACGCAGATCATCATGGTCTCGTTCGCGGCCTGCTCCTGCGGCGTCAGAACCGAGTCGCGGTGGGCCGCCTCGCCCTCGATGATGTCCGTCTCGCACGTGCCGCAGGTGCCCTCGGCGCAGGAGTAGAGGACCTGCACCCCGGCCTCCTCCACCGCCCGCAGGATGCTGCGGTCCGGCGGGACGGTCACCGTCAGCCCGGACTGCTGGAGCACCACGTCGAACGAGCCGGAGGGGGCGTCGGCGTCGATCTCCTTCGCCTTGAACCGCTCGACGCGCAGCGCCCCGGCGGGCCAGCTGTCGGCACACCGCTCCTCCACCGCCTTGAGCAGCGGCTCCGGACCGCAGCAGTAGACCAGGGTGCCGGGGGAAGGTGCGGCGAGGTGGGAGGCCAGGTCCAGCAGCCCGTACTCGTCCTCAGGTGTGACGCGCACCCGGTCCCCGTAGGAGGCGGTGAGCCGGTCGGCGAACGCCATCGACGTGCGGCTGCGCCCGCCGTACAGCAGTGTCCATCCGGTGCCCGCCGCCTCGGCGGCGGCGACCATCGGAAGGATCGGGGTGATGCCGATGCCGCCCGCCACGAACAGGTAGCGGTCGGCCGGGACCAGCGCGAAGTTGTTGCGCGGCCCCCGGACCCGTACGGACGTGCCCTCGGTCAGCTGGTCGTGGACGTACGCGGACCCGCCGCGCCCGGCGGGTTCGCGGAGCACCGCGATCTGCCAGGCGCCGCGGTCGCCCGGGTCGCCGCACAGCGAGTACTGCCGGACCAGCCCGTCCTCCAGCAGGAGGTCGATGTGGGCGCCGGGCTCCCACGTCGGCAGCTCCTCGCCGTCCGGGTGGCGGAGCGTCAGGGAGATGACGCCCGCCGCCTCGTCGACGCGGTGGCCGATGACGAGGCGGCTCTCGTACTCGGGGCTGTTCACCGGGACTCCTTGCGCTCGTGGCCCTGTGGGTGGGACAGCATCCACTCCCACATCTCGACCGGGTCCTGCGCGGTGTGCTCGGCGCCGCAGTGGCATATGCCGTGCAGGGTGTCGGTGCCCGGGGCCCAGTCGATGCGGTAGACCTCGGCGGTGGGGGAGCCGCTCATCGCGTGGCGGCCGGGGTGGCGGCGGGGGCGGCCGGGGCGGGCCGGCCGCCCCCGGCGGCGAGCCGGGCCAGGATGCGGCGGGCGGCCAGACCGCCGGTGTCGATGTTGATGCTCAGCTCCTGGTAGCCGGCCGACTCCTGGTCCAGGGCCTGCTGCAGCAGGTTGAGGGCGGTGACGTCCTGCATGACGACCGTGTGGTTGTTGTCGTGCAGGAAGGCGGTGACCTCGTCGTCGTCCTGGGCGAAGTCCCGGGAGACCGCCCAGAAGTCGTACACGTGCTTGTCGGTGGACGGCGTGATCGCGTACGTCACCTCGACGTGGAAGGCGTCCGGGTCGGTGCCGTCGGCGTGGGGTAGCACGCCGACCGGGGCGATCCGACTGTGCAGCAGATACAGGCACGGGGCGTGGTATTCGATGTCCTGCCAGCGGGTGATGCGGCCCTCGATGCCGGTGGACCGGGAGTAGAACGGCGGGCAGGCCGCGTCGTCCATGTGGCGGCTGACCCGTACGATGCCGGCGCCCTCGTCGACCTCGGTGCTGATCGGGGTCTCGGCGACCTCGGGGGTGCCGATGTAGCCGCCGTGCAGGTATGTCTCGTGGGACAGGTCGAGCAGGTTGTCGACCAGCAGTCCGTAGTCGCAGTCGATCGGCTCCATGCCGGAGACGGTCTTCCAGCGCGGGTCGGCCATGTGTGGGGCCCGGGGGATGGCGGCGGCGTCGGCGAGGTCCGGGGCGCCGATCCACACCCACACGAACGAGTCCTGCTCCACCACCGGGTAGGAGCTGATCCGTGCGGTGCGCGGGATGCGCTTCTGGCCGGGCACGTACACACAGGTGCCGGAGGTGCCGTAGGTGAAGCCGTGGTAGCCGCACACCAGGTTGTCGCCGTCGAGCCGGCTCGGGGCGGCCGACAGCGGGTAGCGGCGGTGCACACAGCGGTCCGCGAGGGCCACGACCTCGCCGGTCTCCTCCGTGCGGTAGAAGACGACCGGCTCGTTGAGGATGGTGCGGCCGAGCAGCTCGCGCCCCACCTCATGGCCGTAGGCGGCGACGTACCACTGGTTCCTGGCGAATTCGGTCATGACAGGTCCCGTCCGTCGTTGGAGGGTGCGGTGTGACAACACCATCGGGACCGGCGTCATCCCCTGGCAACACCCCTTCCGCCTGACGGAAGGATGGGCCTCGGGGCTGTGCGGCATCAGTGCGGCGGGCGGTCGGACAGGGCGGCTCGGCAGCGGTTGAGGTAGTCCTCCAGGTCGTTGCGCTGCCGGTGGGTCAGGCCGGAGAGCATGCGCTCCTCCAGCGCCTCGACCGCCTCGTCGAGGGCGGCGAGCAGCTCGCGGCCCGCGTTGGTGAGGCTGATCAGGAGCACCCGGCGGTTGCGCGGGTCGCGGCGGCGGACGATCAGGCCCCGCTTCTCCAGGGCGGTGACCATGTCCGCCATCGACTGCGCGGTGACGAAGGAGTTGCGGGCCAGCTGCGCCGAGCTCAGCCCGTCGCGGCGGCGGAGCACGGTGAGCGCGGTGTACTGCAGGGCGGTGATCCCGGCGGGCTTGACCAGTTCCTCGATGTGCGAGCGCGCCGCGAGCTCGACCTGTTTGACGGCGTACAGCAGCGAGGGGCGCGGTACTTCCGCCGCGCTGGTGGGGGTGGGGTCACTGCCGGTTTCCGCTGCGCGCGTCACCTGGTCCTCCGCTTCCGTGCGTTTCAGGTTTCCTGATTATGCCCAACCCCTTGCTTTCCTGCGGGAGAGGGCGTAACCATCAGGAAACCTGTTGGTCGCATGGGTGTGACCGGCATCAGCGCGGTGCGCGACCGCACCGGGAAGGCGAGCGGGCCATGTCCGAATCCGGGGAGCGATACGTCTCCGCCGTGACCCGGCCGCACATCGAGCCGGGCAGGCTCTTCATCGGCGGCCAGTGGCGGGTGGCCGAGTCGAAGGGGCGTCGGGACGTCGTCGATCCGTCGACCGGCACGGTGATCACCACCGTCGCCGAGGCGGACGCCGCCGACCTCGACGCGGCCGTCGACGCGGCCCGCGGGGCGTTCGAGGGCTGGGCGCGGACCCCGGGGCGGGTACGGGCCCGCATTCTGCACCGGGTCGCCGACGTCATCCGCGAGCGCGAGGACGAGCTGGTCGCGGTCGAGAGCGTGGACGTCGGCAAGCCGGTCACGCTGTCGCGCGCGGTGGACGTGGCGACGGCGGCCGAGGAGTACGAGTACTACTCGGCGCTGGCGCAGAGCGTCGACGGCGCGACCCGGCAGATCCCGGTCCCGTCGCACGCCTATACCCGCCGTGAGCCGCTCGGCGTGGTCGGCGCGATCACCCCCTTCAACTTCCCGCTGATCCTCAGCAGTTCGAAGATCGCCCCGGCGCTCGCGGCCGGCAACACGGTGGTTCACAAGCCCGCCGAGGACACCCCGCTCAGCGCCCTGCTGATGGCGGAGATCCTCGCCGAGGCCGGGGTTCCGGACGGGGTGGTCAACGTCGTCACCGGCGGCGGCGCGGTCGGCGAGGCGCTGCTGCGGCACCCCGGAGTCGACAAGATCGCGTTCACCGGCTCCACCCGGGTCGGCAAGCTCGCCGCCGCCGTGGCGAGTCAGAGCCTGAAGCCGGTGACCATGGAGCTGGGCGGCAACGCGGCCCAGATCGTGTTCGAGGACGCCGACCTGGACAAGGCGATCGGCTCCGTCATCAAGGGCTTCGTCTTCAACACCGGCCAGTTCTGCATGGGCGGCCCGCGGCTGCTCGTCCACCGCTCCCTCCACGACACCGTCCTGGAGATCCTCTCCCAAGCGGTCGCGGGGGTCCCGCTCGGCGACCCGTTCGACCCGGCGACGGTCATCGGGCCGATGACGGCGGCGCGGCACCTGGAGAACGTCGAGACGTACGTGGCCATCGCCCGCGAGGACGGCGGCCGGATCGTCACCGGCGGCGAGCGGCTGGAGCTGGGCGGCGGCTACTACTACAAGCCGACCGTCATCGCCGGCCTGGCCAACGACTCCCGTGCCGTCCAGGAGGAGATCTTCGGCCCGGTGCTGACCGTGCAGTCCTTCGACACCGAGGACGAGGCGGTCGAGCTGGCCAACAGCACCGCGTACGGGCTCGCCTCGGGCCTGTGCACCAACGACCTCGCGCGCGCACACCGGGTGGCGGCCCGGCTCCAGGCGGGCATCGTCTGGGTCAACGACTGGGCCATGCTCGACCCGGCGGTCCCGTTCGGCGGCGTCAAGCAGTCGGGTTACGGGCGCGAGTACGGCCCCGAGGGTCTGGAGCCGTACACCAAGGTCAAGTCGGTCGTCATCTCCCTCGCCTGACGCCCCCCGCACGTCGCCCGAACCGCGCTCTCAAGGAGTCCACTCATCATGACCACCACCACTGCCGCCGTCGTCGAGTCCGCGGGCGCCGGCTTCTCCCTGACCGAGGTGGACCTCGCCGAGCCCCGCCCGGACGAGGTGCTCGTCCGCATGGTGGCCGCCGGGGTGTGCCACACCGACCTCGGCGCCGCCGCGGGCGCGCTGCCCTTCCCGCTGCCCGGAGTGCTCGGCCACGAGGGCGCCGGCGTGGTGGAGGCGGTCGGCGCCTCGGTCACCCGGGTCGTCCCCGGCGACCAGGTGCTGCTGTCGTTCACCTCCTGCGGCAGATGCGGCGGCTGCCGCGGCGGCCACCCCGCCTACTGCGACGCCTGGCTGCCGCTCAACCTGCTCGGCGGCGCCCGCGCCGACGGCTCGCCCACCATCACCCGGGGCGGCGAGGGCCTCGGCGGCCACTTCTTCGGCCAGTCCTCCTTCGCCCGCCACGCCCTGGTGGACGAGCGCAGCCTGGTCAAGGTCCCTGCCGACGCGCCGCTTGACCTGCTGGCCCCGCTCGGCTGCGGCGTGCAGACCGGCGCGGGCGCCATCTGGAACGTCCTGAAGCCCGCGCCCGGCGCCGACATCGTGGTCACCGGCGCCGGCGCGGTCGGTCTGTCGGCCGTCATGGCCGCCACCCTCACCCCGGCCACCCGCATCATCGCGGTCGACCGCGTCCCCGACCGGCTGGAGCTGGCCCGCGAGCTCGGTGCCACGCACACCGTCGACACCACGGGCAGTACGGACCTGAACGAGGCGATCGCCGAGATCACCGGCGGTACGGGCGCGGACGGCGTCGTCGAGACCACCGGGAACACCGGCGTGGCCGGTGCCGCCATCGGCGCCCTGGCCGCCCGGGGCACCGCGGTGCTGGTCGGCGCCCCGGCGTTCGGCTCCACCGTCCCGGTGGATGTCAACTTCATGCTGCCCGGCCGCCATGTGGTGGGCCTGACCCTCGGCGACAGCGAGAGCGAGACCCTCCTCCCGGTCCTGGTGGACCTGGTCGCCTCCGGCCGCATGCCGGTCCAGAAGCTGGTCAGGCACTACAAGTTCGAGGAGATCCAGCGGGCGGTCGGCGACGCCGTCTCCGGCGAGACGATCAAGCCGGTGTTGCGGTTCTGAGGCCGGCAGCGTGTCCGGACATGGCCCCTCAGCGGCGGACCGGGGCGGTCGGCGACGCCGCTTCGGTGTCCGGCTTCCAGCCGAGGGCCAGCGAGATGCCGCGCGCCGCGACCCGCACGACGGGGACCAGCGTCTGCGTGCGGCAGTCCTCGGCGTGCACCACCACGGACACCGCCGCCGCCACCTCGCCGCGCGGGCCGCGCACGGGGGCGGCCACCGAGAGGGCGTCGGTGGTGATCTGCCGGTCGCTGACGGCGAATCCGGTCTGCCGGATCTGCGCCAGCATCCGGCGCAGCCGCGCCGGGTCGGTGACGGTGTGCGGGGTGAACGCCCGCATCGGCCAGTCGCAGACGCGGTCCTGCAACTCGGCGTCGGCGTGGGCGAGCAGCACCAGGCCCACCCCGGTGGCGTGCAGCGGCCAGCGGGAGCCCACTTGGCTGCGCACCTTCACCGCCGTACGTCCCGAGATGCGTTCGATATAGACGACTTCCACGCCGTCGCGCACCGCGAAGTGGACGTTCTCGTGGGTCAGTTCGTAGAGGTCCTCCAGGAACGGCATCGCCGCCTCCCGCAGGCCCACCCCGCGTGGGGCGAGCGAGGCCAGCTCCCACAGCCGCAGCCCGATGTGGTAGTCGCCATCTTCGTCGCGCTCCAGCGCGCCCCAGCGGGCGAGGGTGCCCACCAGGCGGTGCGCGGTGGCCAGCGGCAGGTCGGCGCGGCGGCTGATCTCGGTGAGCGACAGTGCCAGGTTGCGCTGGTCGAACGCCGCCAGGACATCCAGCAGCCGGTCGGCGGCGGAGCGCGGGGCGGGTCCGGGTGCGGTCGGCACGGTCAGCCCCGCTCCGGCTCGGCCACCCGCAGCAGCAGGGCGTGCAGGGCGGCGCGCTCGTCCTCGTCCAGCGGCCCCAGCAGGTCATCGGTGACGCGCCGGCTCGCCTTCTCGGTGGCCCGCAGCGCCTCGCGGCCCTGGTCGGTCAGGACGACGACCCGGCTGCGCCGGTCGCCGGGGGAGGGGCGCCGCTCGGCGAAGTCCAGCTTCTGCAGATCGTCGACGAGGCTGACGATGGCGCTCGGGTCGTACCCCAGCCGGTCGCTCAGCTCGCGCTGCAGGGCGCCGTCGACGGTGGCCAGGTAGCGCAGGAGCGCGTAGTGCCGCAGCCGCAGGCCGGACTCCTCCAGGGTGGCGTTGAACAGTCGCCCCGACCGCAGTCCCAGCCGGTAGAAGAGGTAACCCGTGTCGGCGTTCAGACCGCGCATCCAGGGCGCGGCCGTCACCGTGTCAGCCGTGTCAGCGATGTCCTGCTCCAAGGTCCGGGCCGTCATGAGGGCCAACAGCGTATTGCGTACCAGCCGCTCCAGCATGACGTGCGTTCAGGATTTCAACAACTATTGACGTCAACAATGATTGGTCATAGCTTCTTTTCACGGCGTCGGTCCGGGGCGAGCCGACGGGCGGCGCGAAGAGCGTCGAGTACTGGCTCCCGGGCCACCTAGACCCTCGTACCCATGAAGGGACACCCAGCCGTGTCGAACACCCGCACCGATCTGACCGGCAAGGTCGCCGTCGTCACCGGCAGCGGCCGGGGCCTCGGCCTCGCCTACGCCACGGCCCTGGCCAAGGCTGGCGCCTCCGTGGTCGTCAACGACCTCGACGAGGCGGTCGCCGGGCAGGCAGCCACGTCCATCACCGAGGCCGGCGGCACGGCCGTCGCCGAGGCGGTCGCGGTCGGCACCACCGAGGCCGCCGAGCGTCTGGTCGACCGGGCCGTCTCCGAGTTCGGCCGACTGGACATCATCGTCACCAACGCGGGCATCCTCCGCGACAAGGTGCTGTGGAAGATGTCCGACGACGACTTCGACGCCGTCATCACCACGCATCTGAAGGGCACCTTCACCCTGGCCCGCGCCGCCGCCGTGCGGATGCGCGAGCAGGGCGAGGGCGGGAGTCTGATCCTGGTCGGCTCCCCGGCCGGACAGCGGGGCAACTTCGGCCAGACGAACTACGCCGCTGCCAAGGCGGGCATCGCCGCCTTCGTCCGCACCTGGGCCATGGAACTCGGCCGGGCGGGCATCACCGTCAACGCGATCGTCCCGGTCGCCGCCACCGCCATGACCGAGACCATCCCCGCCTTCGCCCCCTATATCGAGGCGAACCGGGGCGGCGAGCCGCTGCCGGACTTCCTGCGCAAGGGCGAGGGCTTCGGCACCCCCGAGGACTGCGCCGCCCTCATCCCGTTCCTCGCCTCCGAGGCGGCCCGCGATGTCACCGGCCAGTGCATCGGCATCGGCGGCGACAAGCTCGCCCTCTGGTCGCACCCACAGGAGGTCGCGGTCGCCTACGCCGATGGCGGCTGGACCCCGGAGACCATCGCGGCCACCTGGCACTCCTCGGTCGGCGCCGACCCGCAGAGCTTCGGCATCCCGGCCCCGAAGATCCCGGGGGCGTGAGCGCCATGTACCGGCCGTCCATCAACCCCGACAAACTCGTCGCGATCGACGTCCACACCCATGCGGAAGTGTCGTCGAAGGGGCGGGCCTCGCTCTCCGAGGACCTGCACGAGGCGTCCAGCGCGTACTTCAAGGTCGAAGGCAAGCGCAAGCCCACCCTGGAGGAGACCGCCGCCTACTACCGCGAGCGGAAGATGGCGGCCGTCATCTTCACCGTGGACGCCGAACACGCCACCGGCACCGAGCCGGTCCCCAACGAGGAGGTCGCCGAGGCCGCCGCCGCCAACGCCGACGTCCTCATCCCGTTCGCCAGCATCGACCCCTTCCGGGGCCGCGCGGGCGTACGGCAGGCCCGCCGGCTGGTGGAGGAGTACGGGGTGCGGGGCTTCAAGTTCCACCCCAGCATCCAGGGGTTCTTCCCCAACGACCGGATCGCCTACGAGCTGTACGAGGTGATCGAGGAGACCGGGACCATCGCGCTGTTCCACACCGGCCAGACCGGCATCGGCGCCGGTGTGCCGGGCGGCGGCGGCATCCGCCTCAAGTACAGCAACCCACTGCACATCGACGACGTCTCAGCCGACTTCCCGCACCTGAAGATCATCCTTGCGCACCCGTCCTTCCCCTGGCAGGACGAGGCACTCGCGGTGGCCACCCACAAGCCGGGCGTGCACATCGACCTGTCCGGCTGGTCGCCCAAGTACTTCCCGCCGCAGCTGGTGCAGTACGCCAACAGCCTGCTGAAGGACAAGGTCCTCTTCGGCTCCGACTACCCCGTCCTCACCCCCGACCGGTGGCTCGCCGACTTCGAGAAGCTGCCGATCAAGGACGAGGTGAAGCCGAAGATCCTCAAGGAGAACGCGGCCCGCCTGCTCGGGCTGGCCACGTCCCAGGACGCGTGAGCGTCGAGACGCGCAAGCGTCAAGTCTCGTAGCCGTAGGACTCGCAGAACTCGCGAAGGGGCGTAACGATGCGCAACGAGGGACTGGGATCCTGGCCCGTACGCCGGGCCCGCAAGACCCCGCACCGCACGGCCCTGGTCCACCAGGACCGGACCATCAGCTACGCCGAACTGTACGAGCGCACCACCCGCCTCGCCCACGCCCTGCGCACGGCCGGCATCCGGCACGGCGACCGGATCGCCTACCTGGGCGCAAACCACCCGAGCTTCCTGGAGACGATGTTCGCCTCCGGGATGCTCGGCGCCGTCTTCGTCCCGCTCAACACCAGGCTGGCGGCGCCCGAGATCGCCTTCCAGCTGGAGGACGCGGGGGCCAAGGCGCTGATCCACGCCCCGTCGCACAGCGGCATGGTGGAGGGCCTGCGCGGCCGGACGGACGTCATGACGCACATCGCCGTGGGACCCGATTACGAGACCCTGCTCCAGGAGGCCCCGGCCGACCCGATCGACCAGCCGGTCGGCCTGGACGACCTCTGCATCATCATGTACACCTCCGGCACCACCGGCCGCCCCAAGGGCGCGATGCTCACCCACGCCAACCTCACCTGGAACGCCGTGAACGTCCTGATCGACCAGGACATCGCGTCCGACGAGGTGGCCCTCGTCTCGGCGCCCCTGTTCCACACCGCCGGGCTGAACATGCTGGCCCTCCCCGTACTGCTCAAGGGCGGCGCCTGTGTCCTGGCCGACGCCTTCGACCCGGGCGGCACCCTCGACCTGATCGAGCGGCGCCGCATCACCTTCATGTTCGGCGTCCCGGCGATGTTCGACCAGGTCGCCCGCCACCCGCGCTGGGCCGACGCGGACCTGTCGTCGGTGCGCATGCTCTCCTGCGGCGGCTCGCCCGTGCCGATCTCCCTGATCGCCACCTACCAGCAGCGGGGCCTGACCTTCATGCAGGGCTACGGCATGACCGAGGCGTCCCCGGGCGTCCTGTTCCTGGACGCCGAGCACGCGGTCAGCAAGGTCGGCTCGGCCGGCGTGCAGCACTTCTTCAGTGACGTGCGCGTGGTACTCCCCGACCTCACCCCGGTGGCGCCCGGCGAGACCGGCGAGGTGATCGTGTGCGGCCCGCACGTCATGCAGGGCTACTGGGGTCTGCCCGAGGAGACCGCCGCCTCCTTCGCCGACGGCTGGTTCCGCTCCGGCGACGCCGCCCGGGTGGACGAGGACGGCTACGCCACCATCGTCGACCGGCTGGGGGACACGATCATCTCGGGCGGGGAGAACATCTACCCCGCCGAGGTCGAGAACGCCCTGCTCACCCACCCCGACATCGTCGAGTGCGCCGTCATCGGCGTCCCCGACGACAAGTGGGGCGAGGTCCCCAGGGCCGTCGTCGTCGCCCGGGAGGGCGCGGCGCTCGACCCCGACGAGGTCCTGGCCTCCCTGGCCGGTCGGCTCGCCAAGTACAAGACCCCCAAGTCGGTCGTCATCGTGGACACCCTGCCCCGCACGGCCTCCGGCAAGCTCCTCAAGGCCCGCGTGCGCAGCATGCACGGCGCCGACTGAGCACCCCCTCCAGCCACCCCGGCGAACCCTCAGCGAGCGGAGAGACATCCATGGGCACCACCGTCAACGGCCTGGACGAGCTGAAGAAGCTGGCCGGAACCGACCTGGGCACCAGCGACTGGACCGAGGTCACCCAGGAGCGCGTCAACACCTTCGCCGACGCCACCGGTGACCACCAGTGGATCCACGTCGACGTCGAGAAGGCCAAGGAGGGCCCCTTCGGCGCCCCCATCGCCCACGGCTACCTGACACTGTCGCTGTTCATCCCGATGTTCACGGAGCTGCTGGAGGTCGAGGGCGTCACCACCAAGGTCAACTACGGCCTCAACAAGGTCCGTTTCCCTTCCCCGGTCAAGGTCGGCTCCCGCATCCGCCTGATCGCCCGCCTCGCGGAGGTCGAAGAGGTCGCGGGCGGCGTCCAGATCACCGTCGACGGCACCGTGGAGATCGAGGATGCGCCGAAGCCGGCCTGCGTGCTGCAGAGCGTCTCCCGGTTCTACGCGTAGTCGCAGTACGGCCGCGGACGGGACCCGGTGCTTGTTCGACCGCGGTCGTACGATGGGTGCCTGCAGCCCATGCCTCAAGGAGTCAGCGTGCCCCGTCCCCGAACCTCTCGACGGACCATCGAGCACCCAGCCATGGAGGAGGTGTCCTTGCAGCAGGTGCTGGAGGCACTGACCGACCCCGTGCGGCGTGCTGTGGTGTGCCAACTGGCCCGGGTCGGCGAGGGCATGAGCTGCGGCACGTTCGACGTACGGGTCTCGACGTCGACCCTGACCCACCACTTCAACGTGTTGCGAGAGGCCGGCGTGATCCGGCAGCACTACGTGGGCACGACGAAGATGAACGCGTTGCGCACGGACGAGATGGAAGAGCGCTTTCCCGGCCTGCTGTCGGCGCTGGTGGCCGCATCCGCGCTGGAAACGGACACGACGGTGCGTTAGCCGTACGCGGGGTCGTCCGTCGTCGTGGTGTGCCACAGAGCGGCTCCCGCGTACTCGGGCATGGGCAGCGGCGGATCGGTGGTCGCCAGGTCCAGGGCCGCGGCGTAGACAGTGGCCGCGTGGGTGGGCAGGGTGGCGAGGGCGGGCGCGGTCCTGAGGTGGACGGCCGCGCCGGCGAAATGGGTGGTGGAGGCGGTCACTCGCCGGGTCAGTCCGCGCGCCTCCAAGAGGTCGTCGACGACGCCGCGGCGGCCGTCGTAGGAGATCAGCAGGTGAGGGTGGGCCAGGTAGTCGTCCAGGCCGAGGGGGAGCGTCAGCGGGAGCAGCCGCGGATTGAACAGCCACCTGTATCCGGAGGCGAGCAGGGTTCGGCTGCGGTGGTCGGCCCCGCGGGCGGGTGAGGCGGCGATGGCCAGGTCGATCTCGCCGCGGTCGAGCATGTCCGCGACCGTGTTGCGGTTGGCCTGCCGTACGGCGAGGCGGATGCCCGGCAGGATCGCCGTCGCGGCCAGCATGCGCGGGAGCAGCGCCGCCTCCAGGCCGTCGGACATCCCCCGGGTGAAGGTGCGCACCGCGGTGGCCGGGCCGAAGCGGTCCTGAGCGGTGACGGCGCCGTGGATGAGGCCGAGGGCCGGTTCGATGCGGCGGGCCAACTCGATGGCGCGCGGGGTGGGCTCGACCCCGGTGCGGGTGCGGGTGAACAAGTCGTCGTCGAAGAGCCTGCGCAGCCGACCGAGGGCGGCGCTGACCGCACCCTGGCTCAGGTGCAGTGCGGCGGCGCCCCGGGTGACGCTGCGCTCCCGCAGCAAGGCGGCGAAGACCACCAGCGGATTCAGGTCGGCCTTCCTGAATTCGGCCTCATAGATATCGATCATTGTGGACATTAGTTTGTTCAATGAAGCCCGGGATTCCTAGCCTCAAGGGCATGACCACCCTGACTGCCGCCGTCGTCCAGGCGGCCGCCCCGTTGTTCGACACACCCACCGCCCTCGCCCGTGCCGAGGAACTGATCCGTGAGGCCGTCCTGGTCGGCCGGGCGGAGGTCGTCGTGCTGCCCGAGGCGTTCCTCGGCGGCTACCCCAAGGGGCTGGACTTCGGCATCACCGTCGGCAGCCGCACTCCGGCCGGCCGTGAGCTGTTCCGCCGCTATCACGCCGCCGCCATCGACATTCCCGGCCCGGAGGTCGACACCCTGGCCGACCTCACCCGGGAACTCGGCTGTCACGCCGTCGTCGGCGCGGTCGAGCGCCAGGGCGGAACCCTGTACTGCGCAGCGCTCTTCTTCGGCCCGGACGGCTATCTGGGCCTGCACCGCAAGCTGATGCCGACCGCCGCCGAACGCTACCTGTGGGGCCAGGGCGACGGCTCGACCCTCCAGGTCGTCGACACGGGCGTGGCGCGCCTGGGCGCGGGCATCTGCTGGGAGAACTACATGCCCCTGTTCCGTACGGCGATGTACGCCAAGGGGGTCGACCTGTGGTGCGCGCCGACCGTGGACGATCGCGACGCCTGGCAGGCCACCATGCGGCACATCGCCCTGGAGGGCCGCTGCTTCGTCCTCAGCGCCAACCAGTACCTACGGCGTGACGCCCTGCCCGCCGACCTCCACCCCGTCCAGGGCGACGCGCCCGACACCGTGCTGATCAGCGGCGGCTCCGTCATCGTCTCCCCGCTCGGCGAGGTCCTGGCCGGTCCACTGCGCGACGGCGAGGGCATCCTGACGGCCGAACTCGACCTCGACGACCTGGCCCGTGCCCGCTTCGACTTCGACCCCACCGGCCACTACGCCCGCCCCGACGTCTTCACGCTCCACGTCGACGAAACCGCCCGCGCAGGCGTCGCGGGAACCGGCGGTCCACCCGCTCGCAGGTGACCGGGGGCCCTATGGGGCGTCCGGAGTAGGGGTGATGGTGGCGGGCGTCGGACCGTCGGGGCGGATGGTGAACCCGAAGACGGCCGAGGTCGGGGTGGCGTGGAAGGAGGGGGTGAAGGCGGGCAGCAGATGTTCCAGGAGTACGGCCATCTCGCGCATGGCGAACTGCGCGCCCAGGCAGGCTCGTGCGCCGATGCCGAAGGGGTAGTACGCGCCGTGCCGGGAGGAGGGGCGGTCCTCGTCCGCGGCGGTGAACCGTTCGGGGGCGAACCGCTCGGGTTCGGGCCACAGTTCCGGGTCGCGGTGGGTGAGGTACGGGCAGACGAAGATGTCGGTGCCGGCCGCGACGCGGTAGCCGGCAAGGGTGTCGTCCTCGGTGGCGTGACGGGGGATCAGCCACGCCGCCGGATAGAGCCGCAGGGTCTCCGAGGCGAGAGCCCGGATGGCCCTCTCGCGCTCGGGTGAGCCCGCGGGTCCCGCGCCCAGGGCCCAGCGACGGGCTTCGGGGTGGCGGTCGAGCAGGAGATACAGCCAGGACAGCGTCTTGGCAGTGGTCTCGTGACCGGCGGCAAGCAGGGTGACCAGCTCATCGCGGATCAGCTGGTCGGTGTATTCCGGGCGGGTCTTCCCGGCGTCCACCAGGACACGCAGCAGGCCGGGACCGTCCGGTCCGGCCTCTCCTCGGCGGGCGGCCGCGATCGCGTGTTCGGCGACCGCGTCGATCCTCGCGAGGTCCGCGGCCACGGCGGCTCGCAGCTCGGCCGCGTCGGTCGACGCGGAGGGGGTGGACGGAAGGGCGGCCCCCACCGCCTCGACTGCGGCGAGCTCGCGGTTCGTGGTCTCGTCGAGGGGGTGGCCGGTGAGGGAGCGCCAGATGGTGTCCAGGGCGAAGAAGCGCATGTCCTCGCCGACGTCGGTCGGCGTGCCGGTACGGGCGCACGTGGCCCAGTGGTCGGCGGCGCGACGCGCGGCGGCGACGATCCGCTGCTCGTAGCGGCGGGTTCCGGCTCCGGTGAACTGGGCCTGGAGGAGGCGGCGCTGACGCTTCCACGGCTCCCCGGTGGCCGAGAGCACCCCGTCTCCGACCAGCACGCGGGCCCGGTGGGAGCGCTTGACGTAACGGTCGGGATGGAGAGCGAGGACGTGCTGCACCGCCTGCGGATCGGTGACCAACACCGTGGGGCGCGGGCCGAGGCGTACCGCGCTGACCCCACCGAGCTCGCGCGCCTGGGCCAGCAGATCGACCACCGCCCCCGAGGAGGCTCGCCACCGCTGGACGGCCGCCGGGGCGAGCTCCGGAGGCAGGGGCATCGCACCGGGCCCGGGTGACGGGTGGGGGACGCCTTGTGGGGCTGTGGTGGCCAAGGTGCACTCCTGCTCGATGACTGCGTGCGCGGACACGGGGGACAACGAGGGGCAGGCCCCGTCCGATGACTTCCCGCCCGGCTCCCCGGCAAGCCAGAGGCCAGCAGGATAGTGCGAACGCCGGCAGCGGCGTGCCGGCCCCACGCCGGGATGGCAGTACTCGCGGGGGCGGCGGCCGCCTGTGCCGCTGCCATCCCGCAGCCGTCTGTGCTCCCAGCCCCGCTATGGCGCGTCTTGACTCTTGCCGACTGAAAAAGTTCGGAACACACTCCGGAATGTTTCATCACCGTTGCCCGGAGTCATCAGAGATCGAGCGGCGGCACCGGGGTCTCTCCACCAAGGAAGGCGATCATGACAAGAATAAGACGCCTCATCACCAGCTCCATCGCTCTCGCGTCCCTGATCATCGCGCTGATCACCACAACTGGCGCCGCCCACGCCGCATCCGCCGGCGGAGTGCGCGTCATGCCGCTCGGCGACTCGATCACCGACGGTTACAACGTACCGGGCGGCTACCGCGTCGATCTCTGGCAGAAGTTCGTGGCAGGGGGCCGCAACGTCGACTTCGTCGGTTCCATGTCCAACGGTCCGAGCAGTCTCGGCGACCGAGATCACGAAGGCCACTCCGGGTGGACGATCAGTCAGATCGACAACAACGTCGTGAACTGGCTCCGCACATACACCCCGCGCACCGTACTCCTGCACATCGGCACCAATGACATGTACGGTAACGACCCCGCCGGAGCACCGGCCCGGCTCTCCACCCTGCTCGATCACATCACCGCCACGGCCCCCAATGCGGATGTCTTCGTGGCCACGATCGTCCCCATATCCTTCGCCGACTCGACCGTCCGTACCTTCAACGCGGCGATCCCCGCGATCGTGCAGAGCAAGGTAAACGCCGGCAAGCACGTCCATCTGGTTGACATGTACCGGGCACTTACGACCGCCGACCTGGCAGACGGAGTGCACCCGAACGCGGGCGGCTACAGCAAGATGGCCAACGTCTGGTACAGCGCGCTCCTCTCGGTGCCCGGCAGCATGGGCGCCAGGGGCCCGGCGCAAGCGGAAGGGGCACATCACCGCACAGCTGTCGCTGTCCGGCCGAGCCGCTGACAGGAAGGGGACCTTCATACCGTCAGCAGCTGCGCCCCCTTTTCGGCCAACGGCTGCTCACCCGCCAGAGCGTCAAGGGCGAACGAAATGTCCCGGGGCCGCTCCCAGATGAAGCAGGAGCCTTCTGCCTCATACCCGTCGACGAAGTTGTTGCCGTGGTGGTCGACAGCGGCGACCCGGAACCCTGCCTCGGTCAGCGGGCCGACCAGCCACTCCATGCCGCCCCCTGGGCCCCCGGCGCCGTGCGAGACGACAACAAGCGGAGCGGGGACGGCCACCGGACGCCGCGGTTCTCTGGCGCGACGTCCGGCGGCCCTGCAACGAACTCGCGCTCACGCACCCGGAGTGCAAGTGCGTGAAGTTTGCCGCCCCGACGCGCCCCCACCAGGCTCGGTAAACCCGGTCACGGGGAAGGCCGCGCCCGGCGAGAACCATGCCGCTCGGACCAGGCGGCACGCTCGCGCGGTGATCCGGTCGTTCTATGAGTACCGCCGCGAGACGCACGGCCGACCGCTGATCAATCCGTTCCCTCAGGGCGGTACCGCCGAGGAAAGTAGCCCGAATGCGCATCACAACCCGATGCAGCCCTTCCGGCGCCCCGCCCGCCGGGGCACGTATCAGCCCAAGGAACCCAAGCCGACCCCTCGGACCATTCCTGACCAGGCGTTCAACGACCTGTTCGCCGCGTTGAAGTGCAACCGGGACAGAGCCCTGATCGCGTTCTACATCTCCACCGGCGCCCGCGCCTCTGAGCTGCCCGGCGTCGAGCAGGGCCTGGTCACGCCCGAGGACCAGACGATCGGCGTGGTCCGCAAGGGCAGCCAGACCCTCCAGCACCTTCCGGCCTCCGCGGACGCATTCGTGTGGTTGCGGCTCTACCAGCAGGAGCTCCGCGGCACGGTCCCCAAGGGCACCTCGGAGCCGTTGTGGTGGACGCTTCGCCGGCGGAGATCTATATCGCTCCCACTCCCGACGAGGTCGTTGCCCACGTCCTGGCCCACCATGAACGGCAGCGCACCGAGCTGGCCAAGCCGCCGGCCCCGCCGGCGCCCGGCTACCGCCCTGAAGTGCTGGCAGCATTGTTCGGCACATCGACCGCCAACGAGGATCGCCGGTGAACCCGATCGCGCAGGCCGCTGCCCCCACGCCCGTCGAGTCGCCGGAGGAGGACAAGCCTCTGGAGTGGGAACCGCGAGTCTGTGAAGTGAGCTGGTGGCAGACCGGTCAGAGCCGGGAGAGCCTGGTCGAACGGCTGCTGGGATTGTTCACCGACCCTGCTGCGGGCCTCACTCGCGACAAGGCGCGGCGGCGGGGCCTGAGCAAGCTGTTGGACTGGCTCGAAGGTCAGCCGGGAGAGACCTGGCAGGATCGCTGGATGGCCAGCGGAGCGGACGCCGCCGGCTTCGAGTGGAGCGATTTGCCCCTGAAGGGACGCGGCGTAATCAACCGCCACCAGCGCGATGAGCCGGCCACGGGCCTGGTGCTCCTGGTCGCCGGGCAGGCGATCCGGCCCAGCTACCAGTGGCTGCTACGGCAACGCCTGAGAGCCTGTCGGGTGGCGAGTTGCGTACGCCGAACATGGGCCGTTGACGGCCTCGGAGTTGTCACACTGGCACACACCGCATGATCATTCCGGGGCCGTCGCCGTGCCTGGAGGACAGATCGCAACCGTCACGCGTCTCGCATGACCAGGCACCCCGACACGCTTTCAGAGGAAGACGCGCGCCACCTCCAGCCACTTCTGAGCGTCCTCGCCGGTCGCCGTCATGTTGGTCTCGGACCAGGGGCGACGCCGGGTGACACACAGGCAGAAGTCGATAGCGCCGCCCTGTACCCGTTGCGCGGCAGCCTCGGGGCCCCACACCCAGGTCCGTCCGTCAGGTGCTGTCAGCTCGACGCGGAAGGGGCCCCCCGGCTCAGGCAGCCCGACGGCGGCGAAGGACAGCGCCCGTCCCAACACCCCCAGCGACGCCACGTGCTGCAGTCGATCCGTCGGGCGGCGCGCCACGCCCACAGCATCGAAGACGTCCTGCCCGTGTGCCCAGGTTTCCATCAGACGAAGGGGCGTCATCAGGGCCGGGGTCACCTTCGACATGTACCAGGGGAATGCGTGGTCCCATGGCGTGTCGCGCAGTGCCGCCGCCAGTTCCGCTCGACCGGCCCGCCACTCGTCCAGGAGTACCGACCGCGGTTTGGCCGCTCCCGCGGCGGCGGCCTCGTCTGCGTACCCGCTGCCTTCGGCTTCCGCCCGCCTGAGCTCGGCGCCGAACGCGTCCGGAGTGCGTAAGGCGCTGAGTGCGTTCGCGTCCGCCCACGCGAGGTGGGCTATCTGGTGGGCGACCGTCCAGCCCGGTGCCGGTGTCGGTATGGACCAGTCGTCCACTGCCCTGACCAGGACGTCGAGCTCGTCGCCCTCAGCCACCAGCGCGGACAGGACACCGGCGTCATCTGCATCGGGGACAGCGAGGTTGTAGTTCAACATGTGCGCCATGGTGCCACTCCTTCCTGACCAACGGCGGAGACGAAGTGTGCGGGCGGACTCCGATGTCGCCGGAGTCTGCCCACTCGGTGGTGGGGCCCGAGGCACCACGGGACCACCGTGCTTCCTCGACGGCGGCGCAGAGCGTGTCGGGCAGGCTGGTCATGCGAGACGCGTGACGGTTGCGATCTGCCTTCCAGGCACGGCGACGGCCCCGTAATGATCATGTGGTGTGTGCCAGTGTGACAACTCCGAGGCCGGCAGCGGCCCATGCTATCCGTCCAGCCTGACCGATGAGATATGGGAGGTCATCCGGCCGCTCCTTCCCGTGCCTAACCCGCGGAAAGGCGGCGGGATGCGTAAGTACGGAGACCGATTGGTGCTCGACTCGATCTTCTATGTACTGCGCTCGGGCTGCCAGTGGCGGATGCTCCCGCGCGACCTGATGCCTTGGGACGCGGCGCACCGCTGGTTCACCAAGTGGCGCCGGGACCGCAGCTGGGACCGTATCCACGATGAGCTACGCCGCCGGCTCCGGATCGGGGCCGGACGCGACCCTGAGCCGTCGGCCGCCGTGATCGACGCCCAGTCGATCAAGACCAGCGAGGGCGGCGAGGCGCGTGGATTCGATGCGGGGAAGCGAACGACTAATCAACCGGCCACCCGACAGGCTCTGACGGTGATGCTCACCGAAGCCCGGGCCGCCAGCGACCCCGACGCCTTCCAGCGGCTCGACCATCGTGATCCACAAGGGCGGCCTGGTCAGCAACATCACCGTTGGCGACTGCATCGAGCTGACAGCCGCGCTGAAAGGAACACCACTTCCGCGGCAGCGCGGGCCGGCCGCTGTTGTACGCCCTACTCAAGGAGACCGGCGTGCTCCCGGCCAGCGCACCACTGCGGCTGCGGGTGCTTCGCATCGAGGGCCGCGCAGCATCGAGCAGATCGTCGACGGGTACGGCATCGAGTGCCGGGCCGTCCGTGATCTGCTGGTCGAGTACTTCACCGAGCGGGCTCCCGAGCTCGACCACGTCTCGCTGCGTTCCATCGCCCGCAACGTGTGCCGGTTGTTCTGGCGCGACCTGGAGATCCATCATCCGGGCATCGACTCGCTGCGACTGCCGCGGGAGGTCGCGCAGGCGTGGAAAGAACATCTGGCTCACATGCGTAACGCCGAGGGCCACCCGGTGCGGCCGCGGGTGAACTTCCGCAGCGAGCTGGTGTTCGTCCGGGCGTTTTATTAGGACATCGCCCGCTGGGCCGCCGACGATCCGGCGCGGTGGAAGCCCTGGGTGACGGCGTGTCCGATCAAGGCGAGCGAGTGCGCGACGAAGAAGTCCAGGTCCGGGGTGAGTCCCGGATGGACCAGCGGACCAGGACCCAGTTGCCGCTGCTGCCTGCCCTGCTTCGCGCGGTCGATCGGCATCGCAAGGACGCCGAGAACCGCATCACCGCGGCTCGCACGACAGGGGCCGGTGGCCGGTTCGTCGTTTCCGGGGGAGGAGTTCGACCGCTGCGGATCCGGGCAGGCCGGCCGCATCTACGCCACCGAGGTGGTCACCGGCAAACGGTGGAACCTGACCCACGAGGAGGAAGCGGCCTTCTGGTCCTGGGCGACGGTGAAGGTGCTGCGGCACACCGGCATCCGGATCGAGGAGCTGGAGCTCACCCACCACAGCTTCATCGCCTCCACCCTGCCCACCACCGGCGAGGTGGTACCGATGACGCCGGTCGCCTCGTCCAAGACCGACGCGGAGCGTCTGCTGCTGGTCTCCCCGGAGCCGGCGGAGGTGCTGACGGCGTCATCTTCCGGGTCCG
This sequence comes from Streptomyces sp. ME19-01-6, assembly GCF_033793745.1. NCBI lineage: Bacteria > Bacillati > Actinomycetota > Actinomycetes > Kitasatosporales > Streptomycetaceae > Streptomyces > Streptomyces sp. ME19-01-6. The sequence continues at coordinate 318,996 of NZ_JARAXF010000002.1, read as the reverse complement.
GGCCGGGAACGCCGCCCTGCCGCTGGTGTCGGCCTACGACGTGTTCGAGCAGACCCGGAGCCCGCCCATGCCGTTCCACCGTGGCCGGTTGGCCGGCAGACCCGGGACCGAGGTCGACCCCACGTGGTCGATGGCCACCGGCAGGTCACCCAGCGCGTCGCTCAACTGCTCGGCCAACCGCTCAAACTCCTTCGACCACTCCGGCCGGTGATCGACCACTGCAACCTGACGACGCTCATCGGGAAACGGCATGTTGACGCACGCTACCCCAACCCTCCCCGGAGCCCTGAGGAAGAAGCCATCGGCGGTCACACGGTCCCCGGTCACGCCGCCCGCTTGAGCTCGTGCCCGGAAGGGGTGGTGTGCCGGCCGTCAGCCTTCGTCGTCTTCGACGGCGTCCGGGTTTCGGAGTCACTCGCGGGGCTCTTCCGCGAGCGGATCATCGCCCTCGACGTGAGAGGGTGGCGAACAGCTCCTGCCCGGTGTTCGTTGAAGTGGCTGCATGAGAGGCGGGTGGCCGGCTGGAGGCATGAGTGAAGAGCCCAGACATGTCCCGCGGTGCTCGCCTGGCCGCCCACGGTGCCGTTTCCACATCGCTGGCGCTATGCAGTGATCGCAGACTGCACGAGCTCGTGGACGCCGCCACACCGATCGGTTCCGGCATCGGCGGGAAGACCGTACTGCTGGAGGTCGACGGAATCCCGGTCTTCGTCAAGCAGGTACCCCTGACCGACCTGGAGCGACGGCCGGAGAACGTTCACTCCACGGCGAATTTGTTCGGAGTGCCCTCCTTCTGCCAGTACAGTATCGGCAGCCCGGGCTTCGGCGCCTGGCGAGAGCTGGCCGTGCACGCCATGACAACGAACTGGGTGATCGCGGGAGACTACGAGGGTTTCCCCCTGATGTACCACTGGCGGGTGATACCAGGCCCTGGCCAGCCACTTCCCGAGGAGCTGGCCGACGTGGAACGAGCCGTCGCCTACTGGGGAGGCGGGTCGGGGGTACGCGGCCGGATCGAGGCCCTCCAGCAGTCCACGGCGAGCCTCATGCTGTTCCTGGAGTACATTCCGCAGAACCTGCACGACTGGTTGGGTGTCCAGATCGGAGCCGGTGACGAGGTGGCCGAGCGGGCCTGCGCCATGGTGGACAACGAGCTGAAAGCCGGCACCTCGTTCATGAACGCCCGCGGGCTGCTGCACTTCGACGCTCACTTCAAGAACATCCTGACCGACGGCCGCCGCCTGTACTTCGCGGACTACGGCCTCGCGCTCTCTTCCCGCTTCGACCTGTCCCGGGACGAGGCTGGTTTCCATGACCGGCACCGGAGCCACGACCGCTGCTACACGGCCTCGTATCTGGTGTACTGGCTGGTCACCGCCCTGTACGGGTACGGGTGGGACGAGCGCTACGCGCTGGTGCGCGCGTGCGCCGAGGGCGAACGCCCCACGGGAATCCCGGAGGCGGCCGCGGCGATCATCGCCCGCCATGCGTCGCTCGCCGCGGTGATGTGGGACTTCTTCCGCAAGCTCCAGGAGGAGAGCCGGGAGACCCCCTACCCGCTGGAGGCGATCCGCCGGATCGGACAGCAGGACAGCCCGCTTGATGCGGCGCCGGGGTCATAGGGCCCCTGCGGCAGCAGCACACTCCACGGGCAAAGGACCGTTTATGAGAATCGGGGCAGGGGGCTGGTTCGGCTCGACCAGTCCCCCTCAGCCGTCGGGCCGTCGCTTGACAGATAAGGGGCGGTCCGGCCACGGGACCGGGCCACCCCCTTCAGGCACGCAACTGTCAGGCGGGCTGCGCGGCGGGCGCTGGGGCGGGGGCCTTGTGGGCCTTGCTGGTCTCGCGGAGGGTCAACAGGCCGGTGATCGCGATCAGCGCCGAGGTCAGTCCGTGTATGCCGAACGCGGCGGCGATGGAGCCGTGGTGGGCCAAAACGTTGATCATGTCGCCGAATGGGGCGACGGCCTCCATCAGCAGGACCCAGCCCAGGGCACGACGGTGGCCTGTCACGAGCAGGATGGCGATGACCAGGCCCATCGAGAATTCGCGGGTACCCTTCATGATGAGGAAGCCGTCGCCGTTGCCGGCGGGCCAGTTCGGCAGGCCAACGCCCTGAGTGGACGCCGCAGGGGCCAGGATGAAGGACAGCCCGAGGTAGAGGACGAACAGGGCGCAGACGGCGGCCAGGACGGTGTTGACGTTCTTCAGCGACATGACGCTTCTCCTTTGACGTTCAGGTTGGAGTGGGGCAGGGTTCGGCGGCGGGCGTGGCCGGGGCGGACAAGACCGCCTTACTCGGGGGCATCCGCGGACCCGCGGACCAGAAGTGCTTCGCAGTGCTGCCCTGCAGATGGGGGGAACGGACACTGACACGGCTGACCGGCATCGCCTGGGCTACGAACGCGATACCGCTGTCGCCAGCGAGGGCGTGATCCGCTGGGCCGCCGGTCTCACGATCCGGCACCGCCCGGGGTGAGGATTTCCATGAGATGTCCGTCGGGGTCGCGGAAGTAGGTACCCCTGCGGCCTTTGGTGCGCTCGCTGCGATAGATCTGCCCGGCCTCCCGGCATGCGGGATCGGCGTAGTGGGTGATGCCACCGCGCTGGATGCGGGCGAGGGCGGCGTCGAACTCCTGCTCGCCGACCAGGAACGCGTAGTGGTGCGGCTCGAAGTCGTCCAGCTGGTCGCAGTCCAGGCTGACCTGGTTGGCCAGCGTGACCGGAGTGAAGTGTGCCAGCGGCGGATCGACACTCAGGCCGAGGATGTCGGCCAGGAACTGCGCCGAGGCTTGCGGGTCACGGGCGGGGACGATGGTGTGGTTCAGCTCCACGGTCATAGTGACTCCTGTTCAGGGACGGGCTGCGCGAGGTGGGGTCCGCCTGCCCGGGGGAGGGCAGGGCGTGTCTCCGGCCGCCCTGTCCTCCCCGGCTACGGCTGCCGTGTCACACGTCGATCTGCTCAAAGATGTGCGGGTGCGACACGATGTCGTCGGGGGACTCGGCCACCATGCGCTGGAACTCCGGGCTGCCGAACGCCGTGGCGAGCGCCTCGGTCGACTCCCAGACCGCGACGTTCATCAGAAGCTGACTGTCCGCCGTTCCCTTGTGCATCTGCAGGGAGACGAATCCCGGCTGAGCCTTCATGAACTCGGCCTGCCGGCGAAAGAGGGCCAGGAACGCTTCAGTCCTCTCCTTCGGGACGAAGAAGGTGTTGGCCAGGACGATGGGCCCGGTCTTCTCCTTGAACTGCGCGAACATCGGGGTATTCGGGTCGAGACTCTGCAGCCTGGCCATTTTCGGTACGTCCTCTCATTAACGGTTGCTACCTGTGGCACGAGGGGGTCTGACGGGTACTCAAGGGCCATCGCTGGTGCCGGCCTCCAACGACTGCGACCTTGCCAACGCTTGTTGGTCAACTCGTGTTGGCGAACTTAGGGCCGCGTCTTCGAACTGTCAACGCTTGTTGGCCAACTTGTGTTGGCGAGCTTCAGGCCGTGACTCTGGACTCGTCAACGCGCGTTGGCCTATGTTTGTTGGCATGACCGGCACCACGGAGAACGAGCAGGCCGCACGGCGTTCCGACGCCACCCGCGCCACGATCCTCGCCGCGGCCCGCGAGCGGTTCGCGGCGGACGGCTACGAGAAGGCGACCATCCGGGCCATCGCGCGCGACGCCAGGATCGACCCGTCGATGGTGATGCGCTACTACGGCAACAAGGCGGGCCTGTTCGCGGCGGCCGTCGCGATCGACCCCGGGCTGCCCGGCCTGCCCGTCGAACCGCGCGAGGAGATCGGCCGTACGCTGGTGCGCCGCTTCCTCACCCTGTGGGAGGAGAACGGTGAGCTCACCGCGCTGATGCGGGTCGGCGCCACCGACGCGGCCGCCGCCGATCGTATGCAGAGCGTGCTGCGCGAGCAGTTGATCCCGCTGGCACGCCAGCTAGGCCCTGATCCGGAGCAGGCGCCGGCGCGGGCGGCGCTGTGCGCGTCGACCGTGCTGGGGCTCGCGCTGACGCGCTACGTGCTGCGGTTCCCGGCGAGCGTGGCGCTCGGACGCGAGGAGATCGTGGACTGGCTCGGACCCACGATCCAGCGGTACCTCACCGCGCCCACGCCCTGAACAACGCGTGGAGGGCACTAACCACCGCGACCTCGGTCACGGCGGGTGCCTTCCAAGGGAAAGGAGACTCGTCGCCGGGCAGCACGATGCCGGCGGGCACGAGCCCATACGGTGCAGCCGCAGCTTCCGGGCCCCGTACCCCAGACCGGCATCCGCCCCGGAAGCTGCCTTGCCAGCACCTTGCGCCCGCCCGATGCGGCGCCCAGCGCCCTCGACTCCCCGAGCAGCGTCAGGAACGGGCGGACCGTGTTGTACCGGGTGGCCGCCACAGCGCGGCCACATCCAGACCGGTGCCGTGCTCCTCGACCAGCTCCATCTCCTTGCCGAGCACCCGCCAGACCGCCGTCACCAGCCGCGACGCCTTCTCCAGCCGGGGCAGCAGTGTCGACAGCCGGTCGCTGTTCGTGGCCCGCTTCGCCGAGCTGATCAGCTTGACCTGCATCAGGAGCACGAACAGGTCCAAGGCGTCATCGATCGCCGCAGCCTCCAGCGACCGGACCACCGCGGTTCACCTTCCCCAGGCGGAAGGCCGCGATCTCGTCGACCCTCTCCAGGGCGCCCTTCATCGCGTTGCCGGTGGTCCGGGTCGGCGGCCGGCGCATCCGTTCCAGCTCCGAAAGCCGTTTTCCTTCCGGCACGTCCAGGAGCGCGACCAGGTCCCCGGGCAGCGAAGCATCCGCCCGTCGGGCCGCGTTCGCCACCGTCGCGTACAGCCGCTGCTCGGCGATCCCGCGCACCTCCGCGACCTGCCGGGCCGGCACGCTCACCCCGGGCAGCAGCACCCGGTTCCGCCGCAGCCAGTGCACGGACTGGTTGAACAGCGCCACCGGCCCCTCGGCGTTCGTCCACGCCCGGCCGTGCAGGAACGTACGGAACAACCGCCCCCACTCCGGGTCTTCGTGCTGGTGGTAGCCGTACGCGTCCCGGATCTCCCACGCGTGCTCGTACGCCGTCTTCAACCGCTCGGTGTACTGCTTGATGCACAAGACGCCCTCGATGCCCAGCTCCTGGCCGAGGTGCTCGATGACCGACCACGGCACCGCGAGCGGGTCCTCCAGGAACAGCCCGACGTAGCGCACCGTGCACATCTGGAGCGCGAACCCGAGCCGGTTCTGATCCCCACGCCGCTTGCCGATCAGCGCACGGTCGACGTCGTCGAGGTAGAAGAACCGCTCCAGCTCGGGCCTCGTCGGCTCCTCGGCGAACTTCCCGTACGCCTCGGCTAGGCTGTTCCGGGACCGGTGATCTCGGCCTTGACGTCGCCGTCCTCTCGGAGTCCTGGCCATCCGTGGCCGCGTCAAACGCTGACGGCGAGCGCCAGGAAGATCAGCGCAAAAGACCGGGACCGGTGCGCGGGCCGCCTGTTGGTACTGCGAACGGAGGGAGTTGACGGCTTCCTCCCGGCGGGCCAGGCCGTTGACGCTCGCCATGTACGCCTCGTCGGTCGGTAGTCCGGCGGCGTGTTCGGGCGCGGGCGGGGCAGTGTGTTCGGCACTGCCCAGGCGGTGTGTGGCGTGGGTCTCGTTCCAGATCAAGCGGGAGATTCCCTGGAGGAGTGGGATCACTCGCGCACTCTCTGTGCTTCTCTTCACACCGTCCTCACCTTCAGTAATTTACTAGGACGTCCTACTATCTATGAGGTCGGCGCCCCCTGATTTATCCGGAAAGGCCCTCATGAGCGATCTGCACCGTCCCGTGCACCCCGTCCGCCTGGTTACGGCTTCGGCGCTGTTCGATGGGCATGACGCGTCGATCAACATCATGCGGCGGATCTTCCAGTCCCAGGGCGCCGAGGTGATCCACCTCGGACACAACCGTTCGGTGCGTGAGGTCGTGGACGCGGCACTGGAGGAGGACGCACACGGCGTGGCGGTCTCGTCCTACCAGGGCGGACATGTCGAGTACTTCGAGTATCTGGTCCAGTCGCTGCGCGCGGAGGGCGCGGAGCACGTCCGGGTGGTGGGTGGCGGCGGTGGCGTGATCGTGCCGGGGGAGATCGCCCGGTTGCGCGAGAGCGGGGTGACCATCTTCTCTCCCGAGGACGGGCAGCGGATGGGCCTGGCCGGGATGGTCAACTCGGTGATCCGCGACTGTGACTTCGACCTGTGGGACGGCAAACCGGCCGACGCCGCCGCCGTCCTCGCGGGTGACCGGTTCGCGATCGCCCGCGCCATCACCGGCGCGGAGCTCGGCAAGCTCCCCCTGGACTTCCTGACACAGTTGCGTGCTGAGGCCGCGGCGCGGGTCGTTCCGGTGCTGGGCATCACCGGCACCGGCGGTTCGGGAAAGTCGTCGCTCACCGATGAACTGGTGCGCCGGTTCTGCGTCGACCAGCGGGACAATCTCCCAGCTGCCGCTGCGGGGCGCCCCCTGCGGATCGCGGTGGTCGCGGTCGACCCGACCCGTCGCCGTGGCGGTGGTGCGCTGCTCGGTGACCGGATCCGGATGAACTCCCTGGACGGGCGCCGGGTGTTCTTCCGGAGCCTGGCCACGCGGGGCAGCCGTGAGCTGCCCGAGCACCTGCCCGATGTGATCGACGTGGTCAAGGCCGCCGGGTTCGATCTGGTGGTCGTGGAGACGCCGGGCATCGGCCAGGGGGACGCGGCGATCGTGCCGTTTGTCGACACCTCGCTGTATGTGATGACGCCGGAGTTCGGCGCCGCCTCACAGCTGGAGAAGATCGACATGCTCGACTTCGCCGACGTGGTGGCGATCAACAAGTTCGAGCGGCGTGGCGCCAAGGACGCGCTGCGTGATGTGGGCCGCCAGCTGGTCCGCAACCGCGAGGCGTTCGGCCAGCGGCCCGAGGACATGCCGGTGTTCGGCACCTCGGCGGCCACGTTCAATGACGACGGTGTCACCGCGCTCTACCAGCACCTGAAGGCCGTCCTGGCCGGGCAGGGCCTGCCGCTGTCCGAGGGCACGCTGGCGCCGGTCGACGTGCGCCACTCCTCGGGCATCCGGCAGGTGGTGCCGGCGGACCGGGTGCGCTACCTCGCCGAGATCACCGACACCGTCCGCGCCTACCACGCCGAGACCGACCAACTGGCCGAAGCGGCCCGCAGGGTGCAGCACCTGGACGCGGTCGAGGCCGAGCTGGTCGAGGCCGGCTCCGACGCCGGGAACGTCCAGTCGCTGCTCGAGAACGCCCGCAAGCAACTCCCGGACGACATCACGGGACAGATCGAGAACTGGCCGGCGGTCGTGGCCTCGTATTCCGGTGACGAGCAGGTGGTGAAGGTCCGTGACAGGGAGATCCGCACGAAGCTGACCCGCGAGTCCCTGTCAGGCAGCAAGGTTCCCCGTGTCGCTCTGCCCAAGTTCACCGACCACGGGGAACTGGTGCGGTTCTGGCGCCGGGAGAACCTGCCCGGATACTTCCCCTTCACGGCCGGGGTGTTCCCGTTCAAACGTGACGGGGAGGACCCGGCGCGGATGTTCGCCGGCGAGGGCGACCCGTTCCGCACCAATCGGCGCTTCAAGCTGCTCTCCGAGGGCCAGCCGGCCACGCGGCTGTCCACCGCCTTCGACTCGGTCACCCTCTACGGCCGTGACCCGGACGAGCGCCCCGACATCTACGGGAAGGTCGGGACCTCGGGAGTGTCGGTGGCCACGCTGGAGGACATGAAGGCCCTCTACGACGGCTTCGACCTGGTCGCGCCGACGACCTCGGTCTCCATGACGATCAACGGACCCGCACCCACCCTCCTGGCGTTCTTCCTCAACACCGCCATCGACCAGCAGATCGAAAGGTTCCGTACCGCCGAGGGCCGCGACCCGTCACCTGAGGAGGCGGCCGACCTGCGGGCATACGCGTTGAGAAGTGTGCGCGGGACGGTGCAGGCCGACATCCTCAAGGAGGACCAGGGCCAGAACACCTGCCTGTTCTCCACCGAGTTCAGCCTGCGGATGATGGCCGACATCCAGGAGTGGTTCATCGCGCACCAGGTCCGCAACTTCTACTCGGTGTCCATCTCCGGCTACCACATCGCCGAAGCCGGGGCGAACCCCGTCAGCCAGCTGGCCTTCACCCTGGCCAACGGGTTCACCTACGTCGAGGCCTACCTCGCCCGGGGCATGCACATCAACGACTTCGCCCCGAACCTGTCGTTCTTCTTCTCCAACGGCATGGACCCCGAGTACTCGGTCCTGGGCCGGGTCGCCCGCCGCATCTGGGCGGTCGCGATGAAGGAGAAGTACGGGGCGAACGAGCGCAGCCAGAAGCTGAAGTACCACGTCCAGACCTCCGGCCGCTCCCTGCATGCCCAGGAAATGGACTTCAATGACATCCGCACCACCCTGCAGGCGCTCATTGCGATCTATGACAACTGCAACAGCCTGCACACCAACGCCTACGACGAAGCGGTGACCACCCCCACCGAGGACTCGGTCCGCAGGGCCCTGGCCATCCAGTTGATCATCAACCGGGAATGGGGCCTGGCGATGAACGAGAACCCGCTGCAGGGCTCGTTCATCATCGATGAACTCACCGACCTGGTCGAGGAGGCCGTCCTCCAGGAGTTCGAGCGGATCAGCGAGCGCGGCGGTGTGCTCGGCGCGATGGAGACCGGCTACCAGCGCGGGCGTATCCAGGACGAGTCGATGCTCTACGAGCAGCGCAAACACGACGGCACCCTGCCCATCATCGGCGTCAACACCTTCCGCAACCCGCACGCGGACACCGCCGAACCCGCCGCCATCGAGCTGGCCCGCGCCACCGAGGAGGAGAAGAAGTCGCAGCTGGAGCGCGTGCGAGACTTCCAGACCCGCCGCCAGGAGCCGGCCAACGCCGCCCTGGCCGCCCTCAAACACGCGGCGGTGAGCGGCGACAACGTCTTCGCCGTCCTCATGGACGCCGCCCGTGTCTGCTCGCTCCAGCAGATCACCGACGCCTTCTTCGAGGTCGGCGGCCAATACCGCCGCAACGTCTGACCGGCCCTGCGGCGGCAGCCTTCAGGCCTCTTCGTCGTCCACGAGCGCGAGCAGCGGCCCCTGCTCGTCCTCGGGGACACAGCCGGCGTAGTAGTCGTAGAGTTTGCGCCGCGAGATGCGCGCTGCCGCCAGGCCGTCCCGTGCCCGGATCGCCTCGAGCACTTGCTGGTGGTGCTGGAGCGACTCCCGCATGAGCGCCGTGCTGTTGCGCGCATGGGCGACCTTGTCCGAGATCAGCGAGAGGACAGCGCCCCGGACCACCTGGTTGCAGACCTCGATGAGGGAGTTGCGGCTGGCCACGGCCACCGCCTCATGGAATGCGACGTCTGCCTTGCCGAACTCCTCGTACCCGGCCTCGATCGCGTCCGACATCACGGCAAGCGTCCGTTCCATGGCGGACAGCTCCTCCTCGGACCGCAGCCGGGCTGCCAACAAGCTCGCCGACCCGTCGAGGATCATGCGGAACGAGATCAACTCGGCCATCGACACGTTGTCGAACTGGACGAGCCGGGTCATCTCCTTGGTCAGGCCGGCCGACGAGAACGGCAGGATCTCCGGGCCGTTCGGGTCACCCGGGCGCGAGCGGATGAGGCCGTTGCTCTCCAGTACGCGCAAGGCCTCCCGCACCGTGGGCCGGCTCGCCCCGAATTGCGTCACCAGCTCTCGCTCGCTCGGAAGACGTTGACCCGGCTTCAGGTCACCTCGCGTGATCGCTTCCTCGATCTGCTCGACGATGCGCTGGTAGAGCCGTACCGGTGAGACCTGCCGGAACTGTGCCCCGTCACTCACGACTTCTTCCCTTCGAGTGTGGTCCATGCCGTCTTCTCCCCGGCGGGGGTCCCGGGGGCGCTGTCCGGCCAGCGCGGAACCGCCTCGGCAGGCCGGTTCCGTTCGTACCACGCCGCCGCCCGCAAGACACCGAGGTCGTCGAAACGGCGGCCCGCGATCTGCACCCCGATGGGCCGGCGGTCCGCCGTAAAGCCGCAGTTGACGGTGGCCGCGGGCTGGCCCGACATGTTGTACGGCGCGGTGAAGCCGATGTGGGACATGGTCTTGGCGTCCTCCGTGAACGGCATCGGCTGCTCAGCGGGGAACGCCGCCACCGGAGCCACCGGCGAGAGCACCAGATCGTACGGGACCGTCGCCGCCACGGTCTGCGCCTGCATGCGCATGATCTGCTGGTAGCACTGGAGTACCCGTGTGCCCGGCACGTCCGCGCCTCCCTGACACCATCGGATGATGTGGGGGTGGACGCGCAGCCCGGCCTCGGGCGCCAGTTCGCGGAAGTCGTTCCAGGACCGTACCCGCCAGAACAGGTCCAGGTCGTCCAGGAGATCTTGGCTCAGATACGGCTCGACCGGCTCCACGACGGCTCCCGCGGCCTCGAAGACCGCGGCGGCACGGTTCACCGCGGCGAGGATCTCGGCGTCGCACGGCTCCCCGCAGCCGGCGTCCAGATGCACCCCCACCCGCAGTCCGCGTACCTCGCCGTCCAGCGCCGACCAGTCGATGTCCTGCGGCGGCAGACTTGACCAGTCCCGGGGATCCGGTCGGCTCAGGACACGCATGAACAGGGCGGCGTCCGCCACGGTGCGCGTCATGGGGCCGGCGGCGCGCCCCAGGTACGGGGTGTCCAGCGGGATCCTCCCGTGGCTGGGCTTGAGCGTGGCGAGGCCCAGCCAGGTGCCCGGCAGCCGGATCGATCCTCCGATGTCGGTGCCGACGTGGAGCGGACCGTAACCCCCGGCGGCCGCGGCCCCCGCCCCGGAGCTGGAGCCGCCCGTGGTCCAGGCGGCGTTCCAGGGGCTGCGCGAGATGCCGTGCCGGCTGGAGACTCCTGAGGAGAGCATGCCCCAGTCCGGCATCACGGTCGATCCGAGTATCACCCCGCCGGATTCGACGACCCGCGCGGTGATGGGCGCGTCCGTCTCGGGGACGACCGGCTCGGCCCCCGCGTTGCCCGAGGGCATGGGGACGCCCCTGCGGGCGACGTTCTCCTTCAGCGTCACGGGTACGCCGTCGATGGGCCCGAGCGGTTCCCCCGCCGCCCATCGGGCCTCGCTGGCCAGGGCTGCCTTACGGGACTCGTCCGGATCCCGCACCCAGAACGCGTTGAGCACACTCTCGCGCGCCTCGATCACCGACTGGACGGCGTCGTGGACCTGGACCGGCGACAACGTGCGGTCAGCGAATCCGGCCACCATCTCGACGGCCGGCATGGCGGCCAGGCCCTGTTCCGTGAGCACTCGCACTCTCCTTCTCCCCCAGTTGCCGCTGGGCGGTGCTTCCTCGCGATACCCGGGGCATTCGAACCCTTGACAAGTACAGCCTCAGTCGTCACGGTACCTGGCAAGTGAGCTTACTGGTCAGGCCAGTCAGAGCGAAAGGTGGCGTTCATGGCGGGGGACACCAAGGTCGTGCGGCTCGCCGTCATACCGGGTGACGGAATCGGCCCCGAGGTCGTCGCGGCGACCGTGCCCGTCCTCCGGACCGCGCTGGAGGCCGATGGCCACCGGCTTGACGTGACCTCGTTCGACTGGGGAGGCGAGCGGTTCCTCCGGCAGGGCGCGGCGATGCCGGCCGATGCGGCCGACCTCGTCAAGAAGACGGACGCCGTGTTGTTGAACCTCCGCCCGGTGCGCGCGTTCCCCGGCGTTCCCACCAAGGTGCGCGACACCGATGGCGTGGACCTGGTCATCGTCCGCGAGAACACCGAGGGCGAGTACGTCGGCGCCGGCGGGGTGGCGCACGCGGGCAGCGGACACGATCTCGGCATTGAGGTCGCGGTGCACTCCCGTCGCGTCATCGAGCGGGCGGCGCACCATGCCTTCGCCCTGGCCGGTCGGCGGTCGGGGCACCTGTGCCTGGTGACCAAGTCCAACGCGATGCGGTACGGCTATCCGCTGTGGGACCGGGTGGTGCGCGAGGTCGGCGAGCACTACCCGGAGGTCCGGCTGGAAACCGTGCTGGTCGATGCCATGGCCGCCCGCATGATCCAGGCTCCGCGATCCCTTGACGTTCTGCTCGCCGGCAACCTGTTCGGCGACATCCTGTCCGACCTCGCCGCGGTGCTCGCCGGCGGTATGGGCATGGCCCCCAGCGCCAACATCCTTCCGGGCGCCGATGTGCCGGGTATCTACGAGCCGGTCCATGGCTTCACCCGACATCGCCGGGAAGGGCGTAGCGAATCCGGTGGCATGCATGCTCTCCGGTGCGCTGCTGCTCGACGACCTCGGACACACCGGCGCGGCTCGCCACATCCGCGACGCGGTGGCGGCCACCTTGCGAGATGCCAGGCACCACACGGCCGACCTCGGCGGCAACGCCACCACAGCGGACGTGTCATCCGCCGTCCTGCACGCCATGGAAAGCCAGGAATGGGACATATGAGATATAAACAGCTGACGCGGCACCCCGGGACGGTCGCGGCCACGCTCGTATGCCTGCTGCTGTCAGCCTGTTCGGCCGGGTCCACGGCAGCCGGCAGCCCCGGAAAGAACACCCTGGCGATCGGCCTCACCGCCGAGCCGGCCAACTTCGACTTCACCAAGACCGAAGGTGCCGCCATTCCGCAGGCGCTGCTCTACAACGTCTACGAGAACCTGGTGAAGCTGGACCAGTTGGGGAAGATACGGCCCGGTCTGGCCACGTCGTGGAGCCTGTCCAAGGACCGCAAGACATACACGTTCCAGCTGGTGAAGGACGCCAGGTTCAGCAACGGCGCACGGTTCACGGCCGAGGACGCCAAGTTCTCCATCGAACGCGTCACGTCCGACTGGGCGGTGGCGCAGAAGGCCCAGATGGACGTCGTCGACACGGCGCGGGCGGTGTCGCCCACCGAACTCAAGGTCACCCTGAGAAGGCCGAGCAACGACTGGCTGTACCGGATGACCACCCGCCTCGGCGCGATGTTCAGCCGGACCGGCGTGAGCAGGCTGGCCACCGAGCCGGTGGGCACCGGCCCGTATGTGGTGAAGAAGTGGAACCGCGGCGACTCGATCACACTGGCCCGTCGTACCGGCTACTGGGGGCGCAAACCGCACTTCGCGTCGGTCACCCTCAAGTACTTCAAGGACCCGACGGCCATGAACAACGCGCTGCTCACCGGCACCATCAACGTGATCGGCACGATGCAGTCCCCGGATTCTCTGTTCCGGTTCGAGAACAACCCGAAGTACAAGGTCATCGAGGGCTCGACCAACGGCGAGGTGGTCCTCTCCCTCAACAACGGCTCGGGCCCGCTGCGGAATCCGAAGGCACGCCAGGCAGTCCGCTACGCCATCGACCACAGAGCCCTGATGGACACCTGCTGGGGAGGCCGCGGCACACTCATCGGCAGCATGGTCCCTCCGACCGACCCGTGGTACCAGGACCTCACGAACCAGTATCCGTACGACCGCGACAAGGCCAAGAAGCTTCTCGAGGAGTCCGGGCAGGCCGGCCATACGCTGCGGCTGCGCATTCCGACGCTGCCTTATGCCACCGCGTGCGGCACCGTGGTCAAGAGCCAGCTGGAACAGGCCGGGTTCAAGGTCAAGCTCGATCAACTGGAGTTCCCCGCCGCCTGGCTGACCACCGTGTTCAAGAACGCCGACTACGACATGTCCATCATCGGCCATGTGGAGCCCCGCGACATGCAGACGGTGTTCGGGAACAAGACCTCCTACACCCGCTATGACAACCCTGAATTCCGCGCACTGCTGAAGAAGGCGGACCAGGGCACCCAGAAGGAGCAGATCACCTCCATGCGGGCCGCCGCCCGGCTGCTGTCCAAGGACGCCGCGGCCGACTGGCTGTTCCTGCTGCCGAACCTGATGGTGGCGGACGAGGACATCACGGGCCTGCCCGTGAACTACGTCTCCGAGTCACTGGATCTCACCGGCTTGGGCCGGTCATGAAAGGCGGCCTCAACCGATGATCGTCCGTCTCATCCAGCGGATCGCGATCCTCCTGGCCAGCCTTGCCGTGAGCTCCGTATTGGTGTTCGCGTTCATGGCGGTGCTGCCAGGGGATCCGGCCCGTGTCGCCCTCGGCACCAGCGCGTCGGACACGGCGGTGGCGCAACTGCGCGAGGAGTTCGGGCTCGACCGGCCGCTCGTGGCCCAGTACCTCAGCTGGGTGCACGGCCTGGTGACCTTCGACCCGGGGAACTCCTACATCTCCCACACGCCGATCGGCCCGCAGCTCGCCGACCGCCTCCAGGTCACCCTGTGGCTCGTCGGCACCGGGATGGCGCTCGCCTGCATCCTGGCGGTCCCCATGGGCACGCTCATGGCTGTGCGGCACCGCAAGCCGTCCGGGCTCATTCTCTCGGCCCTGTCCCAGGTCGGCGTGGCCATCCCGGCCTTCCTCGCGGGCATCCTCCTGATCACCGTGTTCGCGGTGGGACTCGGGTGGGTGCCGGCGAACGGCTGGACACCTCCGGTGCAGGATCCGGTCCTGTTCCTCAAACAGCTGGTGCTGCCCGCGCTGTCCCTCGGACTCGTGCAGGCGGCCGTGCTCACCCGCTATGTCCGCAGCGCCGTGCTCGACGTCCTCCGGGAGGACTATCTGCGTACCGCTCGCGCCAAAGGACTTCGCCCGACGCAGGCGCTGCTGCGGCACGGCCTGCGGAACGCGGCGGTGCCCGTGGTCACCGTCCTGGCGTTGCAGCTCGCCACACTGCTGGTGGGCTCCGTCGTCATCGAACGGGTCTTCGTCATCCCCGGGCTCGGGAGCCTGCTGCTGGACAGCGTCTCCAACCGGGACCTCATCGTGGTGCAGGACGTGGTCATGATCATCGCAGTGGCGGTGCTGCTCGTGAACTTCCTGGTGGACATGGTCTATCTGCTGATCGACCCGCGGCTCAGGGGAGGTGTGGCATGAGTGCTCCGGACACGGAAGCCACCGTGGAGTCCGCGGTGTCCGACGGCCGTCGGCGGCGGCGCCCGGTGACGGGCAGCCTCCTGGTGGGCGGTCTCATCGTCTTGGTCGTGATCGGCATGGCGCTGCTGTCCTTCGTGTGGACCCCACACGATCCGACGCTGGTGAACCCCGCGGCGCGGCTGGAGGAGCCGTCGCTCGAGTACTGGTTCGGCACGGACAAATTCGGCCGTGACGTGTTCAGCCAGATCCTGATCGGCTCGCGCACCACGCTGTTCGTCGGCTTCGTGGCGGTGGGGGTCGCCGCCCTGGTCGGAGTGCCCCTCGGCATCGTCGCCGGAATGGCGCCCCGCTGGTTCGGTGAGCTGCTGATGCGCGGCAACGACCTGCTTCTCGCGTTCCCGGCGCTCCTGCTGGCCATCATGTTCGCCGCCGTGTACGGCGCCGGCACGCTGGTCGCGATGGTCGCCATCGGCATCGCGTCCATCCCCAATTTCGCCCGGCTGATCCGCGGCGGCACGCTGCAGGTCATGAAGACCGAATACGTCATCGCCGCGCGCGCGGCCGGCCGCAGGCCGTTCGCGATCGCCCTGCGGCATGTCCTGCCCAACGTCAGCAGTCTCGTCATCGTGCAGGCGTCGGTCGGCTTCGCCATCGCCGTACTCGCCGAAGCCGCGCTCTCCTTCCTGGGCTTCGGCACCCCGCCCCCCACACCGTCCTGGGGCCGGATGCTGCAGGAGAGCCAGGAGCTGCTGTCGTTGGCCCCCCGGCTCGCCGTGTTCCCGGGCATCGCGATCGCGGTGGCGGTGCTCGGGTTCAACCTGCTCGGTGACGGCCTGCGTGACCGTTTCGACCCCAAGCTGGAGGACCACCGATGACCGCGGAACCTGACACGGCATCGGCTTTCGGGCCGGGCTCCCGCGACCCCGGCCCCGATGACGTATTGGCCGTGCGGAAACTCAATGTGGCGGTGGGCGGCCGCAAGCTCATCGAAGATGTCGACTTCACCATCCGGGCCGGCGAGCGGGTCGGCCTGATCGGTGAGTCGGGGTCGGGCAAGTCACTGACCGCGCTGAGCGTCATGGGCCTGCTCCCCGAGGAGCTCCGGGCCACGGGTTCGGTGCGGCTCGCCGGAGTCGACCACGACCTGGTGGGTGCCGACGAGGCGCGGATGTCCCGGGTACGGGGCAAGGAGATCGCCATGGTCTTCCAGGAGCCCATGACCGCTCTGAACCCCACGATGAGGGTCGGGCGGCAGATCGCCGAGGTGCTGCTGGTCCACCGGACCAGGCCCGACCGCGCGTCCGCTCGAGCCGCCGCCGTGGAACTGCTCGCCCAGGTGGGGCTTCCCGACCCCGCGGCCGCCGCGCAGGCCTACCCGCACCAGTTCTCCGGAGGCCAGCGGCAGCGGGTGGTACTGGCCATCGCCCTCGCGAACGACCCCGCGCTCCTGGTCTGCGACGAACCCACCACCGCGCTGGATGTCACGGTGCAGGCGCGGGTGCTCGACCTGATCGTGCGAGGTGTCCGGGACCGCAGGTCGGCCATGCTCTTCATCACCCATGACCTGGCCGTGGTGGCCACCGCCTGCGAGCGGGTCATGGTCATGTACGGCGGGCGGCTGGTCGAATCCGGCCCGGTCCGGGAGGTGTTCACGCGCCCCCGGCACCGCTACACCCAGGGCCTGATCGGCGCGTCGGACCTGACCGTGGTCGACGACCGCGGTCGGCTGGCCACGATCCCCGGATCGGTACCGCCGGCGGGCCGGTTCCCCGCCGGATGCGTCTTCAGAAACAGGTGCGCATCTGCGACCGAGGTGTGCGCCACCAGGCCGGAATGGGTCCCGACCGGGCCGGACTCCGGCTACGCCTGCTTCCACCCGGTATCCGAGAGCGGCGCACCCGGGACCGGCACCCCCACGAACCAGGAGGCCGGCCGTGGCTGAGCAGCCGACCAGCGCCCCCCTCGCATCCGGGTCGCAGACCGGTGATCCCGTTGGCGCAGCCGCAGCCGCCGCCGCCATCAGCGTCCGCGACGTCACGCGCGTCTACCAACGGCCTCGTACGTCGCTGCGCCGCCCCAGCCCGCCGGTGCACGCCCTGCGCGGTGTCAGCGTCGACGTCCCCCAGGGGCAACGGTTCGGCATCGTGGGCGAGTCGGGATGCGGCAAGTCGACCCTGCTGCGGATTCTGGCCGGGCTCGACCGTCCTACCAGGGGCAGCGTCGCGATCGACGGCCGGGACATCACCGGGCTCCGGGAGAGACAGCTGCGGTTCGTCCGTGAGCGGCTCCAACTCGTGTTCCAGGACCCGATGAGTTCGCTGGACCCGCGCATGCGCGTCGGTGACATCGTGGCCGAGCCGCTCGTCGCCCAGGGGCACCGGAACCGCCGGGAGCGGGTGGCCGAGTTGCTCGAGGCCGTCGGCCTGCGAGCCGACGCGGCGGACCGGTATCCGCACCAGTTCTCCGGCGGCCAGCGGCAGCGCATCTCGATCGCGCGCGCTCTCGCCCCCCGTCCGAAGGTCATCGTGGCCGACGAGCCGGTGAGCGCCCTGGACGTGTCCGTACGGGCCCAAGTGCTCAACCTCATCGCCGACCTCGTCGAGGAGCTGTCCCTCACGCTGGTCTTCGTCTCCCACGACCTGTCCGTGGTCCGTCATGTGTGCGACCGGGTCGCGGTCATGCACGACGGACAGATCGTGGAGACCGGGTCCACGGAGCAGGTGTACGAGGAACCGCGACATTCCTACACACGCAGGCTGATCGCCGCCGTGCCGACTCTGAGCAAGGCACTGTCCGGAGTGTCGGCGGCCGACCTCAACCGGGAGTACCGACCGTGACTACCCACGTCGACCCCGCCGACGACGAAAGCCCCCTGATGAAGGAGTTTCACCGGTTCCCGACGGGGCTACCCATCGGCGACAGCTGGGTGGAGGCACCCGCCGCCGAGGAGGTCCGCTTTCCCTACGACGGGACGCTCGTCGCGCGCGCCCCGGTCGGGGACACCGGCCTCGCACGCCGCGCGGTGGACGCGGCCCTCGCCGTCCGCGAGCGGGTCGGCCGACTCCCCTCGCACACACGCAGGGCGGCGCTGCTCGCGACGCACGAGGCGGTCGCGTCCCGGCGCGCGGACTTCGAGCGGCTCCTGGTCCTGGAGACCGGCAAGCCGCTGGTCGACTGCCGTGTCGAGGTGGATCGCACCCTGCTGACCCTGCTGACCGCGGCCGAGGAAGTGGCCCGGCTGCACGGGGAGACGGTGCCGCTGGACCTGCTGCCGTCGGGGGAGGGGCTGCTCGGCTTCTGGACCCGCAAGCCGATCGGCGTGGTGGTGGGCATCGCGGGCTTCAACTACCCGCTGCTGCTCGCCGCGCACAAGATCGCGCCCTCGCTGGCCGCCGGCTGCCCGGTCATCGCCAAGCCCGCCCCGCAGACGCCGCTGGCCACCCTGTGGCTGGTGCACCTCCTCCGCGAGGCCCTTCGCGCCGTCGGCGCGCCGCAGGCCGCGGTGCAGCTGGTGACCGGGGGCCCCGAGGTGGGCGTCGCGCTGACCCGCGACCGACGGATCGGGGCGGTGTCCTTCACCGGTTCCGCCGCCGTGGGCCACCAGATCGCCCGGGACGCGGCACCCACCAAAGTGCTGCTCGAACTCGGCTCCAACGCCGCCTTGGTGGTCGCCGCCGACGCCGACCTCGACGCCGCCGCCGACGCGGTGGTACGCGGCGGGTACTACGCGTCGGGCCAGGCGTGCATCAGCGTGCAGCGGGTCATCGTGGTGGACGCCGTACGGAAGGAGTTCGTGGCGCGCTTGACGGAGCGAGTGGCCCAGGTGGTCGTGGGCGATCCCCGCGATCCGGCGACGAGGGTCTCGGCACTCATCGACAAGCGGTCGACCGAGCGGGTCTGCGCGTGGCTGGAAGAGGCGGTGGAGGCGGGGGCGTCGCTGGCGGCCGGAGGCAAGGTCACCGACGGGGTGATCGAGCCCACCGTACTGCTCGACGCGGACCGCGCCCTCGCCGTCTGGAATGAGGAAGTCTTCGGCCCTGTGGTCGCGGTACGGTCCGTCCCCGATCTGGAGACGGCCTTCGCCCTGGTCAACGACTCGCGCTACGGACTGCACGCGGCCGTCTACACCAGCGCCCTCGACACGGCGTTCACCGCTCTCGACCGCCTGGAGGTGGGCGGAGTGGTCGTCAACGAGGTGCCCGGCTTCCGTTCCGACGTCATGCCGTACGGCGGTGTGAAGGACTCCGGGGCCGGGCGGGAGGGACCGAGGTTCGCCATCGAAGAGCTCACCGTCACCCGTATGGCAGTGATCCGTCCGACGACAACGAAACCGTGAGGACCATGCAAGCACAGGACCGCACCGATGCGGTGGAGGCGTATTCCCGCCTGTTCAGGCTCGACGGCCGCAAGGCTGTCGTGGTGGGCGCGGGCAGCGGAATAGGCCGCGAGAGCGCCCTGGCGCTGGCCGCGCACGGCGCCACGGTGGTGTGCGCCGACCGCGACCTGACGGCGGCCACGGAGTCGGCGTCGATGGGGCCGGGCCTTGTCGCGTACGCCCTCGACGTGCTCGACGGCGAGGCGGTCGAGCGCGCCGCCGAGGAGCTCGGCCCCGTCGACGTGCTCGTCTTCACCGCCGCGACGAATGTGCGCAAGCGCCTGCTCGATTACACGGCGGAGGAATTCGAGCGGGTCGTGGCGCTCAATCTGCGCGCGTCCTTCGACCTGGTGCGGGCGTTCGGGCGTGGCATGGCCGAACGCGGCAGGGGAAGCATCATCGGCTTCAGCTCGATTCGCGCGGTGGCCGTCGAGCCGGGCCAGGGGGTGTACGCGGCCACGAAGGCGGGCCTGGTCCAGTTGGCGCGGACCGCGGCGGCCGAACTGGGCCCGTCGGGCGTGCGGGTGAACACCATCGCCCCGGGCATCGTGGACACACCGCTGACCACGCAGATCAGGGCTGTGCCGGAATGGTCGGAGGCCTACGCGAGCAAGAGTGCCCTGGGCCGCTGGTCCCGGCCCGAGGAGTTGGCCGGCGCCGTGGTCTACCTCGCGTCGGACGCGTCGTCCTTCGTCACGGGGAGCCAGCTTTTCGTGGACGGAGGCTGGACGGCGATCGATGGACGCTATACGCCGCCCAGTTGACCGGACAGCTCACGACGTTGTCACCGCCGCCGACCAGCGCGATCAGCGCGATGGCCGGCGGCGGTGGCGTGCGCATCACCAGGGTGGCCCGGCGGCATCAGTCGATGCGCTCGAAGGGTTCCGTAATGTCGTCGCCAGGCCCTTGGCGCTCGCTCGAGTCGCGTCGACCCCGTCGTCAAGGTCGTTCGTCTGATGACGGTAGGGGTGTCGGAGGAGGTGGCCCCGGTGACCGTCGCCCCGCGTACGGGGACGTAAGCGCGTCCGTTCCGGCGGGGAGCAGCGCGGTGGCCGCCTGGCCCGGCTTTGGTGTCGGAGCGGACGATGGCCAGGGCCTTGCCGTGAAAGGCGGTGCGGGAGCTCGCCCCATAGCGCTCCGCGCTCTCCTGACGTCCGCTGTCGACACCGGCCAGTGAGCCTCCGGTGACGTTGAAGGAGATCGGGTGGGCCTGTGTGCGACGCGCCGATGGCTGAGAAAAACGCTTGGACGCCATGAGCGTCGTCACGGGACACTGCGACTTCGTGCCTGTCCGTAGTCGCACGTTGCCATACGACAACACAGGGGTGGGATGAAATCGCCTGAATCGCGCGAGGTCCCGCAAGGCAGGGGCTCGGTGCTCCTCGCGCTTCGTTACTACGGACGGGAGTTGTCCCGGCTCCGACGGGTGACGATGCCCGCGATGCTCCTCCCGGCGCTGGGCAACATCGGCATCAACTACATCGCGCCGCTGATCGTCGCGAAGCTCGTTGGCCGAATCGCCGGCGACGCCGGTGTCTCGATCGGCTCGACGCTGCCCTACATTCTCGGCTTCGTCGGCGTCCTGGTGCTGGCGGAGACACTGTGGCGCCTCGGCATCCACTGTCTGAACCGCCTTGACGCGCAGGGCATCGAGCACCTGTACGTGATCGGCATGGACGAGCTGTTCGCCAAGGACGCGGCGTTCTTCCACGACAACTTCGCCGGGTCGCTGACCAAACGGGTACTGAGCTTCGCCTCCCGCTTCGAACAGTTCGTCGACACGCTGACGTTCTCGGTGGTGGGCAGCTTCGTGCCGCTGGTGTTCGGGTCGGTGGTGCTCTGGACCTACGAACCGCTGCTCGTTGTCGGGCTTTTGGTGATGATCGCACTGACGGCGCTGTGTGTGACGCCCCTCATCCGTCGCCGCCAGAGGCTCGTTGATCAGCGCGAGGAGGCGATCGCCCGGGTGGCGGGCCACGTCGCTGACAGTCTGATGAACATGGACACGGTCCGGGCGTTCGCCGCCGAGGAACGGGAGGCCGCGGAGCATCGGTCCCGCGTCGCGGAGTCACGGCGACTCTCACTGAGGTCGTGGGACTACGGCAATCTGCGCATCGACACGCTGGTCGCGCCGATGTCCGTGTTGACCAACACGCTGGGCCTGCTGCTCGCGGTCGCGCTCGGCGGGGGCAGTCACGGTGTGGAGGCGGTCGTGGTCGCCTTCACGTACTACACCAACGCGACGCGGATCATGTTCGAGTTCAACCAGATCTACCGCCGTCTGGAGAGCTCGATGACGGAGGCCGCGCAGTTCACCGAACTGCTGCTGACGTCGCCGACCGTGCTCGACCCGGCCTCGCCGGAGCCGCTGCTGGGCCGGGCCGCCGACGTCCGCTTCGAGCAGGTGACCTTTGCCCACGCGGGCGCGGGGGCACTCTTCGAGGGCCTCGACCTGGCTGTGCCCAGCGGGACGAAGGTCGGTCTCGTCGGCCGGTCGGGCGGGGGCAAGACCACGCTCACCCAGCTGCTGCTGCGGATGACGGACATCGACGCCGGCCGAATCCTGATCGGGGGGCAGGACATCAGCAGGCTGCGCCAGGCCGACCTGCGCAGCCTGATCGCGTACGTGCCACAGGACCCGGCGATGTTCCACCGCACCCTGCGGGACAACATCGCGTTCGCCCGACCGGACGCCACCGACGCCGACATCCGCCGCGCGGCGGAGGCGGCGCATGTCACGGAGTTCGCCGATGCGCTGCCGGACGGCTTCAACACCATGGTGGGCGAGCGCGGTGTGAAGCTGTCCGGCGGACAGCGCCAGCGGGTCGCTCTGGCCAGGGCGATACTGCGCGACGCGCCGATCCTGCTGCTCGACGAGGCGACCAGCGCCCTGGACTCCGAGAGCGAGGTCCTCGTCCAGGAGGCGCTGTGGCGGCTCATGGAGGGGCGGACGGCGCTTGTGGTGGCGCACCGACTGAGCACGGTCGCCGCCATGGACCAGGTCGTCGTGCTCGACCGCGGACGGCTCGTCGAGCAGGGCACGCACCAGGAACTGCTCGCGTCGGACGGCACCTACGCGAAGCTGTGGCAGCACCAGGTGGGCGGCTTCCTCGATGACAGCCCCGCAGCGGCCGATCTGCACTGAGCCTCGCTTCGGAAGGGCGCCCGGGCCTGTGGGTGCCGGAAACCTGCGGTCAGTCGGCCGCGCGGTGTGGGTCGGCAGGCGGAAGTCGCACATGTCGCATTCCCGTGCCACGCGGACCCGGCTGTGGTCCTCGTTCGCCTGGTCTTCAAGCGATCGGCACACCTGTTACACAGACGCCATGCGTAACCCCCAGCCGTCGTGCGAACCTTCGCCCCGGTCATGGTGGTCGTGGCCGAAATGACGCGCATCACTTCGAGAAAGTGGCGTGATGTCCAGCGATAAGAGTGACCTTCCTGTGAGGAAAGAGCACCGATGGCGTGCCCGAATGAACCTGTCACATGATCGGAAAGTTGCGGAATGCCCGGTTCCGGAGGTTGGCTGATTCGCGGTGTCCCGGGCCTCGTGGTTACATCCCTTCCGCGCTCAGGCATTCACGAATCCCGGGTCCTCCCGGGATCCCGCGACCATGTCGAGGGGGCCGATTTCCGTCGGCACCCATGCGCTGTCACAAGCTCAACGAGACAGTTACTAAGGGAGACGCAACAATGAACAACGCGCCCAAGGTCACGACCCAGGAGATCTCCGACGCCGAGCTGGACAACGTGGCCGGCGGCCTCGGCGTGGTGGGCGACGCCCTCGGCACCGTCGACTCCCTCACCGGCGCCGTCGGCATCGCCGCCACCGCCACCAGCACGGTCGACGGTGTCACCGGCCTGAACACCACCGGCATCATCGGTGGGGCCGTCAACACCCTCTGAGGCCGGCACACCGCCTTCCCTGTGCCCCGGGCCTGCCTGGTCCGGGGCACTCGGCGGTCCGCGGCCGCAGCACACGCACCGCATCACACCCGCCGTGCCACTTCGCCCGCGCCACGGTGCCCCTCCCGGAGCCCGGGCATCCAACCAGTTCTCTCGCGGTTGAGGAAAGACTTTCGTGCAGTTCCGCCAGCAGGCCCTTTCCAAGCTGCAGTCGGCAGAGGAGATCGATCTGCCGGTGCGCTACGCCCGCCCCCAGGGATGGCTGGCGCTGGTGGTCACGCTGGTGGTGATGGCCGGCGCCGCCGTATGGGCCGTCACGGGCACCGTGTCGAACACCCTGGAGACCACCGGCATCCTCACCCACGGGCAGGGCAGCTATGTGCTGCAGAGCCCCATCGCGGGCCAGGTGACCTCGGTCCTCGCACAGGAGGGCAGCACCCTCCGGGCGGGCGCACCGCTGCTGAAGGTCCGCACCACCCGCGGCACCTCGGTGGTGCGCACCATCGCCGCCGGCCGGCTCACCACCCTCTCCGTCTCGATCGGCTCCGTCCTCGACACCGGTGCGAACGTCGCCTCCGTGGAACGCCTCCGCCACTCCGGTGACCCGCTGGTCGCGACCCTGTACGTACCGGCGGACCGGGCGGCCTCGGTGCGGCCTGGGGCGTCGGTCGACCTCAGCGTGCAGTCCGTGCCGACGCAGACCTACGGTGTGCTGCGCGGTGAGGTCCAGGCCGTGGGCCGGACCGCCCTGTCGCGCCAGCAGATCGGCTCCTACCTCGGAGCCGAGCAACTCGGTGAGGAGTTCTCGAAACACGGCCCGCCGGTCGCGGTCCAGGTGCGCCTCGACCGCACCTCCGCCACTCGCTCCGGCTACCGCTGGTCGTCCCCCGAGGGCCCGCCGTTCACCCTCGGCTCCATGACCTTGGCCAGCGGCACCATTCATCTGGCCGCCCACCACCCCATCGATTGGCTTCTCCCGTGACCGCGAGATACGAGGGCGGACCGCCCCGGCCCGCACCCGCCGGTAGCAGCGGGGCGCGCCGCCCCCAGCCGGCCCGCGGACGGCGGCGCGCCCCGCGTGGCGGATCCGGGCCGAGGAAACCAGGGCGCCGGACGGTGCGCACCCCCACCGTGCTGCAGATGGAGGCCCTGGAGTGCGGTGCGGCGTCGCTCGCCATGGTGCTCGGACACTACGGACGCCATGTGCCGCTGGAGGAGCTGCGGATCGCCTGCGGTGTCTCCCGGGACGGGTCGCGCGCCAGCAATCTGCTCAAGGCCGCCCGGAGCTACGGTCTGCGCGCCAAGGGCATGCAGATGGAGCCCGAGGCCCTGGCGGAGGTCCAGGCCCCGGCGATCCTGTTCTGGAAGTTCAACCACTACGTCGTCTACGACGGCATGGGACGGCGGTTCGGCAAGCGCGGCGTCCACATCAACGACCCCGACAAGGGGCGCCGCTTCGTCCCCGTCGAGGAGTTCGACACCAGCTTCACCGGTGTGGTCCTGGTCTTCGAACCCGAGGAGTCCTTCCGCCGGGGCGGCCGTCGCCCCGGCGTGCTGGGCGCCCTGCCCGCGCGCATGCGGGGCACCACGGGCACCCTGCTGACCTCGCTGCTGGCCAGCGTGCTGCTGGTGGCGGTGGGGGCCGCGGTCCCGGCGCTCAGCCGCACCTTCATCGACACCTTCCTGATCGGCGGCCAGGACTCGACGCTGGGCCCGCTGTTCGCGTCCATGGCCGTGGTGGTGGTGCTCACCGCCGTACTGACCGGTGTCCAGCAGGCGAATCTGCTGCGCGGACGCATTATCTCCTCCACCCTCGGCAGCGCGCGTTTTCTGCGGCATCTGCTGCGGCTGCCCGTCACCTTCTTCGCCCAGCGCAGCCCGGCGGACCTGGTCCAGCGGCTGCGCTCCAACGACACCGTCGCCGAGACGCTCGCCCGCGATCTGGCCGCCGCGGCCGTCGACGGGGTCGTGGTAGTCCTCTACGCCTTCCTGCTGTGGACCTACGACCCCCAACTCACCCTGGTAGGCGTCGGGTTGGCGCTGCTCAACGTGGTGGCGATGCGGGTGGTGATACGGCTGCGGGCCACCAGGACCCAGAAGCTGCGGGCCGACATCGCGCGGCTGACCACCACGTCGTACACCGGTCTCCAGCTCATCGAGACGGTGAAGGCCACCGGCGGGGAGGCGGGCTACTTCCGCCGTTGGGCAGGTCAGCACGCCATCACCCTGGAGGAGCAGCAGCGCCTCGGGGTGCCGAGCGCCGCACTGGCCGTGGTCGCCCCCACCCTCGCCACGCTCAACAGCGCCCTCATCCTCTGGATCGGTGGGCTGCGGGCCGTCGAGGGCCATATCTCGATCGGTCTGCTGGTGGCCTTTCAGGCGCTGGTGGCCCGCTTCACCGCGCCCATCACCCGGCTCAACGGCGTGGCCGGCCGCATCCAGGACTTCTCCGCCGATGTGACCCGGCTCAAGGACGTGGAGAACTTCCCAGTGGACTCCCTCTACACCCGCGACGAGCCGCGCGAGGACACCCGCCGGCTGACCGGGCAGGTGACGCTGGAGAACATCACCTTCGGCTACAGCCCGCTGGACGAACCGCTGCTGCGCGACCTCTCGCTGTCCGTCGGCCCCGGCCGGCAGGTGGCGCTGGTCGGCGCCTCCGGCAGCGGCAAGTCCACCGTCTCCCGGCTCGTCTCCGGTCTCTACACCCCCTGGGAGGGGGTCATCCGCATCGACGGACAGCGGCTGGAGGACATCCCCCGCGGGGCGCTGGCCGCCTCGGTGTCCTTCGTCGACCAGGACGTCTTCCTGTTCGAGGGAACGGTCCGGGACAACGTGGCGCTGTGGGACCCGTCCATCCCGGACGACGCGGTGGTGGACGCCCTGCGGGACGCCGCGCTCTACGACGAGGTGATCGCACGGCGCCCGGAGGGGATCCACTGCCGGGTGGAGCAGGACGGCCGCAACTTCTCCGGCGGCCAGCGGCAGCGGCTGGAGATCGCCCGCGCCCTGGTCCGCCGCCCCAGCGTGCTGGTGCTGGACGAGGTCACCAGCGCCCTGGACGCGCGGACCGAGCAGATCGTCATGGACAATCTGCGCCGCCGCGGCTGTGCGTGTGTGGTGATCGCCCACCGGCTCAGCACCGTGCGGGACAGCGACGAGATCCTCGTCCTGAACCGCGGCACGGTCGTCGAACGCGGAGGTCACGAGGACCTCGCCGCCGCCGGCGGTCCCTACGCCGAGCTGATGAAGGAGCACTGACATGGCGTCCGTTCACCCGGCCGCGTCGGTGGCCGCGGACGGTGGCGACGCGGTGGTCCAGGCGCTCGGCGCCCTCGGCACCCCCGTCGACTGTGCCGGACTGCGCAGCCTTCCGCTGGAGGGCCCGCAGGTGCTCTGGCTCGTGGCCGGCGGTGCCCTGGACCTGTTCGCGGTCGACGCGGCCGAGGAGGGGCAGTGGCACTTCCTCGGCCGGCTGGAGACGGGCGCGGCGCTCCCGGGCCCGACCGACGGGCCGCTCCACACCCTGCTGGGCCGCCCCTCGCAGGACTGCGTGGTGCGCCGCATCCCGCTGCGCGAGCTGTACCGGCCGGAGGCGTACGACGCGTACGGGACGGGTCACGCCGACGATCCGTACGGCCCATACGGGGGCGGCGGATTCCAGGACACCCCGCCCACCCCGCTGGAGCACGCCGTGGCGCTCGGGGTGAGCCGCAGCCTCGGCGTCCTCTTCCAGGCCCCGCTGGACGGCGGGGCCGCGCCCGACGCGGAGGCGGCCGACGAGGACCTGCTCTGGCTTCCGGTGCCGCCCGGCAGTGTGCGCTACGGCGCCGAGTACAGCGCCCAGGCCGCCGGTGATCTGCTGATCGACGGCGCGCTGTGGCAGCGGATGGTCAATCAGCAGTACCGGCTCGGCACCGCCGTGGACCGGTGGATCGAGACCATGGAGCGGGCCCACGCGGACCGCACGGCGGCCGGGATCCGGGCCGGTGAGGCCATGCGCTCCCGCGCCGACCAGGCGCTGATCGCCTCCATCGGACGGCCGCGGCGCGACCGGCGGCCGTCGGAGGAGAGCACCGACGACGCCGTTCACGCGGTGTGCCGCGCAGTGGCGGAGGCCACCGGGATCACCCTGCCGGAACCGCCGAGGGGCCGCGCCGCCGACGACCGTACGGACCCGGTGGAGCGCATCGCCGCACACGCCCGGATCCGCACCCGCGCCGTCCGGCTGGAGGGCCGCTGGTGGCGGGAGGACACCGGACCGCTGGTGGGCTACCGCGCCAAGTCCGGGGCCCCGGTGGCGCTGCTGTGGCGGCGCGGCGGGTACGAGGCGCTCAACCCCGTCTCCGGGCTGCGGATCCGCGTCGGCGGGGCCAACGCGGAGGAGTTCGAACCGCGGGCCGTGATGTTCTACCGTCCGCTGCCCGACCGGCCGATGACGCTGTGGCGGCTGATGCGCTTCAGCGCCCGGGGCGCCGGCGGGGACGTCCGCCACCTCCTGATCAGCGGGCTGGTGACGGTGGCGCTCGGCGCGCTGGTGCCCCTCGCCACCGGACAGGTGCTCGGCGGATTCGTGCCCCGCGCCGAGAAGAGCCCCATCGTCCAGATCTCCCTGGCTCTGATCGTCGCCGGCGTCGTCGCGGCCGCCTTCATGCTGCTGCAGAACCTCACCCTGCTGCGGCTGGAGGGGCGGCTGGAGAGCACCCTCCAGCCCGCGGTGTGGGACCGGCTGCTGCGGCTGCCCACCACCTTCTTCGCCCGGCGCTCCACCGGAGAGCTGGCCAGTGCGGCGCTGGGCATCAGCGCCATGCGCCGAGTGCTGTCCGGGATCGCGCCGACGGTCCTCCAGGCCGGCACCGTGGGTGCGATGAACCTCGCCCTGCTGCTGTACTACAGCGCCTCCCTGGCGCTCGCGGTGGTCGCCATGCTGCTGGTGGTCTCCGGGGTCTTCCTGGGGATGGGACTGTGGCAGGTGCGCTGGCAGCGGCGGCTGGTGGAGAGCGAGAACAAGCTCAACAACCAGGCGTTCCAGACCCTGCGCGGCCTTCCCAAGCTGCGGGTCGCCGCGGCCGAGAACTTCGCGTACGCGGCGTGGGCCCGTGGCTTTGCCCACACCCGCGACCTGCATCAGCGCACCGGGCGGATCAAGAACCTCACCCAGGTGCTGGACGCGGTCTACCTTCCGCTGGTCTCGCTCATCGTGTTCATGCTGCTGGCCGGTCCGGCGCGGGGGAGCATGTCGGCGGGGGCGTTCCTGACGTTCAACACCTCCGTGACCATGCTGCTCACCTCGCTCACCCAGCTCACCAACTCCCTGGTCTCGGTGGTCGCCGTGCTGCCCCTGTTCGAGCAGGTCAAGCCGATCCTGGACGAGCCGCCCGAGGTCCGTGGCGGCAGCGCCCCGCCGGGGGTGCTCTCCGGTGACCTCAGGGCCAGGAACCTCACCTTCCGCTACGGCGACGACGGGCCACTGGTGCTCGACGATGTCTCACTGGAGATCCGGCCGGGCGAGTTCGTGGCGGTCGTCGGCCCCAGCGGCTGCGGAAAGTCGACGCTGCTGCGGCTGCTCATCGGCTTCGAACGGCCGGTGTCCGGCAGCGTGCTCTACGACGGCCAGGACCTCGCCGCCCTCGACCAGGCGGCGGTGCGCCGCCAGTGCGGGGTGGTCCTGCAGAACGCCCAGCCCCTGGGCGGAACGGTGCTCGAATGCATCCGCGGCGCCGAGCCGTACACCCCGGAGGAGGCCATGGCGGCCGCCGAACTGGCGGGTCTGGCCGAGGACATCGGCCAGATGCCCATGGGACTCCAGACCATGATCTCCGGCAGCGGCGTCATCTCCGGCGGCCAGCGGCAGCGGCTGATGATCGCCCAGGCCCTGATCCGCCGTCCGCGCGTCCTCTTCTTCGACGAGGCCACCAGCGCCCTGGACAACGAGACCCAGCGCATCGTCATCGACAGCACCCGCCGCCTCAACGCCAGCCGGCTGGTGATCGCGCACCGGCTGTCCACCGTCATGGACGCCGACCGCGTCCTGGTCATGGAGGGCGGCCGGATCGTGGAACAGGGCACCCCGGCCGAACTGATGGCCCTCCCGGGCGGAAAGCTGCACGAACTGGTGCGGCGCCAGATGCGATAGCCATCCGTCAGGGAAAGGTCAGGGTCTGGGCGAGCAACGTCACCAGGACGAGCACCGTGGGAAACAACGCGAGGAACATGGCGAAGGTGTAACCCATGATGTCGCGCGCCTTCAGGCCGAGAATGGCGAGGGTGGGAAGCATCCAGAACGGCTGGAGCAGATTGGCGCTGGCTTCGCCGAGGTCGTACACCACGACCATCCATCCCTGGTTCACATGGAGTTCGTTGGCCGCCCCGAGGACATAGGGCGCCTCGACCACCCACTTGCCACCGCCGCTCGGTACGAACACCCCGAGCACACAGCTGTAGACACCGATGAGGGCCGGGTAGAGGTGCTCGTTCGACACCGACACCAGCCAGTCGGCGATGGTCCGGTGCAGTCCGGTGAAGGCGATCATTCCGAAGATGCCGCCGTACAGCGGGAACTGCAGCAACACGCCGGAGGCGGCCGGAGCTCCCTCCCGGAAGGCGCGGGCGAGGTGCACGGGCCGCCAGTGCAGGATGAGGGCCAGCAGGATGAGAATCAGGTTGATGGTGTTCAGATCGAGCGCGTTGAGCGGGTTGCCCTGGGCCTGGGCGAAGTGGCGGGCGAGATACCACACGCCCAGAACGAAGAGCGCGATCGTGAAGGTCGGACTGAACTCGACCCACTCGCCGGGGCGGCCGCGCCGGGAGTTCGGGCTCTTCGTGCGGAGCGCGGGCCCGAGATCGATACCGAGGCGCTCCGCGGTCATCGCGCGCTCCGGTGACGGAGCCAGGAACCACGCCATGGTGAGCGCGACCGCGAAGACGACCACCGTGGCCACGATGCCCTGCCAGAGGAAGATGGTGTCGGTCAGGGGAATGACCCCGCTGCCACGCTCCTCGGCGATGATCTTCTGCACGGCGGCGGGGCTGGAGACCGCGCTGGCCACCTGCAACGCGGCCGATCCCGACAGGCCCTGGGCCCACACGGTGCCGAGGCCGAGGAAGGCCATGGCTCCGATGGCGCGGTAGTCGACTCCGGGCAATCGGCGGGCGATCTCCTTGGCGAGAATGGCGGTGAAGACGAGGCTGAAGGCCCAGTTCACATAGGAAGTGGCCATGGCGACGGCGGCGGTGAACGTGATGGCGCCGCGCGGACTTCGGGGCAGGACTGCGAGCCGGGCGATGAGGCGGGCCACCGGCGGCGAGACCGCGACCGCGTAGCCCGCGATGACGATGATCGCCATCTGCAGGGTGAATTCTATGAGTGACCAGAACCCTTTGCCCCATGCGTCCACGAGGCCGAAGCCGCTGGTGGCTTCCGGGTCGCTCGGCTTGCCGAGCAGACTCTCCCCCGAGACGAGTCCCAGGGCGAGGACCACGAAGGTGCCGATCAGGACGAAGCCGAGAGCGTCGGGCAGCCACTTCTCGGAGAAGCGGGTGAACCGCAACGCCAACCGGGCAAGCCAGGTTTCACCGCCGCTCACCTCCGCTTCCGGTGTCTTGAGGGGGTTCGTGGTCATGCGGATCTCCTGTTCGTTCGAGTTCACCCGGCCTCGCGCGCCTTCGTCGTGGCAGGGTGCGCAAGATACTGACGGGGAGCAATTGAACGAGACAATGGGGAAACCGCACACCGGTTGCCGCTGCACCATGTAGGACATCCCCATGGGGAGCGCCTGAGCGATCTGTTGGCGACCAACGGCGCCATCGAGATCCACGACCGCACACCGACATGTGTGGAGGCCGCATGAGGCGGACCTAAGGGGCGACGGTCAGGCGGACGGCGGGGCAGGGGGCCGAAGTCGTGGCACCGCAGTGAGTTTGGCCTTGGTGTTCGCGCCGCAGTAGTCCTTGCCCTGGGGCTTCTCCGCGCCGAAGCCCGTGGGCGTGGTGCCCGCGGTCAGCACGCGGGCCGGGCCGCCGGCGACGGTCAGCCGGGCCACGCGCGGTGTCGGGGGCGACGTGGGTCTGGCCCATCCAGATGCGTGTCGAACCGACGCTGCGCCCGCTGATCGCGGCGAAGCACCGCATCCCGCCGGTCTGCGCGGTGTCGCCGTCGAGCGCGTCCGCACGGATGTGGTGGAGTCGCGCCCGCAGCGGCAGCGCGCTGCCGCCGCCGGGGCCGGAGTTGGACTGGGACACGGAGCTGGCGGCGCGCACCGCATGCCCCACCCACCGCAAGCGACTCACCGAAGACGAGAGGTTCGCACGCGGCCGGCTGACCGCCCCCGTACCGACGCGTCTGCTCGCCGACGCACGCTCCGCGCTGCCGGCCCTGATCCTGCACGAGGGCCTGCACGACGTACTCAACGACGCGGCGCACCGCACCACCGCCGCCGCCATCGTCCTCTGGCTCGAACGGCTGCGCGCCGACAGTCCGATCCTCACTGAGATTCAATCGGGCGGCGGCCCCGCCCCGAGCCCCGCACTGGTCCACCACGACGGCGCTTTCGCCACGGCGGTACGCCTCGCCCCGCCGAACGCCCGGTGACGTAACTGTGGTGTCCGAGAGCCGTCCTGAACGTTCGAACTCGTCGCCCAGGAATGAAAATCGGCCAAGGCACGGCAGCTTCCCCAGTTTTCCTATCGATTTAGTAGGGAAATATTGACGTCGGTCGCCGGGGCGAGTGAGCATGGACTCCCAGGCTCCTCGAGGAAGACCCCCATGACCACCGCGCTCCCTGCCCCGGCCGCTCCTCCCAGTTCCTCGCCCACCGGCGAGAAGAGCCATAGCGGCGCGCGCTGTTCCGTGAAGCGGGTGCGGGCGTGACGATGGTGAGTGAGGCGATCGACGCGGGGGCCGGACACGCGCACTGGCTGCGCATAGCCCGGGAGATCGCGGACGACCTGGCCACGGACGCGGTCGACCGTGAGCAGGCCGGGAAACCACCGCTCGACGAGGTTGGGCGGCTGCGCGAGGCAGGCCTGCTCACCTTGCCGGCACCGGCCGGACACGGAGCGGGGGAGGCGGGAAGCGCGGACTGGCGTACGGCCTACGCGGTCGTCCGGACGATCTCAGCGGCCGACGGTGCGATCGGCTATCTCCTCGGCTGCCACTACTTCCTTTCCTCCAGCGCCCGGTTCTTCGCCAGTCCCGCCCTCGCCGCACGCGTCGAGCAGGAGTCCGCGGCCGGGCAGTGGTGCTGGGGAGGCGGTCTCGTTTCCTGCGAACCGCCGCCCAGACTGACCCCCACCGCGCGCGGCTATGTGCTGGACGGCCTGCAGAGATGCGTCACCGGAGTCGGAATCGCCGACCGGCTGGTCGTCCGCGCCACTCGGTCCGGTACCGGTGATCCCCTGGCCGTCCTCGTCGATCCCGGCCACCCCGGCGTCGTGTATCTCGACGACGAGGCCACCTTCGGTCAGCGTCTGGCGGCCGGCGGAAGTGTGGAGTTCGACTCCGTGCCGGTCACGTCCGACGACGTGTTCGGCTCCCTCTCCTCGGACGAGGGCGTCCTGCCGCCCTTCGCCGGCCTGGCCGCACCGACCGCACGCCTGGTTTCCGTCCAGTTCTGTCTCGGCGTCGCCGAGGGGCTGCTCGCCGAGGTCCGCGAGTACAGCAGGTTGGTGAACTCTTCCTGGCAGCCCTCCGCGCAACAGCCCTGGTCGGGCGTTCCGTCGCGGGACCCGTACGTGCTGGGCGTGTACGGGGAACTGACCGTCGCCACACGTTCCGCGTCCGCGCTCGCAGACCAGGCGGTCGAGGCGCTGGGACGTGGCTTCGCCCGTGGCGAAGACCTCGACGACGACGAGTGCGCGGAGATCGCCGTACTCGCGAGTGTGGCCGAGTCCGCCGCCTCCCGGGCCGCGCAGGAGATCACCGCACGTGCCCTGGACGTCGTCGGTGCGCGTGGCGCCTTCCTGCGGCATGGGTTCGACCGCTTCTGGCGCAACGCCCGGACGCACACCCTGCGCGAGCCCGTCGCCGACAGACTCCGCGAGGTCGGGGACTACTTCCTCAATGGTGCGCACCCTCCGTTCACCATCCCCTCCTGACGGCGTGCGCAGCCGGTGACGGGGTGGGCGCGACAATGGCGGATAATCTCGGCATGCAGATCTCGGCGAGGGCGGACTATGCGGTGCGTGCGGTGTTGGAGCTTGCCGCGGCAGGACACGACACCTCGCTCAAAGCCGAGGCGATCGCGGCGGCGCAGGGCATTCCGCACAAGTTCCTGGAAGGCATCCTGGGCGACTTGCGCCGGGGCGGGCTGGTGACCAGCCGGCGCGGCGGGAACGGCGGCTACCGGCTGGCCCGCCCGGCGGACGAAATTGCCGTCGCCGACGTGATCCGTGTGGCCGACGGACCGCTGGTGTCGGTGCGGGGCGTGCGCCCACCCCAGCTTTCCTACACCGGTCCCGCGGAGTCGCTGCTGCCGCTGTGGGTCGCGGTACGCGCCAATGTCCGCAAGATTCTGGGTGAGGTCACGCTGGCCGACGTGGCCACCGCCACCTTGCCGGACGAGGTCCTGGTCCTTGCCGAGGACCCCGAGGCCTGGACGAATCCCCGGCCGACGCCCCTGTCCACCGATCCCTGATCTCCCCGCCGCGGACCGGGCACACGGCGGGTGCCCGCCGTCCCGCATGCTGGTCACCGCTTGACCCGTACACGCATGCCGGTGTTTGGTGGCGCCCATGGCCTCCTTCTTGCTGGTGCGCCGTCACCACGTCGACCTCGGTCGAGTGGTGAGCGCGCAGTGTTGTTGAGGCGCTGACGTCCGTCCGCGGGCGTCTTTCCACGTATGTCCGGGCCTGGGACGGTCCACCCTCGTCGCGTGCCTACGACGCCACGGCGCCGAAGGGAACCACGGCGACCGGCCATCAGGGTGCGTTCCCGCGCCGCCCGCTGTCCTGAACCCTTCGCCACCACCGGGAGCCGGCATGAGCAAACCCGCCAAGCAGGTTCACCTCGGGGCCGCGTTCCCCGGCGTGAACAACCACACCGTCTGGAGCGACCCGAGGTCGGGCAGCCAGATCGACTTCTCCTCCTTCCGCCACCTCGCGCAGACGGCCGAGCGCGGCGAGTTCGACCTCTTCCTCGCCGAGGGGCTGCGGCTGCGCGAGCACCGGGGGAAGATCTTCGACCTGGACGTGGTCGGCAGGCCCGACACCATGACGGTGCTGAACGCGCTCGCCGCCGTCACCGACCGCATCGGACTGGCCGGGACCGTCAACACCACCTACAACGAACCCTTCGAACTCGCCCGGAAGTTCGCGACGTTGGACCACCTCTCCGGCGGACGGGCGGCCTGGAACGTGGTCACGTCCTCGGACGCCTTCACCGGCGAGAACTTCCGCCGGGGTGGCTTTCTGAACCACGCCGACCGGTACACCCGCGCGGCCGAATGCGTCGAGGTCGCCCGCAAGCTGTGGGACGCCTGGGCCCCGGACACGGTGATCGCCGACACCGAGGCCGGAGTCGTCGTCGAGGACGATGCCATCGCCGAGGTACGCCACCGGGGCCCGCAATTCGACATCACCGCGCGACCCACGGTGCCGCGCGGCCCCCAGGGCCACCCCCTGCTGATCCAGGCCGGGAACTCCCAAGACGGGCGCGAGTTCGCCGCAGCCACCGCCGACGCCGTCTACACCATTCACGCCGAGCTGACCGCGGGCCAGGCCTTCTACGCCGACGTCAAGGGCCGGCTGGCGAAGTACGGACGCACCCACGAGGACCTGAAGATCCTGCCCCAGGCCACCTTCGTCCTGGGCGACACCGAGGCGGAAGCGCACGAGCGCGCCCGCCACATCCGCCTCCAGCAGGTCTCCCCGCAAAGAGCGATCGCACAACTCGAACAGGTATGGGGCCGTGACCTGTCCGGCTACGATCCCGACGGACCTCTGCCAGCGTCCGCGAGCTGGTCATCGAACTGACCGGCCGCCACGCCTTCGTCGGCACACCCGCCCGCGTCGCCGAAGAGATCAACACCTATGTGCAGAGCGACGCCTGCGACGGGTTCATCATCTCCGGACACCTCACCCCCACCGGCCTGGACGAGTTCGTCGACACCGTCATCCCCGAACTCCAGGAACGCGGAGTGTTCCGCTCGGAGTACCAGGGCACCACACTGCGCGACCACCTCGGCCTCGGCCCCGCCCCTCTGCGTCCCGATGAGCGACATCCGCGTCCGCACCGCCCGCCCCCACGAGTACGGACAGGTCGCGGACCTGACCGTCGAGGGCTTCCGCAGCCGCAACAGCGCACCGAGCCCCGAACGGCTCGCCCTGCTGCACGACACCCCAGGCCGCGCCGCCACCGGTGAACTGCTGGTGGCCGTGGACGAACCCAGCGGCACACTGATCAAAACCGCGAGCCTGCTGCGCCCCGGCACCGTGTACGCCCGCCTCGCCCTGCCCGGCGAGGCGGAACTGCGCCTGCTGGCCGTCCTGCCCGAACACCGCGGCCGCGGAGCCGACGGCGCGCTGCTCGCTGAGGGCATCGAGCGCGTCCGGTCCTGGGACATGCGGGCCCTGGTCCTGGACACCGGCCGGGACAACGTCGTCCCCCAGAGCGTCTACCACCGGCTCGGCTTCGTCCGGCAGTACGCCCGCGAGGAGCGCGAGAACCGGCACAGACCGCTGAAGACGGCGATTTTCTCCCACGACCTCGGCCGGGCCCCGGCCGACGGCATCACCATCCGGCTCGTCACCCCGGACGAGTCATGACTCCGCGCGGCCTCCTGACCGCGTCACGCCGGACTGCCGCCCGCCGGCATCAGCGTCGGCTATGTGACGGCGGCAATGCGGGTCACCGCCAGTCGGGTCAGCGCACGGCCATGAGGCCTGCGGTCCAGGGCCCGATGCAGGGTCAGCCCCTCGATCAGTGCGTCCAGCTGCCGTGCGGTGTCCGGGGCGAAGTGCTGCTCCAGCAGGTGGCGGGTGCGGCGCATCCACGCGTGGGTCAGCTCCTGGTATTCGGGGCGTCGGGCGGCGAGGGTGTAGGGCTCCTGGGTGAGGATCAGATCGCGGCGGGGCCCTTCGGAGAGCGTGTGGATGAGGTCGGTGACGGCTTCACATGCCTGCTCGGGGCTGTCGGCGCGGCCCAGGTGTTGCTCGAAGACGGCCACGATGTGGTCGGCGAAGAGGGCGAAGGCTTCGCGCAGCAGATCGTCGATGCCGGTGAAGTGGTAGGTCATCGAGCCGAGGGGCACGTCGGCGCGGGTGGCGATCTTGCGGTGGGAGACGCCGGCGACGCCTTCGTCGACGATGAGGTCGAGGGTGGCGGCGAGGATCCGTGCGCGCCGCCGCGGGTCGGTCTGCCCAGTGGCCATGACGGGGTGTGTCAGAGGGTGCGTACGAGCCGGGCGGGATTGCCGACGGCGACGACGCCGGGCGGGATGTCCTTGGTGACCACCGCGCCGGCGCCGACGACCGAGTTGTCGCCGACCGTCACCCCCGGGCACACGATGACACCGCCGCCGAGCCAGACGTTGTCGCCGATGGTGATGGGGCGGGCGGCTTCCAGCTTGTCCCGCCTGGGCTGTGCGGCTCCACGGGATGGGTGGGGGTGAGGAGCTGGACGTTGGGGCCGATCTGGCAGTCCTCACCGATGCTGATCCGCGCGACGTCCAGGGCGGTCAGGTTGCAGTTGACGAAGGTGCGGGCTCCGATGGAGACGTTGCTGCCGTAGTCGACGGAGAGCGGCGGCCGCACGTCGACGCCCTCGCCCACGGAGGCGAGCAGCTCGCCGAGGACCGGCCTGGCCTTGGTCGGGTCCTCGAGATAGGTGGCCTGGTAGCGCGCCGCGAGCCGCATGGCGCGCTGCAACCTTCTGGAGATTTGCGGGTCATCGGCGATGTAGTCACGACGATCGTACATTTCGAAGTGTACGAACGTACACCTGGCCGTGCGGCCGTCGGGCCGTGCCGGCCACGCCCGGGTAACGGGCGCATGACGGGCGTGTCGAGCCGTCGTTGCGCCGTGGGTCGGCCGACTGCCGTTGTTGACTGGGAATGGGGGCGCGGATAGCGTCGCTGACATGCGGATTTCTTCGCGGTTCACCCGGCGGCGCGCTGTCGATCTGATGCGTGTCGCCACCGCGCTGTGTAGCTGACCTCCACCGCACGCCGCCGCCGTTCCACGCCCACCCCGTTCCGTTGCGCTCGACTGGTACGACACCAGGCGAGGCGCTCCCGGTCCCGCCGGGAACAGATCGCGGAGCAGAGCTGTTGTGAGTCACGACGAGAACCGCGGCAGGGCCCGACGGACGGAGGTGCGGCATATGCGACACCTGCTCCACCTCCACTCCCACCCCCGGGACCGGGCCCTGAACCCGCGCCGCCGTGTCCGCCTCCACTCCCGGCCGCACATCGATCTGCGGCGCGTGGCCGGCGCGCTCTGTAGCGCCTGACCCACCCCCCGCCTCCGGCCGGGGCCCCTCCCGCTGCGCTCGCCCGCCGCCGTGCCCTCCGCTCTTCCCTGAGGGCCGGCGATCTCGTACGGACTTTCAGGAAGGCACCCACTCGTGTCCTTTGCCCCCTCTTCTCCGCTGCATCTCGCCGTCGCCCTCGACGGCACCGGCTGGCACCCCGCCTCCTGGCGCGAGCCGGTGGCCCGCCCCCGGGACTTGTTCGCCGCCCGATACTGGGCCGATCTGGTCGCCGAGGCCGAGCGCGGCCTGCTCGACTTCGTGACCTTCGAGGACGGCCTCGGCCTGCAGTCCTCCCACTTCCTCGAGCCGGACGGCCGCACCGACCAGGTCCGTGGCCGCTTGGACGCCGTCCTCCTCGCGGCCCGCATCGCCCCGCTGACACGGCACATAGGCCTGGTCCCGACCACCGTGGTCACCCACACGGAGCCGTTCCACCTCTCCAAGGCCATCGCCACCCTCGACTACGTCAGCACCGGCCGGGCGGGCCTGCGGGCACAGATCACCGCGCGTCCGAACGAGGCCGCCCACTTCGGCCGCCGCACGATCCCCCACATCGACGGCTACGAGAGCCCGGCCGCGCAGGAGGTGGTGACCGACCTCTTCGACGAGGCCGCCGACTACGTGGAGGTGGTGCGCAGGCTCTGGGACAGCTGGGAGGACGGCGCGGAGATCCGGGACGCCGCCACCGGCCGTTTCATCGACCGCGACAAGCTGCACTACATCGACTTCGAGGGCAGGCACTTCAGCGTGAAGGGCCCGTCCATCACCCCACGCCCGCCGCAGGGCCAGCCCGTCGTCAGCGCCCTCGCCCACTGGACCGTGCCCTACCGGCTGGTGGCCCGCCAGGCCGACATCGGCTACGTCACCCCCAACGACGCCGGCCAGGCCCGCGCGATCGTCGCGGAGATCCGCGCCGAGCAGGAGACGGCAGGCCGCGCCGACCAGCCCCTGCACGTCTTCGGTGACCTGGTGGTCTTTCTCGACGACGACCCGGCCGCCGCGACGGCCCGGCGCGAACGCCTCGACGCCCTCGCCGGAGCCCCGTACACCAGCGACGCCCGCATCTTCACCGGCACTCCGGCCCAACTCGCCGACCTCCTCGAGGAGTGGCGGGCGGCCGGACTGAGCGGGTTCCGGCTGCGTCCCGCCGTCCTCGGCGATGACCTTGCGGCCATCACCCGCGGCCTGGTCCCCGAACTCCAGCGCCGGGGCGCCTTCCGCCGCGCCTACGAGGCCGACACCCTGCGCGGACTGCTGGGCCTGGCCCGCCCCGCCAACCGCTACGCCACCGCCTGACCCCGAGGGAGACGCACGACCATGAGCAAGCCGCCGAAGCAGATCCACCTGGCAGCCCACTTCCCCGGAGTCAACAACACCACCGTGTGGAGCGACCCGGAGGCCGGCAGCCACATCGAGTTCAGCTCCTTCGTCCACTTCGCGCGCACCGCCGAACGCGCCAAATTCGACTTCCTGTTCCTCGCCGAGGGCCTGCGACTGCGTGAACAGGACCGAAAGATCTACGACTTGGACGTCGTCGGCCGCCCTGACACCTTCACCGTCCTCGCC
Source organism: Streptomyces sp. ME19-01-6 (assembly GCF_033793745.1). Lineage (NCBI taxonomy): Bacteria > Bacillati > Actinomycetota > Actinomycetes > Kitasatosporales > Streptomycetaceae > Streptomyces > Streptomyces sp. ME19-01-6. The sequence continues at coordinate 279,765 of NZ_JARAXF010000002.1, read as the reverse complement.
GCGCTGGCCGCCGTCACCGAGCATCTCGGCCTGACCGGCACCATCAACTCCACCTTCAACGAGCCCTACGAGGTAGCCCGCCAGTTCGCGAGTCTCGACCACCTCTCCGGCGGCCGCTCCGCCTGGAACGTGGTCACCTCCTGGGACGCGTTCACCGGCGAGAACTTCCGTCGCGGCGGCTTCCTCCCGCAGGACGAGCGCTACTCGCGCGCCAAGGAGTTCCTGGCCACCGCGGGCGAGCTCTTCGACTCCTGGCACGGCGACGAGATCCTCGCCGACCAGGCCACCGGCACCTTTCTGCGCGACGCGAAGGCCGGGTCCTTCGTCCACACCGGCCGGCACTTCGACATCCATGGCCAGTTCAACGTCCCGCGCTCCCCGCAGGGTCGCCCGGTCATCTTCCAGGCGGGCGACTCCGACGAGGGCCGCGAGTTCGCCGCTTCGAGCGCCGACGCGATCTTCAGCCGGCACGCCACCCTGAAGGAGGGCCAGGTCTTCTACACCGACGTCAAGAGCCGGCTGGCCACCTACGGCCGCCGCCCCGACCAGTTGCTGATCCTTCCCGCCGCCACCTTCGTGCTCGGCGACACCGACGCCGAGGCCGAGGAACTGGCCAAGGAGGTGCGCCGCCAACAGGTCAGCGGGGCCACGGCCATCAAGCATCTTGAATTCGTCTGGAACCGGGACCTGTCCTCATACGATCCCGACGGCCCGCTCCCCGACATCGACCCGGACCCCGGCGAACACCACATCGCCCGCGGCCGGGCGCAGGTGCGCATGTACCGCGATCCGCTGGCCACCGCCCGCGCATGGCGGGAGCTCGCCACCGCCAACAACTGGTCCATCCGCGACCTCGTCATCGAGACCGGCAACCGGCAGAACTTCGTCGGCTCCCCGGCCACCGTCGCGAAGACCATCAACGACTTCGTCCAGGCAGACGCCGCCGACGGCTTCATCCTCGTCCCGCACATCACCCCCGGCGGCCTCGACGTCTTCGCCGACAAGGTCGTCCCGCTGCTCCAGGAACAGGGCGTCTTCCGCACGGAGTACGAGGGCCCGACCCTGCGTGACCACCTCGGCCTCGCTCACCCGGACGATGTGCGCGGTGAGCGGGCGGCGTCGTGAAGTTCCTCGCCATCACGCTGATCGTGCACGCCCCGGACCCCGTGACCGGCGTGCGCAAACCGACCGGCGAGCGCTTCCGCGAGGTCATCGCGGGCGCGCTGCTCGCCGAGGAACTGGGCTTCGACGGATTCGGGGTGGGGGAGCGGCACGAGCGGCCGTTCATCTCCTCCTCGCCGCCGGTGGTGCTCAGCCACATCGCCGCGCTGACCAAGCGCATCCGCCTGTTCACCGCCGTGACCACCCTCATCCTGCTGGACCCGGTGCGCGCCTACGAGGACTACGCGACCTTGGACCATCTCTCCGGCGGACGCCTCGAGCTGATCACCGGCAAGGGCAACGGCGCCGCCCAGCGCGAGCTGTTCCACGTCACGCCCGAGGACCAGTGGGAGCGCAACGCCGAGAGCTACGAGGTGTTCCGGCGGATCTGGCGGCAGGACAAGGTCACCGCCAGGACCCGCTTCCGCCCGGAGCTGACGGACGCCGAGGTGTGGCCCAGGCCGCTGCAGCAACCGATCCGGGTCTGGCACGGCAGCGCGACCAGCAAGGAGTCGGTCGACCTCGCGGCCCGCTACGGCGACCCGCTGTTCTCGGCGAACGTCACCAACCCCATCGGACCGTATGCCGAACTGATCCGCCACTACCGCTACGGGCATGACCCGGCCGGCATCGCAGTCGGCGCGGGAACGGCGGGCATCTATGTGGCCCGTACGTCCCAGGAGGCGATCGCCACGTACCGGCCGGTGTTCGAGGGCAACCTGGCGTTCCAGAAGCGGCTCGGCCTGGAGCCGGTCTTCCCGACCATTGAGGACTTCGTCGACCGCAGCTCGGCCCTGATCGGCAGCCCGCGGCAGATCATCGACAAGGTGCACCGCTACCACGAGCAGTTCGGCCACACCGTGCTGCATCTGCACGCGGAAGCCGGAGGGCTGACGGAAGCTCAGCACCGCGACTCACTGGAACTGTTCCAGTCCGAGGTCGCCCCGGTGCTGCGCCGGGGGATCCCCGACCCGCCGTTCGCCTGGGGTCCCGTACTTCCGACACCACCGATCCAGGAGGAGCCCACCCATGCCTGACACCCCCCTCGGCATCCTCGACCTGGTCCCGATCCCGTCCGGCGCCACGGCGGCCGATGCCCTGCGCAACTCCATCGACCTCGCACAGCGGGCCGAGCGCCTCGGATACGCCCGCTACTGGTTCGCCGAGCACCACCTCAACCCCGGCGTGGCCGGCACGTCCCCCGCCGTCGTCCTGGCCCTGACCGCCTCCGCCACCTCCACCATCCGGCTCGGCTCCGGAGCCGTACAGCTCGGACACCGCACGGCGCTGTCCACCGTGGAGGAGTTCGGACTGGTCGACGCCCTGCACCCCGGCCGCCTCGATCTCGGCCTGGGCCGCTCGGGCGGCCGCCCACCGGCACAGCCGGCGCCCCCGTCGGCGACCGCGCCCCCGGTCGCCGACGGCCGGGCCCCGAACGGCCTGCTCGTCCCTCCCCGCTTCTCCTTCGAGCACCTGCTCGGCTCGCCACGGATCGCCCTGCAGCGCAGGCTGCTCCAGCAGCCGGGCGCCGAGCCGCAGGACTACGGCGAGCAGATCGACGACATCCTCGCTCTTCTGGCGGGCACCTACCGCTCCCCGGAGGGCGTCGAAGCACACGTCGTGCCGGGCGAGGGCGCCGATGTGGAGGTGTGGATCCTGGGCAGCAGCGGCGGCCAGAGCGCCCAGGTGGCGGGCGCCCGGGGCCTTCGCTTCGCCGCGAACTACCACGTCAGCCCGGCCACCGTGCTGGAAGCGGTGGCGGGCTACCGGGCCTTCTTCCAGCCCTCCGAGTTCCTCGACAAGCCGCACATCAGCGTGTCGGCAGACGTCGTCGTCGCCGAGGACGACGCCACCGCCCACGAACTCGCCACCGGCTACGCCCTGTGGGTCCGCAGCATCCGCACTGCCGAGGGCGCCATCGAGTTCCCGACACCGCAACAGGCGCGCGCCCACGCGTGGAGCGAGGCGGACCGCGCTCTCGTCCAGGACCGCGTCGACACCCAGTTCGTCGGCTCCCCGGGCCGGGTGGCCGATCAGCTGGAACAACTCCAGGAGGCCACGGACGCGGACGAGTTGCTCATCACGACGATCACCCATGACCACGCGGACCGGGTCCGCTCGTACGAACTGCTCGCGGAAGAATGGCGCCGCCGGGGTAACCCGCTCCAGCCGCGCTGATGCCCGGAGGTGTCCACCGTCCGGCCGTGCGCGATCGCCTCGGCGCGGCCCGTCTCGGGGTCAGATCACGCGGAAGAGGTCGGCGGCGGCGTGGACGTCGGTGAGGTCCTCGATGGAGCGGAGGTTGTCGCTACGATCACCTCGGGGACGTCCACGGCGGGGACGGCTTCGGCCACGGCCTGCTGTCATGCGGCCAGCTCGATGGAGCAGCGTAGATCGCGGCCGAATCCTCTCCACTGGGCAGTTCGTTGCCGCCGTGGAGCACTTGAGAATCTCGTCGATGAACGCGACATGCGCGGTCGTGGCGCGGCCGTCGTAGACCTGGCGGTACTCGCCCCGGGCCAGCGCGGCGACGTCGGGGACCGTGTACCGCGGGCCATCGGTGGGAAGAGTGGGGTGCGTCGAAACCATCGCGGCCACCGCACCACCGCCGATGGTCATGTGTCCTGTATCCCCGCGTGGAATGGATGGTCCGTGCGAAAGATCACTCGAAGACTCGGTCTGCTGACGGCGGCCGGGCTCGCCGCCGTCGTGCCCATGGTGATGTTGGTGTCCGGCGCCCAGGGAGCCGAGAGAGGCACGGCGCGCACCGCATCGGCCGAGGGAAGCACAGGCGCGCCGCCCGCGGGCACACACTGGGTGGGAACCTGGGCTGCCATGCCCCAGCTGACCGAGCCGGGAAACATGCCGCCCGCGCCCTACACCCAGGACGGCACCGTCTTTGCCGACAGCACACTCCGGCAGACCGTACACGTCTCGGTGGGCGGCAGCCACCTGCGGCTCCGCTTCTCCAATGCCTTCGGCGGTGCGCCGCTGCCCATCACCGGCGTCTCGGTAGCCCTGCCCGTGGACGACCGGGCCGGTGTGAGCGCGATCAGACCGGGCACGTCCCGGCCGGTCACCTTCCACGGCCGTGCCTCGACGACAGTGCCGACGGGCGCTCAGGTGGTCTCCGATCCCCTGGACTTCACGCTGCCGGCGGGCTCGAACCTCACTGTGACGACGTACCTTGCCACGGGCCAGCAGACGACGGCCATCACCTCCCATCCCGGTTCCCGCACCACCTCGTACATGGTGCGCGGAAACCACGTCGGGGCCACGGACCTGGAGGGGGCCACCTCGGTCGACCACTGGTACTTCCTGAGCGGTGTCGAGGTGTGGTCGCCGGCGCGTACCCGGGCCACCGCCGTGCTGGGCGACTCGCTCACCGACGGGAGGGGCTCCACCACCAATCAGAACGACCGTTGGACAGACCGGCTGACGACACGTCTGCGCGCGGACCGCAGGACGGCCGACACCGCGGTGCTGAACCAGGCGGCCGGCGGAAACCGGGTTCTCAACGACGGATTGGGCCCGAACGGCCTCTCCCGCGTGGACCGCGATGTGCTGGCGCAGCCCGGCGTCACCTCTCTGGTCGTCTTCGAAGGCGTCAACGACATCGGGACCGCCCCTGCCACTCCCGAGGCTCAGCAGGACGTCGCGGACCGGCTCATCGCCGCCTACGACCAGATCATCATGCGCGCCCACACGCAGGGGATCCGTGTCTACGGTGCCACCATCACGCCGTTCGGCGGCAACAGCAATTACGACGACGCGGCGGGCCACCGCGAAGCGACACGACAGCAGGTCAACGACTGGATACGTACCAGCGGACGCTTTGACGCGGTCGTGGACCTGGACAAGGCGGTACGGGACAAGGACGATTCCCGCCGCCTCCGCCCGGACCTCGACGTGGGTGACCATCTGCACTTCAACCCCGACGGCTACCGCGTGCTCGCCGAGGCCTTCCCCTTGGGCCTCTTCCTGAACCGGCCACTGCCGCCCGGCTTCGGCTACAACTGATTCCGCGGCCGGTGCGCGTGGATCAGCGGGGAGGAAACTGGTACCAGACAGGACTGGACATGAATGGCTAGCTCCCAGACATGCCTGAACAGGTCCTCAAGCATCAGCGCGTCGCCCGCGTGCTGGCCCGTGAGATCCACAGCGGTGTTCTGGAGCCGGGCAGCAGGCTGCCCGGCGAACACGCGCTCACCCGGCGCTTCGCGGTCAGCCGGACCACGGTCCGCCAAGCATTGGACGAGCTCAGCAAGCAGGGGCTGATCCGCCGAGTTCATGGCACTGGACCGGTTGCGCGTGCTGCCGGAGGGCACTCCCGTGTCGCTGGAGCGCAGCAGGGTTCCGCTGGTCCCCGCGCTGGCCGACGTCCCGGTCGGCGGGCTCCTCGACGACTCCCTGACCAAGACCCTGGCCGCGGCCGGACCGCGGGCCACGCACGGCGACGAGTGGGCGTCCGTGAGGCCACTGGCCGCCGAAGAGGCGACACTGCTCCGCCGCCCGGCTGGAGAGGTCTGGCTCAGCACCTGCCGGGTCAGCCGGGGGGCGGATGGCCGGATCGTCGAGCAGGTGACCAGCCTGCTGGACCCCAGCCGCTTCCAGCTGCGCCGAGGCGATCGCGGCGGCCGCGGCGGCCGCGGCCGGCGCCGAGCGGGGCCACTGGGGCGCCGGCGCCGATATCGCCGCCCGCATCGGCTGGGCCGTGGACCTGGTCCGCGGCCTGCCCGAGGACCAGGCCCTGGACCGCGTCTGCGACCTGGTCGGCACCAGCGTCGCCAGCCAGGAGTCGGTCCCCGCGGCCTTCGCCGTACTGGCCCTCGCCGAGGGCTCCCCCTGGCGGGCCTGTCTGCTGGCCGCCAACCTCGGTGGTGACTGCGACACCATCGGCGCCATCGCGGGCGCCATCGCCGGTGCCATCAGCGGGGCCTCGGGACTGCCCGCCGAGGCCCTCGCCACCCTGCGCTCGGTCAACGGCCTCGACCTGGAACCGCTGGCCACCGCCCTGCTCGTGCTGCGCGTCGGCCAATCCGGGTGAACACACGCCCGCCCCTCCACCCGCACCGGAGCGCCCCCCGTACAGAAAGACAGGTACCACCATGGCGGCTTCAGAGGACGCCCGTGTCGGCTCCGTGGAGACCCGCGGCATCGAGCCGGTTCCGGACACCGAGCGCCACGGCCAACGAGGACAGATGTTCTGGACCTGATTCGCCGCGAACATCAGCATCCTCGGCCTGCCGCTCGGTGCGGCTCTGGTCAGCTTCCGCGGCCTGAACATGTGGCAGGCGGCCGTCGTGGCCGTGCTCGGGTCCTTCGGCTCCTTCGCCCTGGTGGGCGCGCTCAGCATCGCCGGCAAGCGCGGCGGTGCGCCCGCCCTCACGCTGTCCCGGGCGGTGTTCGGGGTCCGTGGCAACGCGGGCCCCACGCTGGTCACCTGGATGAGCCGGCTCGGCTGGGAGACCATCAACACCACCACGGCCGCCTTCGCCGTCGACCTCATGGCCCGCCGGTCCTATGACAGTGCGGCCCTGATGGACGTCGGGCGCTCCAGCCGCTACTGGTTCCGGGGCGGGGTCGCCTGGGCCGCGATGATCGCCTGGGCGACGGCCATCGTGGTGGGCCTGCTCTTCACGGAGGCGAGCACCAGCGCGACCGATGTGTGGTTCTCCGGGCCGCTCGCACACAGCTGAATCGGCTCCAACGGGCTGGGGTGGGTCGTGACGCTGACTCTCGCGGCCGCCGTCTGTGCGCTCCTGCGCAGGCTGGACGGCACCGTCCGCCAAGAGGCCGCCGGACAGCGTCCCCAGCAGCAGGTCCTGTCCGCTCCGGCCGCCGGGGAGATCTCATGAGCGGGCTGACGAGCGGTCTCGCAAGCGGCCGGGACGGCGTCCCCGGCGAGCCCGCGGGCGGTCGGCTGGTCCTGCTCGGCAACGCCATCGTCGACCTGGTGATGCGCGTACCCGCACTGCCCGAACGCGGCGGCGACACCGTCTCCCAGGACACCGCCCTCACCACAGGCGGCGGATTCAACGTCCTCACCGCCGCCCGCCGCCTGGGCCTGCCGGCCCTGTACGCGGGCGCCCACGGCACAGGGCCGTTCGCCGACCGGGTGCGGGCGGACCTCGCCCGGGAGGGCATCGAGACGGTGCTGGACCAGGTGGCGGAGGCGGACACCGGATTCTGCGTGGCCTTCGTCGACAACGGAGGCGAGCGCACCTTCGCCACCAGCCTCGGCGCGGAGGCCCGGCTGACCGAGGCCGACGCCACGGCTGTGCTCGCCGCGCTGCGCCCAGGCGACATGGTGCAGATCTCCGGATACGGGCTCGCCTATCCAGTCAACGGCCCGATCCTGGCCTCGCTCGTCGCGCGGCTGCCGGAGCACACTCGCGTCTGCCTCGACCCGGGTCCCCTGGCCGACCAGATACCGCAGGAAGTGCTGGCACCCGTCCTGGAGCGCTGCGACCGGGTCAGCTGCAACCAGCGCGAGGGAAGGCTGCTGACCGGCCTGGCCGACGTCCACGAGGCCGCGGCGGCACTCGCCGCTGCGCTCGGCCCCCGCACCGGGGTGCTCCTGCGGGCCGACGCGGCCGACTGCTGGCTGGGCCCGCCCGGGGGCGAGCCAGTGCACCTCCCCGGCCGCCGCGTGACCGCGGTCGACAGCAACGGCGCGGGCGACGCCCATACGGGCGCCTTCCTGGCCCTCCTCGGCCACGGGCTGGACCCGATAGCCGCCGCACAGGGCGCCAACGCCGCGGCCGCCTTCGCGGTCACCCGGCAGGGCCCCGCCACGGGACCGAGCCTCGACGAACTCCTCGGCTTCCTCGACGGGGACCCGCCCCGCCGCTCGGCTGTCCTCGGCGCTGGGGCGGTAGCCACCGTGGTATCGGCGGCCGGTCGGCGGCCGGCCGCCGATACCTGTCACATCAGGCCGGTGACGTGACGGTCCGGCCGAGATGCCGGAGGAAGAACCGGGCCGAATTGTCGATCTCGAACCTGGGCACCTGGTTATGCCTGCCCGGGTGGGCGTGCAATGTCTTCTCCTTCGAGGCGAAGGCGTCGAACAACGCGAGACCGGATTGGCGGTCGATTTCCTCGTCGTCCCACGGGAGCAGCAACTCGATCGGGATGGTGATCCGCCCCGCCGCCTCGATCAGGGCCTCATACACGAAGACCCCGCCGAAGGCCGCGGCGGTGATCCGGGGCTCGATCGCCGTCAACAGCAGCCCGGTCGCGGTGCCCAACGTCATGCCGCCGTAGCCGATCGGCGCCTCGGTGCCGATCTCGGACAGCGCCTGGAGGGCGTCCAGGGTCGCCTGCCATTCCGGCACGGCACGCTCCGCCAGTGAGGAGTTGAAGTCGGCGATGATCGGACCGATCGGCTCGCCCGCCGCCCGAGCCTGCAGGAGAGCGGCGACCCACTGTGCGTCCTCCGCGTTTCGCGGCCGGTCGCCGTGTCCGGGCGCGTCGATGGCGGCGACGGTGAACCCATAGCTGGTCACATAGTGGTGTGCACGGGCCAGGATTCCCGGTGCCCTCTTGTGCAGGCCGCCGCTGTGACCCATCAGCACCAGGGGCGCACCATCGGAGCCGGATGCGGGCGACCAGAGCACACCGGGGACCTCACCCACCGTGAAGTCGCGTTCGCGGACACCGTTCGACGATGTCTCCGCAGTGAAATGCGCAGAATACATAGGATGTTGCCTTTCGGGATTGCCTTGTTGAGGCGCTCCCGGCGACACCTACGTCAATCGCCCGACCGTGACGAACAGGGGGAGCACCCACATCGATACAGCGTTCATGGGTCTCACCTCCTCGCGCGGTTTCACGGTCGCCCGGACGCTATCAGCCCGGGCGCCATCGCAGCCAACCCATTTTCAGGGGCGACTCCCGGGCGCGGCTCACCGCAGCCGGTGGGCTCAATTGCGGTCAGCGGCCGATGTCCGTCTCGCCGGCGTCGCACCGGCAGTGCGTGCAGTGGAGCCTCTGGCCGCTCCGTCGTCCGTCAAGCGCCGTTCCAGAGGCCGGATCGCCACGCTCGCCGTGAGCGCCAGGCAGCCCACGGCCACCCACGGCAGCACGCGGTTCACGCCGTACAGGACGCCGAACAGGGCGGGCGTCACCATGTCCGCGGTCGCGAACGAGTACTGGAACGCCGCCAGGTAGGTCCCTCGCCTCCCCTCCGGCGCCGCTTCCGCGGAGAGCGCGTTGGAGGCCGGTCCGTGCAGCATCTCCGCCGTCGCCCACAGCAGCATCACCAGCGCCAGGTAGCCGACCAGCAGCGGGCCCCGCGGCAGCAGCACCGCCATGGCGGCGGCTGCGCACCAGGCCGCCCACAGCCGGCCGCCCCAGGCCATCGCGCCGCCCCGGGTGGTGCGGCGTCGGGAGCGGCGGGTGACCTCGGCCGTACAGGTGGCCACGACCGCCGTGGTGATCGTGAGGAAGGCGCCGACCGCCCAGCCCGGCACGTGCAGCCCGCGGATCATGTAGACGGGCAGCGCCACGGCGAGGAAGACCGTGCAGATGTTGAACAGGACGTTCACGCCGATCAGCCACAGATACGGCCGGTTGCGCAGCAATTCCCGTACCCCGCCGTCCGAGGATTCCCCGTCAGGTCTGCCGGCCGGCCGCCGCGCACCGCGTACGAACAGCGCGACGGTCACCGCCGCGACGAGGAAGGAGAACGCATCCGCCAGCACCATTCCCCGGTACGCGTGCTGTGAGCCGAGCGCGAGCAGCCCGCCCGCGAGGACCGTGCCCGCGCCGGTGCCTGCCGCCCGGATCATGCCCGCCCGGGCGAACCACTGGTCCCTGTCCTCCCCGTCCGCCTGCTCGGCGATCAGCGCGAAGACCGACGACCAGTACACCCGCAGCCCCACCGCCTCGACCATCGCCGCGAGGAACAGCGACACAGGACCGGCCACGCCCAGATACAGGAAGAACCCGGCCGCCTGCAACAACTGCCCCGCGATCACCACCGGCCGCGGCCCGATGCGGTCGACGAGCCGCCCGACGAGCAGCGGCAGCAGGAGCGAGCAGGCGGTGGCGGCGGTCAGCAGCAGGCCGACGCCGGACTCCGACAGGTCGGTCACGGTGAGGAAGTAGACCATGGACAGCGGGAGATAGAGCCCGGTGCCGATCGCGTCGATGGCCAGCGCCGCCGGTATCGCCCAGGCGGCCCCGTGGCGGGCTCGCGGCCACCTCACGGCTTGCCGGGTGCGGCGTACGCCGCCGTTCGGCGTCCGTTCGCGGGCGGGGTGTCGGCCGCCCGGCCCGTAGCGCTCGGCACGGCTGCTCCGCGGGCTTCCTGCTGTCGGACGCCGCTCATTCGCACTGGGCCCCCCTCCATTCCTGTGCGAGGTTATCCGGTGGGATTGCCGAATACGGCTCCCAACCGCCCCGGTAGCAAATTTGCACAGCTCCGGCCACGGCTTTTCGGTATCCCATAGACACGAGCTCGGACCCGGAGGTGGGCGCGCAGCGGGCGGAGGCCCTGGAGCTGGCTCTGCTGCTCGTGCTGGGGAAGCTGAGCCCCCGGAGCGCGCGGCATGTGTACTGAGAGCGTGGACACGGAGGAACACCGACGCCTGCTGGAAGCCTTCGTCGCCGCGGCCCAAAGGGGCGGTATCGCCTCACTGGAAGCCCTCCTCACCCCGGATGCCGCCAGTCCGTCCGACGGCAACGGGATCCGGGGCGCTGCGCGCGTACCCGTTCTGGGCCGTGCGCGCGTGGCGAACCTGGCGACTGCCTGTCCGCGCTTCTGGCGCGGCTTGGATCTCCGGTCTGTCGATGCACCGACCATAAGTCTCATCGATGACTCTCTCCGCCTCACTGCTGCCGCCCAGCATCCAGTAGGCGACATCCAGTAGAGCCGGAGCCTCAGCTGTTGGCCGGGGTGCGGTCGAGGAGGGGGAGCAGGCGGTCCCAGTGGCGCTTCGGCCCGGAGGGGTTGAAGGCGTCGGTGTCGGACATGGTGAAGCCGTGTTCGGTGCCGGGGTAGATCTCGGAGGCGTAGCGGACACCTGCGGCATCCAAGGCCTGGTTGAGCTCGCCGAGGGCCTCGGGCGTCATGTCGGTTTCGGCGTGGCCGAGGTGGACCTGGGCGGTGAGGCGGTGCAGGCTGTCGGGCCCGTCGGCGCCCACGGGGCCGTAAAATCCGGCGACGGCTGCCACCTGGCCGGGGTGGGCCGCGGCGGTGCGCATCGCCAGGAGGCCGCCTACGCAGTAGCCGGTCACCGCGACCGGTCCGGCGCTGACCTCGGGCTGGGTGGTGAGGAACCTGAGGTAGGCGTCGGCGTCGCGCAGGACACGTTCGGCGGTGTGTGCCTCGATCAAGGGCATCAACTCTGGGTCTGGTGCGCCACAGGAACGCGGGTACCGTGCCCAGATGTCGTACCGACTCGACGCTGTCATAAGCGACTTCGACCGCTTGCGAAGCTGGGCCGAAGGAGTGCCGGGGGCGGTGGTCGCCCCGCTCGCACAACGCATGGGGCTGCTGATGCTGCCCACCGGGCTCCGCGGCGAGCTGCCGCGGACACTGCGCGACCTCTCACAGGGTGGACCGGTCGCCCATGTGGAAGCGAACTTCTGGGGCGGCGACGGGCATCAGACCGCCGCCTTGTGGCGGGCCGGTGTCCCGGCGCACCGGACCACCGAGATCTGTTTGTGGAAGTGGGTCTCGGTCAAGGACGGGACGAGGAGGACTGGCGCTGGGCCGCTCTGAAGGCGTACGACGCGGCCGACTACGACGAGTGGTACGCGAAGAGGCAGGCCGAACGCGAGCGCGAGGAGCGTGCCGTGGCCGAGCGTGCCACGTACGAGCGGCTGCCCGGGGTCCCGGTGGCCCTCGACGGCAAGGAAATCATCGCGCTGCTCGGCATACCCCAGGGCCGGGCGATAGGGGCGGCCATCCGCCACCTCCAGCAACTCCACCTCGACCGCGGCTCGCTGTCCCGCGAGGAAGCCGATGCCGCACTGCGCGCCTGGGCTGCTGAGCATGGCCTGCCACTCGCACCTCCCGATATGCGGAGGGAATCGGTCCGTTAGCCTGTGACGATCACCGAGCTGAAACCATGGCAGAGGACTCGAACATGCACCACCACATATCCGGATTTGGGCGAACGGTTGTATCCTCAGCCGCGCTCGCCCTCGTGCTTACCGCCTGCTCCACCTCCGGATCCGGAGGGGGAGACGGAAGCGGAGGCGGAGGCGGAGCAGACTCTTCCAGTAAAGGCGCCAAGGGCGAGTCGTCTCCGTCAGCCGGTGTTATCTCGCTCAAGTCGGCGCAGGGAGTCCTGCTGAACTACGCGAAGGTCAACAACCAGGCCAACGCCGCACAGGATCCGAAGAAGATAGCCGAGGTGGAAAGCGGCGCGCTGCTGCAGCAGAGTCAAGCGACGTTCACCCAGTTCACTGCTCTGCCGAAGAAGGAACAGGCGTCCTACGAGGTTCCCTTTTACTACCCGGTCAAGGGCGCCCACTTCTACATTCCCCGCAAGGGCTCCGAGAGCGTCTTCTGGGCCGACACCCGGGTCACCGGCAAGAACATTGCCAAGGACCGCCGGCGGCTGATCGCCTTCAAACACGTCAAGGGCGGTGAGGGAGCTGCCTGGAAGGCGGTGGCCGTCGGTGAGCTGGACGACAAATTGCCGGAGATCCAGCGGGACGGCGACGGGTTCGCCTCCGTGCTCAAGGCGTCGGACACGGTGGGGAAGACCAAGCTCGACGATCTGCGCGGATGGTCCCAGGACTTCTATGTGACCGGCGGCAAGAACGCGGGCAGCACGTTCGCGGACACCGCGGCTGTGAAGGACTGGAAGAAGGAATACACGAATCGCGCCGACTTCCCTGACGGCTGCGTCGACGGTAAATACAATCCGGGCCGGACCGCGGCCGAGACGGTGTACGGGCTCAAGACTGCCGACGGTGGCGCCGTGGCCCTGTACGACTTCGGCGTCGACTACGTGAACTGGCCGAAGACCGATGGTCTGCAGTGCGAATCCGTCATGCGCATCGATAACATGCCCGCGGTCACGGATATCTACCTGGACGGCAGGACCACCTCCACCATCCTGACCCGCTCCGACTCGCTGCTGACCATGGCCGTCGTTCCGCCCTCCGGCAAGCGCGTCCGCGTCACCGGATACAGCTTCCAGCTCATCAACGCCAAGGGCTAGCACGCCCTGGCGCCGGGTGTACGACCTGTTCCGCCGCTGGCAGCGGGACGGGACCTGGGCCCGTATCCTCACGCAGCCCCAGGCCCAGGCTGACGCGAAGGGCCTGATCACCTGGGACATGAACGTCGACTCCACCGTCTGCCGGGCCCGATCGCGATCACTGCCGGGCAGCGTGGCGACTTCCCGCAGTGCGAGCCCGTCCTGAAGGCGATCTGTGTGCCCCGCATCGGGCCGGGAAGGCCCCCGCGTCCGGCCCGTCCGCAACCGCAAGAAGCTCGGCTCCCGTGCGTAGCCGCCGGGAGCGGCCTTCCGTCTGGCTCTGGCAGGGCGAGCCGGTGGTCGGCCGGCGGGGCTGATCGGGACCCGGGTCAGCCCAACCCGTCGCCCACCGACTGGTTTCAGATCGTTCGGCAGAGGCGGGCCGCATCCAGCATCGCGGCATGGACATTCCTGCTTGCCACCGCGTCCCCTATGCGGAACAGCTGGAAGGAACCGTCTTCATCGCGCACCACCGTCTGGGGTTTGCGAGCCAGCAGTTCCGCCCAGTCGACGGCCCCCAGATTGGTCGAGGCATCGAGCAGCTCGTCGTAGAGCTCCCGGACTGGATCGGTGCCCATCTCGGCCACGACGGCATTGAAAGTGCGGTGCTCGCGGAACTCGAAGCCGTCGACACCGAGTTCCACCTCCAAGCCCCCTGGAGTCTTGGTGACCCCCTGCAGCCGTCGAAGGACAGTGACCGCGACACGGTTCTCCGCCAATGAGTTGACGTGACCGGACGCCGTGAGCGAGCCGACGTCGGGTGAGAGCGTTCGCTCAGGCGTGACGATCTCGACGGTGGCGCCTCCTCGGACGAGGGCCTCCACCGTGTCGAGCGCCTGGTTGCCGCCATGGTCGTCGTAGACCATCACATGCCCCCGCAGCCGCCGCGCCCCGGCGAGTACGTCCCAGGTGTCATGGACCAGACCAGCCCCGGGAATGCGGGGTGGCGCGGGAGTGCCGCCAGTCGCCACGATCACGACGTCCCATGACTGATCGAGCAGCGTCTGGCTGTCGATGTAGGTGTTCAACGAGATCGGAACGCCCAGGCGGGCGAGCTCGTCGGTTCTCCAGTCGATGATTCCGCGAAGATCGCGGCGGCGAGGGGCCAGTGAGGCCAGCAGCAGCTGTCCGCCCACCTTGTCGCCGGCCTCGAAGAGACGCACGTCGTGACCGCGTTTCGCGAGGACACGGGACGCTTCCAGACCGGGAGCCAGTTGTCGGTGTAATTGCCCGTGCGGTGGCCGAGGTGCGTGAGCTGAGCCATGACGGCTGCGCCCTGCTCGTGGACCTCGTCGGCGAGCCGACGCAGCCAAGGCTCCGCTTCGTCCTTCCAGAGCTGCAGGTTTCCGAAGGCGGGTGCGCTGTCACGGCTGACCAGAGCGCTGCCGCCGATCATGGTCAACCCGACGCCTCCACGGGCCTTTTCGACGTGGTAGGCGCGGTAGCGAAGGAAGGGCAGGATCAGCGCCCGTGGTTGTGCATGACGTGCTTGGTGCGCGAATAGTCGTCCAGCGCGTAGATCGACAGGTCCCGGCCGTAGCCGGACCCCTTGAATCCACCCCAGGGGACTTCGCCGGCCAGCACCAGATGCGCGTTGATCCAGACGGTTCCGAAGTCAAGACGCGCGGCGATGTCGTGACTGCGGCGAGCGTTCTCGGTCCACACCGATGCCGACAGACCGAGAGGGACGTCGTTGGCTCGCCGTACCGCTTCCTCCTCGTCGGCGAAGGTCTCGACCGTGACCACAGGGCCGAAGATCTCCTCGCGGGCGACTTCGGCCCCCTCGGGGACGTCGACCAGCACGGTCGGGGCCACGAAGTAACCGGGCCCGTCGATGGCCCCGCCTCCCGTCGCCACTCGGACGCCTTCGTTCTTCGCATGCCCCAAGTACCCCGTGACGCGGTCGAAGTGGGTCTTCGAGACCATGGGGCCGACCTCGACGTCCTCGCCGGAGGTCGGCTCACCGACGACCAGGGCCCGGACCTCGCCCACGAGTTGCTCGACGAACCGCCCGGCAACGGATTCGTGTACGAGTACGCGGCAGGCGGCCCCACATTCCTGGCCCGAGTTCCAGAAGCCGGCGACGCGCAGCGATGATGCGGCAGCCGCGAGATCGGCGTCCGGGAAGATCACGACCGGCGCCTTGCCGCCAAGTTCGAGGTGCACACGCTTGAGGCTGTCGGCAGCGGCCCGGGCGACGGCGCGACCGCTGGAGACCGAACCGGTCAAGGCGATCATGTCCACGTCCGGGTGCTCGGCAAGCCGGGCACCGGCGACCGCGCCGTACCCGGTGACCACGTTCACCACTCCCGGATCACCCCGAGCGGTTCACGCAGAATGACCGACAGGTGGTTCTCGGCGTAGTCGCCGGCGGCCATGGAGGTGGTCGCACGCAACGCACCGGCCATGAAGCGGAAGGTATCGATGGTCATGCCGACGTCGTCCCGTGACACCGCGAGCGGCTTACCGGTGTTCGCCGACTCCAGCTTGGACAGGAGCTCGGTGTTCTCGGCCAGCCGGTCGGCGATGGCGTGCAGCAGCTCCGAGCGCTCCTTGGGGACCAGCCGTGCCCACTGGCCCTTGGCCGCTGCCGCGGCGGCGACCGCCCGGTCGATGTCCTCGGCAGTGCCCTCGGGAATCCGGGCGATGACGTTCTCCGTGCTCGGGTCGACCACGTCGATGACGCGACCGGGTGATCCGTCGAGGAACTTCCCGTCGATGAGATGCCGGGCCGGAGGAAGGTCGGCCGCGGTGATCAGAGGTGGCGCGTCCGCTGCGCGTCGAACCGTGGCTGTCGTGGGGCCGGCGGCGGTGCTCATGATCAGTGACTCCTGGGTGTGGTCGTGTGAAACAGCCGGTATGCGGTGAGCCGAGGTGGGATGAGGTGGGCTGGGACGGGCCGAGGCCGGCTACGACGGCGTCGAGGTCTCAGCGCGACGGTGGATGGTCTCCTGGAACGCCGATCGGTCGGATTTCCACGGCCGGCGACTCCGCTGACGTGGCCGGCCAATCGGCACTCCGGCTGACGCCGTGTGCTTCGGCCCGCTGGTGGATGCTCCAGGCCGCTGCCGCGTCCTGAATGCCGAGGCCGGCGCTGATGTATGTCACGATCTCGTCGTCGCTGCCGCGACCGGTCTCGGCGCCGGTCAGGACATCGCCGAGTTCGAGGACTTCCAGCTTCGCTGCCGCAGCCCCCGCCTGGGCGGCGACGATCGGACCGCAGTTCTGTCGCGCCGTCGGTTCGTGATCGACGACGACGTGGTGGCTGGCGTGGAGGACGTCGGGTCCGATCTCGCGTCGGTACCGGTCGAAGGATCCGAGCGTGACGACGGTGGCACCGGGGCGGAGCTCGCGCGCGGAGAACAGTGGTTCGGTGGCCAAGGTGGCGCAGACGATGATGTTCGCCCCGGCGATCGCGTCGTCCAGGGACTCCACCGGCTCGACGTCGAATCCCCGCTCGCGCAGGCGGTCGACGGAGGCGTCGAGCGAGGAGGGGCGCGGTGACCACATGCCGCTCCAGGCGTGGGCCCCGTTCCGCTGCAGTGCCGCGATGTGCGCCTGCCCCTGTACAAGGAGGCGGGCCGCTCCCTTCCGCGCCAGTGCCTCGACCGCGACCGCGCTCGCGGCGGCTGTGCGCAGCGTGGTGACCGCTGTGCCGTCCATGAAGGCCAGGGGGACGCCGGTGTAGGGGTCGAGCACGGCGACCACGGCGTGGACGGTGGGCCGGCCCGTGCCCGCGTTCCCGGGGTTGATGCTCGCGACACGGAACGGACGTCCTGCTCGTCGAGGAACCTCACGACTGCCGCACCCTTCGTCAGCGTGACGCCGACAGCTGGGGAAGCGCCTCGATCAGGGAGGAGATCCTGGCGGTCGTGGCGGCGTCGAGGCCGAGCACCGGCTCACGGGGGCTTCCGACGGGGAAGCCAGCCGCGTCCAGGGCGGCCTTGACCGCCGGAATGAACGGGGCGGACATGATCGCGTCCATCAGCGGGTAGATCCGTGCCCATTCGGCACGTCCTGCGGGCCGAGAAGGGTTACATCATCGTCGGCCAGGACACCGACGGCACCGTCACCCCGCAGGACGCAGGCATGTCCTGGGTGGTCTCCAAGCAGAAGGACTTCATCGGAAAGCGGTCCTTCTCCCGCGCCGACACCTCCCGCTCCGACCGCAAGCAGCTGGTCGGCCTGCTGCCGAGCGATCGCAGGACCCGCCTGCCCGAGGGCACCCAGCTCGTCGCGCCGGACGTGCCCGTCACTCCCGGGGCCGGGCCGGTGCCGATGCTCGGCCACGTCACCTCCAGCTACCACAGCCCGGCCCTCGGCCGCCCCTTCGCCCTCGCCCTCGTCGCCGACGGGCGGGCAAGGATCGGCCAGACCCTGCTCGCCCCGGTGGGCGAGGTTCTGGTGCCCGTCGAGGTGTCCGACGTCGTCCTGTACGACCCCGAAGGGACCAAGCGAGATGGCTGAGCCGACGATCGACGCGGGCGCAGGCCCGGTGGCACTGCGCACCAGCCCCCTGGCCCATCTGGCCGAGCGGATGCGTGACGCCGCCGTCACCGGCGCCCGCGGCGTCGCGCTGACCGAGTGGCCGTTCATCACCATGGTGAACCTGCGCGTCGATCCCGCTTCCGAAGCGGCCGACCGCATCGAGAAGACTCTGGGGGCACCGCTCCCGCGCCCATGCGGCCACACAGCCGCGTCCGGCCCCCATACGGTGCTCTGGCTCGGCCCCGACGAATGGCTCGTGCTGTCCCAGACCGACGCGACCGCGGTGACCGCCGAGTTGCGGGAGGCACTCGGCGGCGCCCCGGGCTCGGTGGTGGACGTCTCGGCGAACCGCACCACGCTGGAGCTGAGCGGCCCGGCCGCCCGGCAGGTGCTGGAGAAGGGCTGCCCGCTGGACCTGCATCCCCGGGCCTTCGGTCCCGGCCGAGCGGTGTCGACCACGGTGGGCCCCGTCGCGGTGCTGCTCTGGCAGGTCGACGACGCGCCGACGTACCGCCTGTTCCCGCGCTCCTCGTTCGCCGACTACCTGGCGCGCTGGCTTATCGACGCGATGAGCGAGTACCGCGGCCCGGCCGTGCTCTGATGACGTTGAGCGCGTTCGACCTGTACTCGGCCGGCATCGGCCCTTCCTCCTCCCACACGGTGGGGCCGATGCTCTCGACGATTACCTCTTAGTGAGAGGTAAAGTGGGGGGCATGGCCACAGAGGAGTTCCCCGACTCGTTCGCCGATGTGCTGGGCGGCGTCCAGCGGCTGATCCGGCGGCGGCTGCGGGCCGGGATGAATCAGCCGCGGCTGCGGGGTGCCCAAGTGGAGCTGTTGCGGCTGGTCATGGCCCAACCGGGGATCCGGGTGTCAGCTGCGGCCAAGGAGCTCTACCTCGCGGGCAACTCGGTCTCCACCCTGGTCAACCAGCTGGTGAAGGCGGGCTATCTGCACCGCGACACCGACCCCGCGGACCGGCGCTCAGCGCTGCTCACGACCACCCCCGCCGCCGAGGCCCGGCTGGGGGAGTGGCGGGCACGGCGCGGCGCGCTGGTCCGCGAGCAGGTGGCGCGGCTGTCCGAGAGCGACCGGGCGGCGCTGGCCGCGGCCGTTCCGGCACTGCGCAAACTGGCCGAGAACCTTCATGAGGAGGTGGAAGGGCTATGACCGACGTCCCGGAAAGCACCGCTCCGCCCGCGCTCGTGTGCGATGGTCTGCGGTACGCGTTCGGGGAGACCAAGGCGGTCGACGACCTGGAGCTGTCGGTCCGGGCGGGCGAGGTCTTCGGGCTGCTCGGACCCAACGGAGCGGGCAAGACCACCGCGATCCGCTGCATCACCACCCTGCTGCCGGTCCCCGCCGGCATGGTGCGGGTGTTCGGGCACGACCCGGCGAAGGAGCGGATGGCGGTCCGCCGGCTGCTGGGCTACGTACCGCAGCAGCTGTCCGCCGACGCCGGGCTCACCGGCCGGGAGAACGTGGAGCTGTTCGCCCGCGTCTTCGACGTCACCCGCCGGGAGCGGGCCGACCGCGTGGCGCGGGTGCTGGAGGCGGTCGATCTCACCTCGGCGGCCGACCGGCTCGCCAAAACGTACTCGGGCGGCATGGTCCGCCGCCTCGAACTGGCTCAGGCGCTGGTCAGCGCGCCCCGGCTGCTGATGCTGGACGAGCCGACGATCGGCCTGGACCCGATCGCCCGGACCAGCGTGTGGGAGCACATCAACGCGGTACGGGCGGCCACCGGGATGACCGTGCTGGTCACCACGCACTACATGGACGAGGCCGACCAGTACTGCGACCGGGTCGCGCTGATGCACCGCGGCCGGATCCGCGCCCTCGGAACGCCCGACGAGCTCCGCTCCGAGTTGGCCGGCCGCCGTCGGGCGGAGGGCGAGGCCGACCCGAAGCCGACTCTGGAGGACGTCTTCCGGGACGTCGCCGGCAGCGGTCTCGACGAGCAGGGAGGAGACTTCCGCGATGTCCGGAGCACCCGTCGCACCGCGTCCCGGGTCGGCTGAGGTCGCCGGGCCCGTGCCGGACGGCCGGCCCGATCCCCTGCTGACCCCGCCGCACGCCCGCACCGGCTGGCGGATGCTGCCCGCCCGGGTCGGCGCGATGTGCGTGGTCGAGCTGCAGAAGCTGCGGCACGACCGCACCGAGCTGTACACCCGGGCCGTCCAGCCCGCCCTCTGGCTGCTGATCTTCGGCGAGACCTTCACCCGGCTCAAGGCCATACCGACCGGCGGCACGCCGTACATCGACTATCTCGCGCCCGGCATCATCGCCCAGTCCGCGATGTTCATCGCCATCTTCTACGGGATCCAGATCATCTGGGAGCGGGACGCCGGGATCCTCACCAAACTGCTGGTCACCCCGACCCCGCGAGCCGCCCTGATCACCGGCAAGGCCTTCGCCGCCGGGGTGAAGGCGCTGATCCAGGCGGTGGTGGTGATCGTCATCGCGGCGGTGCTCGGGGTGGCGCTGACCTGGAATCCGCTGCGGCTGCTCGGGGTGGCCGTGGCGGTGATCCTGGGCTCGGCCTTCTTCTCCTGCCTGTCGATGACCATCGCGGGGATCGTGCTGACCCGCGACCGGCTGATGGGCATCGGGCAGGCCATCACCATGCCGCTGTTCTTCGGCTCCAACGCGCTGTATCCGGTGGCGCTCATGCCCGGCTGGCTCCAGGCCGTCAGCACCGCCAATCCGCTGAGCTACCAGGTCGACGCGTTGCGCGGACTGCTGCTCGGCACCCCGGACCACCTCGCACTCGACTACGTCGTCATGGTGCTGGCCGCGGCGGCCGGTATCACGGCGGCCTCCTCGCTGCTGGGGCGGCTCGCGCGCTGACCCGATCGGTGTGCGGTGGGTTGCCGTGCTCCCGGGAGGCCGGGGGTTGTTCTTCCCTACCGGAGCTGGGCGATCCGTGCGACCCGGGTGTGCAGGTGTCCGACATGGTGCTCGGACTCCGGCTTCATCAGGACGCTGCGGAGGATCCGGGCGCCGTCGGCGTCCGCGGCGATCTCGGGGTGGCGGGCGGTGAAATCCTCGCGGTTGGCCTTGAGGGTGCTGAGGAACACCGGGTCCTCGCTCGCCATGCCCTCGGCCAGGATGCGGGCGGAGGCGGCGTCGACGCCGGCCAGGGTGGCGGGTTCGACGACCGGGAAGTAGCTGACGATGTCCAGCTCGGGCTGCTGGTAGAGCTCCAGGAGGTCGGACCCGGCGATCAGGTCGGTCCACTTCAGCGCGGCGCGTCGGCCGGCTGCGAGGACCTGGCCGAGTCCGTCGGGGGTGGGCGGGAGCAGCTGGAAGGTGAGCCACAGGGCGGCTGCGGAGGCGCCGGCGCGCGAGCACTCCAGGCTGATCTCGCCGAGGTGGAGTTCGGCGGAGGTGAAGTAGGTGTAGGGCGAGTCGTGGAGGTAGAAGCGGCCCACCTCGGGGTCGCGGAAGAGGACGGCGCCGCAGCCGTAGGGCTGGAGCCCGTGCTTGTGCGGATCGACCACGATCGAGTCGCATCGCGCGATCGCCCGCCAGGGCTCGGGCGGGAGCCCTTCGGGGCCTTCGACGCCGGCCAGCAGGGTGAAGAAGCCGCCGTAGGCGGCGTCGACGTGGACGCGGGCGCCGTAGCGCTCGGCGAGGGGCAGCGCCCGGTGCACCGGGTCCACGGCGCCCAGTCCGGTGGTGCCGGTGGTGAGGACGACGGTGCCCACCTCGCCGGTGCGCAGGAGGTCCTCCAGGGCGCCGAGGTCCATGCGGCCGGTGACGTCGGTGCGCACGGGGTGGCCCTTCACGCCCAGCACGTGGCACATGCGGCCGTGGGTGTAGTGGGCGTCCGCGCTGTAGGCGACGCCCTGACCGGGGTGGAGTTCGCGTGCGACGAAAAGCGCCTCGAGGTTGGCGATGGTGCCGCTGGTCGTGAGGTGGCCGAGGTGGGTGTCGTAGCCGAACATGGCGGCCAGCCGGGAGACGGCGTCGCGTTCCATACGGGCGGTGGCGGGGCCGCCGTCCAGGGCGTGGTTGTTGGGGTTGATCAGCATGGTGGTGAGGTAGCCGACCACGGCGGCGGGGTGCGGGGGTTTGAGCATCTGCCCCGCGTAGTGCGGGTGGAAGAAGGGATAGTTGTCCTTCAGCCTGCCCGTGAACTCCTCGAAGGCTGCGGCGAAGCGGTCGTCGTCGACGTGGAGCGACGGGTGGGGCTCGTAGCCACCGAAGGTGTCGGCCCAGTCCTGTATGGCGTGGGTGGCTCGGCCGAGCCACTGCTGCAGGTCCACTGATCTTCCTCTCGTCGGCGGGGTGCGTCCACTCTAAGATTTCGCTGACTAGTCAGCAATTGACTGCTCAGAAATTGAGACGGCAGTAGGTGATGGGGCAGTAAAGTCAGGCGGGTGAACGTCGTGAACCAAGAGAACGCCGAAGCCGCCGCCCGCGCCGCGAACAGCCCCCTCGTGCGCGACTTCGGGCTGTTGATCAAATCCGCCACCCGCCTGGAGCAGCGGATCGACATCGCGGTCCGGCGGGAGTGCGGGATCAGCCACACGATGCTGGAGGTGCTCATCCGGCTCTGCCGGCAGCCCGGCGAGCAGATCTCACAGCGGCACCTGGCCGACGACCTCACGCTCACCAGCAGCGGCACCACCCGCCTGATCGACCGCATGGAGACATCCGGCCTGGTCCGCCGCCTGCCGTCGCCCGAGGACCGTCGAGTGGCTCTGGTCGAACCGACCGAGCAGGGCCGCGCGGTGTTCCTCGAGGCCTCCCACGTCCACGCCCGCGTGGTCCAGCAACACTTCGTCGACCCGCTGGACGCCGACGCCTATGCCCGGCTGGTCCGTGCGCTGGGCGAGATCGACGGTGCGCTGCGCGACAACGCTGGGTGACGATCGGCGACGCCGGGAACCCGGGCGACCTCGCCGTACCATGGGGAGACTGTCAGCAGTCTTCGCGGCGCAGCCGGACGTCGACGCGTTTCCCCGCGGGTCGACAGTGTGCAGCAGGAACAGGCAAGGATGAGCGAGCAGCGCGACCCCACTGCCCCCGCCGGTACGACGTCCGGCCACCTCTCACTCGATGGCTCCACGCTGCGCCGCCGCCGGCGGCGGGTGCTGCGGCAGCTCGGCTTGTGCGTGTTCGTGCTCGTGCCGTGGACCGTCTACCTGGCGGTGTCGCTGCCGGAACACTATGAGGCCCGACACTGGCCCATGGTGTGGGTGGGTTTCGACGTGATGCTGCTCGTGACACTGGTCGGTGCGGGAGTGGCGGTGTGGCTGAGACGGCAGGCCCTGGTCCCGTTGTCGTTCGTGGCAGCCACGCTCCTCCTCTGCGATGCCTGGTTCGACGTCTCCCTGAGCTGGGGGAAAGACGATGTGTGGGCGAGCGCCGCCTCGGCCGTGCTGGTTGAGCTGCCTCTCGCCGTTCTGCTCATCATGCGGGCGCGACGGGTGCTGAAGGTGTCGGCCCGGCTGGCCTGGCAGCGGCTCGGCCTGGCGGGAGAACCTCCGCCGCTGCACAAGATGCCGCTGTTCGTTCCCCACGCCTCATCACGCGGCGATGAGGTCGCCACCAAGGGGGCCGAGGGCGTCTGACGGTCTGACCGACCGACTCACCCACGCCCCCGCAGGGGCAGGGGAATCACCTCGCCCCGGTGTGCGGCGGACCGTAGTGTCGCCGGCTTGAAGCTGCTCTCCGTGAATGTCGGCAAGCCCCGCCCAACCCGTGGAAGGGGCTCAGCGCGACCGGCATCGACAAGCGGCCCGTTGACGGCCCGGTCACCACTGTTGGCCTGAACGTCAACGGCGCGCTGATCGGCGAGCGCTGGCTTATCGGGCCTGATGTGGTTCTGGAGGTGTCGTGCCCGCGGGTTCCCTGCGCGACCACTCGAACCGGACCTGCTGCCGCGGCTGCCGGCCGCCGACGCGCTGCCGGAGGAGATCAGGGACCGGGCCCGTATGCGCACGACCGCATAACTTCCGGCGCCCACAGGTCAGAGGGCCACCGGAAGGTCGGCCTGGAGCCACCGCTGGTCGACGGTGTCGGCTGCCGTGCACAGCATGGCGATCGCCTGGTCCAGCAGCGGGTTCGGGTCGGCGGCGCGGCGGACCGCGGACACTCTCCGCACGTGGGAGGGGTTGGCGAGCCGGATCACATGCACATCCGAGGACTCGATCATGGCCAACTCCGGGATGATCGCGATGCCCAGGCCCTTGCGGACGAGCTCGAACGGCAGGTTGTAGTCGTTGGTGCGGAAGAGCACATCGGGGTGGAAGCCGGAGGCCGCGCAGATCCGGAACAGGGAACGGGCCGCATCCGTGTCCTCCAGGAAGCAGATCCAGCGCTCATCGGCCAGCTCGCTGATCTGCACGCGCTTGCGGTGTGCCAGCCGGTGGCCGGTGGGCAGCAGCAGATAGAGCGGCTCCTCCAGGAGCAGCGTCAGGTCGAGGTCGCTCTGCCAACTGCTGTGCGGCACCGTTCCGTATTCGAAGACGACCGCGAGGTCCAGCCGTCCGTCGAGCACGGCGGGCACCGTGACCGGCGGATCGCCTTCCTGGTAGCGGATGTCCACGTCGGGGCGGTCCCGCAGGAAGGTGGCGAGCAGCGCGGGGACGAGCTTGAAACCGGCGGACCAGAAGCTGCCCAGGTGGAGTCGGCCGCGCTGGGCCGAGGCGAAGGAGCGCATCTCGTCCTCCGCCGCCTCGAGATCCGCCAGCAACCGGGTGGCGCGGCGGGCCAGCTGGATGCCTGCGGGCGTGGGGCGCACGCTGCGCGGAGTGCGCTCGAAGAGGTGGACGCCCACCGCGCGCTCGATGGATGAGATCTGCTGGGAAACGGCCGATGGCGTGAATCCCAGTTTTCTGGCAGCCGTACGGAGCGAGCCGGTGGCCACCACCTCGCGAAGGGCCTGGAGCTGCGTCGGGGTCAGCATCGTCTGAACTTAACGTCAGACACTCATGAACGCCATGGTCTGTTTCTTGGCTCTTCCCGGCTGATTCCGCGGCCAGCGCGTCTGACGTGGCGGGAAGTTCCCGAGGGAGAACGCCAAGCATCAGCTCAGCTGAACAGCAGGGTCGCCAATGCTCATCCTGAACGACCTTGCGCCGACGTTGGGCGTCCCGCACATTGTGGGGAACCAAATCCAGCCAACCCGATGGGAGAGGGGTCCCCATGGCCGCTCGACGTGCGCTGTTGTCTCTCGTCCTGGTAGGGCTCATGGCCACGACGGCGTGCAGCTCAACGGACGGTGAGTCGAAGGCCACCGCCCCGAAGCAGAAGGTGGACCAGCGGCTGCACGATCTGCTGCCCGCGAAGATCAAGAAGTCCGGCAAGCTGGCCGTCGCGCAGGGCAACAACTACCCGCCGCTGGTCTTCCTCGACAGCGACAACAAAACGGTCATCGGCATGGAGCCGGACCTGATGAAGGCCATCGGCGAGGTGCTGGGCGTCAAGGTCGACTTCTCCCAGACCAGCTTCGACAGCCTGATCGCGGGCGTCCACGCACACCGCTACGACCTCGCTATCCAGGCCATGCTGGACAAGCCCGAGCGGCGTGAGCACATCACCTTCGTCGACTACTTCAAGACCAGCAGCTCGATCCTGGTGCAAGCGCAGGACGCCACAAAGATCGGCTCGCTCGGCGATCTGTGCGGAAAGTCCGTCGCCGTGGAGCAGGGCACCGCCCAGGTCGACGACGCCGAGACCCAGTCCGACAGATGCCGCAAGGCGGGCAAGTCGGCGGTGAAGCCGCTGGTCTTCCCCGACACGGTCGGCTGTATCCAGGCCCTGTCCACCTCGCGGGCGGACGCTTTCGTCGGCGGGACCCCCACCGTCGTCTATCACGCCGGGGAGTCCGCCGGGAAGCTGAAGAAGGTGGGCAAGCCCTACCGGTACCTGCCCTACGGAATCCTGGTCGACAAGAACGACACCTCGTTGGTCAAGGCCGTCCAGGGCGCCCTGAGCGAGCTGATGCGCAACGGCACGTACCGGAAGATCCTCAGCACGTGGAAGCTGTCCTCCGGAGCCCTGGACCGCGCCACGGTCAACGGCGGTGCCTCATGAACGGACGGTCGCCGCAGTACACCACCGAGGAGCTGAAAGAGGACGTCGGGAAGGCAGCGCGCCCGGCTGACCCGGGCGTGCCGATCCGGGCGGTGCCGCTGCGCCACCCCGGCCGGTGGTGTGCGTCCGCCGTGATGGTCTTCCTGGTGGTCTTCCTGGTCCAGGGGTGGGCGACCAATCCGCGTATGCAGTGGGACGTGGTGGGGGAGTACCTCTTCGCTCCCGCGGTCCTCGACGGGCTGCGGACCACCGCCCTGCTGACGGTGCTCGCCATGGCCATCGGGATCGTGGGCGGCGTGATTCTGGCGATCCTGCGGATGTCGCCCAATCCGCTGCTGTCGGCGCTCAGCGGCTTCTACATCTGGGTCTTCCGCGGCACCCCGCTCCTCGTCCAGCTGTTGTTCTGGTACTTCCTGTCCGCCGTCGTTCCCACGGTGGGGCTGGGCATCCCGTGGGGTCCGACCTTCGTCGAGGCCGACACCAACCAGCTCATCACCCAGATGACGGCGGCCGTGCTCGGACTCGGGCTGCATGAGGCCGCGTACATGGCCGAAATCGTACGCGCCGGTATCTCCTCGGTGGACGACGGACAGACCGAGGCCGCGCATGCGCTCGGGATGACCCGACGCCAGACGATGCGGCGGATCGTGCTGCCGCAGGCGATGCGGGTGATCATCCCGCCTACCGGCAACCAGGCAGTGTCGATGCTCAAGACCACCTCTTTGGTGTTCGCGATCGCCGTTCCCGAACTGCTCACCTCCGTCCAGGGCATCTACTCCCGCAACTTCGCACAGATTCCGCTGCTCACGGTCGCCTGTATCTGGTACCTCGCCGCCACCACCGTGCTCACGGTGGCCCAGCGCTACCTCGAGCGTGCCTTCCGGAAGGAGAGCTCGTCATGACGGCAGTGGTGAGGGCCGAGGGCGTCCGCAAGAACTTCGGGGATGTGGAGGTGCTGAAGGGCATCGATCTGCAGGTGGCCCAGGGCGAGGTGCTCTGTCTCGTGGGCCCGTCCGGATCGGGCAAGTCGACCTTCCTGCGCTGTGTCAACCATCTGGAGCGGGTGGACGCGGGCCGGCTGTACGTGCGCGACCGACTGATCGGGTACGAGGAGCGCGGAGGGCGGATCCACGAGCTCTCCGACAAGGCGGTGGCCGAGCAGCGCCGTGGCATCGGGATGGTTTTCCAGCGGTTCAATCTCTTCCCCCATATGACGGCGCTGCAGAACGTCATGGAAGCGCCCATGCGGGTCGCCAAGGAGAGCAAGGAGACCGCCAGGACACGGGCGCTGGGGCTCCTCACCCGGGTCGGCCTGGCGGACAAGTGCGAGAGCTACCCCTCTCAGCTGTCCGGAGGCCAGCAGCAGCGGGTGGCCATCGCCCGGGCACTGGCCATGGAACCGGAGCTGATGCTCTTCGACGAGCCCACCTCCGCCCTCGATCCCGAGCTCGTGGGCGAGGTCCTCGATGTGATGCGGGGACTCGCCCGGGACGGCATGACCATGATCGTTGTCACTCATGAGATGGGCTTCGCGCGAGAGGTGTGCGACTCGCTGGCCTTCATGGACGGCGGAGTCGTGGTGGAGTCGGGTCCGCCCGACGCTGTCCTCGGCTCGCCGCGGCAGGAACGCACCCAGGCGTTTCTCCGCAAGGTCCGCTGAGCGCGGTCCGTCGACTCTCCGCCGCTGACACCCGGCCGGCTCTGACCAACAGTTAAGGAAACCACGTGTCCCGTGTCATCGTCCTCGGCGCCGGTGTGATCGGCGCTTCCGTCGCCTACCACCTGGCACTGGCCGGCGCCGACGTCACCGTGATCGAAGCGGGCGGCCCGGCCGCGGGAACGTCCAGCGCGACCTTCGCCATGGACGTCACCCACCTCAAGACCCCCGTCAGCTACTACGAGTTCAACCGTCGCAGCGCCGCCCTCCACGCCGAACTCGCCGCGGAACTGGGCGGCGCCTCGTGGCGCCATGCCGCCCCCACGGTGCAGTGGGCGGACACAGCGGCCGAACAGCGGTCGCTCCGGGACCGAGCCACCCGGCTGCGGTCCTGGGGCCACCCTTGCCGGATCGCGGACCCGGCGGAGCTACGCGAGCTGGCACCCGCGGTGGACCCCGGTGCCTGCTCGGCGGAGGAGATCGTCGTCCACGACGCAACCGCCTGGTACGACGCTCCTCTGTTCGTACGGTCGCTGCTCGACCGGGCCGCCCTGCTCGGGGCGGACATCCACTACGGCCTGCGGGCCACCGGTCTGTCGCTCGACGGCAGCCGGGTCCGGGGCGTGCGGACCGAGGCGCGTCACTGGGAGGCCGACTGGGTGGTGAACTGCGCGGGCCCGGACGCGGGCCGGATCGCCGGTTTCGCGGGCGTGCACCTTCCGGTGGACCGCGTGCCGGGCCTGGTCGGTGAGACGACCCCGGTACCCGAGGCTCGGCTGGAGGTAATCCTCACCACGCCCGAGGTGGATCTGCGGCCCGCGCCGGGCGACCGCGTCTGCTCGATCTCCTGGCCCATCGATGCCTTGCTGCTCCAAGCGCCCCCTCCGGGCGACCGCCTCACGCCCGAAGAGCGACTGCACCGGCAAGGCCAGCGCCTGCTTCCCGCGCTCCGCTCGGCACGGCTGGCCGGGGCACGGATCGGCGTTCGCCCCGTGCCCACCGATGGTCTCCCTCTGGTCGGCACCAGCCCGGCGGCCCCGGGACTCTACAGCGTGGTGACCCACAGTGGCGTCAATCTGGCCCCGTTGCTCGGGCGGTTGGTGGCTGGTGAGATCAGCGATGGGCGGCCCGGTGCGGAGCTCGCCCCGTACCGGGTGACGCGTGACATGGCGGCCACCGTGCAGGACGAGAGCCTGTACCGGATGAGTGGTGAGAGGGCCGCCCTCTGATCAGCGCGACAGGCCCGCGCACACCCATTCCGAACGGGCGTTACGGGAGGGCGGGTGCGGCCGGCAGTACGTGGTCGCCGACCGTGTCGGTGCTCAGACACAGTGAGCAGACGACGGCGTCGTGCGTCTGACAGGCGGCCACGTCCGGGCGCTCGAACTGCTGCCGGCACACGTGGCACTCGTATGTCACGGCGCTGGGGTTGCCGTCCTCGTCCAGGACCGGCTCGGCGATCCCGTCGCCGGTGCGGCGCAGGTAGTACCTGCCCCTGGTGGCCACGGCCATCAGCGGGGTGAAGACGAAGGCGATGACGGCGGCGGCGACGGGAGAATACGGCTGGAGGGTGTCGCCCAGCAGGTGGAAGTACATGGCGATGGAGAGCCCGGAGGCGGCGACGAAGGCGACGACGCCGACCGGGTTGACGGCGTAGAGCATGCCGCGGCGGAACTCGGGGGCGTGCGGGGAGAGCTTCAGCAGGTACTTGTTGACCATGATGTCGGTGGCCACGGTGACCACCCAGGCGATCGCGCAGTTCGAGTAGAAGCCCAGGATGCTGTTGAGGAAGCTGAACATGTCGGCCTCCATCAGCGCGAGCGCGAAGCCGAGGTTGACCAGGACGAAGACCATCCGGCCCGGGTATCGCCTCGTGACGCGGGTGAAGGAGTTCGTCCAGGCGAGGGAGCCGGAGTACGCGTTCGTCACGTTGATCTTGATCTGGCTGATCACGACCAGGACCACGGCCAGCGGGACGACGAGCCAGGACGGCATCATCGCGTCGAAAGCGCCCTTGAACTGCTGGATCGGCTCAGGCGCCGCGGCCGGACCGACCTCGGCGAGGATGTAGACCGCGAGGAAGACGCCGATGGCCTGCTTCAGCGCGCCCAGCACCACCCAGCCGGGCCCGGCCATCACCACAGCCGTCCACCAGGCGCGCTTGTTCGCCTCGGTCTTGGGAGGCATGAAGCGCAGATAGTCGATCTGCTCGCCGATCTGCGCGATCAGCGAGAGGCACACACCCGCGCCCAGTAGCACGGCGGCGGTGTCGATGCCGCCCTTCCCGTCGGTGCCCGCGTAGGCGAGGAAACGGTCGACAGTCCCCGGGTCGGTGGCGATCAGGTAGACCAGCGGGCCCACCATCAGCAGCAGCCAGATCGGCGTCGTCCACACCTGGAGCTTGCTCAGCGCCTTCATGCCGTAGATCACCAGTGGGATCACCATGAGGGTGGAGACCAAGTAGCCCAGCCACAGGGGCAGGCCCAGGCCCAGCTTCAGGCCCTGGGCCATGATCGAGCCTTCGAGGGCGAAGAAGATGAAGGTGAAGCTGGCGAAGATGACGCTGGTGAGGACCGAGCCGAAGTAGCCGAAGCCGGAACCGCGGGTGATGAGGTCCAGGTCGATGTTGTAGCGGGCTCCGTAGTAGGCCAGCGGGAAGCCGGTCACGAAGATGACGACGGCCGCGACCAGGATCGCGAGCAGCGCGTTTCCGGTGCCGTGGGCCAGACCGATGCCGGCACCGATGGAGAAGTCGGCCATGTAGGCGATGCCGCCGAGCGCGGTCGTCGCCACCACCATCGGGCTCCAGCGCCGGTAACTGCGGGGTGCGAAGCGGAGGGTGTAGTCCTCCAGGGTCTCTTTGACGGCCTGGTCGGTACCTGGCGCTGCCTTCCGCGCGGGTCCCGGCTCGGTGACTTCTGCCAGTCGTGGCTGGGTGCTCATGCCACGCCTCCTTGCTGCGGGTCGGGGACTGCTTGTGGAGGTGCCTCACCGGCGGGCCCTCATGTCCATGACGGGGGACGCTAGGAGGGAGCCGTTACCTCTCCGTACTTCCGGGATGAAGGACATGTTTCGGAGGCCTCTCCGTGTGGCGGAGCGGAGTTCACCGTGCGGCACTCTGGCGGCTCCGGGCCCCTGCGTTACCTTCGGTAACCCTCTCGCTGTCGCAGCGGTACCTCTCGCTGTCGCAGCGGTACCTCCCGCTGCTCCCGTCCCCTGCGCAACTCCTCCGGGAGGCAGCCATGGAGAACTCCCCAGCCCCTGCCGCGTTCACCCGCCGCCGTGCCCTGACGGTGGCCGGCGGCGTGCTCGCCGACGCCGCCCTCGCGCAGGCCACGTATCCGGCCTTCGCGGCCTCGGCTGCATCGGCGGACGCGGACGCCATCGTCGTGGGCCACGGTCTGGCCGGGCTGGTCGCCACGGCCGAACTGGCGGCCGCGGGCCGCAAGGTGCTGCTGGTGGACCAGGAACCGGAGGCCAGTCTGGGCGGGCAGGCGTTCTGGTCCTTCGGCGGTCTGTTCTTCGTCGACTCCGACGAGCAGAGTCTGCTGGGGATCAAGGACTCCCAGGAACTGGCCTGGCAGGACTGGCTGGGCACGGCGGGCTTCGACCGCGGCGTCGACGACCCGTCCGGCCAGGACTACTGGGCCCACAAGTGGGCCGAGGCGTACGTCGACTGCGCCTCGGGGGAGAAGCGGTCCTGGCTGTCCGGGCTCGGCGTGCAGTGGTTTCCGATCGTGGGCTGGGCCGAGCACGGCGGCGGCCTCGCGGACGGACACGGCAACTCGGTGCCCCGCTTCCACGTCACCTGGGGCACCGGCCCAGCCGTCGTCGAGCCGTTCGAGAGGAAAGTCCGGGCGGCCGTGGACGGCGGGCTGGTGACCTTCAAGTTCCGCCACAGAGTGGACGAGTTGGTCGTCACGGGCGGCACCGTCACCGGCGTACGCGGCGCGGTCCTGGAACCGAGCGACGCGGCGCGGGGCGAGCCCAGCTCCCGTACGGTGGTCGGCGACTTCGAGCTCGGCGCCCCCGTGGTGATCGTCACCTCCGGCGGCATCGGCGCCAACCACGACCTGATACGGAGCAACTGGCCGGCCCGGCTCGGCACGCCGCCCAAGTCCATGATCACCGGTGTGCCCGCGCACGTGGACGGTCGCATGCTGGCGATCACCGAGAAGGCGGGCGGACGCATCGTCAACCCGGTTCGCGCTGTCCGGCTCCGAGCAGAACCCGGACCTCACCGAGAAGAACATCTGGATGCTGCTCTCCCGCATCTGGCAGACGCCGGAGCCGATCGAGCGGTTCAGGAGAAGGGCGAGGACTTCGTCGTCGCCGCGACCCTGCCCGAACGGTCACCGGCATGAACAAGCTGACGGGCAAGAACCTGATCGGCCTGGCCGACGCCAGATCGAGGCCCGCGACCGCGAGATCGTCAATCCGTACACCAAGGACGTCCAGGTCATGGGCATCCGCAACGCGCTCGCCTACCCGGGGGACACGCTCAGCCGCACGGCCTCCGCCCACCGGATCCTGGATCCCAGTGCCGGGCCACTGATCGCCGTACGCCTCAACGTCCTCACTCGCAAGACCCTCGGGGGCCTCCAGACCGACCTCTCCGGCCGGGTCCTGGACGCTTCCGGCAAACCGATTCCCGGGCTGTACGCGGCCGGAGAGGTGGCCGGTTTCGGCGGCGGCGGCGTCCACGGCTACCGCTCCCTGGAGGGCACCTTCCTGGGGGGTTGCCTCTTCTCGGGCCGCGCGGCCGGCCGGGCGGCCGCGGCCGCGACCTGAACCGGCCGGGGGCGTTCCGCGCCTCAGGCTGTCTGCCCGGATGTGCCGCGTCGGCGGGCGATCGCGCCCAGGAGGAGGTCGACGGCCAGGAAGGCCGCCAGCGGGATGCCGAGGAGCGGCAGGTAGTAGCCGATCACGGCGATGGCGGCGGCCAGGGGGAGGAGCACGTACGGCGGCACGCGGCGCCACGCGCCGCGGGGGACGGGGCGGCCGAAGGCGGAGGCGCGGCCGCGCTGCCACCACATGCGGTAGCCCCACACGATCAGGAGGATCAGCGAGAGGGCGAGGGCGGCCAGGGCGATCTGGTTGACGAGGCCGAAGAGGTTTCCGGTGTGGAGGTCGATGCCCCAGCGGGTGAGCTTGGCGAGCACCGGGTAGTCGGCGAACCGCTGGACGTCGGTGACCTCGCCGGTCGCCGGGTCAATGGCCACCGAGTCCTGCTTCTCCGGCCAGCTGCGCTGGATCTGGCTGACCACGTACGCGCTGCCCGGCTCGGCGGGCGGGACGATCTCCACGGGGTTGTCCAGGCCCTTGGCGCGGGCGGTCTTCAGGACGGCGTCGAGGCCCACGTCCGTGGTGTGCCCGGACGTCTCGCCCGTACCGCCCATGTCCATCCCCGGCATGGAGCCGGAGCCCATGTCGTGTCCCGCGTGTTCGCCGCCGCCGACGGTGGCCGAGACGGTGGGGGTGGTCTGGTCGAGTGCGGTGCGCAGGTCCGCGATGTTCGCCCCCGCGTACGTCGACCAGGTCAGGCCGGTGGCGGACAGGAACAGCAGCCCCAATGCGGCCCAGAGGCCGACCGCGCCATGGAAGGACATGGTCCGCTTGCGGCCGGTGGCGGTGCGGTCGGGCAGGGCGACCGATCGGAGGGCGCGCTGCTTACGGCGGCGGCCGAGCCACAGCAGCAGACCGCCCAGGGTGATCACCCACAGCCAGCTGGCGGCGAGTTCGCTGTAGAGACGGCCGGTCTGGCCGAGGTGCAGATCGCGATGGAGTTCGTCGATCCAGGTGCGCAGCGGAAGGGCACCGGTGGAGCCGTACTGCTCCAGCGCCCCGCGCACCTTGCCGGTGTACGGGTCCACGAACACCGCCAGCGTGTGCGCGTGATCGACTCCCTTGACGCCGGAGAGCAGCACCCGAGTGGTGGCGCCGTCCTCGGGCGACGGCCGTACGGCGCTGATCTCGCCCTCGGGGTGGGCCTTCCGGGCGGCGGCCACCTGCTGGGAGATCGGCAGTTCATGGTCGCCGACAGGGACGCGCAGCTCGTGGCTGTAGATGATCTTCTCGGCCTGGAACGATCCCGCGTACAGCAGCCCGGTGACGGCCGCCACCAGCAGGAACGGCGCGACGAGCACGCCCGCGTAGAAGTGCAGCCGCAGGACCAGCGGCCGCAGACCCGACCAGAGGGATCCGCCGGCTCCGGCAGGAGAGCCGTCGCCCGGATCAGTGGTCCGCGGGTCCTCGGTGGCGGGGTCATCCGGAGAGCCACCCGTGGCAGGGACGAGAGGTGTGGCGGACATGGACGGCTCCTGGTTGGAGGGCAGCGCGGGCGGGCGGAATCTGAGCCTCGCCATGTCAGTCGTCGGCTGCGCGGGCGGCTGAGTTCCGGACGGTAGGTGTGACCTGGCGCACATGACAGCACTGGGCCGGGGCGCCCGTGTCGCGTTTGTCATCGGCGTGATGAAGATTGGTCCGTCCGCACGTGTACCGCAGGCGGCTGGCACCATGGCTGCCATGTCCGCCAGGTCGCCCTTCCGCCTCGCACGAGCTGCCGTGTTCGCGGCGGTGTGCGTCGTGGTGACGGCACTGGGGCACGCGCTGATGTCCGGCGACACCCTGCCGGTGTGGGCCGTGGCCGCCGCGTTCGCCGGGACGGCGGTGGCCGCGTGGTGGATGGCCGGGCGGGAGCGCGGGGCGCTGGTCGTGACCGGTGCGACGGCGTTCGCGCAATGGGGCCTGCATCTGCTGTATCGGCTCGCGCAGACGGTGGGCGCTCCCACGGCCGGGAGCGGGGTGGACGGCGGCATGCCCGGGGCGGGAGGCCCGGGCGCCGCCTCCACGAGTGGCGCTGCCATGAGCCATATGAGCCACATGGGCCATATGAGCCATGGTGCGGACGCGATGTCCGCCGCAGTACCGCCGATGGGCGACCCGATGTGCCCTGGACGGGCCAGGGCGGGTCGGGGATGGCCGACCAGAAGGCGTCGTCCTCGTACCAGCGCATGCACCGCGGCCCTTTATCGCGCGGCGTCCGCGAGCAGCTTCAGCGCGAGCTGCTGCAACTCCGGGCCCGCCTTCTCCGGGCTGCCGGTGTCGAAGGGCGGATCGGGGTCGTACTCCACGGCGAGCTGCGTGGCCTGGGCGACCCGCTCGTCGGACAGCCGGGCGGCGAGGTGCAGACCCATGTCGATCCCGGCGGAGACCCCCGCCGCGGTGATGATCTTTCCGGCTTCGACGAACCGCCCCGGTGTGTAGACCGCACCGGCGTCCGCCAGATACGGGCGGGAGGCCCAGTAGGTCGTGGCGGGCAGACCGCGCAGCAGCCCGGCGGCGCCCAGGATCAGCGACCCCGTGCACACCGAGGTGGTCCAGGTGGACTGGTGGTGGATGCGGCGGATCCAGTCCAGGACCCGGGCGTTGGCCATGGTCGTCGTGATGCCGCGTTCACCCCCGCCCGGCACCAGCAGTACGTCGGCCCGCGCCACGCCGTCCAGTGAACGCGTCGCCACCAGCGCCAGCTCTCCGGTGTCGGTACGGACCCGTCCGGCCTTCTCGGCCACCATGGTCACCGTCACTCCCGGCACCCGGCACAGCACCTCATACGGCCCGACCGCGTCCAGCGCGGTGAACCCGTCGTACAGCAGCACCGCCACCCGCACCTTGGGCTCCCCGGGCTTCCCGGCCCGCGCGGCGCCGCGCGTCTCGGCATCCTCGGCCCGCGCCGACGGCGCCGCGCCGAGTGTCACCAGCCCCGCGCCCACCCCGCTTGCCGCGGCTGCCTGGAGCAGCTTGCGACGACTACGGTCCACATCTGCCATCAGTGACTCCCTGATTCGGCGAAAGGGCCGGCGAGCGCCGGCAAGGGAGTAGTCGTTCGAAGCGATGGTCGAGTTCCCGGGGAACGTGTCGACCGCCAGGCGCCGCCTCCGGGCCGTGTGCCGGAGCAGATACTCGCGGCAGTGGAAGGTGCGCGCGGCGACGTCGGCGTCCAGCCTGCTGGCGGCGGCGAAGAGTCGGGGCGCCTCGTCCTGGTGGGCGTTGACCCAGGTCAGCGCGCCGGAACGGGCGCTAGGCCGACCAGCTCCAGACATTCGGCCACCCGCCGCCGGCGAGCGGGGCGCGGTCGCCTCGCAGCCCGGCGCCGATGTTCTTCGCGACGGACTGCCATGGAAAGAGGCGGTGTTCGTCGCCCCGGGTGTCCAGGCCCGCGAACCACACCGCTACCTGCTCAACTGTCCGTAACCGAACGAATACGCGGAGTCGGCGAAAGATGGGGGAATAGTCGGTTTCCTTCCTCTGCTCTCGGGTGACTCGCCGGAAGAGAACCAGGTCCTACGAGGAGGGATGCCGCGATGAGCAACGCGGACATGGAACGCAGGCTCGCAGCCCAGCTGCCGGAGGGGGACGTGGTCGGGATCCTGCTGGAACAGCATGCCCGGATCCGGGACCTCTTCGCGGACGTGAAGAGCGCGGAGGGCGAGCACAAGAAGCAGGCGTTCGACGAGCTGCGGGCCCTGCTGGCGGTGCACGAAACGGCGGAGGAGATGATCGTGCGGCCGGTCGCGCGGGAGACCGCCGGCAAAAAGGAGGCCGAAGCCCGCAACCACGAGGAGAAAGAGGCCAACAAGGTACTCGCCGAGCTGGAGAAGATGGACGTCCGCAGCGCCGAGTTCGACGCCCGGCTGGCCGCGTTCGAACGGTCGGTGGTGGAGCACGCCGAACACGAGGAGAACGAGGAGTTCCCCTCGGTGCACGAAGGGCGGACGGAGGAACAGCTCAAGCGCATGGGCGCCAGGCTGCGCGCGGCCGAGAAGATCGCGCCCACCCACCCGCACCCCACGGCGGCCGGCTCCCCGGCGGCCCAGTGGAGCGTGGGTCCGTTCATGTCCCTGGTGGACCGGACGCGCGACGCGATCAACGCCGCCAGACGCTGACCGCGCCCGCCCGCGGCGGGCCGGTGGCCTCGGGATCAGAAGAGTCGGCGCAGCACGGCGAGCGCCCGACGGGTGTAGGGCGGGTACAGCAGCTTGAGGTCCGGTCTGGCGGTCTTGGACAGGACCGCCTTGCGGTGGCTGAGCTGCTGGAAGCCCCACTTGCCGTGGTAGGCGCCCATCCCGCTGGGGCCGACCCCGCCGAAGGGCAGCTGGGGCACCAAGCAGTGCATCGCGACGTGGTTGACCACCGCCCCGCCCGCCGGCACCGCGTCCACGATCCGTCGCGCCCTGCTCAAAGACTCGGAGAAGACATACAGCGCCAGCGGTTTCGGCCGGGCCCTGACGAAGCGGATCGCCTCGTCGACATCGGACACCTCGAGCACCGGAAGGATCGGGCCGAAGATCTCTGCCGACATGACGGGTTCATTGGGATCCGGGTTGACGATGACCGTCGGATGCATCGTCGATGAGGCCCGGTTGGCCGACCCACCGGTCACCACGGTGCCCAAGGTGGCCTCCAGGTACCCGGTGAGCCGGTCGAAGTGCCGCTCGTTGACAATGGGCAGCCCCTCCCCGGGGCTGCCCCCGCGGAACCGGGCCACGGCAGCGACGATCCGGTCGACCAGCTCGGCACGGACGGCCCGTTCGACGAGCACGTAGTCGGGCGAGATGCAGGTCTGGCCGGAGTTCAGGAGCTTGCCCATGGCGATGCGCCGGGCGGCGACGCCGAGGTCGGCGTCGCGCGTCACGATCACCGGGCTCTTGCCACCGAGCTCCAGGGTCACCGGGGTGAGCGTCGGTGCCGCCGCTGCCATGATCTTGCTTCCGGTCTCGGTGCCGCCGGTGAAGAGGGCGTGGTCGAAACCGAGGGCGAGCAGCTCCTGGGTGGTGGCCGCGTCGCCTTCGACCACCACCACGGCCTCGCGGTCCAGGTATTCCGGAATCAGCCGGGCCAGCAGGGCCGATGTCGCCGGGGCGACCTCCGAGGGCTTGACGACGGCGCAGTTACCGGCGGCGACGGCCGCCACGAGCGGGGCCAGCGTGAGGTACACGGGGTAGTTCCAGGGTCCGATGACAAGGACGACGCCGAGCGGCTCGTACTGCACCCACCCCGAGCCGGGGAGGTGCATGAGCGGCAGCCGGACCTTCTGCCGCTTCGTCCACCGGTGCAGATGCTTGCGGGCGAAGGCGGCTTCACCGGCCGTGGACGCGATGTCGCCGAGCCACGCCTCCGGAGCGCTGCGGCCCAGATCCCGTGCGAGGGAGGCGGCGATCTCGCCCTCCCGCTCGGTGACAAGCCGCTCGATGCCGCGCAGCTGCGCCTGCCGCCACGGCAGTGGCCGGGTGCGCCCGCTCGCCTGCACCTCGCGCAGGCGGGCCAGGACATCGGCGAGCGGGCCCGCGGGACCCGGGGCCCGCGGCGCCGGCGGGGCGCCCGTCGGGTTGACTGTCACGGTTTCCTCCCCAGCCGATCAGATCTCGGGAGCCGGGATGAGACCGGACGCGATGGAGGCCGCGATGCCGCGGTCGGCGATCAGCGGGAGCCCGTTGATCCAGCGTGCGTCGTCGCTGAGCAGGAAGCGGATCGCCCCGGCGATGTCATCCGGCACGGCGTGCCGGCCGAGGAGTGCCTTGACGCCGTCGAGGGTGTCCTTGCCCATCGTCTGCTCGAAGTCCGCCAGGATGGGTGTCTCGACCGGGCCGGGCAGGACCGCGTTGATCCGCAATCCCTTCTCGTTCAGGGCCAGAGCCTTGGTCAGTACGTAGACGGTGGTCACTTCCTTGGCGAAGTTGTAGGCATTGCCCTCCTGTGGGTTCGCCGCGAACCAGGCGGCGCCCTCGGCGAATGACTCGGTGGCCAGCACCTCCTTGACGGTGTCCAGGCGGGCCGGCCAGCCGAGCCCGGCTATCGACGAGACGATCACCACAGAGCCGCCGGGGTTGAGGCGCGGCAGCATGGCCTCGGTGAGGTGACGCACCGCCAGCGCGTTCACGGCGAAGACGACATCGGCCGGAGCCGTCCCCGGCACACCGGCGACGTTGACGAGCGCGTCGAACTCGCCGTCCAGCTCGGCCAGGGCCGCGTCGATGCTCTCCGGGTCGGCCAGCTCGACCTTGATGTGTGCGGACACCCCGACGGACGGCTCGTTGCGATCGAGGCCGACGACCCGCGCGCCCTCGCCGATCAGCCGGTGCGCGACGGCCTGGCCGATCCCCGAAGCCGCCCCCGTGACAACGCAGCGCTTGTTGGTGAATTCGGACACTGACGGAACTCCTCTCGGCGGACGCGGGCGCGTCCGGGGCACGACGGCTCGAAGGCTCAGCGGATGACGTGGGGCATGCGCGACGCGTACCGGTCGGCGAGAGTCCGCTTCACCAGCTTGCCCGTGGCGGTCCGCGGCAGTGCGTCGGCGAAGTCAACGGACCTCGGCGCCTTGAAGTGGGCGATGCGTCCGCGCACATAGGAGATGATTTCCTCGGCCAGCGAGGGGGAGGGGACGAAGCCGTCGCGCACCTGGACGACGGCCTTCACCTGCTGCCCCATCTCCGGGTCCGGGACACCGATGACGGCGACGTCGTGGATCGCGGGATGGAGCGCGAGGACGTTCTCGATCTCCTGCGGGTAGATGTTCACCCCGCCGGAGATGATCGTGAACGCCTTGCGGTCGGTGAGGAAGAGATAGCCGTCCTCGTCCAGGCACCCCAGATCACCGACGGCGGTCCAGGTCGGGTGCCGAGGATGTCGCGCGGCGGCGGACTTCCGCGGGTCGTTGTGGTAGCTGAACGGCACCTGGTCGCGCGCGAAGTACACCGTGCCGACCTCACCCACCGGCACCTCGGCGCCGTCCTCGTCACAGATCTTGATCTGCCCGAGGAAGGCCCTGCCGACCGAGCCCGGCCGTTCGGCCCACTCCTTCGAGGAGATGATCGTGAGGCCATTCCCCTCCGTGGAGGCGTAGTACTCGATGAGGATCGGGCCCCACCAGTCGATCATCGCCTGCTTGACCTCCGGTGGGCAGGGAGCCGCGGCGTGCACCGCGTGGCGCAGGGTCGACAGGTCGGCGCGCTCCCGGGCGTCGGCGGGCATCTGGAGCATGCGGACGAAATGAGTCGGCACCATCTGGAGGACCGTCACGCCGTAACGCTGGACGGCGTCCAGGGCGCCCTGAGCGGAGAACTTCTCCATCAGGACGACGGTGCCACCGTGGCTGTGCGCGATACCGCACCACCGCAGCGGAGCGGCGTGGTAGATCGGCGCGGGCGAGAGATAGACATCGTCGGCGGTGAGTCCCAGAAGCCGGCCGACGACCGCCGTCAGCGCATCGCCGGGCTGGTCCACCTCGAAGGTCGGCAGCGGGGGCTTGACGCCTTTGGGACGGCCCGTCGTCCCGGAGGAGTAGAGCATGTCGGCCCCGCGCGGCTGCCGCTCCAGGCGGGCAGGGGCGTTGTCGACGAGGGAGGTGTAGGAGTCGTACCCCTCGATGTCGCCGCCGAAGGCGTACCGGAGCCGGACGCCGGGCGCCCCGGCCACCAGGTCCCGGGCGAGCTCGGCCACGCCGACGGAGGCGATGAGGACGGCGGCCTCGCTGTCCTCGACGATGTAGGCGGCCTCGTCGGGGGCCAGGTGGTGGTTGATGGCCGTGATGTACAGGCCCGACCGCAGCGCGGCCCAGTAGACCTCGAAGGCCTCGGGGGCGTTGTCGGAGAGGAGGGCGATGACGTCTCCTTGACGCAGACCCGCTTGGTGCAGGGCGGCGGCCAGGCGCGCCGAGCGGTCGTCGAGCTCGGCATAGGTGAGGGTCCGACCCGACTGCGCCATGACGACGGCCGGTTTGTCGGGGGTGATGGTGGCGTGGGTTCCCGGGTACACGGCTGGACTCCTTACACGAACGGCGGGACGGGGACCGGGCGCTGGGCCCGCCACCATTGGTCCAGTGCCTCCTCGGTCCGGCGCTGCGCCGACAGTTCCTCGACGGTGGGCACCGGGGGGACCGACGGGGAATCCCCGCCCGGCTTCCGGCTCCCCGCCTCGCGGAGATCCGTCGTGGCCCAGTGCTCCTGGATCAATTGGCTGAGAGCGAACCGAGTCTGACGTCGGTTCAACTCATGGCCGGCTTCGTCGATGACGAAGGTTTGGGCGTGCGGCACCGACCGGAAGACCGCCCGCACATCCGCGGTACGGATCCACGGATCACGCTTCCCGTGAAAGTCGAGGAAGCGGGTGTGCCGGGCGGTCCGCAGGTCCCGGACCGTGCTGTGGATGCCCGCCCAGTCGTCGGAGACCAGACTCTCCACCCCGCGCAGTCTGATCTCGTGGCCGAACAGGGTACCCACCCCCTGCAGATCGCGCAGGGTCCCGGCGTGCAACTGCCCGACCAGGTCGGTCCCCTGAAGGATGGCGGTGAGCGTGGCGCGTGCGTCCACCACCCCACAGAGGGTGCCGACGAGGCGGAACAGCCCCGGGTCCAGCGCCGCCGCCCGGAGGGCGGCCCGCCCGGTGACGCTGGCCGCCAGGCCCGTGATCCGGTCGGTTCCGTACCTCTCGCGCGCCCAGTGGGCGACATCGCACAGGTCCTCACAGGCCCTGGTCAGGGTGAAGTCGAGGATGTCACCGTCGCTCAGCCCGACCGAGTTGGTGAGGTCGAAGCGGACGACGGTGAAGCCGTTGGCGAGCAGCTGGAGGCCGGGCAACAGCGTCCACCGCCGGGTCCGGCCCAGTCCGGCCACCACCACGGCCACCGGCGCGTCACCGCACCGGCCGCCGCGCTTGTCGCTTCCGAGCCGGGACAGCGCGCCGCGGATGGTGGCCCCGTGCCGGTTCACCAGCGAGAACGGTTCCGTGACCGATCCGAAGGGGCCGAGGAAGGCCGTCGGCCGTGTGCTCATCGCCCCGTCGGCACTCATCGGTTCACCGTGACCAGCTGCCAGCCCAGGCTCCTGCGCAGATAGACCAGGGGCGAGCCCTCTGCCGCCTCCATGCGCTTGACCTCCGCGACGACCAGGCTGTGATCACCGTGCCGGAAGACCGCCACCGGCAGGCACAGCAGGTAGGCGAGGGCGCCCGGCAACCGGGGCACCGACCCGTCCCACGACCAGTCAAGTCCGCTGAACTTGTCGTCCACGCGGCTGCTGAAGACCTCCGCGATCCGCCGCTGGCCGGCGGCGAGCATGTGCACGCCTATGGCGTCCGCGTTGATGACGGGCTGGTGGGAACGGGCCGTCACTCCTATGTTGAAGCAGATGCTCGGCGGAAGGTCGCTGAACGAGGTCAGCGAGGTCACCGTCAGGCCCGCCGGGCTCCCCGCCCGGCCGGCGGTCACGACCGCCACCCCGGCCGCGTGCCCGCTCATCACCTGCCGGAAATCCGTGGTCGCGGTCTCCTTGGTGGGGGAGCCCGGGTCGGCGGGGGGCGGATCCTCCGCCATCGGGTACCTCCCGTGTCCTGAGCGCATCATCAGCACCGTTTCCCTAGGCTCCGTGAACGTTGTCGCTCGACGCGAGCCCACCGCGTTCGGCGAGTTCCTTCAGCCGGCGCAGGTGCTCGAGGAACTGCCGCTTGGCGAAGCGGGCCATGGCCTCACCCGACCAGCCGCTGAAGCTGATCCGCGCTCGCACCTCCGTTCCCCCGTCGACCGGCGCGCAGGTGAAGACGCCCTCCATGCTGATCGGGCCGCGCACGCTGCGAAACCCCCACCGGGTCGGCGCGGCGTGCTCGGTGATCTCGTACTCGGTGATCACCGAGCGGCCCATGAAGCGCCGGACCTCCCGCCCCCGGCTGCCCACCGTGCCGTCTCCGGAGACGATTCCGTCACTCGTCAGGTCCTTCTGCCACAGAGGATGCCGATCGGGCCGTGCGATGAGTTCGAACACCTCCTCCACGGGGAACGCGATGAGCTCGGTCACTTCGGTCGTCGCCATCTCCTCCACCCTTCCTCTCGTCGTGGTCCTGGCGGGCGGGGGCAGCCGCGGCCGCCGCCGCGGCTGTCCCCGCCGGGGCGCCCCCGGCCGGTGTAAGCCGGTCCGCGCCCGTGTTCCCCCCTCGGGCCGCTATCGACGCCCGCCCGTCCCGCTGCCTCTCATAGCGGGGCCGGACGCCCATCCAGCGCCGGACGGCCTCCGTACGGATCAGTTCGCGCGCCTCCCGCAGCGTCGCGCCGGCAGGCGTCTCGCCCTTGCGCAGCTGGGCGGCGATCACGGCCGCGAACCGGTACGGGGCGATGAACCGCCGGACCCGGTAGCGCCTCCCGAGCACCTCCTGCAGGCGCAGTTTCAGCCGCTCCGATGAGGCGATGCGCTCGAAGAAGCTCCCGTACAGCGGTGAGGAGCTGCCCGCTCTCCCCATGTCCTGGGAGAGCCAGTACATGGGGGCCGCGTCCCGGTCCCGTGCGTGCCACCAGTGCCGTGTCGCGGCGTCCAGCGACCGTGTGGATCTCCAAGCGGGCAGCACCCGGGCCGTGAGCCGCTCGGCGTGCCGCATGGCGTCGGAGATCCCCTGCCCGGTGACCGCGTCCTTGACGTGCCCGGCGTCGCCCAGCAGGACCCAGCCCGGCCCCGCGCTCTCCCTGAAGAAGCAGGCGTAGCGCAGCACCATCCGGGCGGCCCCGTCCGGCTCGGCGTCCGCGAGCAGGTCCTTCCACTCGCGGCCGTCCTGCCCCCAGGGCCGGGCGGCCCGCAGGAAAGCCCGCTCGATCTCCCCCGGAGCCCGGTACCCGGAGGTGTCCTTCAGCGCGGGTTGTACGGCGAGCAGCACGCGGCCCTGATCGCACGGCGCGGCCAGCAGCAGGTCATCGCCGCGTCGGCAGAAGAAGAACTCCGGGGGCGCGGGAAGACCCTCGAAGTACCGCCACACCGCGCCGCGTTCGTTCCAGCTCTGGTGGTACTTGCGGGCTCCGGCCAGCCGGGCCACCGTCGAGCTGCGCCCGTCGGCGCCCACGACCAGCCGGCAGGAGACCGAGACCTCGCGGCCGTGCGGGTCCTCGTAGCGCAGCCCGTTCACGCGGCCGTCGCGGTCGTCCCGGAGCAGCCCGGTCACCTTGCACTCCAAGCGCACGTCGGCCCCGGCGCGGCGCGCCGTGTCGAGCAACAGCCCGTCCAGGGTCAGGCGGCGGACCGACAGCCACGGCTGTTCGACGTGGTCGACGGACAGATCGCAGTCGTCGATCCACAGCGTGGAGCGCGGCATGGGCGGCGAACCGGTGGCGAGCACCGTGTCGAGGACGCCGAGCCGGTCCAGGCAGTCGAGGTCCTGAATGGTGTGCGTCGAGAGGATCTCGCTGGGGGCCTTAGCCCGTTCCAGCAGGAGTACGGAGAGCCCGGCGCGGGCGAGATGGGCCGCGGCCGAGGAGCCCGCGACCCGCCCTCCCACGACCGCCACGTCGAAACGTTCCATGGTCGGTTCCGGCACGGTGGGTCTCGCCCTCAGCGGCGTGTCGCCGAGGCGGCGGCCGCCGGGCGCTGCTGGGAGGTGGCGGCCGTCTCGTGTTCGTGGCGGCGGGACTGGACCACCCCGACCAGAGCGATCACCACGGTGATGAACAACGTGCCGGCCTGCGGGATCATCTGCCAGAACCCCGACATGCGCCAGTTGACGATGTGGTAGATCATGTGGGGGAACGCGGCCACCGCCTGGGCCATGCATATCCCCTGGACGTAGTCCGGGGTCAGCCGGCGTGCGGCGTGGTATGTCGCGACGGTGATCCCGAGATAGAGCGCCCCGGCGTCCCGGGTCAGGTGCTCGCTGTACGGGCCCATCATCTTGAGCCACCCCGCGCCGAGGAAGAACTCCTCGTAGAAGTACCGGGGGAAGAACAGCGCGTGGACGCCGATCACCGCTCCTTCCAGAATGAGGAAGGTGAGGCACAGTCGTATGGTCAGCGGGCGATTCAGCAGGCGGGTCTGGTCTGGCATGGTGATCGTCCCCTCTCTCGCTCTTACGACTGGTGGGTTGTCGGTCGTGGGCGCAGGCCGTAGGCCGACTCCCGGGGGTCATCGCCGGCGGCGACGCTGATGCCCTGCAGATGGGTGGTGCTGATGATCGGCAGATTGGCCTCGCCGAAGGGGCCGCCGGACAGCCCGGTCCCGCCGTGGGCGGGCAGCGGGGCGACGGTGCCGATGTGCGAGTCGTTGACCTTGAGCAGACCGCCGACGGACAGCTCCGCGCAGAACCGGTCGATGACACCCTTGTCCCGCG
The DNA here is from genome assembly GCF_033793745.1 of Streptomyces sp. ME19-01-6. NCBI lineage: Bacteria > Bacillati > Actinomycetota > Actinomycetes > Kitasatosporales > Streptomycetaceae > Streptomyces > Streptomyces sp. ME19-01-6. The sequence goes on along the minus strand of NZ_JARAXF010000002.1, from coordinate 235,054 downwards.
CCCACAGCGAGTTCCGCAGCCCGTAGCGGTTGCCGTTCAGGAACTCCAGAACGGCGCTGAAGAGCTTCTCGTCGTCCCCGGGATCGTCCGGCACGACGATCGGCAGCAGGGGGAAGAAGGTTTCCTCACGCACGGCCCGTATCGAGTCGGCGAGTTCCAGCCCGTTCACCCGCAGTACGGTCGGCTCGATGAAGGATCCGGCTTCGTCCTGGTCTCCGTCGAGGTCGCAGCGGTGGCCGCCGGCCAGCACGCTCGCGCCCGACCGTACGGCCTCGGTGAGGAACTCGAAGTACCGCTCGGACTTCATCACCGGGCTGAGCCACGCCGCGTCGTCATCCGGCCGGGTCGGCCGGATCCGCGCCACCTCGTCCAGCAGACGGGCGAGGAGTTCGTCGGCGACCGCCGGATGGACGATGCCGAACTTGGGCACGAGGCAGACCTGCCCGGAGCCGATGAAACTCTCGGTGAGCGCGCGGGCGGCATGTGCCAGGTCCGCGTCCCGCCACACCACCAGCCCGTCGTTGCCCGCCAGCTCCAGGATGGGTTTGGTCGACTTGGCCATGCACTCCTGGGCGATGGCCAGGCCGCGGGTGCTGTCCCCGAAGTAGAAGACGTCGTCGATGAGGGGGCTGTCGATCCAGTGGCGCAGGGTCAGCGCGGTCGGGGCGGTGATGATGTTCAGGGTGCCGGGCGGGGCCCCGATTTCGTCCAGCAGCGGGGCGACCAGCTCACGGAAGAGGAAGTGGACGCCGGTGGGGCAGCCCTGCGGCGCCCTGAGGACCAGCGTGTTGCCCGCGGCCAGGACGCAGACGCCGACCGCGCTGTTGGTCGTGGCCGCGTTCTGCGGCGGGTTGAGGCCCACGACGCCGTCCGGCTTGCGCACCAGCTTGAGGTGGCGCCCAGGGGTCGCGACCTCCTGGACGAGCTGCCGACGGTAGAAGTCGATGGCCTCCGGGCCGGTGGCGTCGAGGATGCTCGTCGCCTCGATCTCGGCGAACCTGCGCGGGTGGCCCTCGGCGATCAGCAGCTCGATGAACTCTCCGGCCCGCCGGGCGAGTTCTTGATGGAAGCGGGCCAGCAGCCCCAGGCGCCGCTCCAGCGGCACGGCCGCCCAGGCCTGTTTGGCCTCGTGCGCGGCTTCGGCCGCCGCCTGCAACTGCTCGGGGCCGGCCAGCGCGCAGCGGGAGAGGACCTCGTCGTCCGGCAGGATGTCGCCGCCCTTATCGAGGCGGCGCTTGAGGGAGACGGCGGTGAGGACGTCGTCGAGCATCAGGCGCGCGTGAACGGCGTGGACGTTGCCGCCCCCGACCCCGTTCATGTCCTGCCCGCCCACGTAGAGTCGGTAGTCCTTCATGAGGCGACCGCCCCCTGCTGTGCCACGGCGGCGTCCGGCGTGGCGTAGTCGAGGACGGTGTACTGGGTGTGGACCGTCTCGTCCGGCTGCTCGTTCGCCGGGAAGAACACGGTGGGGCCGAGCAGGCCGATGAGGATGAGTTCGAAGTTCTCCTTGATCACGCGGGCGGCGATCGGTTCCACGATGGATTCGATGCTGCTCACACCGAAGTCGAAGGTGCTTTCCATGAAGATGTCGCAGCCGTCCGCGGTGGGCACCACGCGGTAGGCGCCGGTGAGTACGTCGAAGTCGCCCTCGTCCTGCTCGAAGGTGAGGGTGAGGGTGTCACGGGCGATGTGGTCCTTCTCGGACCAGTTGAGGATTCCCTTGCGGAAGATGACAGACCATCGGCTGTCGAAATCGGCGTCCGAGGTCCGGTCGATCTCGATGGTGCGTACCGGATCCACCAGATCCGGGTACTTCTCGAAGTCGATGATCCTCTCGAACGCCTCGCTCGGATCTCCGCCGGGGAACCGGGCGAGCAGCCTGACATGACGCATGGTGGGCCTCCGGGACGTGGTGACGGGAGGGGAGAATGCGGTGGGGGAAAGAAAGGGAGAAGGCGGCTCAGCGGGGGGCGGGGAAGAGCCCCGCGAGGTGCTCCGCCGTTCCCTCGACGGCGCTGAACAGCCAGTCGATGTCGGCTTCGCTGAGGCAGGCGGGCGGAGTCATGCGGATCACGCTCGACGCGTTGAGCGAGTGGTTGGTCACGACACCGCGGTCCAGCAGCTCGAACAGGAACTCGCCCGCGAACTCGCCCGACTGGAACTCCAGGGCGAACAGCAGACCGATCCCGCGCACCTCCTTGATCAGGTGGGGGCAGACCCGGTCGAGGATCTCGCGCAGTCCGCTGAGGATGCGCGGGCCGAGCTCCGCCGCGCGTTCCGGTATCCGCTCGTCGACGATGGCGTGCGCGGCCGCCTCGGCGGCGGCCATGGCGATCGGGGCGCAGGAGAACGTCGAGGAGTGCAGCAGCGGGTCGCGGTTGATGAGGGCGTACGCCTCCGGGGTGGCGACGGCGGCCGCCACCGGCACCACGCCGCCGCTCAGCCCCTTGCCGATCAGCATGATGTCGGGAGCGACGTCACCGCAGGCCCAGAGCTGTCCGCAGCGGCCCATGCCGGTCAGGATCTCGTCGAAGACGAGGGTCGCACCGAATTCGTCGCAGGCCTCGCGCACCTGGCGCAGATAGCCGTCGGGCGGAATGATGACCCCGCCTTCGCCCTGCACCGGCTCCATGATCACGCAAGCCTCGCCGGGGGCGGCCTCCAGCTCGCGGGTGAGTGCGTCGATGTCACCGAACGGCACATGGCTGCGGTCCGGCAGCAGGGGCTTGAACGGCGTCTGGTAGATCTCCCGGGCGGTCACGCTCAGCGCGCCCATCGTCTTGCCGTGAAAGCCGTTGACGGTGGAAATGAGGCGTCGTTTGCCCAGTCCGCGCGCCATTTTGATGGCCGCCTCCGTGGCCTCGCTGCCCGAGGGGACGAAGTGCACGTACTCCAGCCCCTGGTGAGTGAGGTCGGCGACCGCCTTGGCCGCGCGAGCGGCCACCGGCTCCAGCAGCACACGGGTGGCGAGCGGGTGGGTCGTCACCTGGCGCACCACCGCCGAGGTGACGGCGGGGTGCCGGTGGCCGAGGATGAAGACTCCGTACCCGCCGCACTCCAGATAACGCCGTCCGTCATGGCCGAAGAGATACGCCCCTTCGCTGGCGACCTCGCTGTGGCCCCCGAGCATCTCGGCGACTGAGGCCCGCCCCTTGTTGAGATGGGCGCGGGAGATACTGACGATTTCGTGGAAGTCGAAGCCGGGAGCGCCGGTTCGCTCTTCGGCCGGGGCCGTCGACAGGGCTGCGTCGATGGTCATCGTAAAAGGTCCTCTCACTTCATGGGGCGTGGATCGCGTCGAACGGGAGGTACGAGGGGCGACAGAGCCGGGGCGGATGCGGAGAGGGGGCGGTGTGGTGGAGTGCGGCGGCGCTCAGGTGACGTTGATCTGGCCGCCGTTGATGTAGTCGGCGAAGGAGTCGATGGAGCCCGTGCGGTTCGGGGGGTGCAGGGCCAGCGCATGGGCCGAGGCCAGGAGGCAGGCCACGTCCGGAGACGAGACGAAGGCCACCCCGCCGAGCAGCTCGACGCAGGAGGACGCGGCCCGGGTGAGTGCGTCCTGAATGGCGAACCGCGCGATGAGGCAGCGGGCGAACGCCTCGGTGTCGTGCTCGGTCGCCTCCTGCGCCCGTGCCATGCCCTCCAGCTGCAGGGCGGCCCCCTCGACCTCGCACAGCAGCCGGACCTTCTCGGACTTGGGGGTCCGTTCGCTCGCGAAGACCCGCTCGGCCAGGGCGCTCACCGCGCCCAGATAGCTCGCGGTGATCAACAGCTCGAACCACAGAAAGCTGAACAGCGTCAGCTTGTCCAACTGGTGGCCGAAGCCGACGGTGGTCTCGATGACGAGGTCGCGGTGGACGAAGACCTCGTCGATCACCACCTCTTCGCTCTCGGCCCCGGCCAGCGCCCAGGAGTTCCAGAACGGTTTGACGCTGACGCCGGGGGACTCGGTGGGAATGAGCGCGACGGCCATCACGGGGGTGTCGTCCGGCCCTTCCACGGCGATGCCCGCGGTGATCAGGTCCATCGAGCGGGCCAGGCTGCACGGCTTCTTCCGGCCACTGACGAGATAGCCGTCCTTCACCGGCTTCGCTTGCATGCTGGGGCTCAGGATGGGCTGCCCCGGCCGGCCCTCGGCGAAGGCGGAGGAGACCAGGCGATGGTCGCGGGCCACCGCCTCCAGGAGCAGCCACTCGAAGCCCGTGCTGTCCTCACCCAACGAGACGATCGAGGCCATGCTGAAGTGGTGCATGGTCGTCGCCACGGCGAGACTCGGTGACCGCGCCCCGATCGCCCGCTGGACGCGCACCGCGTCCACCGCGTTCGCCGCCGAGCCGCCGAACTCCGTGGGTACGAGCAGTCCGGGGCCGGCCGAGTCGCGGAACAGTCCGATGGCCGGGCTCTCCCGGCTCTCGAGGACCTGGAGGGGGAGCTCGGAGAGCGCCTTGTCCAGGTTGGGAATGTACCGCTCCAGGGTCCGGCGCTCCCGCTCGAGGAACTTCACCTCACACCTCCGGCGTCGTGTTCACTGCTCGTGTGTCGTATCGGGGAGGCCATCTGGTCGGTCTCGGCCGCCAGCCGCCGCCTGAGCAGCTCGGCCCCCTCGCCCCGCAGATCAGCGGCGGCGTCAGCACGGCCGCACAGCGCCATCACCAGGGCCTCCGCCGGTCCGCGCACCTCGGCACCGGTCTGTGCCCGGAACGGCACGTCCTCCGCGACCAGCCGAAGACCGCGCATTCTGGCCTTGCTCCCCACCCGCGCGCTCAGGCTCCCCAGCGAGTGCAGGGCGGCGAGCAGCCGCGCCTCGGGGATGGCACGGGACCGGCCCAGCGGACGGCGGATGTCCTGGTGGTGGACCAGGTGGTCGGTGAACAGCTCGGCCTTGGGGACCAGCGCCGTCGGCCCCTTCGGCCGGCCGCTGGTGCCGCGCCGGAAGGCGGCGGCGATCTGGGCGGGGCTGTGCTCGGCGGCGAACCGGCGGGCCATCACCTCGGAGGTCTTCTCGACCGACCCCCCGCAGCGGACGAGGAGGGCCAGATAGCCGGTCAGCGAGGCGGTGTGGCCCGCCGCCATGTGGCTCACCACCTCACGCACCCGCCAGCCCGTGCACAAGGTCGCGCTGTTCCAATCGGAGTCGGGCAGGTCGTCGAGGAAGTCGGCGAGGTCCCCGCTTTCCTCCCGCATCAGCCTCAGGTAGTCGAACTTCACGTACACCTCCTGGTGGCATGGATGGTGTGAGGTCACCGGCCGTGCGGGATCACCGTCCGCCGCGTTCCGGGACCCCGCGCAGCCGCTGGATCAGCGCGCCCCCGCGGTCGACGGCGTCCATGGCCGTCACATAGCTCTTGACGAAGAAGGGCTGCAGCGGCCCCAGCCGGGGAGTCCCGGTTCGCGACCGGTGCCAGGGGCGGCCCGCCGGGTCGTGGCCCTTCGTCAGCAGCGCGGCGACCGAGGGACCGCAGCCGACCGACATCGCCAGTCCATGCCCGGTCCACGCGCCCGCGAAGATCACACCCGGCATCCCCGGCACCGGGCCGAGCACCGGGATCCGGTCGAGGGTGGCACCGGTCAGGCCCGACCAACGGTGGGTGAAGGGCACGTGGCCGAGCGCCGGGAAGCGTTGGCCGAACTCGCGCGCCAGCCTGATCCAGATCCGCTCGGAGAACGCGGGCGAGGCGTTCGGGCCGCACACCGGACCGCCGCCGAAGAGCAGCCGCCCCTCCTCGTCGAACCGGTAGTAGGAGAAGAAGAAGCGCTGGTCGATGACCGCCTCGTGGCCGCTCCAGCCCAGCTCGGCGCGTTCCGCGGGGGTGAGCGGCCGGGTCGCCAGCACATGGGTGCGGACCGGGACGATCCGTCGGCCGTGCGGCAGACCGGGCGGAGTGTAGCCGTCCGTCGCGATCACCACCTGATGCGCGTCAACCTCCCCGTACGGACCGACGCGCAGCCTGACCCCGCCGCGGTGCGGGTTGACCTCGGTCACCGGGCTCTGCTCGGCGACCCGGCCGCCGGCCCGGACCACCGCGTCGGCCAGGCCGAGAGAGAGCCCCAACGGATTGATCTGGACCACCGGTTGGTACGCCAGGGCGCCGAAGTACGCGGGGTGGCCCAGCCGGTCGGAGACCTCCCGGCGGGACAGGAACGGCACGGTCAGGCCGAGTTCGGCGAAGGCGCGCTCCTCTCGGCCCAGCATGGCCGCCTGGGCCCGGGTGGCGGCGCACAGCAGGTGACTGCTCGGCGTCATCGCACAGTCGATCCCCTCGTCCTGGACGAGGCGGATCACCGTCTGCACACACTCCTCGCTGTGCTGGAAGGCGGCTCGGGCCGTCTCGGGACCGTAGCGCCTGCGGAGATACCTGATCCGGCCGCCGACGCCGGGGCCGACGATCCCGGTGCTGCGCCCGCTGGCCCCGGCACCCACCCGGTCCGCCTCGAGCACCAGCACCGACCAATGCGGTCGCTCCCGCAGGATGTGCAGGGCTGCCGACAGACCGGTCAGCCCGGCGCCGACGATCGCGACGTCGACCACGGCCCGGCCGGTGAAGCGCTGCCGCACGGGGGCGTCGTCCCGGACCCGCTCCCAGACCGGGGTGTCCTGGATCGCGATGTCCCGCTGAGCGGATCCGGCATCGCCGCCGGTCGCGTTCTTGGAGGTCATATGAGGTTCGCCACCTTCATGAGTCGCCATACGTCGATCAGGCGCAGACGTCCGGGAAAGGTGAGGTACTCGGGCGTCACGAGCTGCGGACGCCACTTGCGTTTGAACGACGCCTGGCTCGCGGAGGGGTAGAGGAACTGGCCACGCTCGGCGAGCAGGCGGATCGCCCGCGCCGCGGACGGATGGGTGCTGTCGAGCTCGTTGGCGGGATCCAGACCGACGAAGGGGGTCAGCCCGAGGTGCAGCCACGGATCGCCGTCCTCCTTCATCCGTTCGGCGGCAAGGGCGAAGGCCATCTCGATGGCTCCGCGGGCGCCCTCGGGACGTCGCCGGGTGAGGTCGTAGAGCCAGCCCGGCTGGGTGCCGAACACGGGTGAGTAGGAGATGTACGCGACCACGTCGTCCTGCCCGGTGCCGCCCTCACGGCGGGCGATGAAGGTCCGGCGCAGATCCTGGTACTCACCCGTCCGCTCGCCGACGAAGAACCGGATCTCGCGGGTCAGCCGTCCCTTCTGGCGAAGCCACGACGCGTCGATCTCGTCCAGCTGGCGCCGCAGGCCGTCGACCTGCCCGGGGGCGAGGTCCCGGCCCAGTTCCCGCACGGCCACACCGTCGCGCCGGGCCCGGGAAATCATGTTCCGGGTCTTCACGAACGTCCGGCCCCGCAGGGTGAATTCGGGGAGGGAAATGCTGAACGAGCTGCCGAACTGATTGGTGTGAAAGCCGTGTTCCGCCTGGAGTTCGGCGTCCTGGCGCAGCAGTTGGACGCCGAGAACGCGGACCCGCTTTTCCTTCGCCCGCTGAATAAAGGCCGCGAGCAGTTCCCGGCGGGTGTCGGGCGCGGCCACCGGGCCGCCGAACTGCACCCAGATGCGGCGCGCCGGCCGGAAGGCGATGAACCCGTCGAGACCCGGCTCGGTGAAGTACTCGTTTCCCGAATTCAGCGACAGGAAGCCGGAGGGGTTGGTGCCGTACCGGTGCAGCGCTCGCAGCCGGACGTCGTGGGACATTCGGGGGGTCACGGGAATCGAGGTCATGCCCGGCCGGCCTTCGCCGGGCCCAGATCGGCCGCATGCGCGGGCCGCGTCCGCGAACCCGGCGAACCCGGTCCCGTCCCGGCCGCCCAGCGCGGCGGGCGAGGCCGGTCGAGCAACGGCTTGACCGCGTAGTACGCGGGGTGCTCCTGGGGCTCGAAGCGGACACCGAACGGCTTCAGGAAGTTGCCGACGATCGAGCGGTCGGTGAACAGGTGCAGCGGGAGCGCCAGTAGCGCCCACTCAGGACCGTGGATCAGGCACCACAGTCCGGCCACCGCCGCGGCCGTCAGCAGCGTGTGCATCGTGTTGTAGAGCACGTAGTACACGCGGTGGATGTAGCCGGTCCTGCTGCGCCTGGCCGCGATGGCGCCCGGGACGTAGCCGATGAGGTCGATGTAGGCGAAGAGGATCAGGAACGGCACCCAGCGGATCTCGTGCCAGTGCTGGACGACGAGCACTCCCACCGTGACGAGCGCGGCGAAGTACTCCAGGCGTACGACGCGGTAGGTCGTCGGAGTCTCGAACAGGTTCCGGCTGTCCATGGATGAACGTCCACCTCCCAGCAGTCTTTAACATACTCTAAGTATCTGACATAACGGCGGGAGCCTAGCATCTGCCAGAGGCGGTTGCCTAGAGGGTTTTCGCCGCGGGGCGGATCCGGCGGCCGACGGGTGGTGGCGGCTTGGGCCGGGGGGTCGCCCGGCTGTGTGGCCACTGGGTATTTCACTAATCGTCGGCAGGTTTACCTGCGTAGGGTGTGCGGCAGGACTAGGCGAGTGGTTCGCTGTTCGGGACGACGAGTGGGTGTGCGTAGAGGGGCGTCTACGGAGAACTGGGAGAGCGCGATGACTGGGCAGACCACCGAGTCACAGACTCCACCCAAGTGGAATACGGTCGCCCTCAACGGTCATTGACCGGCCGGGGCTGTCGCTGACAGCGGACAAAGACTTCACCCCGACGACCGTTGATCGCATCGGAGCTATTTGTGCAGAGATCGTGAGAGGATTGTCATGTTATCGAGCCTGCTAGGCGTGTCGGCATCCGCACAGAGGAATTTGTCTCTTCGGCGCTGATCCGGCTCCGGATGTTGCGGAGCGGCTCTCGTTTCGCCTAGGCTCCCAACTCGTCAAGCATTGACTGGCTTCCATGTAGATGAAGCTCGCGCGCAGAACCAGGGGCTTCGTGACGGTAGTGCGAGGCCGCCCTGGTCTCGACACCTCTACATTGCTCCCTGTTGCGCAATTTGGACGCCAATGCGCGCCCTCCGCGCGACGCCTTGTCGCCTTTCGCTGGGGTCTTCGCCATTCCAGTAGGTCGTTCGACGTTTTTCGGGAGCGTATTGATGAATAGTCTCCATCAGTCGATGAAACTTCCGTCACACCGTCCCGAAGATGTGGGGCTGCCGCGCCTGGTGGTCAGTGGCCTCACGCTCGCGGAACCGGGTCATCGCCGATTAGAAGGCGTATCGCTCACCGTGTCATCGGGTGAACTGGTAGGGCTGGTGGGCCCATCCCGCGCAGGCAAATCGATATTCCTGGACATTCTCGCCGGTCGCCTCGAACCGACCTTCGGCATATTCAAGATCAACGAGACGATCGTGCGCGGTGACGGGCCGCCGCGGGGCATGGTCGGCACGGCGGTGCCCGAGGAGACCATGGACCTCAGGCTGTCCGGCCGGGACTGGTTGACCGGCGTGGCGCGCCGGGCCGACCTGAACGAACCCGACACCGGCAGGTGGCTTTCCCGCCTGCTGTGGCGCATGGGTCTCTCCGCCCTCGGCTCCACCATGCTGAGCTGCTATCCACCGGGCGACCGCAAGCTGCTGTCTCTCGCCGCCGCGTCCGCGGGACGTCCCCCGGTCATCGTGCTCGACGAGCCCGCGGCCGGGCTGTCCGGTCCGCACATCGCGATACTGCGGCGGCTGGTCAACACCTGGTGTGCCGAGGGGAGCGCGGTGCTGGTCAGCGCCACGCATGCGGACGTGGCCGCCCTCGGCTGCCACCGCCTTTATGTGATGGAGGCGGGCACGATCGTCGCCAGCGGCACCCACAGCCAGTTGTACGGCATGGATTCGTTGTTACCCGAGCCAAGCGTGCCGACACAGGGCCGCAATCAGATGCACTCGATGTGAGAGGGCCGAAGTGACCAGGACCGACAGACTCGGTGAGGCGAAGTACGTTCACCTGCCGCAGGGCACCCTGAGGTACCACGAGCGGGGCGAGGGCCGGCCGGTCGTCTTTGTGCACGGTCTTTTCGTCAACGGGGACCTGTGGCGGCACGTTGTGCCACCACTCGCCGACGCGGGTCTGCGCTGCATCACGCCGGACTGGCCGTTCGGCTCGCACGAGACTCCGCTGGCGGCGGACGCGGACCTCAGCCCGCCCGGAATCGCCCGACTCATCGCGGACTTCCTCGCGGCGCTGGACCTGACGGACGTGGTCCTGGTGGCCAACGACACCGGGGGCGCCTTCTCTCAAATCGCCGTCGCCCGGCACCGGGAACGGCTGGGCTCTCTCGTTCTGACGCCGAGTGACAGCCTGCACCGATTCTTTCCCCCGATGTTCCGGTACCTCCAGGTACTCGGCCGGGTGCCCGGCTCCGCCTATCTGATTGCCCAAGGGCTCAGAATAAAACCCGTGCACCGGCTGCCCCTCGTTCTCGGACTGCTGTCCAAGCGCCCTCTCCCCGATGACATCATGAGGTCCTATCTGACTCCGATGCGCCGGAGCCGGGGGGTCCGGCGCGACCTCGGGAAGATACTCAAGGGGGTGAGCAACCGGCACACCCTGGCCGCGGCGGAACAATTCCCCAAGGTCGACATGCCGGTTCTGCTGCCCTGGGCGAAGGAAGACCGGCTGTTCCCGATCCAGCTCGGTGAGGAACTCGCGCGGCTCTTCCCCCACGCCCGGCTGGAGCCGATCGAGGACTCCTACACGTTCGTGCCGGAAGACCAGCCTGAGCGCCTCGCCGAGGTGCTCACGCGTTTCCTCACCGAGCAGCGGCGGGCGTAGCGCTCGGCAGGCGGCCGGCCGGCCCGATCTTCAACCGGGCCGGTCGACCGACCGCTCCGACCGGCTGGAGCGCAGGGATTCCACGAGCTCGCTGATCAGCGCGGATGCCTCTTTCCTCGCCTGCTGCGGGTTCGGGCTGTTCGAAACCGCGAGCGCCATTTCATGCAGTGCCCCGATGATTGACTTCATCACCAGCTCGCTGGGCATTTCACGCATGAACTCGTCCGCGCAGCGCCGCTTCACCAGTTCCGCGAAGTTCTCGGTGACATGCCCCTGGGCCAGCCGCCACCGTTCCCACCCCAGAGCGATAGGGCCCTCCTTGAGAGCCATCTCGCAGAATGCGGGGTCGAGACTCGCGTCCAGGTATGCGTTCAAGGCGGTGACAAACGCCGACCAGCCACTCGCCTGCGGCCCGATTTTTTGTTCGACGCGCCGGACGAATCGCTGGTCGATCTCGGCCAGTACGGCCTCGAAGACGGCCTGCTTATTGGTGAAGTGATGGTAAATGGCGCCCTTTGTTACACGAGCATGGTCGGCGATGTCGTCCAATGAGGTCTTGGCGTACCCGCTCCGCGAGAAGAGATCACTCGCCGCCTCGACGATCGCATTGCGAGTTGCTTCCGCGTACTCGTCTCGGCGACGTCTGGTCGCTCCCATATGGTCCCTCCGTCGTCATGCGCCACAGTCTCCCGCGCCCAGCTTAGAACCTGTCCTGATCACATGGCGCGAAGGGTCGACCGTGACCGCGACCCCGGCCCTCCCGTCTTTATAGTTCACTGGTCTGTGCGCCAGTAACCTGATGCGGCCCTGATTATGTCGCGAAAAGACTCTCTCGACCCGGGGAACGGAAGCAAGATGTGGGCTGCGGCGCTACCGAGCCTTTCCGCTTCGACTGACGGCGGCACGGACTCGGCGGAGGGTGGGACGGGCGTATTGCGGTCGCGCGGGGCGCTCGGAGACCGCCCACGGGCCGGCCACGCCCGCCAGGGCATGGCCGACCCGTGGGTGTCAGCGCCCGTCGAAGGGAGAGAGCACCAGGCAGGCGTTGTGGCCGCCGAAGCCGAAGGAGTTGGAGAGCACCGGCTTGCGGCCGATAGGCCGAGGAGCACGGACCACCACGTCCAGGTCGAACTCCTCGTCGGTCCGCTCGTGGTTGGCCGTCGGCGGCACGACGCCGTTCGCCGCGGACAGCATGGCGAGAACCGCCTCGGCGGCACCCGCGGCGCCCATGAGATGGCCGAAGACGCCCTTGGCCGAGGTGACGGGCGGGGAGCCGGCGGGGAACACCGTGGACAGGGCCCGCGCCTCCATCGCGTCGTTGAGGCCGGTGCCGGTGCCATGCGCGTTCACATGACCGATGTCCTCCGGCGTCAGGCCCGCGTCCTTGATCGCCGTGCGCATGCAGGCGGCGGCGCCTCCGCCGTCCGGGCGTGGGGCCGTGAGATGGTGCGCGTCGGAGTTGAGCCCGTAGCCGACCACCTCGCCGTAGATCCGCGCGCCTCGTGCCAGCGCCAGATCCAGCCGCTCCAGTACCAGGAACGCGGCGCCCTCTCCCATCACATAGCCGTCACGGTCGGCGTCGAAGGGACGGGAGGCGCGAGCCGGATCGTCATTGCGGGTGCTCAGCGCTCCGCTGCGGCAGAAGCAGGCCATGGCGTACACATTGACACTGTTCTCACCGCCACCGGCCAGCACCGTGTCGCACTCGCCGTAGCGGATCAGCCGTGCCGCCTCGCCCACCGCCGTGGTGCCCGAGGCGCAGGCACTGCCCACCGCGTAGTTCGGACCGGTCCAGCCGAGTTCCATGGCGACGAAGGCAGGTGTGGCGTTGGGCATGAGCATGGGCACCATCAGCGGGGTGACCCGGCCGGCGCCGTCCCGCTCGCAGACGATCGCCTGATCGCCCATCGTGGGCGCACCGCCCGTGCCGGTCCCGAACACCACCGCCCGCCGGGACGGCTCACCACTGGGGGTGCCGGCGTCGGCGACCGCGTCCATCGCCGCGGCGAAGCCGAGCTGCGAGACACGGTCCATACGGCGGGCCGTCTTGGCGTCGAGGTACGCGAGCGGTTCAAAGTCCCGCACCTCACAGGCGAAGCGCACGGGCAGGACACTCGCGTCGAAGTTGGTGATGGGCGCGGTTACCGGCGCCGCGCTCAGCACCGTCTCGTACAGGGTCTTCAGGTCACAGCCGGCCGGCGTCTTGACCCCCATACCGGTGATCGCTACGCGCCATCGGCCCTGATGGTCACGGGCGGCGGCATCCGGGGCGCCGGGGCGCCGGTGGCCTGCTGTCGGGTTGCCGTGGTGGGCCGCATCGGACATCTTCGTCCTCCGGAGTCGGTCAGGGCGTTCGCTCGTCGGGGGCCATGCCAATGGCGTGCGCCCCGCCGTCGACATGGACGATCTCGCCGGTCGTGGCGGGCAGCCAGTCCGACAGCAAGGTCACACAGGTCCGGCCCGCCGGATCCGGGTCGGACGGGTCCCAGCCCAGTGGCGCACGGGCCTTCCAGACCTGCTGAAGAGCGTCGATCTGGGGAATGGCGTTGGCGGCGATGGTGGACAGCGGCCCGGCCGACACCAGATTGACCCGGATGCCCCGAGGGCCCAGGTCCCGGGCCAGGTAGCGGGCCGTCGACTCCAGAGCCGCCTTGGCCACCCCCATCCAGTTGTAGTCGGGCCATGCCTGGCCCGCGTCGAAATCCAGGCCGACCAGCGACCCGCCGCGCCCCTCCATGAGCGGCGCGACGGTCTCGGCAAGAGCCTTCAACGAGTAGGCGGAGACCTCCAGGGCGACCGAGACGTCCTCCCACCGCGGTCGCAGGAAGTCTCCCCCCAGACAGGTCTCCGGCGCGAAGGCGACGGCGTGCAACGCACCGTCGAGTTGACCCCACATCCGCGCCAGCCGGTCGCCCAGCGCCTCGAAGTCCGCGGGGCGGGTGACATCCAGCTCCAGCACCTGGGGGGTGGTGGGCAGGCGCTCCGCACAGCGCTCGGTCAGCCGCCGGGCACGGCCGTACGACGTGAGGACGATCTCCGCGCCCTGCTGCTGCAGCTGCCGTGCCGCCGAGTAGGCGATCGACGACTCGTTCAGCACGCCTGTCACCAGGAATTTCTTACCGCTCAGCATGGCAGTTCCCCTCTCCGCCCTGCGCCGGGCCGGTTCACATCGCTGCCGGCAGGAACACGAGGGTCGCGTTATGTCCACCGAAGCCGAAGGAGTTGGAGAGCATCGGTCCCTCCGGGATCTTCCGGGCGCGCTCCGCGACCACATCCAGGTCGCAGCCGGGATCGCGCCGCTCCAGGTTGGCGGTCGGATGGGCGATGCCCTCCCGCATCGTGAGCAGGGTGGCCACCGCCTCGACGGCCCCCGCCGCTCCGATGAGATGACCGATGACGCTCTTCGTCGAGGTAACCGGGAACCGTTGGGCCCCGAAGAGGTCGACGATCGCCCTGGCCTCGGTCACATCGTTCAACGGGGTCGAGGTGCCGTGCGCGTTGATGTGCACGATCTCGTCGGCGGTCAGCCCCGCGTCGGCGAGCGCCAGCTCCATGCAGGTGCGTGCGCCGGTGCCGTCCGGCGACGGCGCGGTGATGTGATGCGCGTCCGAGTTGCGCCCGTAGCCGGCCAGTTCGCCGTAGATCCGGGCGCCCCTGGACACCGCGTGGTCCCAGTTCTCCAGGATCACGAACCCGGCGCCCTCACCCATGACGAAACCGTCCCGGTCGGCATCGAACGGCCTGGAAGCCCGCTCGGGGTCGGACACCCGCTTGGACAGTGCCCCCATCCTGGCGAAGGAGGACATGGTCAGGGGTGCGACGGCCGACTCGCAGCCGCCCGCGACCACGAGGTCGGCCGCTCCTTCCCGGACCAGCCGCGCGCCCTCGCCGACCGCCTGAGCCCCGGAGGCGCACGCCGTGCAGATGCACAGACTCGGGCCCTTCAGCTCGTGCCGGATACTGATGGCGCCCGCCGTGGCGTTCGCCATCGTCATCGGGACGTAGTGGGGACTGACCCGCCCGTATCCGCGCTTGGGCACGGCACCGAATTCGTCCTCCTGGGTCCCGGTGCCGCCGTGGCCGGTCCCGGTCACCACCGCGCGTCGCTCGGGGGGCACACCGTGCCGTCCCGCGTCGGCCAGCGCGTCCGTGGCGGCCGCGAAGCCGAGCTGTGCCGTCCTGTCCATGCGCTTGGCGCCCTTGGCGTCCAGGTAGTCCTGCGGGTCGAAGTCCCGTACCTCGCAGGCGAAGTTCACCATGAGGTCGTCGGCGTCGAACGCGGTGATCCGCCGGGCCATGGAGCGCCCGGCGCACAGCGTGTCCCAGAACGTCTCCAGGTCGTTTCCCGCGGCCGTCTTCACGCCGAGGCCGGTGACCGCCACCCGCTGCCGGGAAGTCGTGATCCGGGTCATGACGCCGCCGGGGAGAGGTGCCGCTCGATGAGGTCAAGCGTGTCCGAGACGGTCGTCACCCTCTTGAAGTCCTGCTCCGGAATGGAGACGCCGACGCGGTCCTCCAACGCCATGGTGAGCTCGGCCAAGTCGAGACTGTCGGCTTCCAGGTCGTCCCGGAGGACGGCTTCGGGGGTGACGGCGTCCTCCGAAACCCCGAGGATCTCGGTGCAGGCCTCGACCATCGCTTTGAAGAGATCATCCCGATTCATGCTGTATTCCTTTCGTTATCAGCCGGCCGTGTACGTGATTGCTCGGAACGAAATAGAACGAAATAGAACGGAATGGAACGGAATCGACGGCACGCCGCGCGTCGGAGTGGGCGCAGGCCCGCGGCGTGATCAACCGCCCATGGAGATGCCGCCGTCGACCGGCAGGGTGGTCCCCGTGATGAAGGCGGCGGCCTCGGAGGCCAGGAAGGTCACCGCCGCGGCCACCTCGGTGGGTGTGCCCATGCGGTTCATCGGCGCCATCCGGCTGAGTTCGGCCAGCCGCTCCGGGGACAGCTCGGAAAGGATCTCCGTGCCGATCGGGCCGGGCACCACCGTGTTGACCGTGATGTTCCGGCCGGCCACCTCGCGGGCCAGCGACCGGGTCATCCCGATCAGCCCGGCCTTGGCCGAGGCGTAGTTCACCTGGCCGGTGGAGCCCAGCAGACCGACGATCGATCCCACGTTCACGATCCGCCCCCAGCGTCGGCGGAGCATGCCGCGCAGGGCCCGGCGGGCACAGTAGAAGGGCCCGTGGAGGTTGGTTCGGAGCACCTGCTCCCAGTCCGCGTCGGACAGCGTCACGGCCAGCCCGTCACGGACGATGCCGGCGTTGTTGACGAGCAGCTCGACCGGGCCGAAGGCGTCCTCAACGGCGGTGAACATCTCGTCCACGTCCGCGCGGACGCCGACATCGCCCCGCACCAACAGGCCCTCGCCGCCCACCTGGCTGATCAGGTCCAGCGTCTCCCGCGCGGCGGGGCCGCCCGACCGGTAACCGACGGCCACGCGGTGTCCCGCCTCGGCGAGCGCTACCGCGATCGCCTGACCGATGCCCCGGGACGCGCCGGTCACCACCGCGACCCGGCTCACCGGTGGCTCTCCGCCGGCGGCGGGATCGGGTACGCGTCGCGGTTTCGCGTCATGCTCTGCTTCCGGGCCGCCTACGGGCGGCCGCACCACACTGGTCATCGCGCTCACCTCCCCGTGAGGGCCGTGACCGGCGGCTGTGCCGGTCCCGGTGCCAGTTCGTCCGCGAGTGCGGAAACGGCCTTCGGCCCATCGGCGTTACGCGTCTCCAGCTCCGGGACCGTGCGCCGGGCGATGCTGGTCAAGGTGGTGCCGTAGCCGGCCTCCACCAGCGACCGCACCCCGAGGTCCGGCAGCCGGAGCTGAGAGATCCGCCACTGCACCGGATTGATCAGGTGCTCGGCGAGCAGCCGCGACCACGTGTCGCCGCTGGTGACCGCGGACGCGTCGGCGTTGGACACCACCGGACGCGACGGCCCGACAAAGGGGATGGTGCGCAGATACGCGGCGAACGGGTCCTTGGCGGCCAGCATCAGCGGCGTGTGGAAGGCGCCCGCGATGGCCAGTCTGATGACCTTCCGGGCACCGAGCTCCCGCGCTCGCGCCTCGACGCGCAGCAGCCCGGCGTCGGTCCCGGCGAGGACGATCTGGCCGGGCGCGTTGTCATTGGCGACCCAGCACTCGCCGGGGGCCGCCCCGCACGCCCACACCGCATGGTCACGGTCCAGCCCGAGGACGGCGATCATTCCGGCCGCCTGGCGTCGGCACACCTGGTCGGTGACGTCGCCCCGATGGGACACAAGCCGGACCCCGTCGTCGAAATCCAGCACCCCGGCCGCCGTGAGCGCGCTGATCTGCCCGAGCGAGTGTCCGAAGAACACGACGGGGAGCCCGAGCACCGGGCGCAGCGCCTCCCAGGCCATCAGCGACGTCAGGAAGACCGATACCTGGACGTCCCGGGTCGCCACCGGGACGTCGTCGGCGCTGAGCAGGAATGGCGCCAGCCGCCGGTCGAGCACTTCCTCGGCGCGCTCCACCAGCCGCCAGGCGGGATGGTCACGCCAGGCCGCGCCCATGCGGGGCGCCTGCGAGCCCTGTCCGGGGAAGGCCACGGCCGCTCGCGTCAGCGCCTCCTGGACACCGCCGTGTCCGGCGCCGAGAGAATCCCCCCGGTTGTTCGCCGGTTCCGTGTCCACGATCTGTTCGGCCGTCATCAATCCTCCCGCCCCTCTCTCATTGATTCCGTGCGCGGATGGGGTGACATGCTCAGCCGCTGACGTCGATGGGGTTCGATCGCCGCACACCGGTCGGCAGAGCGCGGGAGATTCCCGGGCGCCGGGCACCCTCTTGGCGCTCTTTCCGCAGCTCCCTCAGGTACTTGCGGAAATCGACCTGAATGGTGTGGCGATCCGACTTGACATAGCGGCGGGCCACGGAGGACTGATATGTGTCGATCTCCTTGGCCATGGCGGCGTACCCGGGCAGCCTCGCCCTTCCTTCGAGGAGATCGGCGACCCATTCGGACTGCGCCTCGGCCAGCGGCATGATGGCTCCGATCGGCTGGACGAGTCCGATGAAGTACAGCCCTGGGTGCTGCGGCGGCACCACGCGTCGGTAAAGAGATATCCAGTTGTCCTCGGCGTCGACGAGGTCCGAGTCGAAGAAGGGGAAACTGATTTTGTACCCCGTGGCGTAGACGACCACGTCCACTTCCTCGACACTGCCGTCGGCGAAGTGCACCTTGTCGTGGTCGAGCCGCACGATGTTCGGCTTGACCGTGAGGTCGCCGTGGCCGAGCTTGCTGAGCAGCGAGTCCGAGGCGGTCGGGTGGGCGGCGAGGATCCGGTGGTCCGGCTTCTGCAGTCCGTAGCGGGTCGGCCTGCCGCGGGCCAGGCGTAAGGCGGTGCCGAGGATCAGCTGCTGTGCGCGTAAGGGCAGCACAACGGAGGCCCAGGACAACGTGAGGTGGTCCACCGGCACGCCGAAGACGAACTTCGGCACGATGTGCACCCCCCGCCGCATGGCCAGGAACATCCGCTCGGCCACCTGCGAGCCCTCGACGGCGATGTCGGAGGCCGAATTGCCGATGCCGAGGACGACCACCCGCTTGCCGGCGAGAAGGTCGGGCGTCCGATAGTCGTGCGAGTGCAACTGGGTGCCCTTGAACGTGTCGGCTCCGGGGAAGGCCGGATCCGGCATGCGCGGGTTCCAGTGGTGGCCGTTGGCGACCAGCACGGCGTCGTACCGCCCCGTGAGCTCCTCGCCGGTGTCCCGGTGGCGGGTGGTCACGTTCCAGCTTCCGGCCGGGCCCTTCTCGACCCGGGTCACCTCTGTGCGGAACTGAATGCTCTCGCGGAATCCGAAGTGGTCGACGTAGTCGTCGAAGTATTGCGCGGCCTGCTCGTGATTGACATACGGCGGGAGATGGTCCGGCATGGGAAACGTCGCGTATTCCATGCTCTGCCGCGACGAGTTGATGTGCAGCGAGCGGTATGCGGACGACATGCCGTTGTCATTCATATAGCGCCAGTTCCCGCCTACTCCGGATCCGGCTTCGAAGCAGTCGAACGAGATTCCCCGGGAATTCAGTACCTGACACGAGGCGATGCCGGATGAACCAGCTCCGATAATGCAGACGCGATTCATGCGGGCATCCCATCCTTCGATTCAGACGACTGGCCGTTGCCCATGGCCGGGATGACGCTCCCCGGCATACTTCACGTCGAGCGCATACTCAGAGTATGTTCCAGACTGCGGGTCGGTCAATGGGTGCGCGCGTCCCCGGCCATCGTGACGGCGCAGCGGGTCGGCCAGGGCTCGGCCTTCGGCGGAGCGCGGTGCTCGCCGCGCTCCGCCGACCGTGTCCACGATGACGTGGCGTCAGGGTTTCGTCTCTGTGCCGGGCGAGTCGCCCGGTCTCATGAACCGCTGATCACGAGCGCCCCGGAGACCGTGACGGGGGCGCCCTGACCGTCCGCGGGGGCGGCGGTCAGGGTCCAGATGTAGGTGCCGTCGGGGGTGGTGAGGTCCCCGGCGGCCGGGTCCTGGACGCCGGCCTGGCCCTGTTCGGGGCAGTTCCAGTAGCGCAGCGTGCCGTTGCTCTGCAGCTCCTCGGGGGTGCACGATGCGCCGAGCGACACGGTGCCGGTCTGCTTCCCGGTCCGCAGATCGGTGGCGATCACGGTGCCCGGCCGGCCCGGGGACGGCGTCCAGAGGGTGGCGTAGTCCAGGGCCGCGGCCTGCGTGGCCTGCTCCCGGACGATCCGGTCGCGGACGATGTCGATGACGTACTGCCGCTTGTAGGGGCCCTGCGACTCGTAGAGGACGTACTCGGGCGAGACGTCCAGGATGCGGCCGCCCGCAGCGGGCAGCGGTAGCCGGTCGACGGTTCGCCGTAGGCATTGGGCGAGGGTATGACCACCTCGGTGGCGTCGGCCGCCAGGGCGGTGGCCGGCGGCAGTGATACGCCACGCCCGAGGCGAGCGTGAGCGTGGCCGCGACCAGCGCCGCGGAGTGCGCCGAGCGTCTGAGGCGCGTTTGCCGGAAGTTCATTTCTTTTCCCCTCGCTGATCGACCAGCGGCGACCAGCCGCCTCCCGGTCACCCGAGGGCCTGCCGATCTTGCAAGGCCCACGTCAGCGTAAGGACGACTTTCCTGCTGCGGCGGCTGATTGCGCATCGGTGCACCGGAACCCGACAAGGCGGCATGGCGGCGCCTGGCGGGGTGCTCACACCCGCCTGTCAGGCCCTGTGCGGTGCGCTTAACCCCTGGTGATCGGGCGCGGAGACACCCACGTAATGAGTGGTTCGTACGGTCACGACGTATGAGGTCAGGCCGAGCAACAGGAGAAGGGGGGCGCCCGTGGCCGCGCCGGGCTCGCAGAGCGAGGGCACCACGAAGGTGCGGACGGTCTGCTCGTACTGCGGGGTGGGCTGCGGCATGGTCCTCGACGTCGGCAGGGGACCGGACGGGCGGCGTACGGTACTGAAGGCGACCGGGGACAAGGAGCACCCGGCGAACTTCGGCCGGCTGTGCACCAAGGGCGCCACCACCGCGGAGATGCTCGCCGCCCCGGGCCGGCTGACCACCGCCCTCGTCCGGCCGGACCGCGGCGAGGAGCCGCAGCCCGCGCCCGTGGCGGCCGCCGTCGCCGAGACCGCCCGCCGCCTGCGCGCGATCGTCGACGAGCACGGCTCCGACGCGGTCGCCCTCTATGTCTCTGGCCAGATGAGCCTGGAGGCGCAGTACCTGGCGAACAAGCTGGCCAAGGGCTTCATCCGGACCAACCAGATCGAGTCGAACTCCCGGCTGTGTATGGCCAGTGCCGGCACCGGTTACAAGCTGTCGCTGGGTGCGGACGGCCCGCCCGGCTCCTACCAGGACTTCGATGCGGCCGACGTCTTCTTCGTCATCGGCTCCAACATGGCCGACTGTCACCCCATCCTCTTCCTGCGGATGATGGACCGGGTGAAGTCGGCGGGCGCCAAGCTGATCGTCGTCGACCCGCGGCGCACCGCCACCGCGGCCAAAGCCGACCTGTTCCTGCAGATCAAGCCAGGGACGGACCTCGCGCTGCTCAACGGGCTACTGCAACTGCTGCACACCGGCGGCCACACCGACCCCGACTTCATCGCCGCGCACACCGAGGGCTGGGAGGCGATGCCCGACTTCCTCGCCGACTACCCGCCCGCCGCCGTCGCCGAGATCACCGGCATCCCGGAGGACGACATCCGCGAGGCCGCCCGGCTGATCGGCGAGGCGGGGGCGTGGGTGAGCTGCTGGACGATGGGCCTGAACCAGTCCACGCACGGCACCTGGAACACCAACGCCCTGGTCAACCTCCACCTCGCCACCGGCGCGATCTGCCGCCCCGGAAGCGGGCCCTTCTCCCTCACCGGCCAGCCCAACGCCATGGGCGGCCGGGAGATGGGCTACATGGGGCCGGGGCTGCCCGGACAGCGCTCCGTCCTCGTCGATGCAGACCGGACCTTCGTCGAGGAGCTGTGGGAGCTGGAGCCGGGCACCCTGCGAGCGGACGGCGTCGGCAAGGGCACGGTCGAGATGTTCCGGAAGATGGCCGACGGGGACATCAAGGCGTGCTGGATCATCTGCACCAACCCGGTCGCCTCCGTCGCCAACCGCAGGACGGTCATCGAGGGCCTGGAGGCCGCCGAGTTCGTGATCACGCAGGACGTGTTCGCCGAGACGGAGACGAACGCCTACGCCGATGTTGTCCTGCCCGGTGCGCTGTGGACCGAGACCGAGGGCGTCCTGATCAACAGCGAGCGAAACCTCACCCTCGCCCGCCCGGCCGCCGACCCGCCCGGCGAGGCGATGGCGGACTGGCGGATCATCGCCGCCGTGGCCCGCGCGATGGGCTACGAGAAGGGCTTCGCGTACGACAGCGCCGAGGAGGTCTTCGAGGAGATCAAGCGCGCCTGGAACCCGGCGACCGGCTGGGACCTGCGCGGGGTGAGCTACGAGCGGTTGCGCACCACCCCGGTGCAGTGGCCGGCGGCGAGTGTGGAGGGGGCCGACCGCAATCCGATCCGGTACGTCGGCGAGGACGGCTCGCCGACCTTCCCCACCGGGAGCGGCCGTGCGGTCTTCTACGCCCGCCCGCACATCCCGGCGGCGGAGATGCCCGACGACGACTACCCGTACGTGCTCAACACCGGCCGTCTCCAGCATCAGTGGCACACGCTGACGAAGACGGCCAAGGTGGCCAAGCTGAACAAGCTCAACCCCGGTCCCTTCGTGGAGGTGCACCCACGGGACGCGGCCGAGCTGGGCCTCGCCGAGGGCGATTCGGTGGAGGTCGCCTCGCGGCGCGGGCGGGCCGTGCTGCCCGCGGTCGTCACCGACCGGGTGCGGCCGGGCTGCTGTTTCGCGCCGTTCCACTGGAACGACCTGTTCGGGGAGTACCTGAGCGTCAACGCGGTGACCAGCGACGCTGTCGACCCGCTGTCGTTCCAGCCCGAGTTCAAGGTGTGCGCGGTGTCGCTGACCAAGGTGGCCACCCCGGTGACGGTGCGGACTCCGGCGCTGGTGGGCGCCCAGGCCACGGCTCCGGTGTCCGCCGCGGGCGCTGCGACCCCTCTGCCGCCCGCCGCGCTTCCCACAGCGCCCGTTCCCGCTCCGTTCGGGCTGGAACCCGCGCCGCCGCCGGTCCTGACCGAACACGAACGCCGGTATCTGACCGGCTTCCTGGCCGGCATCCCGTCGGGCACCCCGGGCGTACCGGTGCTGCCGCCGGACGCCCCGTTCAGCCCGGAGCACGCCTTGTGGGTGAACGGCGTGCTGGCCGGGATGTACTCCAGGGCCGAGGCGACACCTTCCCCCGCGTACGGCGTCGGCGGCACCCCGCAGCCGATTGCTGACTCCCCGGGCCGCCAGGTCGTGATCCTCTGGGCGTCGCAGACCGGCAACGCCGAGGAGTTCGCCACCACCACAGCAAAACGGCTCACCGCCGACGGCCACCCCGCCTCCCTCCTGCCCATGGAGGAGACCGACCCCGCCACGCTGCCGTCCGACACCGACTTCCTGCTGATCACGAGCACCTTCGGCGACGGCGACGCCCCGGACAACGGCGCCGGGTTCTGGGACGCCCTCGCCTCGCCCGACGCCCCGCGCCTGAAGGGCAGGCGCTACGCCGTCCTGGCCTTCGGCGACTCCTCTTACGACGACTTCTGCGGCCACGGCCGCCGCCTCGACCGGCGCATGGAGGAGCTGGACGCGGTGCGGCTGGCCCCGCGCACCGACTGCGAACCGGACTACGAGACCGAGGCCGAAGCCTGGCTCGACCAGGTACTCACCGCGTTGCGGAGCAGCGAGCGGCCGGCCCCCGGCCCGACCCCCGCCGCCCCTAAGGCTCCCCGGCCGAGCCGTCCCGCCCCCGTCGCCGCCCGCCTTACCGGCAACCGCCTGCTGAGCCTGCCCGGTGCGGGCAAGGAGGTCCGGCGCTTCACCTTCGACACCCGTGACAGCGACACCCCGCTGGTCTACGAGGCCGGGGACGCCCTGGCCGTGCACCCGGTCAACCAGCCGGAGCTCGTGATGGAGTGGCTGGCCGTCACCGGCCTGGACGGGGACGCGACCGTCTCGGTCAAGAGTGTCGGAGACGTGCCCTTCGCCGAGGCCCTGCTGCGCCACTTGGACATCACCCGCATCACTCCCGACCTGCTGCGCTTCGCCGCCGAGCGTGCCCGCGACGCGAAGCTGCGGAAACTGCTGCGGCCGGACAACAAGGGCGAGTTGGCGCAGTGGTCCTGGGGACGTCAGGCCGTCGACGTGGTCGCCGAGTTCGGCATCCGGGCCGGGGCGCAGGAGTGGGCGGACGCTCTGGGCCGCCTGCAACCCCGCCTGTACTCCATATCGTCCAGCCCCCTGACGGACCCCCACCTGGTGTCGCTGACGGTCTCCGTCGTCCGCTACGAGAACCTGGACGGCCGCCCCCGCCAGGGCGTGTGCTCCCCCTTCCTCGCCGACGCCGAGCCCGGCACCCCGGTGCCGGTCCGCGTCCAGCGGGCCCCGCACTTCCGCCCGCCGGCCGACCCCGCCACGCCGGCCGTGATGGTGGGCCCCGGCACGGGCATCGCCCCCTTCATCGGCTTTCTGGAGGAACGCCGGGCCCGCGGCCACCGCGCCCCGAACTGGCTGTTCTTCGGCGAACAGCACCGGGCGACCGACTTCTACTACGAGGAGGAACTGGCCGCCTTCCTCGCCGAGGGGACGCTCGCCCGCCTGGACACCGCCTTCTCCCGCGACCAGCGCGCCAAGGTCTACGTCCAGGACCGGATGCGCGAACACGGTCCGCTGCTGTGGTCCTGGCTCCGGGACGGCGCCCATTTCTACGTCTGTGGCGACGCCTCCCGCATGGCCAAGGACGTCGACCGGGCCCTGCGGGAGATCGCCACCGTCCACGGCGGCCTGGCCGAGGCCGAGGCAGTGGCCTACGTCAAACAGCTCGCCACTGACAAGCGCTATGTGCGGGACGTGTACTGAGGGGCAGCCCGCTCTGCTCGCCCCCTCAGGCGGGGTACGCGTGTGTCTGGGCCGCCTTGACCGTCGCCCAGACGGTGACCCCGGGGTGGAGGTCGAGTTCGGCGGCGGCGACAGTGGTCAGGTCGGCGGCCAGGGGCAGCTCGCCGGAGAGGTCGGCACGGATCTGGTCGCCGTGGATTTCCAGGCCGGCCACCTCGCAGCGCCAGAGGTTGCGGGCGCTGGAGCCGGTGGGGCGGTCCCGGTGCAGGGTCACCGCGCTGGGCGGGAAGGCGACGAAGACCGGGCCGGTGAGGTCCTCGGTGGTGGTGATCCCGGGTCCGCCATCGACGAGGACCGTGTGTCCTCGGGCCTCTCCCCGGTAGAGGTTGAGGCCGACCAGATGAGCGATGTAGTCGGTGCGCGGATGGCGGGCGATGTCGGAGGGGGTGCCTTGCTGGACGGTGCGGCCGTCCTCTATGACGACGAGGTGGTCGGCCAGGACCATGGCGTCCAGCGGGTCGTGTGTGACGAGTACGACGACCGCTTCGAAGTCGGCCAGGTGGCGGCGGAGCTGGGCGCGGACGTCGAGGCGGGTGCGGGCGTCGAGGGCGGCGAGCGGCTCGTCGAGGAGCAGCAGCCGGGGGTGGGTGGCCAGGGCGCGGGCGAGGGCGACGCGCTGGGCCTGGCCGCCGGAGAGACGGCGGGGTTTGACGGTGGCGTGCTCGGCGAGGCCCATGAGGTCCAGCCAGGTGGCGGCCTGCGCACGGGCCTCCGCCTTGGTGGCGCCGTGGCAGCGCGGTCCGAAGGCCACGTTGTCGAGGGCGGTGAGGTGGGGGAAGAGCAGGTAGTCCTGGAAGACGACGCCCACCGGGCGGGACTCGGGGGGCGTACGGTCCAATGCGGCGCCGTCGAGGCGAAGATGGCCGTCGGCGAGCGGGACGAGACCGGCGAGCGCGCGCAGGGCGGTTGTCTTGCCGGCGCCGTTCGGGCCGAGGAGCGCGACCACGTCACCGGGCGCGGCCGTCAGCGCCACGTCGAGGCGGAAGGCACCGCGCTCGACCACCAGCCGGGCGTCAAGCCCCTCACCGGCCGCACCGAGTGCGCCGACGGCGTCCTGCGTGGCCCTCTGCGTGTCGGTCATGAGGCGGCCATCCAGCGATCCCGTAGCCCCGCCAGCACCGCGATCGACACGGCCAGCAGGACCAGGCTGAGCGCGATCGCCGCCTCCGGGTCGTTCTGAAGGGCGAGGTAAACGGCCAGCGGCATGGTCTGGGTGCGGCCGGGGAAGTTGCCCGCGAAGGTGATCGTCGCGCCGAACTCGCCGAGCGCCCGCGCCCAGGCCAGCACGGCGCCCGCGGCGATGCCGGGGGCGATGAGCGGCAGGGTGACCCGGCGGAACGCGGTGAAGCGGGAGGCGCCGAGCGTGGTGGCCGCCTCCTCGTAGCGGGGGTCGGCGGCGCGCAGGGTGCCCTCCACGCTGATGACCAGGAACGGCATCGCCACGAACGCTTCCGCGACCACGACCCCGGTGGTGGTGAACGGCAGGGTGATCCCGAACCAGGCGTCCAGCCACCGTCCCACGACCCCGTTGCGGCCGAGCGCCATGAGCAGGGCCACACCGCCCACCACCGGTGGCAGCACGAGCGGCAGTGTCACCAGGGCCCGGAGCAGCCCGCGCCCCGGAAATTCGACCCGCGCGAGCAGCCAGGCCAGCGGGACGCCGATCACCAGGCTCACCGCGGTGGCCACCGTCGCGCAGACCAGTGACAGCTGGAGCGCCTGCCACACCTCGGTGCTGGTGAGCAGGTCGGGCATGCTCCGCCAGGGGGCCCTGATCAGCAGGGCGACAAGCGGGAGGACCAGGAACGCCAGACCGATCAGCGCGGGCAGGAGCAGGGGCAGCGGGGCGCCCCCGCGGACGCGGCGGCGCCGCGGCCCACCCGCGCGGGGGGCGGCCGCGGCGCCGGTCTCATCGAGCGGGGTCACGGCTTGAGGAACCCGGCCTGGCTCAGGACCGTCTGGCCCTGGGCGGACCGCACGAGCGCGATGAACGCCTTGGCGACCTCGGCGTTCTTCGCGCCCTTGAGCAGGGCGATCGGGTAGTCGTTGATGGCCTTGGCCGACTCGGGGAACTCCACGCCCTCCACCTTGCCACCCGCCGCCTTCACATCGGTCTTGTAGACCACCGCGGCGTCGGCCTCCTTCAGCACCACCTTATTCAGGGCGGACTTGACGTCCTGTTCGTAGGAGACCGGGGTGAGCTTGAGGTTGCTGGCATCCAGCGCCTTCTGTGCGGCGGCGCCGCACGGCACCGTCTTGTCGCACAGCACGACCTTCAGACCGGACTTGGTGAGGTCCTTCAGGGAGGAGACCTTGTCCGGATCACCCGGCATGGTGGCGATCTCCAGTTGGTTGCGCACGAAGGTGGCCGGGGTGCCGACCGCGTCGCCCCTGTCCGTCACGATCTTCATCGTCTTGGGGCTGGCGGCGGCGAACACGTCGGCCGGGGCGCCGCCGGTGATGCTCGCCGCGAGGCTGTCACTGCCGCCGAAGCTGAACGTGACCTTCGCGTCCGGGTGCTCCTTCTCGAACTGATGGCGCAGCGTCGTGAAGCTCTCCTTCAACGAGGCCGCGGCGAAGACCGTCACCTCGCCGGACAGGTTGTCCGAGGCGGAAGATCCCTTGGTGGAGGAGTTTTTCGCGGAGGAGTCCGAGTCGGATGACGAGCAGGCGCTCAGGGCCAGCAGGGCGGCGGCACCTGCGCCGGTCACCTGAAGCATCCGGCGAGTCCGACGCGCGGAACGGGTCATCACGGGTCCACTCCCTCTGGTCCTGAACGGACTCATCTACGACCTCTCGACGACCACGTTGGTCGACTTGATCACGGCAACCGCCGGAACGCCGGGCTCCAGCTCCAACTCCTCAGCCGACTCGCGGCTGACCATCGCCACCACCCGGAACGGTCCGGCCTGGATCTCCACCTGCGCCGACACATCTCCGAGGATCACGTCCGTGACGATGCCGGAGAGCCGGTTGCGGGCCGAGGAGCCGGTGGACTCCCGCTCGGCCCGGTGCAGCTCTCGGGCGTAGGCCGCGAGGACCGGCCCCGGGATGATCCGGCGGCCCAGCTCGTCGCGCTCCGCCGTCAGTTTCCCGCCGTCGACCAGACGCCTCACGGTGTCGGCGCTGACGCCGAGCAGGGCGGCCGCGTCCCCGATCCGGTAGCTGTGCATACGCCGATCATACATCCGTAGATGCGAGGGGAAAGCCCCCTCTCATATTGCATGAGCAGGGCCTTTCGTCTACTGGCATGGCATGTGCGTTTGTGCGTGATGCGTGTTCTCAAGCGCCGGTCTTGAAGCCCTTCGTGATACCTTCGGCGTCGCCATGCGCTGCTGCGAACTGAGGAGGTGAGACCGATCAAAGCTGTGACAGGTCGGGACTCCCTCTCGCGCAGGGCCTAGGGAGTGCCCGCAGAAGGCATCCCGGAAGGCATGAAACGCTATGCGCTTCACCTCTGAGACGTCGTCCGACGGCGTCTATGAACAGCTCTTCACCCTCGGTGAGATTCCCGGCGTGCTGTGGACACCGGAAGGTGCCGCCGGTGCTCGTCCCCTCATCCTGATGGGACACGGCGGCGGTCGGCACAAGAAGGACCCCGACCTCGTGGCTCCTGCACGCCGCTTGGTGGCCGAGTGTGGTTTCGCGGTGGCGGCGGTCGACGTGCCTGGCCATGGCGACCGGCCGAAGGAGGAGGAGTACGACCGGATCGCGACCGAGAACCAGGCTCGCGTGGATGCCGGAGAGGAGCTGGCTCCGCTGATCGCCGGCTTCCAGGCGCTCGTGGCGCGCCAGACCGTCCCGGAATGGCGGGCGGTCCTGGACGCGGTCCAGGAACTCGAGCACGTCGGCGCCGGCCCAGTGGGCTATTGGGGTGTGTCGTTGGGGTGCGGACTCGGCGTTCCGTTCGTCGCCGCCGAACCCCGGGTCCGCGCGGCGGTGCTGGGCTTGGGCGGGGTGCCGGCTTCAGCCGAGGCCGCCGCGCGGATCACCGTCCCGGTGGAGTTCATGGTGCAGTGGGACGACGAGCGGGTGCCGCGGGCCCAGAGCCTGGCGCTGTTCGACGCCTTGGCCTCAGCCGAGAAGACGCTGCACGCCAACCCCGGCAAGCACGGGGAGGTCCCGGCATTCGAACTGGACAGCACGCTACGGTTCTTCGCCCGGAACCTCGGCTGATACCACCGGGGTTCGTTCGGCGGCGTCGCGCGTGCGGATAGGGCTCGATTTCGCCGACCGGGACGCCACGGCCGCTGCCACCGGGTCACTCGGACGGCAGCGGCTGTGGTCTCACTGCTCCGGCCTGCTCACGCGGATCAGCGTCTGCTGCCCGTTCGCGACGAGCTTCCGGCGGCCCGGAGCGTGATGTGGACGCGCCCGGGCGCGATGTGCGTGATCCGAGCACCGAGGTGGCGCATCAGGTCCTGGCGGGTCGAAGCTGGCCCGGATGCGCGCCTCTGTCTCGGGGCTCGCCTGTTCCTGTTTCCGCTGCGTCTGGTCTTCCACGTGCTCTCCTTCGGCGGACGTCACGGTGTGCGTACGGAGTGAGGCGGGCTCGTCAGCCGGCCAGGCGTTCCACGAGCAGGAACCCACCGATGGCGATCATCTGGCACCGGAGGCGCGGGTGACCGCCCGGGCCGCCGAGGGCCGGGTCTTGAAAACGGCGCGGGCCAGGACTCCGACGGCGGTCAGCCTCTTCTCGGCCTCAGGTATCGCCGCCGCCCCTCGCCTGACGCGCGGTCGGCCCGGACGCGCCTGTCCCGCCGATGGAGGTGACGTTCAGGACCGGTGTGCTGATGCCCAGTTCGAGGCTGATCGCGTCAGAAGGTGGAGGCGATGTCGTCGTACGTGGCCTCGTCGACCAGGCCGGAGTCGTCCAGGACGTTCTGGTGATCCAGGACGGTGCGGTTGACCTCGGAGGCGAAGCGGCGCACCAGGGAGTTCTTGGTGCTGGCGCGGACCTGGGCGATGGTGACGAAGATCTTGCCGTGGGTGCCGCGGAGGATGTTGGAGAACTTCTCGTCGAAGTCGGCGCCCTGGGCGTTCTCCAGGGTGCGGACGAAGCCCTGCTGCTCTTCGCTCGCCTCGTCCGGCAGGGAGACGTTCAGCGCCTCGGCGGTGTTGCGGACGAACTCGTCGAGACTGGAGTGGCCCTCCATGATGTGCAACCCGGCCCGTTTGACGGACTCGCTGGTCGCGTGGGTCTGGGCGAGCCGCCCCGCCGGTGCCTCCCACAGATTGGCCTGGCGCACCTTTTTCAGGAACTCGATGTCGAGTTTGCTCACAGGGCCGGCGGTGGTGACCACGTCGCCGGGCGAGGCCGGTTTGGCGCTCGGGAAGTTCGACGACGTGCCCTCCGTCGCGCTCGCGTTTCCTCGGGTGGCCCACACCACCGCTCCGGCGATGACGGCCAAGGCGACGACCAGGACGGCCGTGATGGTGACGTTGCGGGAGCGGCCGTGCAGCGACCGGGCGTGAGCGGTCATGGTGCCTCCAGGGCTCGGGTGTGGTCCGTCTGGGTGCGGTCCGTCTGAGGGGGATACGGACCCCTGGGTCTTGGCGCTCAGCACGCTAGGCATTTAGTCAGTGCAAATTTTGCAGTTTGATTGAGTCCGCTGAACGCATGGCGGGCCCTGCCGCCCTCCGCTACAGTCCCTCGCCCCGGAACGCGGTTGGCGAGTATGGTGAGCCCAGGCAAATTTTGCATAGTCCAATCTTCTCGGGGGTGAGCGATGAGTGTCCGCCGAAAGCCGGTGCCCCCACCGTCGGGCTTGCGCAGGCTGCTGTTCCGGGCCCCGATCCGGCTCTACCGGTGGCATCTGGGGTGGCTGCTCGGCGGCCGGTGTCTGCTGCTCACTCACACGGGACGGACGAGCGGTCTGCCGCGGCAGGCGGTCCTGGAGGTGACGGGACGGGATCCGTCGACCGGCGCGTATCTCCTGGCCTCCGGATTCGGGCCTCGCTCGCAGTGGTACCGCAACATTCAGCACACTCCGCGGGTCACCGTTCCGGTCGGTCGGCACCGCACGGCGGCCATCGCTCAGCCGCTGACACCGGAGGAGTCCGGCCGCGTGATGGCCGCCTACGCTCTGCGCCATCCGCGCCTGGCCCGCAGACTCATGCGGGTGTGCGGCCTGGAAGCCGATGGCAGTGAGCAGGACTATGACCTGATCGGCCGGGACCACATCCCCTTCGTCCGCGTCACCCCGGCCGAACAACCGTAGGGGCGGCATGGCCAGGCGCCGCCGTGACCTCGCCTACGGCGGGAGTCCGAAACCAGGGCGGCGATGGCCACCCGGCCGGGATCACCAGGTCGCGCGTGCCTGCGGGCTGTCCTCGACGGAGGGTTCGCCGCCCGCTTCGGTGAACGCCTGCAATGCCTCGATGAGATGACGGCGCTGTCCGGCGGGCATGCCGTTGACGATGTGTGCGATCTCCTGCCGGCGCCGAGCGGTTGCCTCGTTCACGATCCGCCTGCCGGCCTTGGTGAGCGAGATGACGCTGGTGCGCCGGTCCTCGGCGGAGACACCGCGTGCGACCATGCCCGCCGCGACCAGGCGGTCGATCATGCGCATCGCGGTCGATGGCTGGACGCCCAACTCCCCGGCCAGTCCGGAGAGACTCAGCGGCCCCCTGCCGTCGAGGACGACCAGCATCCGGAACTGCGGCAGGGTCAAGGAATCCTCCACCGCGGCCAGGGACCGGGCGGAGACGGCGACCAGCAGACGGGACGCGGTCAGCAGGGCGGTGACCATCGCCTCGGCATCGGACGCGGAGGCTGGTGAACGGCGCGACATACGCCCTTTCTACCGTCCCGGCCCGCGACGCTGTGCACCCGCTGGTTCCTCAGACCGGATCCGCGGTCACCAGCCGGTCAGGAGCAGGTGATTGAGGAGCAGGGCGAGGACGGCCTGTGCCGCCAGCCAGGCACGGGGCCGGGTGAGGAGTGCGCACGCGGGCAGGAGCCATATCGTGAACGGTAGCCAGATCCGTTCCGTCTCGGCCTTGCTCATTCCGGACAGGTCGGCGACGAGCAGCGCGAGCAGGGCGGACAGCACGAGCAGGGAGAGGCGCGCCTCGGCGGCGGGGCGGTCAGGCGCGCCTGAGCGGGGGAAGAGGCCGGTGCGGTCCCGGAGGAGCGTGACGCCGGTCCGTCGCAGGCCCGCGGCCGTCGCGAGGCCGACGATGAGCACCGTGCAGGCGAGGTTCGCCCACACCCAGTAGCCGTACGGGCGGATGCCGCCGGCTCCCTGGTAGTAGCGATCGACCAGCAGGCGGTACGCCTCCCACCAGTTGAAGCCTGCGAGGGTGAACAGGAGCGGGACGACGGCGAGCCCGGCGAGCAGAAAGGGAAGTCCCCGGGCCAGGTTCCGGACCCGGTTCCGCCCGATCGCCAGTACGCCCGCTGCGATCAGCGCGATGAGTGTGAGCCCGTAGGAGAGATAGCAGGTTAGGCCGAACAACAGCCCCGAGCCGAACGCCGCGGCACGGGCTCGGGGCCCTTTCTGCCCCGACACCGCGAGCGCGAGCAGCGCCACGGACCAGGCGGCGATCGCCGCGAAGTACCCGTCGGCCGAGGTGCCCATCCACACCGCGGCCGGTGCCGGCACCAGGAACGGCGCCGACCGCCGCGCCAGGCCCTCCCCGGCCAGCACGCGTAGCGCCACCAGCACGGCGACGCATGCCGTGGCCCCGATGGTGATGCACCAGACCCCGGCCCAGCCCCCGCCGCCGAGCCCGATGCGGTCGAGGAGGACGAAGGTGAGGGTGGCCGCCGGCGGATGCCCGGCGATATGCGCGGGCCAGTGGTCGGGGGAGTGGAGCAGGATGTGGTGGGTGAAGTCCTTCAGGGTGGCCGGGATGTCGTGGAAACGGTCGATGACCTGGAGGTATTCGTTCCGGGTGGTGAGCCGGACGGCGACGCCCCGGTGCCAGCCGTCGACGAGGGCGAGGGACCACGTCCAGGCCATGGCGGTGCCCCAGGCCACGGCCAGCAGCGAGCGCCATGGCAGCCGCGCGGCCACGGGCGGTCCGTACGCCACCACGGCGACCGCCACCGCCAGGGCGGCCGGGGTGCCGGGCCCGAGATGCGGGTTCCAGGCCGCGTACAGCGGGGGCCAGCCGACGAACAGCGTGTGGTCGGTGTGCTGGATGTGGCGGCCGACCAGCACGGCGCTCACGACGAGCGCGGTGGCGGCCATGGCGGCGAACAGATCGCGGAGAGGAGCGCGGGTCACACCGGAACGCTAGGCCGCGGGGCGGCGGACCGGGTGGCTCGCGGCCCGGACGTCAGCGTTTCGTCATGAGTCGCGGACACGTACGGGCGCTCGGCGCGGTGGGCCACCGGGAGTGGACCGCGTACGTGCGTGTACCGGCCCTCCTGTCCTGGCTGCTGTTGCTCGTGTGGTTCCCGCTGATCAGCGGCCCGGTGGCGGGCCGTTACCGGTCCGCCACCGGGCTCTCGGCGGACGGCTTCCTCGTCCGCTGGCTGCTGATCACGGCCGTGCTGTTCGGTGGCTCGGCGCTGCTGCTGGTGCTGCGGCTGCGCAGGGCGACGAAACATCGGCCGCCGACCGTCCACTGATCGACGGCATGCCAGCCGGCACGGCTCGCATGGCGCAGCAGGGCCGGGGAGCCCATGCGGGCCCATGGGAACGGGGTGCCGGTGATGTGCCCCGTGTCGGAGACGTGGAGGACCTGGACCCGGACACGTTCGTCGACGTCCACGGGCGCGGTCTCGGCGACCAGCAGCCCGCGGGGGACCAGCAGCTGGGCCAGCCGGCGGAGCAGCGCACGCGGGTCGCCACCGATACCGATGTTGCCGTCCATGAGGAGGGCCGTGCCCCAGCGGCCCTCGCCGGGGACCGGGTCGAAGACCGAGCGGAGCAGTGCTGGGCCGCCGAGCCGGGCGGTCTGAGCGACGGCGGCCTCGCTGACGTCGATGCCGAGCACGCGCCGCCCCTGCGCGGCGAGCGCCGTGACCAGCCGCCCGGGCCCGCACCCCACGTCGAGCACGGCGCCCTCGCAGCGGCCGAGCACCTCCAGGTCGACCGCGTCGGCGGCCGCGCACCACCGTTCCACCTCCAGCGGCAGCAGCCAGCCGTCGGTCCGCCGCAGGAAGAGCGGGCCGCGACCCGTGCGCAGGGCGTCGGAGTAGGGATCGTCCGCGCTCCAGGGAGACGCGGTGACAGATGCGGGAGGTATCGGGGCGGCCGGTGGCGCGGTGTCGTGCGTGGTGCTCATCGGTCCGTGACCTCCGTGAGCCGGGCGAACGCAGCGGCGAACCGGCCGTGCGGAGCGGATGCCGCGACGGCCTCGGCGTCCAGTGCCGTGTCGACGTCGCGGAGTCGGGGCAGATCGCGCACCCGCAGGCCCGCCGCGACGAGCCGTTCCCGCTGGACGGCTCCTGTCACGGCGGTCGACATGGGTACGCCCCGCAGCAGGCCGGGGTCGGGGTCGGCCAGCCCCAGGGACCAGAAGCCCCCGTCCTGCGCGGGACCGAAGCACGCGTCGCAGCCGGCGAAGTCCACGGTGAGGAGCTCGGGTGTCACCTGCGGGGTGTCCATCCCGATCAGCAGCGCCGGGCCGTCGCACCCGGCGAAGGCGTCCGCCAGCCGCTCGTCCAGCCCGCCCGCGCACTGCGGCACCACCTCGAATCCGGGCGGCAGCCAACCGCCCGGTGCCCCGTCGAGCACGAGGACACGCCGGGAAACGGGAGCAGCCGCCACGGTGTGCAGGGTGTCCGTGAGCGCCGCCTCGGCGAGCACCGCAGCCTCCCGAGGGGTGAACGGCGGGGTCAGCCGGGTCTTCACCCGCCCCGGCCTCGGCTCCTTGGCGATCACGAGCAGCGTGGTCGGCGTGGTCAACGGGGGGCTCCTCCTCCTGCTGAGGGTGTGGTGGGTTCGGTCAGCACCCGGCGCATGTCGCGCACCGCCTGCCACGTGCCGCGCCAGGTGCCCGTCACCTTGGAGACGCCGGTGCGCGGCAGGTACGGAACGTCGTGCTCGGCGATCCGCCAGCCGGCGTCGGCGGCCCGTACGACCATCTGCAGCGGATAGCCGCTGCGCCGGTCCGTGAGGCAAAGGCCCAGCAGCGCCTCGCGACGTGCGGCACGCAGCGGCCCGAGGTCGCGCAGCCGCAGCCCGGTGCGACGGCGCAGCATCCGCGCGAGCGCGAGATTGCCCGCGCGGGCGTGCACGGGCCAGGCGCCCCGGCCCTGCGGACGGCGCCGGCCGAGCACCATGTCGGCGTGGCCGGCGCGGACCTCGCTGACGAAGGGGACGAGCAAGGAGGGGTCGAGGGAGGCGTCGCAGTCGCAGAAGCACACGACGTCGGCGGTGGCCGCGGTCAGCCCGGCGTGACAGGCGGCCCCGAAGCCGCGGCGCGGCTCGTGCACGACGGTCGCCCCCAGGTCGCGGGCGAGGGCGGCGGAGCCGTCGGTGGATCCGTTGTCCACGGCAAGGGCGCGCCAACCGGCGGGGATGTGTGCGAGCACCCAGGGCAGGGCCTCGGCCTCGTTCAGGCAGGGGAGGATCACGTCGACAACCGGTGCCGGGCCGTCCACGTGCTCCGTGGGAGAGGTGGTCACGGCCTTCACTCTACGAACGCGAATGGCGCATATCGCACTTCCGCTCCTTACGAAACACGGACGTCGGAGCCGGGCGGTGGCCCTGGGGCGGCCCGGGCGGGGGAGCGGTGCGAGGGTGGACGCATGCAGCAGTCGTACGAGCCGACACCGACCGGGGCCGGGCACGCGGCCGGACACACGGCCCGAGACGCGGACCCGGGCCACCAGCCGGCCGAAGTCGCCCGAGTCCTGGTGGTGGAGGATGATCCCACCGTCGCCGAGGTCGTCTGCGGATATCTCGGCCGTTCGGGATACGCCGTGGACCGGGCCGAAGACGGGCCGACCGCGCTGGCGCGCGCCGCCGCGAACCGGCCCGACCTCGTCGTGCTCGATCTGATGCTTCCGGGCATGGACGGGCTGGAGGTGTGCCGACGGATACGGGGACGCGAGCCCGTACCGGTCATCATGCTCACCGCCCGCGGCGACGAGGACGACCGGATCCTCGGCCTGGAGGTGGGCGCCGATGACTACGTCACCAAGCCGTTCAGCCCGCGGGAGCTCATGCTGCGCGTGCGGTCGGTGCTGCGCCGTACGCGGCCGAGCACACCCGGAACGGACACGCGACCCCGCCACGCGGCCGGTCTCACCGTCGATCCCGCCGCCCGCCGCGCCACCAAGAACGGCACCGAACTCTCCCTCACTCTGCGTGAGTTCGATCTGCTCGCGTTCTTTCTGTGCCACCCCGGCCGCGCCTTCAGCCGGGAGGATCTGATGCGCGAGGTCTGGGGCTGGGACTTCGGCGACCTGTCCACCGTCACTGTCCATGTCCGCCGCCTGCGCGGCAAGGTCGAGGACGATCCGGCGCGCCCCCGCCTGATCCAGACCGTGTGGGGCGTGGGCTACCGCTTCGACCCTGCCGACGGGCAGGGCTGACCGTGCGCGACACCCTGCTCATCGCCCTCCTCGCCTTCCTGGGCGCCGCCGCTGCCGGGCTGCTCGGGGCGTGCGTGTTGTGGCTGGTCCGGCGGCGCTCGCTCATCGCACACCTCGCCGTGCTCGCGGCCGTCGCCGTGACCGCGATGCTCGCCGGCACGCTGGCCGTGGCGTGGGCGATGTTCCTGTCCGCGCACGACCTGACCGTCGTCACGACCGTGGTCGCGATGGCGGCCGTCGTCTCCCTGGCCACCGCCCTGCTGCTGGGCCGCTGGGTCGTCGCCCGCAGCCGGGCCCTGGCGCTCGCCGCCCGCTCGTTCGGCGACGGCGGGGACTTCACCGGCCCCGAAGGCCCGGCGACCGCCGAACTGGACGCGCTGAGCAGGGAGTTGGCGGCGACCAGCGCCAAGTTGGCCGAGTCCCGCGACCGTGAGCGGGCCCTGGAGTCCTCCCGGCGTGAACTCGTCGCCTGGATCTCCCACGACCTGCGCACACCGCTCGCCGGACTGCGGGCGATGTCCGAGGCGCTGGAGGACGGCGTCGCCGCGGACCCCGATCGCTATCTGCGCCAGATCCGCACCGAGGTCGAACGCCTCAACGACATGGTGGGCGACCTGTTCGAACTCTCCCGCATTCACGCGGGCGCCCTGGCCCTCACCCCTTCCCGGACCTCCCTGTACGACCTCGTCGGCGACGCCCTAGCGGGCGCGGACCCGCTCGCGCGCGAGCACGGCGTACGGCTCGTCGGTGACCGCGTCGAACCCGTGCCGGTCGAGGTGGACGGCAAAGAGATGAGCCGGGTGCTCGGCAACCTCCTGGTGAACGCCATCCGGCGGACACCGGCCGACGGCACGGTCGCGGTGGCCGCCGAGCGCTTGGCCGACGGTGTCGTCCTGTCCGTGACGGATGGCTGCGGCGGCATCCCGGAGGAGGATCTGCCACGCGTTTTCGACACCGGCTGGCGCGGCACCTACGCCCGCACACCCCCGGCGGGCGCCGGTCTCGGCCTCGCGATCGTCCGCGGCATCGTGGAGGCCCACCACGGGCGCGCCACTGTGCGGAACGTCTCCGGCGGCTGCCGCTTCGAGGTGATACTCCCCGCGGCCGGGGAGTGAGCGGCCGACGCCCGCTGCCTGTGCAGTGCGGCACTCAATCCCGACGCAGCTCGGCCCGGGCGAACTCGCGCATCCCCTCCGTGAACCCGATCCGGGCCCTCCACCCCAGCTCGGCCCGCAGCCGCGACGAGTCCGCCGTGATGTGCCGGACATCTCCCAGACGGTATTCCCCGGTCACCACGGGTTCGGGCCCGCCGTACGCGGTGGCCAGCGCCCGTGCCATCTCGCCGACCGTGTGCGGCTCGCCGCTGCCGGTGTTGTACGCCGTGAGCGCGCCCCCGGGTGAATCCGCCTCCAGCGCCGTCACATTGGCCGCGGCCACATCCCGTACGTGCACGAAGTCCCGCCGCTGGCCTCCGTCCTCGTACACGCGCGGGGCCTCGCCACGGGCCAGCGCGGAGCGGAAGAACGAGGCGACCCCCGCGTACGGGGTGTCGCGCGGCATTCGAGGGCCGTACACATTGTGGTAGCGCAGCGCCACCGCCGACCCGCCGGTGGCGCGTGCCCACGCCGCCCCCAGGTGCTCCTGGGTGAGCTTGGTCGTCGCGTACACGTTCCGCGGATCGACCGGGGCGTCCTCCGTGACCAGCCCAGGATTCAGCTCGGCTCCGCACACGGGGCACATCGGCTCGAAGCGCCCCGCCGCCAGGTCGGCGACGGACCGGGCGTCCGGCCGCACCCCTTTGTGCCGCTCGCAGGTGTACCGGCCCTCCCCGTACACCACCATCGACCCGGCCAGCACGAGCCGCCGCACACCCGCGTCCGCCATGGCGGCGAGCAGCACGGCGGTGCCGAGGTCGTTGCGGGAGACGTACTCCGGCGCGTCGGCGAATCCGCTGCCGAGCCCGACCATCGCGGCCTGATGGCACACGGCGTCCACACCCGACAGGGCGCGGGCGACCGCTCCCGGGTCCCGCACGTCCGCGCCCGCGTCCTCGCGCACATCGAACACCACGGGCTCATGCCCGTGCGCCGCCAGCGCCTCGACGACATGGGACCCGATGAACCCGGCACCGCCGGTGACCAGTACACGCATGGGCCCACGCTAGGCTCCCGACTCCGCGACACCACAGGACCGCGCCCCCACGTCACGGATCCGTAAGACAAGGCCGCGACTCGCCGACTTCGCCCCCGCCCACCCCCAAGGAATCCCGCATGCCGAACCACGGTGACTGGCAGTACGCCATCTATCTCGACGGACTGACGGGCCGCGTGCCCTCGCTCCCGATGTCCTTCGCCGAGCTCGAGCGGCAGGCCGAGGCCGTCATGTCCCCGGAACTGTGGTCCTATGTCGCGGGCGGCGCCGGTGACGAGCACACCCAGCGGGCCAACGTGACGGCGTTCGACGGCTGGGGACTCATGCCACGGATGCTCTCCGGCGCGGCGGAGCGGGACCTGTCGGTGGAACTGTTCGGCCGCCGCCTGCCCACCCCGCTGCTGCTCGCCCCCGTCGGCGTCATCGGACTGTGCGGCGACGACGGCCACGGCGATCTCGCCACCGCACGGGCGGCCGAGGCGGTGGGCATCCCGATGATCGCTTCCACTCTCTCGCAGGACCCGATGGAGGACGTCGCCGCCGCACTCGGCGACACCCCCGGCTGGTTCCAGCTGTATCCCCCGAACGACCGCGAATTGACCGAGAGCCTGGTCCACCGTGCCGAAGCCGCCGGTTTCTCCGCTCTCGTCATCACCCTCGACACCCTCACCCTCGGCTGGCGGCCCCGCGACCTCACGCTGGCGAGCTTCCCGCAGCTCAAGGGGGAGTGCCTGGCCAACTACTTCAGTGACCCGGTCTTCCGCTCCCGTCTGGCTTCGCCCCCCGAAGAGGACCCGCAGGCCGCGACCGGACTGTGGTCCATGACCTTCGGCAACCAGCGGCTGTCCTGGGACGACCTCGCCTGGTTGCGCTCGCTCACCTCACTGCCCCTCCTGCTCAAGGGGATCTGCGACCCGGACGACGCGCGGCGGGCCGTCGACAGCGGCGTCGACGGCATCTACTGCTCCAACCACGGCGGCCGCCAGGCCAACGGCGGTCTGCCCGCCCTGGACTGCCTGCCCGACGTCGTCGACGCCGTCGGTGACGTCCCGGTCGTCTTCGACTCCGGCATCCGCGGCGGCCCCGACGTGATCAAGGCACTCGCCCTCGGCGCACGCGCGGTCGCGGTCGGACGGCCCTACGCCTACGGGCTGGCCGTCGGCGGTCAACAGGGCATCGAGCACGTACTCCGCTGCCTGCTCGCCGAGACCGACCTCACCCTCGCCATCGACGGCTACGCCTCGGTGGGCGCACTCGACAGGAGGGCCCTGCGAAGGGTGCGCTGTATCGGCTGACCACCTCGAGCAGCAGCTTCGCGGCCACCGTCGCCCCGTCAGTGCGGATCGTGCGGGCCACGGCGGTCGCTCGGGCGCGGGTCTCGGGGGCCAGAGCCGTCCTGAGCGCGGCTGACAGGGACTCGGTGGTCGGAGTCGGACCGTCGTGTGCCGTGCCGTGCCGATGCCCAGGCCGGCCACTCGGCCGGCCCAGTACGGCTGGTCGCGGCCGGTCGTCCGGCCGCGGAGCGGGGGCCGCGTCGGTTGAAGAGGCGGAACTCGACAACGATGTCATCAACAAGATCAGCCCTCTTCGCTCGTGGAATCGGAACATGCGGAAGTTTTCGACAGCATGATGACCATGTCAATGGCGGCCCGGATCGCAACCGGTGGGGACGGCTCCGGCAAGCCACGGGCGCGGGGTCCCCCTACATGCCCGGAGCACCCCGCCAACCCGGCTGCGAACTGACCACCGCGCCGTTCCGCGCTCCCCGTCCCGTCAGTAGGTCTCGGAGTCGGGGATCAGATGGATCGCGGCCTCCTCGGCCGACGCCGCCGCCCCGTCCAGGCCGATGTCGGAAGCGATCAGGTCGGACTCGGTGTTCTCATGGGCGCCCTCGTCCGGTGCGACAAGCCGTCCGGCGCGCTCGCCGCCGACCTCGTCGTCGATGAGCTCACCGTCGGTGTCCGAGGTGTCCCCGATACCGTCGCCCTCCGGAACACCGATGTCCGGTACCTCTTCGGCCAGGCGCTCGTCCAGACTCTCCCCCCGCTGCTGCTCCGCCGCCGTGACACCGGTGTGCTCCACGGCCCAAGGCCTCTCCGGGGGCGAGTAACCCTCGTCCAGGGCCTGGTCGCCGCCCCGGTAGTCCAGGGTGTCCGACGCGTCCAGCAGCCCGACGTCGTCCTGTACTTCCGAACCATCCGGCTGGTAGACCTCGTCTCCCATCGCCTCGTCGGCCATGTGCGCTCCCTAGTCCTCAGGGGGGCGGAAAGCTGGACGCAGCCCTCCTCTCAAGCCTCGCACCGCACCTGCCGTCTCGGCAACGGTCGGCATCGATGCCCGGCTACCTCGCCGTCAGCGCGGTGACCAGTTCGTCCAGCCCATTGAACCGCCAGTCGAAGACATCGGAGCTGGTCGGCGGATCCCCGACCGGGCGCTGGACGTAGGCGGTCCGCATGCCGCCGGCCTGGGCTCCACGGAGGTCCCAGGCGTGGGCGGCCACCATGAGCACGCGCTCCGGTGGACATCCGGCGGTGTCGATGGCGAGCTGGTAGACCTCCGGCGCCGGCTTGTAGGCCACCACGGCTTCGGCGGACAGGGCTTGGTGCCAGCGCAGCCCGGCATGTGCGTTGAGTCGCAGCAGGGCGGTGCGGCTGGCGTTGGAGAGCCCGAGCACGGGGAAATGCTGCGCGAGCCGCTCGAGACCGGCGGCGGAGTCGCCCCAGGGTGGCAAGCGCTGACCCGCTGTGGCCAGCCGGGCTATGGTCGCCGGATCGGCGAGTCCGGCACGGTCGGCCACCAGCCGGGCAGCCTCTCCGTCGATGATCTCGGTGTTGACGTACGCGCGGTGCCCTTGCGCGATGCGTTGCTGCTCGAGCTCGCCATACCGCTGCCACGAGGTGAGCAGCTCGTCGACGGACGCATCGTCGGACGCGGGCACGGCGCGGCGAATTTCCGCTCGGAGCCCGCTGGGTTCGTCGACCAGTGTTCCGAGGACGTCGAAGACGACGACGTCGATGCCGGGGATCTCGGCCATGCGTTCTCCCGTTCGTGCTGGTGTCACCGGATCAGCAGGTGACGATCTTGTCATCGGGCTCGTCACCGGTCAAGGCGGTAACGTGGTGCGAACCGACTGCCCATCACCCGCGACAAGTCATGTGACAGCGGGCCTGGCGGCTGCCGGATCCGCAGGTGAGGGGTCCGATATATGATGGGGCCCCGCCGCTCGGGCTACTCGTCGTCGTGCCCGCATCACCGAGGGGTCGAGGTTGCCTACCATCAGGGATGTCGCCCAGCGCGCCGGGGTCGCGCCGAGCACCGTCTCCTATGTGTTCAACGGCTCCCGGCCCATTTCCGAGGAGACGCGCAGGCGCGTTCAGGAGGCCGTGGACGCGCTCGGGTACCATCCGCGGGCCAGCGCCCGGACCCTGCGCAGCAGCCGCACCCATGTGATCGCGCTCGCCCTGCCCCGACCGGCCGGTCGGCGAAACGCTGTGGACGGCCCCTTCGCCATAGAGGTCAGCGACGCTGCCATGAGCCTCGGCTACGACCTGCTGCTCACCACGTCCCAGGACAAGGCCGAGGGGCTGCGCCGCGTGGCACTGAGCGGGCTCGCCGACGCGGCGGTGCTGATGGCCGTCGACATGGAGGACGCCCGGATCGACGTCGTACGGGAGCTGGCCTTTCCGGCCGCGCTCATCGGCCGGCCGGCCGACGAGGACGCCTTGCCGTGGACCGACCTGGACTGGGAGGAGGCCGCCGTCCTCGCGGTGCGTGAGCTGGCCGCCGCGGGGCACCGCGAAATGGTCTACCTCGCACCCACCGAAGCGGAAGTGGCGGCCAGGCGCAGTTACGCGCTCCGGGGTATCGCCGGTGCCACCCGCGGCGCCCGGAGCACCGGCGCCACCGTCACGGTGGCCCATGCGGTGAACGATCCGGCCGGGCTGGCCCGCCGCCTCCGGGAGCTGCTCGCGGAGCGCGCGGACGACGGAGTGCGTGGACGGCCGACCGCGCTGATCGTGCAGCACCCCTCCGCGCATCACCACATCCTGACCTCCGTGACCGGTGCCGGGCTCCGTATACCCGAGGACCTCACCGTCGTCGTGATCGGCGCCCTGCCCGAAGACCCGTCCAGCCGTCGGCTGCCTCGTGTCGAACTGCCGGTGGAGACGCTGGCCGGCGAAGTGACCCGGCTCGCCGTGGCCGCGGCCACGCTGCGCGAGACCATCGCGGAAAACGCGGAGGCCGCATCCCGGCTGCTCGCCGACACCGTCGGTCATCTGCTGATCGCCCCGGCCCTGCTGCCGGGGGACACGCCGCTCACCGCCGCGCGGACCTGATCTCCGCACGCTTTTCCCGCGCGTCTGCCTCGCCGGATCCCACGAGGCCGGCCCGGCGCCGCTGCGGCTGACCTTCTTCTCCTGAGGCTCTTGTCGCCATCAGATACATGCCCTTAACATCACTGCAGCCATCGTCGAATCGATTCGATGAGAGCCGCCGCGTGCCTCGGGTGCTGTCCCCCGGAACTCCGATCTCGCACGACCTCCGTCTCCTTACAGAGCCGTAGCCCGAACTGAGAGACACCCACATGCCATTCCTTCGCCGCCGCCCTCCGGCGCCGGTCCTGCTCCTGGCCCTCCTTGTGGCCTCGTCCGGCCTCACCGGGTGCGCGCGGGGGGCCGACCCCAACACCATCACGGTGCTGAACTCCGCCACGGACCAGCATGAGCACGACCAACAGCAGGAGTTCTTCGACCGGTGCGCCGAGCCGCTCGGGGTGAAGGTCGAGCAGACCAGTGTCCCCGCCGCCCAAGTGGCCACCAAGGCTCTCCGGATGGCGTCGTCGCACTCGATGACCGACATCCTGGAGCTGGACGGATCGGAGCTGCCGCAGTTCGCCGACACCGGTGGCCTGGTCCCGCTGAAGAGGGCGGGCGTGAGTCTGGACGGGCTCTCGCCGGGTGCCGTGAGCATGGGGAGCTTCAAGGGCACCGCGTACGGTATCGCCCGCTCGGTCAACACCCTGGCGCTGTTCTACAACACGGATCTGCTGAAGAAGGCGGGGGTGACACCGCCCGCCACGTGGG
Organism: Streptomyces sp. ME19-01-6; assembly: GCF_033793745.1. Lineage (NCBI taxonomy): Bacteria > Bacillati > Actinomycetota > Actinomycetes > Kitasatosporales > Streptomycetaceae > Streptomyces > Streptomyces sp. ME19-01-6. The sequence goes on along the minus strand of NZ_JARAXF010000002.1, from coordinate 192,103 downwards.
ACGAGCTGAAGGCGGCGGCCAAGAAGCTCACCCGGGGGAAGACGTTCGGGATGGCTTTCAGCGCGACGCCCGACGCGGACGGGGTCTACCAGTTTCTTCCCTTCTTCTGGTCCGCGGGCGGCGACGAGGCCCACATCGACAATGGCAAGGGTGTCCAGGCGGTCCAGCTGTGGAAGGATCTGGTCACCGACCGGTCCGCTTCAAGCGCCGTGGTCACCTGGAACCAGCAGGACGTCAACGATCAGTTCATCGCGGGCCGGACCGCCATGATGGTCAACGGCCCGTGGCAGGTCCCCGTGCTCAGCCAGCACAAGTCCCTGGACTGGGCGGTCACCACCATCCCGGTGCCCGTGGCCGGCAAATCTCCGGTGGCTCCGATGGGTGGAACCGTGATGACCCTGCCCCGTACCGGCGAGACCGGACGCCAGGCCACCGCCGCCAAGATCCTCAACTGCCTGAACCAACGCCAGAACCAGGTGGGCTGGGGTGCGGGCGTGAACAACATCCCCACCAGGGGATCCGCCGCCGCCGAGTACAAGGCCGACAATCCGAAGCTCGCGGGCTTCGCCGACACGGTCGCCACCGCCCGTTCCCGTACCGCCAAAGTCGGCGCCCGGTGGCCGGCCGTCTCCAGCGCTCTGGCGGGCGCTTTCCAGTCCGTTCTGACCGGCAGCTCCTCGCCCGAAGCGGCGCTGAAGCGTGCCCAGGCGCAGGCCACGGCCGGCGGAGAGTGAGAAGACTTCATGAGCACCACTACCGCTGTGCCCGCCGAGTCCGTGGCGGCAAGCCCCGCGGTCCCCGGTCGGCGAGGGTCCCGCGCCACGCTGACACGCTGGCTCTTCATCGCGCCCGCCGTCCTCTACATGCTGGCCTTCTTCGGGTATCCGCTCGTACGCAACGTCGTCATGAGCTTCCAGCACTACACACCGCGTACCTTCTTCACCGGCGAGGCACCGTTCAACGGCCTCGACAACTGGACCGCAGTGTTCGGCAATCAGCTGTTCACCGAATCTCTGTGGCACACGGCCCTCTTCACGCTGGGCTCACTGTTCGGCCAGTTCGTCCTGGGCCTGGCGCTGGCCGTGTTCTTCTCCCGGCGCTTCCGGCTGTCCGGCTTCGCCCGCGCGGTGCTGCTGCTCCCGTGGCTCATCCCGATGGTCGTCTCGTCGGTCGTCTGGCGGAAACTCCTCGACCAGGACACCGGGGTGCTCAACACCCTGCTGATGAACCTGCACCTCACCTCGGAGCCGGTGCCCTGGCTGAGCAGTCCGAGCGTCGCCCTGCTGTCCGCGATCCTGGTCAACATCTGGGTCGGCATCCCGTTCAACACGGTGATCCTCTACGGCGGGCTTCAGGAGATCCCGCGTGAGATGTACGAGGCCGCCTCGCTCGACGGCGCCGGCCCCTGGCGTACGTTCCGCAGCATCACCCTGCCGCAGTTGCGGCCGGTGATCACGGTGGTCCTGGTCCTCGGCTTCATGTCCACGATCAAGATCCTGGACCTGATCCTCGCGCTGACCGGCGGCGGTCCGGCCGACTCCACTCAGACCCTCGGCACCGCCACCTATCAACTGTCCTTCCAGCAGCTCGACTTCGGTCAGGGCGCGGTGGTCGGCAACGTCCTCATCCTCATCAGCGCGGTATTCGCCGTGTTCTATCTCCGGGCCAACCGGTCCGACTTCGCTCAGGGGAAGTGATCGCCGTGTCCAACCGCACCCTGCGACGGGGCAGTAACACCGTCATCGCGCTGGTTGTTCTGACCATCCTGCTGTTCCCGCTGTACTGGATGCTCAACATCGCCCTTCAGCCGGGCGAAAGCCTCGCCTCGACCAGCTGGTTCCCGTCCTCGCCGGGCTGGTCGAACTTCGACCGGGCGCTGGAGAGCCAGGGCGGCTCACTCGTGACCAGCCTGGTCGTCGCGCTCGGTGCGGTCGTGGTCTGTCTCGCGATGGCGGCGCCCGCCGCCTACGGTCTGGCCCAGCTCGGTCTGAAGGGCGGCCGGTCCATCGTGTTCGGCACCCTGATCACCCAGATGGTGCCCGGCATCGTCATCGCCAACGCGCTCTACAGCGCCTATGTCGACCTGCACCTGGTCAACTCGCTCGCAGGGCTGATCCTGGCCGACGCCTCGCTCGGGCTGCCGTTCTCCATCGTGCTGCTGAGGGCCTTCATGGTGTCGATCCCGAAGGAGATCGTGGAGGCGGCGATGGTCGACGGGGCGAACCGCTTCACCGCCTTCGTGCGCATCGTGCTCCCGATCAGCCGTAACTCGCTCATCACGGCCGGGCTCTTCACCTTCCTCTTCGCCTGGTCCGACTTCATGTTCGCCCTGACGCTCAACACGACGGACGCCGTCAAGCCGATCACTCTCAGCATGTACGAGTACATCGGCGCCCACGTCAGCGACTGGGGCGCGGTCATGGCGACGGCCGTCGTCTCCGCCGTCCCGGCGGCGGTCCTGTTGATACTGGCCCAGAAGTACGTCGCCGCGGGAATCACCGGCGGTTCGGTCAAGTAGTACGCACGACCCTCGCGCACGAGCACGTCACGCACACCTCTCAGACCCGGAAGGTCCGCAATACAGCATGAGCAGCACGTCACCCCACTCATCGGGCAACGCGCGATTTCCCGTCTTCCCGCCCGGCTTCGTCTTCGGGACCGCGACCGCGAGCTACCAGATCGAGGGTGCGCACGACGAGGACGGCCGCGGACCGTCGATCTGGGACACCTTCAGCCACACTCCGGGCCGCACCGAGGGCGGCGCCACCGGTGACATCGCGTGCGACCACTACCACCGCTACCGGGAGGACGTCGAGCTGTTGCGCCGACTCGGCGTCGACTCGTACCGCTTCTCGGTGGCCTGGCCGCGGATCCAGCCGCGCGGCACGGGCCCGGCCCATGCGAAGGGGCTGGACTTCTACGACCGGCTCACCGACGCACTGCTCGAAGCCGGTGTTTCCCCCGCCGTCACGCTGTACCACTGGGACCTGCCGCAGGCGCTGGAGGACCGGGGCGGCTGGCGGGTCCGGGAGACCGCCGAAGCCTTCGCCGAGTACACCCGGCTGGTGGTGGAGCGACTGGGCGACCGGGTCGGCCGGTGGATCACCCTGAACGAGCCCTTCTGCTCCGCCTTCGTGGGATACGGGCAAGGACGGCACGCCCCGGGCGCCCGCGAAGGCACCGGAGCCCTGGCCGCCGCGCACAACCTGCTGCTCGCCCATGGGCACGCGGTGCGGGTGCTGCGCGAGGCCGGAGCCTCCCAGGTCGGCATCACCCTGAATCTCGACCGTATCCACGCGGCCGGCTCCTCCCCGGCCGATCTGGCCGCGCTGCGCCGCGCCGAGACGCTGCACAACGAGGTCTGGACGGAGCCCCTGTTCAACGGGCGGTATCCCGCCGACGAGGCGGAAACCTGGGGCGAGCTGGCTGACGGCACGTACCGCCGCGACGGTGACCTGGACATCATCGGGACACCACTGGACTTCGTGGGGCTGAACTACTACCGCCCGCTGACCGTTACCGACGCACCGTACGCGGAGGCCGACGCGTCCCGGCGCACCGGCGTGGACATCCGGGTCGCCGAGACCGACCCGTACGGCACCCGGCACACCACCATGGGCTGGCCCGTCGTCCCCGAGGCCTTCACCGAACTGCTGGTGGACCTGTCCACGCGGTACCCGAACCTGCCGCCCCTCTACATCACGGAAAACGGCTCCGCCGAGGCCGACACCGTCTCGCCGGACGGAGCCGTGCGGGACACCGACCGGGTGACGTATCTGCGCGACCACCTGGCGGCCGTGTCCGCCGCCATCGACGCGGGAGTGGATGTCCGCGGCTACTACTGCTGGTCGCTGCTGGACAACTTCGAGTGGGCCCGGGGCTACGGTCAGCGCTTCGGGATCGTACGGGTCGACTACGAGACCCAGGAACGTACGCCCAAGGACAGCTACCACTGGTTCCGTGAACTGATCACCGCCCATCGCACGTCCACGCAGGAGCGCTGAGATGAAGTTCACCGACGGCTATTGGCAGATGCGGCCAGGGGTGACGGCCCGCTATGCCACCTCCGTCGCCGATGTGGACGTCGCCGACGACCGTTTCACCCTCTACGCGCCGGTCACCCGGGTCCGGCACCGCGGTGACACGCTCAACGGCCCGCTGGTGACGGTGGAGGCGTGGTCACCCGCCGAGGGTGTCATCGGTGTACGGCTGTGGCACCACGGCGGTATGCGCCCCCGAACCCCTCAGTTCCCGCTCACTCCCGACCCGGACGGTGGGCATGCGAAGACCGTTCGCGAGGGCTCGACCGTCGAGCTCGTTTCCGGCGCGCTGTCCCTCAAAGCCGGCACCGAGGGCCCGTGCAACCTCGAATTCGTCTCCGGCGGCAAGGTCATCACCTCACTCGGCTCCCGCGACCTGGGCTTCGTCACCGACGCCGACGACCGCCACCACATGCTGGCGAAGATGTCGCTCGGCGTGGGCGAGACCGTGTACGGCCTCGGCGAGCGCTTCACCCCGTTCACCAAGAACGGCCAGAGCGTCGACATCTGGCAGGCCGACGGCGGCACCAGCAGTGAACAGGCGTACAAGAACGTGCCCTTCCACCTGAGCAACCGTGGCTACGGTGTCTTCGTCAACCACCCCGGCAAGGTTTCCTACGAGATCGCCTCCGAGAGCGTCGGCCGGGTCCAATTCAGCGTGGAGGACCAGTCCCTCGAATTCTTCGTCATCGCCGGGCCCACCCCGAAGGACGTGCTGCGCCGCTACACGGGTCTCACCGGCCGGCCCGCGCTGCCACCGGACTGGTCGTTCGGGTTGTGGCTGTCGACCTCCTTCACCACCTCCTACGACGAGGAGACGGTGGCCCGGTTCGTGGCGGGCATGGCCGAGCGGGACATCCCGCTCAGCGTCTTCCACTTCGACTGCTTCTGGATGCGGGAGTACCAGTGGTCCGACTTCGTGTGGGACCCGGCGGTCTTCCCGGACCCCGAGGGGATGCTGTCCCGGTTGAAGGAGCGGGGACTGCGCGTCTGCGTCTGGATCAATCCGTACATCGCGCAGAAGTCCCCCCTGTTCGCCGAGGGCATGGCGGGCGGCTACCTGCTGAAGCGGCCGGGCGGCGACGTCTGGCAATGGGACAAGTGGCAGGCCGGGATGGGCATGGTGGACTTCACCAATCCCGCCGCCCGCGAGTGGTTCGCCGCCAAGCTGCGACTCCTGCTCGGCCAGGGAGTGGACGCCTTCAAGACCGACTTCGGTGAGCGGGTGCCGACCGAGGACGTCGTCTGGTTCGACGGCTCGGACCCGGAGCGGATGCACAACTACTACACCCAGCTCTACAACGAGACGGTCTTCGACCTGCTGGTCGAGGAGCGCGGCGAGGGCGAGGCGGTGCTCTTCGCCCGTTCCGCCACCGCGGGCGGCCAGCGCATGCCGGTCCACTGGGGCGGCGACTGCGAGTCGACGTTCGAGGCGATGGCCGAGTCGCTGCGCGGCGGCCTGTCGCTCGGCCTGTCCGGCTTCGGCTTCTGGAGCCACGACATCGGTGGTTTCGAGGGCACCCCGCCGCCGGCCGTCTTCAAGCGGTGGGTGCAGTTCGGCCTGCTCTCCTCGCACAGCCGGCTGCACGGCAGCAAGTCCTACCGTGTGCCGTGGGACTACGGCGAGGAGGCGGTCGAGGTCACCCGTGACTTCACCAGGCTGAAGCACCGGCTGATGCCGTATCTCTTCCACGCGGCGGTCCAGGCCAAGGAGTCCGGCACGCCGGTGATGCGGGCCATGCTGCTGGAATTCCCCGAGGACCCGAGCACCCACGCGCTCGACCGTCAGTACATGCTCGGTGGTGATCTGCTGGTGGCCCCCGTGTTCAGCGAAGACGGCACGGTCGAGTACTACGTACCGGAGGGCACCTGGACCCATGTGCTCACCGGCGAGCGGGTCAGCGGTCCGGGCTGGCGGCGCGAGCGGCATGGTTTCGCCACGCTGCCGCTGCTGGCCCGGCCGGGCTCGGCGGTCCCGTTCGGCGCGGTGGACGACGGTCCGCGGTACGACTGGGCGGACGGCGTGACACTTCATGTGTACCCGGGCGGGGCCGACGGCTCCGAGACCGTCACCACCATCCCCACACGGTCGGGCTCCGCGGCCGCCGCGGTGTTCACCACCCGGCGTTCGGGCGGTGAGATCGTCGTCGAGGCCGAGAGCGAACTGCCCTGGAACGTGGTGGTCGTGGGGGCTGCCCCGGCCGATGACGCCCAAGCGCACCCGGCCGGCGCCCTGTACCCGGCTTTGCCCGGCACCCGCCGTCTGACCGTTCCGTCCGCCATGTGAGCCGGCGCAGGGGGGTGTCCACTCAACCGACGATGGTGTCGACAAGGTCGAGATCGGGCAGATCGAGCGAGCAGATCCGCCCGGCCTCGTCGGCGGGGATGCCGAACTGCCGCAGGAGTCCGCGGACGACCACGTCCGCGGACTTCGCGTCGTCACGTTCGGGTTGCGCGTGCAGCAGCGCGCCCAGGGCCAGCGTGGCGCCCGCCGTCACCGCCAGCGCGAGGTCCGGGTCCTCCACCTCGAATCGCCCCGCGTCCACGGCGGCGCGGATGTCCTGCAACGCCCGTGGTGCCAGGCCGCGATCGGAGTGGGCCAGTTCGAGTCCGTGGTGGAGGAGGACCCGGCTCAGCTCGGGGTGGCGGCGGTGCAGGCGGCCGGTCATGCGGAAGCTCTGGGCGTACGCGACCGCGGGGTCGTCGATGTCCGCGGCGAGGCGGTCCATCAGGGAGCCCCCACCACTCCAGCGCCTCCTCGACCGCGACCCGGAACAGCTCCTCCTTGCTGTCGAAGTGGTTGTAGAAGGAACCGACTCCGATGTCGGCGCGTTCGGTGATCTCCAGGATGGGGACGTCGGCCCGCCCTTCGGCCAGCAGACGCTGGGCCGCGCACACCAGCGCGCTCCGCGTCCGCGCCCTCCGCCGGTCGACTCGCCGGGGCGTGGTCTTGTCGGCCATCGCGTACTCCATCCCACCCGTACTCGCGTCACCTGCGCTCTAGCCTCCCCCTTGTTTTTTGAATATTTCTTCAGGCTGGCTCAGGGCTGGACGAGTTTGAACGCGAGGCGGGCGGCGGTCCGTCGGGCGGACTGGCGCAGTCGCAGGGGGAGCGGTCGCGCCGGTGTCGGGACCCCGCCGGTGTCGAGACCGTTGGCGAAGTACTGGCCGGCGGGCGTGGGAGCGAAGGGCCAGTCGCTGCCGAACAGGACGTGGCCGGGGCGGGCGAAGGCGAGCAGCGTGGGCAGGGCGGCGGGGCTGGAGGACAGGGCGGTGTCGAAGTAGAAGGCGCGGAAGTCGTCCAGCACGTCGAGGGGACTGCGGCCGGACTCGCCCGCGATGGTGACGGCCATGCGGTGCGAGGCGTAGGGGACGAAGCCGCCCGCGTGGCTGAGGAGGAACCGGATGGACGGGAAGCGGCGGACGATGCCGTTGCGGACCAGAAGGTATGCGGCGCGGGTGGTGTCGAGGAGGAAGTCGGCGGCGAACGGCGGGATGCCGTCCACCACGCGGGCGGGCAGGTCGGCGGGGTGGACGAAGACCACGGCGCCCCGGTCGTCGAGGGTCTGCCACAGCCTGTCCTGGCCGCTGCCGCCCAGATAGGTGCCTCGGCTGTTGGCCAGCAGGGTGACGCCGTCGGCGCCGAGTTCGTCAAGGGCCCGCTCGGCCTCCGTGACGGAGGCCGTCGTGTCGGGTATGGGAAGAGTGGCGAAGTGGCCGAAACGCCCACGTGTTCGGTGGCGAGGGACGCGGAGAAGTGGTTCCTGCGCGTCAACGAACGCCACCACTCCATCGCCGTGGCCGCCGTTCGCGGCCTGCCCCTCGACCCGATCCGCACCCGCGTCCAGCACCTCAACATCCAGGCCGCGACCCTCGACGACGTCGCCCGCAGCTACCAGCGCGTGTGCGAACTCGGCTTCGACATGGCCCTGTCCATAGGCCAGCACACCAACGACAAGGAGCTGTCCTACTACGCCCGCACACCGTCGGGCTTCGAACGGGAGGTCGGCTGGAACCCCGTCATCATCGACGAGTCCACCTGGCAGCCCACCACCCACCAGGGCATCAGCATCTGGGGCCACACCCCCGTCGGCCAGACCATCATCGACAAACTAGACCAGTTCCGACTCGGCGCCCGCTCCCTCACCCGCCGCGAGGACACCGTCCCCGCCCTCAGCGGAAACGGGATCCTTGACCGCTGACCAGCGGTAGGACGATGACGTCGAGGATCTCTTCGATGGTTTCGCGGGCGAGCGGCTGCCAGGTGTGCGCGAGTTCGGCGCCGACCAGTTCGAAGGGCAGTGTCCGGATGCGTGGGTGGAGCACGCCCGGGTCGATTTCCCCGCGCTGGGCGGCCCGTTCCCAGATGTCGTCCAATCCTGCCATCGGATTCAGCCCCATCCGCTCGAACAGTTCGGTGGGGGACGTGCCCGCCTCCTTCGTGAGTGCGGTGAGACGCACCTGCAGCACCGCCATCAGTTCGGCGCGCTTGGCCGACTTGTCCTCCAGGTAGGCCAGCAGGTCCCCGCGGAGCGATCCGGTGTCGGGGGTGGCGAGAGGGTTCTGCTCGAACCAGTGGCGCATGGCCGCCATGACCAGCGTCGGTCGGTCGGCCCAGCGGCGGGCCAGCACGGGTCGGCTGGTTCTGGCCCGCTCGGCCACCGACTCCATGGTCAGGCTCTCATAGCCGTTCTCGATCAGCTCATCCCAAGCGGCGGTGAGCAGCGCGTTCTCCAGCTCAGCCCCTCGTCGACGCATCTGCTTGCCTGGCACGGAACACTCCATAAGATACGGTCGCGCATCTTAATGTAAGATGCTCATGTGCATCTTAGTGTGCTCGGTGGTCGGCTCGGCCAACCGCCTCGTCGTCACACCCGTATCAGGCCCCATGCGGCCATCACCTCTGGAGTCACCCGGATGACCAGCGAATTCCGCCTCGGCGGCGACCTCACCATCGATCGGTTCGGCTTCGGTGCCATGCGCCTGCCCACCAATGACTTCCACGGCCCCGCCCGGGATTCCGAGACCGGCCACGCGGTCCTGAGGCGAGCCGTGGAGCTCGGCGTGAACCACATCGACACCGCGGACTTCTACCGCAGTGGCGACGGCTCCGTCCGTGCGAACGCCCTGATCCGCGAAGCCCTCCACCCCTACCGGGAGGGCCTCGTCATCGCCACCAAGGTCGGCCCCGTCTTCGGCCCCGAGGGCCCGTACCAGGCCGACGCCGGTGATCTGCGCGCCCTGGTCGAGGACAACCTCACCAGCCTCGGCGTGGACCGCCTCGACCTGGTCTACCTGCGCATCGGCATGATGGAGCCCCCGCACGGCGAGTCGCTCGCCGCGCGTTTCGAGGCCCTGGCCGCGCTGCGGGAGGAGGGCCTCATCCGCCACCTGGGGCTGAGCAACATCGACGCCGACCACCTGGCCGAGGCCCGCGCCATCGCCCCGGTCGCGGCTGTCCAGAACCAGTTCAACGTGGCCCGGCGCGACGACACGGACCTCCTGGCGGTGTGCGAGGAGGCAGGCATCGCCTTCGTGCCGTTCTTCCCGCTGGGCGGGGGCCGGGACCTCGCCGACGACCGCCTGGCCAAGGTCGCGGCCCGGCACGGCGCCACCGTCGCGCAGACAGGACTGGCCTGGCTGCTGGCCTCCTCCCCGGTCACCCTCGCCATCCCGGGCACCGGCTCGGTGGCACACCTGGAGGAGAACCTGGCCGCCCGCGCGATCACCCTCACCGACCACGACCTCGCCGACCTCGCCTGACCGCCCATCGGCTCGCCGCTCGACGGCGTTCCGCGCCGCGTCGCCCGGTCCCGTGTGCGCCGGGCGGCGCGGTGTCCCGTCTGGCACCGACCGGGAATCCGATCACGATCCGCTGACGCTCGCGCGGTGTGGGCAATCACGGCAACAAGATTGTTGACAATTCTGTTGGGATAGATTTAGCTTCGACAGGCACTCACTCAGGGAGAGCAACGATGCCGAATGAAGCCCGTCCGAACACCGGAGAGCAGGCCAAACAGCATGCGTTCACGCAGCTGCGGCAGGCGATCCTGCACGGCGAGATGGCACCGGCACAGCGGCTGGTGGAGAACGAGCTCGCCGAGCAGTTCGGTGTGACGCGGGCCAGCATCCGGGCAGCGCTGATCGACCTGGAGGCCCAGGGTCTGGTCGAGCGGATCCGTAACCGTGGTTCGCGGGTGCGGGTGGTGACTGTGGAGGAAGCGGTCGCCATCACCGAGTGCCGCATGGTCCTTGAAGGGCTGTGCGCGGCGAAGGCGGCCGTCGCGGCCGGTGACGAGCAACTGGCCGAACTCACCGAGCTGGGCACGGCCATGACCAAGGCCGTGGCGGACGGTGAGCCGGTCACCTACTCGGAGCTCAACCACGAACTGCACGCCCGGATCCGGGAGTTCTCCGGCCAGCAGACGGCCGTGGAACTGCTGGAGCGGCTCAACGCACAACTGGTGCGCCACCGCTTCCAGTTGGCTCTTCGTCCGGGGCGTCCCCAGCAATCCCTGAGCGAGCATCTGGCCATGATCGAGGCGATCAGGGCCAGGGACCCGCAGGCGGCCGAGACGGCCGTACGTGCCCACCTCGGCAGCGTGATCGAGGCGCTGCGCGGCTGACACGCGGCAACCGGCACACGTGCGAGGCGGGCGCCCACCTGTCCACCAAGGAGATTCGAGCATGACGCACGGCAACGCGCCCGCCTCCCCCAAGCTCTCGGCTTCGCTCGAGCAGGGGGGACCCCCCTCCCGCTCCACACTCGTCGTCACCGCGCACGCGGGGGACTTCGTGTGGCGGGCGGGTGGGGCCATCGCCCTGGCCGCCTCCCGCGGGGAGAAGGTCACCATCGCCTGTCTGACCTTCGGCGAACGCGGCGAGTCCGCCAAGGCGTGGCGCGAGGGCAGGAAGCTGGAGGAGATCAAGGCGATGCGCCGGGAGGAGGCCGAGCGTGCCGCCGCCACCCTGGGCGCCGAGGTCCGCTTCTTCGATGCCGGCGACTACCCGCTGGTCGCCACCCCCGAGCTCACCGACAAGCTGGTCGAGGTCTACCGCGAGACGCAGCCGGACGTCGTGCTCACCCATCCGGCCGAGGACCCCTACAACGGCGATCACCCGGCCGCCAACCGCATGGCGCTGGAGGCCCGGGTCCTTGCCCAGGCCATCGGCTACCCCGGCCCCGGCGAGATCATCGGCGCCCCGCCGGTCTTCTTCTTCGAGCCGCACCAGCCCGAGATGAGCGGGTTCAAGCCCGAGGTGCTGCTCGACATCACCGATGTGTGGGAGACCAAGCGCGGGGCGATGGAGTGCCTCGGCGCCCAGCAGCACCTGTGGAACTACTACACCGACCTCGCCGTACGTCGCGGCGTTCAGCTCAAGCGCAATGCCGGCCCCAATCTGGGCCTGGCCCACAAGACCATGGCTGAGGCGTACATGCGTCCGTACCCGCAGATCGCGAAGGAGCTGGCGTGAGCGGCGTGATCGTCACCAACCCGCCGAAGGCGGACGCCGAGGACGTCGACGCGCTGGCCGGCTTCGGCGTGGCCACCGTCAGCGAGGCGATGGGCCGCACCGGTCTGCTCGGGCCGGAGGTCCGCCCCGTCCAGCAGGGCGTACGGGTCGCGGGCACCGCGGTCACCGTGCTCAGCTGGCCCGGCGACAACCTCATGATCCATGCCGCCGTCGAGCAGTGCGGCGCGGGCGACATCCTGGTCGTCACCACCACCTCTCCGTCCACCGACGGCATGTTCGGCGAGCTGTTCGCCACCGCACTGCACCGGCGCGGTGTGCGCGGCCTCGTCATCAACGCGGGCATCCGTGACACCCAGGAGCTGCGCGAGATGGGTTTCGCGGCCTGGTCGCGGGCCGTGTCCGCGCAGGGCACCGTCAAGGCCACCGGCGGCTCGGTCAATGTGCCGGTCGCCGTCGACGGCCAGGTGATCCGCCCGGGAGACGTGATCCTCGCCGACGACGACGGCGTGGTGGTCGTACCGCGCGAGCGCGCCCGCGAGACGGCCGAGAAGTCCGCGGCCCGCGAGGCCAAGGAGGCCGCCTCCCGGGCCGCGTTCCTCGAGGGCCAACTCGGCCTGGATCGCTATGGGTTGAGGGACACGCTCAAGAAGCTCGGCGTCGAGTACAAGACGTACGAACAATATGCGGCGTCTGCCGTGGAGCGGTCGTGACCCGTGTGCCCGAGGAGGTGCGCTGCCTGCTGATGCGCGGGGGCACCTCCAAGGGCGCCTACTTCCTCGCCGAGGACCTGCCCGCCGACCCGGCCGCCCGTGACGAGCTGCTGCTGCGGATCATGGGCAGCCCCGACGAGCGGCAGATCGACGGTCTGGGCGGCGCGCATCCGCTCACCAGCAAGGTGGCCGTGGTGTCGCCCTCATCCGATCCGAAGGCCGATGTCGACTATCTGTTTCTCCAAGTCGCCGTCGACAAGCCCGAGGTGAGTGACCGCCAGAACTGCGGGAACATCCTCGCCGGCATCGGTCCGTTCGCTGTGGAGCGCGGGCTGGTCGCGGCGGGGGAGGAGCGGACCTCCGTACGCATCCGGATGGTCAACTCCGGCGACTTCGCCACCGCGACCTTCCCCACCCCGGGCGGGCGCGTGGACTACACCGGAGACGCCGAGATCTCGGGCGTGCCGGGCACGGCCGCGCCCGTGGTGATCGAGTTCCGGCCGGGCACGAACCCGCTGCTGCCCACCGGCAATGTCCGGGACATGATCGAGGGTGTCCCGGTGACCTGCGTGGACAACGGCATGCCGACGGTCCTCATCGAGGCCGCCTCGCTGGAGGTCACCGGCTACGAGTCGCCTGCCGAGCTGGAGGCCGATCAGGATCTCGCCGGCCGGCTCCACACGATCCGTCTGGCGGCGGGCCGGCTGATGGGCCTGGGCGATGTCGCGAACACCACCGTGCCCAAGCTCACGCTGCTCGCGGCGCCCCGCGACGGTGGCGCGGTCGCCACCCGTACCTTCATCCCCGTGCGCTGTCACGCCTCGATCGGTGTGCTGGGCGCGGCGAGTGTCGCCGCCGGCCTGCGTGTCACGGGCGGCGTGGGCGCGGACCTCGCGGTGCTTCCTGCCGGTCGTGACCCCATGCGCATCGAACATCCCACCGGATTCCTCGACATCGAAAGCAGCCTCGGCGGCGCTCCCGATGGCCTGCCTTCCGCCCGCCGTACCGCCGTGGTGCGTACGGCCCGCAAGGTCTTCGACGGCGCCGTGTTCCCCAGGTCCGCCGAGACGGCACCGATGCCCTCGCAACCCCTTGGAGGCCAACGATGACTCCGCCGCTCGGCGACATCGCCCACATCGGCCACGCCCAGCTGTTCACCCCGGACCTGGACGCCAGCGTCGCCTTCTTCACCGACTACCTGGGCCTCACGGTCAACGGCCAGGGCGGCGGCACCGTCTATCTGCGCACCTTCGACGACTACGAGCACCACAGCCTGGTGCTCACCGCCCGCGAGCGGCCCGGCCTCGGCCGGCTCGCCCTGCGCACCTCCAGTGAGGAGGCCCTTCAGCGCCGTATCAAGGCGATCGAGGAGGCGGGCGGCTCCGGCCGCTGGGGTCAGGACGAGCCCGGCATCGGCAAGCTGTATCTCACCACCGACCCGGACGGACACGAACACGCCCTGTACTGGGAGAGCGAGCACTACCGGGCCCCGGAGGAGTTGAAGCCGGCTCTCAAGAATCAGCCGCAGGCCAAGCCCAACCGGGGCGTGGGCGTGCGCCGCCTGGACCACGTCAACTTCCTCGCCGCCGATGTGCTCGCCAACGCCGAGTTCCAGCAGCACGTCCTCGGGGCGAGGCCGACGGAGCAGATCCGGCTCGACAGCGGGAGGATCGCGGCTCGTTGGCTGACGTTCACCGACAAGTCGTACGACGTCGTCTACACCGAGGACTGGTCCGGCTCGACCGGGCGGCTGCATCACATCGCCTTCGCCACCGACACCCGCGAGGACATCCTGCGCGCCGCCGACCTCGCCATCGACACCGGTGTGTTCATTGAGACGGGTCCGCACAAGCACGCCATCCAGCAGACGTTCTTCCTGTACGTCTACGAGCCGGGCGGCAACCGCATCGAACTGTGCAACCCGCTCGCGCGCCTGGTGCTCGCGCCCGACTGGCCACTGATCACCTGGACCGAGGCCGAGCGGGCCAAGGGCCAGGCCTGGGGACTGAAGACCATCGAGTCCTTCCATACGCACGGGACTCCGCCCGTGGCGTGAGGCGGGGAACGGACGGCGCGACGGGGGCTGCACACGGCCGTGTGCGGCCCTTCGTCGTAGGCGCCGGGCACCTGACACTGGATTGTTGCTGAGATTGTTGACAAAAGTGTTGACTGTTTTGGTGCGGGCTCTTTAGCGTCTAGCGCACTACGCATGAGAGGAAAACAAGGATGTCCTCCTCACTCCGCCCGGCCACTCGCGGCGGCAGACTGGCCGTACTGGTCGTCGTCCTGTGCTGGCTCGCGGTGCTCTTCGACGGCCTCGACATGTTCATCTACGGCTCGGTGCTGCCCCACATGCTGAAGGAGAAGGCGCTCGGCATCACCTCGGGCCAGGCCGGCGACCTCGGCAGCTACGCCACCTTCGGCATGTTGGTCGGAGCCCTGACCGCGGGCACGGTCGCCGACCGGATCGGCCGCAAGAAGCTGATGGTCTGCTGTGTCACGCTCTTCTCGCTGGCCTCCGGGCTGTGCGCGGTCTCCGGCAGCGTCACGGTGTTCGGCCTCGGCCGGACCCTGGCCGGCGTCGGCCTCGGCGGGCTGCTGCCCACCGCGATCAGCATGGTGTCCGACTTCGCCCCGCGCGGCCGCGGTGCCCTCACCATCGGCATGCTGATGACCGCCCACCACGCGGGCGGCATCCTCTCCGCCTACGTGGCCCTGTGGGTCGTGGAACCGCTCGGCTGGCGCGCCGCCTTCTGGGTCTGCGTGGCCCCGCTGCTCTTCGTCCCGGTGCTCGCGAAGCTCATGCCCGAGTCGCTGAGCTTCCTGCTCGCCAAGGGCCGTACCGAGGAGGCCCACGCGCTGGCGAGCCGCTACGACGTCGAGCTGCCGGCCACCAAATCCGGCCGCCCGGCCACCACCGACCGCTGGACCAGCCTGGCCAACCTCTTCCGCGGCGGCGAGTGGACCCAGACCCTCCTGTACTGGGTGGCCTCCTTCGGCGGTCTGCTGCTGGTCTACGGCGTCGCCACCTGGCTGCCGACCCTGATGCGCAGCGAGGGTTACGAGCTGGGCTCCGCGCTGACGTTTGTTGTTCTGTTCAACCTCGGCGGGATCGTGGGGATGCTGATCGCGGGCCGGGCCTCCGACCGCTTCGGCGCGCCGCGCATCTCGTCGATCTGGTTCGCGCTGACCGCCGCCGGTGTCTTCCTGCTCAGCATCCACATGCCGCCGGCGCTGACGTTCACGGTCGTCTTCCTCACCGGCGTGTTCCTCAACAGCGCCCAGACCATGATCTACGCGACGGTCTCGATCCGCTCCACCCCGGAGAACCGCGCCACCGCCGTCGGCTGGACCTCCGGCATGGGCCGCTTCGGCGCCGTCTTCGGACCGTGGCTCGGCGGCCATCTGCTCGACGCGAACAAAGGCGACTGGGGCTTCACCGCCTTCGCGCTGGCGGGCGTGTCGTCCATGGTCTTCATCGGCCTCGCCGCGGTGCGCGGCTCGAAACAGGCGGCGCGCACCGGCGCCGACCCGGAGCTCATGGCCGCCCACTGACCGGGGCGACCCGCACCTGCGCCACGTGGCGGCGGCCGAACTCCCCACGGACGACTTCGCGGCGATCCAGGTACACAACGCCCGCGCCGCCTGCCTTCGGCTCGACGCCCCGCCGCAGCGCCAGGGCCGCTGCCCGGCCGAAGGAAGAGCACATGGTCGCCGGCCTGCGCTGCGTCGACTGACCGTCCGGCGGGTGACCGTCCCCCCACCGCGCCGACGACGGCACGCCCGCCGTCCGCCCGACGCCCGGCTGGCTGGACTGGTACGCCGACCCGTCCCAGCCGGCCTTCCGGCTCCCGCCGGGAGCCGTGGACACGCACTGCCACGTCTTCGGCCCGCAGGCCAAGTTCCCCTTCGCGCCGGAGCGCAAGTACACGCCCTGTGACGGAAGCAAGACCGAGCTGTTCGCGCTCCGCGACCACCTGGGCGTCTCCCGCAATGTCATCGTGCAGGCCACCTGCCACGGCGCGGACAACACCGCCATGGTCGACGCTGTCCGCGCGGCCGACGGCAGGGCACGCGGCATCGCCACCGTCCGTCCGGACGTCAGCGACACCGAGCTGCGCGCACTGGACGCGGCGGGCGTGCGCGGTGTGCGGTTCAACTTCCTGCGCCGCCTGGTCGACTCCTCGCCCCAGGAGGACCTGAGCGCGATCGCGAAGAAGATCGCCCCGCTGGGCTGGCACATCGTCCTGTACTTCGAGAGCGCCGACCTGCCGGAGCTGGAGGGCTTCTTCGGCTCGCTGCCCACCCCGCTGGTCGTGGACCACATGGGCCGGCCCGATGTGACCCGGCCGGTGGGCGGACCGGAGTTCTCCCGCTTCCTGCGCTTCGTCGAGGAGAACGACGTGTGGGCCAAGGTGACCTGCCCGGAGCGCCTGAGCGTCACCGGCCCCCGGGCTCTCCACGGCGAGCGGCACGCCTACACGGACGTGGTGCCCTTCGCGCGGCGCGTCGTGGAGGAGTTCCCCGACCGGGTCCTGTGGGGCACCGACTGGCCGCACCCCAACCTCACCGACCACATGCCCGACGACGGACTCCTGGTCGACCACATCCCGCATGTGGCACCGACCACCGAGCAACAGCGCAAGCTGCTCGTCCACAACCCCATGAGCCTGTACTGGCCCGGCGAAGACGTCTGAGACACCCGATCCATCCTCCGAAGGGCCATCCCTCCCATGCGGAACTCCAATGCGCTGAACCGGCTGGACAGACTCCCGATATCCCGGTTCCACACAACCACCCTGCTGATCGTGTCCTTCGCGTACTTCTTCGAGTTCGCGGACATCAACACCTTCGCCACCACCGCACCGAAACTGATCGACCTATGGGGCGTGTCGGTCGACCAGATCGCCTACGTCACCTCGTTGTCGTTCGTCGGCATGTTCGTCGGGGCGATCGCCGCCGGAGCCATCGCCGACCGGTGGGGGCGCAAGCGGGCGCTGCTGCAGACGACGCTGTGGTTCGGCGTCTTCTCCTTCGTGTCGGTGTTCTCCTGGGACATCGTGTCGCTGGGCGTCTTCAGGATTCTGACCTCGGCGGGCCTGTCGGCCATGACCGTCGTGGCCGTCATCTACGTCAACGAGATGTATCCCGCGGCCGTCCGCGGCAAATACCAGGCGTACGCCATCGTCATCGGCATCTGCGGAACCCCGGCCACCAACCTCATCGCCAGCGCGGTCGTGCCGCTCACCGACTGGTCGTGGCGACTGGTCTACCTCTGGGGTTCCCTGGGCATCCTGCTGGTCCTCTTCACCCGTCAGCTCAAGGAATCGCCCCGCTGGTACGAGAGCAGAGGAGAACACGCCAAGGCCGACGCGGTCCTGCGGGAGATCGAGACGCGTGTCGCCACGGAGAAGGGCCCCCTGCCCGAGCCGGCGCCGCCGGTGGGCGAAACACCGTCGACCAAGGTGCCGCTGCGCCTGCTGCTGCGGAAGAAATACCTGGTCCCGACGGTGCTGCTCACGGTGGTGTGGGTGACGCAGACCATCGGCTTCTTCGGCTACTCGAGCTGGGCGCCCACCCTGCTGGCCAAGGAGGGTTTCAGCGTCGAGAAATCGGTGTTCTACGTGGCCCTCACCACGGTCGGCGCACCGCTCGGCTCCTATCTGGCGTCCCTGGTCACGGACCGGTTCGAACGCAAGTGGTGCCTGGTCGCCTTCGGCACGGTCATCGCACTGTGCGGGCTGTTCTACGGTCTCACCTTCAACCCGGTACTCATCGTGGTCTTCGGATTTATGGTGAACCTCTTCGAACGCGGCTACACGGCCCTCGCCTACGCCTACTCTCCCGAACTCTTCGACACCCGCAGCCGTTCTCTGGGAACAGGCATCTCCTACGGCCTGGGGCGGCTGTCGAACGCCGCCGGACCACTGATCGTCGCGGCGCTCTACGACAGCCACGGCTATCGGAGCGTCTTCTACTTCATCGCCGGCACCTGGATGGTCGGCGCCATCGCTCTGGCTGTGTTCGGCCCGCGCACCCGGAGATCTGGCCGAAATCAGTGTTCGACAGTTGTGGGTGACGGGGTAGGCGAAATGTCAAGGACATGACAGAGCTGAGGAGGGTCGGACATTGGGAGATCTGGAATGGTGGCGGAACGCGGTGATCTACCAGTTGTACGTGCGCTCATTCGCGGACTCCGACGGTGACGGTGTGGGTGACATTCCCGGCATCGTGTCTCGTCTGGACTACCTTTCCTGGCTCGGGGTGGACGCGATCTGGTGCACCCCGGTGACCGCTTCTTCCAACCATGACCACGGCTATGACGTGACGCACTACCGGGCCATCGAGCCGTCGCTCGGCACCATGGAGGATTTCGACCGGCTCATCGCGGAGGCCGAGAGCCGCGGTATCCGGGTGCTGCTCGACCTGGTGCCCAACCACACCAGCATCGAACACCCATGGTTCAGGTCCCCGCGCACCAGGCGCTCCCACTATGTCTGGGCCGACCGCCCCAACAACTGGGTCAGTTCACTCCATGTGCCCGCGTGGTCGTACGACGAGGCCGAGGGCGCTTATTACCTGCACAGCTATCTGCCGCAGCAGCCCGATCTGAATTGGTGGAATGAGGAGGTACGGGCAGAGTTCGACGACATTCTCGCCTTCTGGTTCGACAAGGGTGTGGCAGGCTTCCGGATAGATGCCTGCTATGTGATATTGAAGGATCGGCAACTGCGTGACAACCCGGTCGCGGGTAAGGGCGACCACATGTGGGACCTCAACCGCGGACAGCGACCGGTCCACAGCGCTCATCAGCCCGAAGTCCACGACATTTTGCGCCGATGGCGGGCTGTGGCGGACCGGTACGACCCACCGCGGCTGCTGATGGGGGCCACATGGGTTTCCGATCCGGCCGACCTGGTCGCCTACTACGGCGAGGGCGATGAACTCCAGTTACCCCAATACTTCCAGCTTCTCTTCTCGGCCTTTGACGCCGACGCCCTGCGCGACTGCGCGGAGACATGGCTGAAGACATTGGGCCCTGACGACACCCCCGTGTGGCTTGCTTCGAACCACGACTTGTCGCGTTTTCCGACTCGATGGTGTGATGGGGACGAGCGTAAGACACGCCTCACCCTGGCGATGCTGCTGACCCTGCCGGGCGCGTGCGTACTGTTCCAGGGCGATGAGTTCGGCATGGAGGACACGGTCATCCCGGCCGGACGGCTGCGTGACCAGGCGCCGTGGCCGCGCGATGCCAGCCGTACGCCCATCCCATGGGAACGGGGCCGCTTGGGCGGCTTCACCACGGGGGAGCCCTGGCTGCCGCTCGGCGACACCGACCGCAACGTCGCCGATCAGATGAGGGACCCCGAGTCGGTGCTCAACGAGACCCGCAGGCTCATAGCGCTCAAGAAGGGGCTCACCGGGCCGTACAAGCCACTGCCTGCCGAGGACGACCACTGGCGCTTCCAGCGCGGAGACGTCACGGTGGACCTCGACTTCGCCGGATCGGTGGTGCGTATCGATGGTTGAGATCACCCCCGTCGAGGTGCCGGCCCCACGGAGCGCGCGGTGCCCCCGGGACACGGTGGTCGCGGCGGCACTGGACGCCCTCGGCGGCCGTACCGTCTGGCACGTCAACACCACTGCGGTCGGTGGCGGGGTCGCCGAGCTGCTGCGCTCCGCGATCCCCCGGCACACACGGGCGGGGATGCGCGCCCGTTGGCTGGTGATGAACGCGAACCAGGAGTTCTTCGGCATCACCAAGCAGCTGCATCACCTCTTCCACGGCAGCCCCGGCGACGGACGGCGGCTGGGCGAGCGCGAGTTCGTGACGTACGAGCGCACGACACGAGAGGCCGCCGCCAAGTCGCTTGCGCATATGACCCCCGGTGACCTTGTGCTCCTGCATGACCCGCAGACTCTCGGGATGGCGCCGTTACTGCGGCAAGCGGGTATGCGGGTGGCATGGCGGAGCCACATCGGCACGTCACTCCCGGGCCCCGAGGTGACGGCGGCGTGGGAGTTCCTGGAGCCCTTCCTGCAGGCGTCGTTTCGCTGTGTCTTCTCCCTGCCCGAGTACGTTCCGCCGGGCCTCGACACCCAGCATGTGGTGATCATCGCACCGGCCATTGATGACGTGTCGGACAAGTGCCGGCCCATGGGAGAGGCAGAGGTCCGCGGCGTGCTGACATCCATCGGGCTGGTCGGCTCGCCCGGCGCCGCATGCATGGGGGAAGAGGGGGAAGAGATCGTCGCCTCGCTCGCGGCCTACGCGGCCCGACGCGTCACGGTATGGCAGGACGAGCCGCTGCCGCCGGGCGCTCCGACCGTACTGCAACTGGCGCGGTGGGACCCGCTGAAGGACATGGCGGGGACCCTGGCCTCCTTTGTACGCCATATAAATCCAGCCACCGACGCGCACCTTGTCCTGGCCGGTCCCGACCCGACCGATGTCGCTGACGACCCGGAGAACATGGCTGTGTTCGATGCGGTCCTGCGGGAACGCGCGGCTCTCCCGGCCGATGTACGTCGACGTGTTCACCTCGTCGGCCTGGGGCTCGCCGACGACACTGCCGAACTGCGGGCGAACGCGGTGGTGGTCAACGCATTGCAGCGGCACGCGACGGTCATCGCGCAGAAGAGTCTGGAAGAAGGGTTCGGACTGGCGGTGGCCGAGGCGATGTGGAAAACACGTCCCCTGGTGGCGAGTGCGGTCGGGGGCATCCGTGCCCAGGTGACACACGAGGTGACCGGCCTTCTGGTGGACGACCCCACCGATCTTGCGGCGTTCGGAGCGCAGGTCACGCGGCTGCTGCGGGACGAAGCACTTCGCGACAGGCTCGGCCGGGCCGCGCACGACCACTGTGCGCTGCGCTACCTGGCGGAACGTGAGTTCCGTGACCACGTGTTGCTCTATCGCGACCTGTGCGGGGCCTCCCTGGAGGGGGGACGGTGACCGCATCCGGCGCGCGTGGCCGGCTCACCCCGCGTCGGGAGCCGGACGTCATCATCATCGGGGCGGGCACATTCGGGTCGGTTCTCGCCTGGCAGCTGGGCCAGGGCGGTGACAGGGTGGCCACGCTGCTCCTGGAGTCCGGCCGTCTGCAGCGGACCGAGCACGTGCAGAACGCCCCGTTGGCTGAGGAGACCGTGCCCCCGCCGGGCCTGCTCGAACCGGCAGCCTCCCCGCCCGCGGGAAACGGCCGATGGCGAGTGCCGTGGCGTTCCCAGCTGCCGTACCACGGCCTTGCCTACGGGGTCGGCGGACGGTCGTTGTTCTGGGGCGCCTACTGCGTATGGCCGGTGCTCGACCAGGACGGTATACGGGACCGCTGGCCGGCCGGCGTGATGGCCGAACTCTCCAGCCGGTACCTGCCTGCCGCAGCCGAGCTGCTGGGCCTCTCCCGCGTCGCACCGCACTTCGACGGCGAGCTCAACCGCCGACTGCGTGGGCGGTTGCTCGGCGCGTTGACCGGGAACCGCCTGCCAGGGCTGCTCCCTCCGAGCGAACTTCCCGACCCGCCTCCTGCGCATGACGCCCGTGCCGGCGGTGGGCACAGGGACGGCCATGTGGCACGGCTGAACATGCCGTTGGCGATCGACGCGATCGACGCGACCGAGGACGCGGCCGGGGGATCGCCGCGGCTCGTGCGGTTCAGTTCGGCGCCCCTGCTGACCGACCGGCTGGGCGACGGCACCGGAGACCTGGAACTGCTCACCGACTGCCATGTCGCCGGTCTCCAGGCGAGTGGCGGCAAGATCACGGCGATCGACACAAGCCGCGGGAGGTTGCGTGTGCCCGACCGCGCCGTCGTCGTCCTCGCGGTGGGCACCATAGAGAACGCCCGGCTTGTACTCGGTGCCAACGGCCTGCCGCACGCCGCACGCCCCGTGCACCACCTGACCACCCACCTGCGGTCCAACCTCACGGTGCGCGTTCCCTTCCCCTTCGACTCCTCCCGGGGACCCGCACACGCGTGGGGCGCCGCCGCGTTGCACGCGCGCGGCGCGTGTCGGCATCCGTCGGGTCCCGACACGCGCTTCCACCACCAGATCACCGCTTATGGAGTCGGGTCGTTACCCGAGGAGGTCGCCCGGCGGCTCTACTCCGATACGCCCAGATACGACGTGGAGGCGTTGGACCGCATGCTCCGGATCCCGCCGCGGTATCTCGTCGTCACTCTCGCCAGTGTGGCGGAGATGGCAGCGGAGGGCACCGGCGAGGTGAGCCTGCTCGACGAGCGGGACACATTCGGCGCCCGCCTCGCGTACGTACGGCTGTCACCTGGGCCGGCGGATCAGCGGACCTGGGACAGCATGGACCGTTCGGCCGATACCGTCGTCCGAACCCTGCTCGGTGACGGCCGCATCGAGGTGTTGCGCTCGGGACGGTTCGTGCCCGTCGCAGCCGACCGGCCGACCGCCGTGCTGGAACCGGAGGAGCGGAGAGAGCCTCCCGGGTGCGGCCACCACGAGATGGGCACCCTTCGCATGGGCGCTGATCCCCGTGATGCGCACACCGATGCCGACGGGCGGATACACGCCACACGAAACCTGTATGTCGCCGGTCCGGCGGTCTTCCCCGCCCTCGACTCGGCCGGGCCGGTGCTGCCCGGGGTCGCGCTGACGCTCCGTCTCGCCGATCACCTGAGACATACCATGCGTACCGGCGACCGGACGTATCCGCTTCGTATGCCATCCGCGTCACCTGGCGTCACGTGAGGAGTCGCATGACTGGAACTCGGGCCCGACGTGTTTTGCCCGCACCTCTGCGGCGGGCCCGGATAGCGGTGTCGGCGATCTTCTTCGTCCACGGCGCGGTCTTCGCCTCCTGGGCCGCCCGAGTCCCTGCCGTGCAGAGCGAACTCCGGCTGTCCGCGGGCGTGCTGGGTCTGGTGCTGGCCGGTCCGGGGCTCGGCGCGCTGCTCGGCAGCCAGGTGGGCGGGGTGCTGGTGCGGCGTCTCGGCAGCCGCAGGGTGAGTGCGCTGGCCCCCGTGCTGCTCGGTGTTCCGCTCGGTCTCATCCCGACCGCGCATTCCGCGTGGTCGTTGATGGGCGTGCTGATGCTGCTCGGCGCCGCCGACGGGTGCACTTCCGTGGCGATGAACGCCCAGGCGGTCGTGGTACAGCAGCGGTACGGACGCGCGGTGCTCAACTCCATGCACGCCATCCGCAGCATCGGCGCCGTCGCGGGCGGGCTGGCCGGAGTCGCCACGGCGTCCCTCAGCATGACCCTGACGACACAGTTCGTATCCGTGGCTGTCCTGCTTGCCGTCGTGTCGTCGGTAGCGGCCTGCGGGCTCCAGCCGCCCGGGCGGGATGCGCGGCAGCCCGAGGGGAGACGGCCGGATGAGCAGGTCACGGTGGGGGAGGCGGAGGGGTGGGGCGTTGCCGTCCGGGGGCGGAGCAGGCAACTGATCGTGGTGCTGCTCGCACTGATGACTTTCCTCGCCGCTCTGGTGGAGGACGCGCCCGCGTCCTGGAGCGGCGTGTATCTGCAGCATGTGGGGGCGGACGCCGCGACAGCCGCGGCCGGATACGCGGCCTTCTCGGCGGGATCGGTCGTCACCCGGCTGTTCAACGACTGGTTGGTCGATCGCTTCGGGTGGGTCCGGCTGATTCGGATCGGCACCTTGTGCTGTGCGACCGCGCTGATCGTCGCCCTGCTGCTCGGACAGCCCGGGGTCACCTTGGCGGCGCTCGTCGTCGCCGGTGCCGGGATCAGCGCGGTATTCCCCGGCGCCTTCACCGCCGCGGGCGCGCTCCCCGACTCGGCCCGGGTGATGGGCCATGTCGGCTTCGCCGGAAACCTCGGCTGGCTGCTGGTGTCCCCGATCATCGGCGGTCTGGCGACCGTCGTCGGGCTGCCGACCGCCCTTGGCCTGCTGGCGGTCGCGGCGGTGATCATCGCCGGGCTCACCCCGGTTGCCTGCTCGGTGGCGCCGGAGCGTTCAAAGGCACGGCAGAGCGTCGGGTGAGCAGCCGGCCAAGTCGATCGATGAGGAGGGCCCGCGGTCGTGGTGTCAACTACCCAGGTGTTGCTGACCGGTCCCGGCCGGGTTGAAGCCAGGCAGAGCCTGCTTGAGCCGGTCCGTACCGGCCGGGCTCTGATCCGGGTCATCCAGTGCGGTCTGTGCGCGTCGGAGATCGATCAGTGGCTGGGCAGGTCAGGTCGCTATCCCGTCGAGATAGGTCATGAAGTCGCCGGGGTGGTCGAAGACATCGCGCCGGACCAGGAGGGCGGGCCGCTGAGTGTCGGCGATCACGTCGTGTCGTGGGTACCCGGCGGAGGATTCACCGAATTCATGGTCATCGAGACGCGTCACGCCATCCCCGTTCGCCCCGGCATCGTCTTTCCGGCCGTGGCGGAGCCGCTGGCGTGCTGTGTCAACGCCGTCGAACTCGCCGCTCCGAGGGCGGGGGCCGATGTGGTGATCATCGGAACCGGCTTCATGAGCCTGCTCATTCAACGTCTCTCGATCCTCAAGGGCGCCCGATCGGTCATCGTGGCCGGTCGCCGTCCCGCCGCCCTGGCACGCTGCGCCGAACAGGGCGCGACACGGGTGGTGGACCTGCGCACCGAATCACTCGCCGATGTCGTCGCGGCGGACACCGAGGGCGGTGGCGCGGACGTGACGTACGAGGCCACCGGCGCTCAGGACGCCCTCACCCTTGCCGGCCAGGCCACACGCACCAGCGGCACGATCGCGATCGTCGGATACCACCAGGGGGAGCCCCGGACGGTCGACCTCGCGCACTGGAACGAGCAGGCGTTTCGGATCGCCAATGCCCACTTCCGCGACCTCCCCACGATCCTGGAGGGCATGCGTACCGCGATCGCTCTGGTCGACTCGGGCCGGCTGGATCCCTCGGACCTGCTGACACACCGCTACCCACTCCATGAGATTTCCGCCGCGTTCCGGGACGCCGTACGTAGGCCCGATGGGTTCATCAAGGCAGTCATCGAACCCGCCTCTGACGTAGGCTCGGTGGATGGCGAAGTATTTCGACGTGCATCCCGAAAATCCTCAGCAGCGCACCATCGGTAATGTGGCCGACAGAATCCGCTCCGGCGCGCTCGTCGCCTATCCGACGGACTCCTGTTTCGCACTGGGATGCCAGATGGGCAATCGTGATGGAATCGGCCGAATCCGGTCGATCAGGAACCTGGACGACCGTCACCACTTCACCCTGGTGTGCCAGAACTTCGCGCAGTTGGGTCAGTTCGTACACATCGACAAAGACGTGTTCCGCGCGATCAAAGCAGCAACGCCCGGCAGCTACACCTTCATCCTCCCCGCGACGAAGGAGGTACCGCGCCAGTTGCCGCACCCGAAGAAAAAGACGGTCGGCGTCCGGATTCCTGACCATGCCGTTGCCCAGGCCTTGCTCGCCGACCTCGGTGAGCCACTGCTCTCCAGTACGTTGCTCCTGCCCGGCGAGGACGAGCCGATGACGCAGGGCTGGGAGATCAAGGAACGGCTCGACCATGTGGTGGACGCCGTGGTCGACTCGGGAGAGTGCGGCACCGAGCCGACCACGGTCATCGACTTCTCCAGCGGCGAAGCCGAGATCGTACGCCGAGGGGCAGGCGATACGGCCCGGTTCGAGTAGCCGCGCCAGGGCCGGTCAGGGGGCCTGGGGTCAAGGCGCGACGGGCACCGCCGAAGGCGCCGACGGCAGGCGGTAGGAGGCGCAGGCCGCCGGGATCCGCACCCCGCTGAAGCGAAGCTGGGTGAGGCGACGGTGGTACGCGGCGCCGTGCAGCAGGTGGCGTGCCACGTCGGCGACCCGGCGTCGGCCGGGGTCGGCCAGGACGGAGCCGGCGGCCCAGTCGTTGAACGCGCCCATCGCCGGCCCGCACCAGACCTGATAGTCGCCGGCGCGCTCGGCCGCGCCGGCGACGGCCCAGCGCGACGACTGGCCGAGGTACCAGCGGAAGACCAGGGCCATCCGGTGCCTGGGGTCGAACTCGGCGCGCAGGAGTTGTTCGGGGTGGTGCTCGGCGAGATAGTCCGCGGTCTCCCGCCAGACCTCCGACAGCGGGCGCCGGAACACCTTCGCCTCCAGGCGCCGGCGGTCCGGGGCGGGGAGTTCGTCCAGGCCGGCATGGGCACGGTAGAGATCGTGCAACCGGCGCGCCCGGCCGGCGAAGAGGCTGCCGCTGCGGAGTACCTGGACCTCGGCACCCCCCTCGAACATGTCAGCGGCCGGAGCCATCGCGTAGTCGGCGGGCCCGGCCGCGGCGAGCAGGGCCTTGACCGCCGGTGAGGTGCCGGCCTCCAGACAGGCCTGGTTCACCGAGCCGGTGACGACGTAGGCCGCGCCCAGGCTGAAGGCGGCCAGGGCCGCCTCCGGGGTGCCGATGCCGCCGGCCGCGCCGACCCGTACCGGCGCCGCCGCGGGGCCGAGCTCGCGGGCGATGCGGTCCCGCAGCCGCAGCATCGCGGGCAGCGCGGTGATCAGCGGGCGGCGGTCGGTGTGCCCCGCGGAGTCCGCCTCGACGGTCAGGTCGTCCGCCATCGGGACCAGCCGCGCCAGCGTGACCTGCTCGGCGGTGACCTCGCCACGGTCGAACAGGGCGCGAACCATCGGCTCGGGGGCCGGACGGAGGAACAGCTCGGCCACCTCGGCGCGGGACACTTTGGCGATCAGCCGGTTCTCGGCGTACGTCCCGCCCCCCGGGCCGGGGCGCAGTCCCGCCACCCGGTAGCGGACCAGATCGGGGGTGAGCTGGACGAATGCCGAGGCCTCGACGCAGCGCAGCCGGTGTTTCAGGTAGAGGTCGACAACCGCTCGCTCCAGGCGCGGGGCGTGCGGTGTGTGGATGAGGTTGGCGGCGTGGGGCAAGCCGGGGATCTCCCGGGCGAGCCGCGTCAGGGCCCGCTCGACCCGTTCGGGGGGCAGACCCGCGGCGCCGTAGGAGGCGAGGAAACCGGCGCGGGCCAGCGCGGCCACCAGCTCCTCGGAGGCGATGCCGGTGGCCATGGAACCGGCGAGGTACGAGTGGGCCACGCCGTGACGGCCGCGGAAGCCGGACTCGCCGAGCTGGGTGGACGGCATCGGCCCGGCGACGGCCAGGAGGGTCAACGGGCCGCCTGCGACGGGCGGTTCGGCGGTGGCGCCGATCCGGTCCCCGTTCCGGACGATATAGCACGGGGCGTCCAGGTCGGCGAGGACGGCGTACACCCCGTCCGGGTCGTAGCGCACCGTCATCGCGCCACCTTCCCGTCGGCCGCCCCGCCGGTCGCCCCGCCGGTCGGCAGGATCTCGACGCCGATGTTGTCCACCTGGTAGATCCGCAGGTCGTCACGCCATACGCTGCCGTCGGCGACCAGGAGAAGACCGTCGCCCTGACGCCGCACCCGGCGGATATGAACCTCGCCGCGCATCCGGCGGTGACCGGGCGTGATCTGCCCTCGGTACTTCCAGGCCAGCTCGACGTCGACCGCGGGCCGCGCGGCCGGGTCCGGCAGGGAGTCGGTGAGGCCGGTGTGCAGCGCGTACGCCGCGACAGACTGAAACAGCGCCTCGACGCCCACCGAACCGGGCATCACCGGGTCGAAGCGGAAGTGGTGTGCCATGAACCAGTCGTCCTTGGGCACGGCCCGCTCCCACAGCAGGTAGCCGGCGCCGTGTTCGCCGCCGTCCGGCACCAGGTCGGCCTGGCGCAGCAGCGCGAACCGCCCGCGGCCGAGCCGGGTGTCGTGGGAGAGGTCGAGTCGGCGCAGCCCCGGGGGCCGCGCCGGAAGGCGGTCCAGCCAGGGCGGAGCGTACCGTCCGCCGTCGAGCCCCTGTTGGTTGTCCAGGACCTCCTGGGTGAGGAAGCCGTGGACCGACTCGCCCGAGTAGACCGGCCCGTCAGGAAGGCTGAGCTGGTAGGCGTAGCGGTGGAGGATCGCCCCCGGCAGCTTCGAGTGGTCGGCCAGCGTGGTGCGGTGCCGCAGGGCGAGCCCGCGCGGGTCGGCGTGCCGGAGCAGGGTGGCGCGACCCTCCAGGTTCCGGCAGACGAAGGCGCTGTCGCGATGCTGGTGAAGGATGCCCTGGATCGCGCTCAGCTGGGCGGCGGCCTGGAGGCTGGACTCCATGTACAGGAGATTGGGCACGGCGCCGGAGCCGTTCTCCCGGCAGAACCAGGGGTCGGGGTGGACGGCGTACTCGCTGGTGAGGGTGGCGCCCGGCCGGAAGTCGAGCGGCTCGGTGTCGTAGTCGAGCGCCCGGTCGACCATCAGCAGGTCGCCGCGCGGCAGTCGGGGCCGTACGGTCACCGGGGACGCCGAGATCATCTGGGGGTCCCCGGTGACGGCCGAGAGGTCGCCCTCGGCCGAGTGGGCGAGCAGCATCCGCTGAAGCGCGCCGCGCTGCCGCAATGACTCAAGGGCGGTGGGGGAGTCCCGCGCCTCCCAGACCGTCAGGGCGCCGAGGCCGGTGCCCGGCGGCTCTCGGAGGGCGACGCCGATGCCGTACAGGCGGGCCACCGGCCGGTCGCCGGCGAGGACCACGGCGTCGGCGACGGCGTGCGGGCGGGGCACGAGTCCCACCTCGGCCACGTCGACCTCGCAGCGAAGGGCGGCCCCGAGCGCGGTCGGGTCGATCACCTCGACGACGGTCGGACCGCCCTCCCAGGGCTGGAAGCGTGGGTCGGGCAGGCACAGGTGCAGCCCGCAGTGGAGCGCGTACACCTGCAGCACGCCGGCTATGGCCTCGGCCAGCCGCGCGGTGGCGTCCGCTCCCCCCGCCGGACCGCCGCCGTGGAAGGTCAGCTCGGCGGTCACCTTGCCCTGTCCGTACCGGCCGCCCTCGCAGGCCAGCTCCGCGACGGTGCGGATCAGCCGCGGGGCCGGTCCTGGCAGCCGCGGGCCGGTGCCCTCGCCCTCGAAGTCGGGGCCGAGGACCTCTGCGAGGAATCCGCCGGCGAGCGCCCGCACCTCCTGCCAGGTCAGCCGGGACCGTCGGGTGACCGCCAGCGGGCGGAACTGCCGCGGGTAGCCGGGCACTTCACGCTCCGGCCAGGGGTCCTCGCCCGGCAGCGGCTCGGTGGCGTGCCCGGGCGACAGGAAGCCGCCGGTGCCGGTGGCCTCCACCAGGAGGTTCCCCTCGACGTGGACCTGCCAGTCGAATGTGAAGCGTGTGCCGCGCTCGTCGCGGTGGACGGCCACGGCGCCCGCCCGGACTCGGAGCTCCGCTCCGGCCTCCGGCAGCTCCCGGTGCCAGGTGAGGACGGTGCGACCAGGCCGGTAGACGGTGCCGGCCGGCGCGAGGCCGCGTTCCCCGAGCAGCGGAAAGGCCGCCGCGGCGGTGTCGAGGATCCACGCCGGGTCGGCCTGGCCTGCCACGCTGTAGGCCGAGTCCGCCGGGACGGTCCGGACCAGCTCGACGCGCGCCGGGCGGTCCACGGGATGCGGGGCGGGCGCCGCCGAAGGCCGCGCGCCCGGCGCGCAGCGCGCGAGGAGGTGCCGCTGGACGGCCTCGTGGGCCTCCAGTACCGCGGCGTGCGCGCGGCTGACCCGGTCGGCGATGTCGCGCGCGAGGTGGCTCAGGTCGCCGGGGTCCCGCGGGGCGGGCGGAGTCGGCGGGGCGGACAGGGCGGGAAGAACGGGAAGGAGGAACGGCTCACC
Source organism: Streptomyces sp. ME19-01-6 (assembly GCF_033793745.1). Taxonomy (NCBI): domain Bacteria; kingdom Bacillati; phylum Actinomycetota; class Actinomycetes; order Kitasatosporales; family Streptomycetaceae; genus Streptomyces; species Streptomyces sp. ME19-01-6. The sequence goes on along the minus strand of NZ_JARAXF010000002.1, from coordinate 162,256 downwards.
TTCGAAGCCCAGTTCCTCGACCGCTTCGAGCCCCGATCCCTCGACAGCGGCGACAGCGGCGACGGCGGCGACGGCGGCGTCGGCTGCGCCGCCGTCGGCGTCGGGTGTGCGAACGCCGGTGTCAGCCATGCCGCCCCCCGCGCTCAGCGGGCAGGAAGATCCCGCTGTCCCTCATCTCCGGCGAGGTGAGGATCATGCCGATCCGGCCCCACCGCTGGAGCACCTTTCCCTCCGGGGTGCAGGCGGTGACCGTGCAGATCAGATGAAGCGGGCTCTCCTCGACCGATTCGGCCACGAGGACGAACGGCGCGTCCGCGGGCAGCGGCGCGAAGAGCTCGACCCGCTCCACCGACACCGGCAGGCAGAGCAGGCCCAGGCGCTGGCGGCCGAGCAGCGCCGCCGCCTGGAGCAGCAGGTCGGCGAGGGCCGGGCTGTACCTGGCCCCGGCGAAGGCGCCCTGGCCGAAGACCGGGTCGGCCATTCGGGCGGCGAGGACAAGCCTGCCGGGCCGCTCTTCCAGCGTCGGGCCGAGGCCACGCAGGGTCGGGCCGTGGAAGAGGAAGCCGTCGTACGCCTCGTGGGTCTGTGGGTCGAAGTCGGGGAGCTCGGGGAGGCCGGGGAGTTCACAGGCCGACAGGTCGATGTCCGGCGGCTGGGCGGCCCGTTTCTCGGGGACGAAGCCTCCCGCGAAGCGGAGCACCTGCGCAGCGCCCTCCCGCTCGCTGTGGAGCCGGACCGTGATGGCGGCCGTGTCTCCATTTTCGGGCCTCTCGGGCGGCGATACCGTCAGCAGGAAGCGGTCGTCCTCCGCCGAGCCGTCGAAGACCAGCCCCTTGCTGATCTGGAAGTCGCGGCACTCGACCACGGGCTGCCCGCCGTGCATCGCCTCCACGACGCGTACGCCCCAGCCGACCGCGGCCGTCAGGGGCAGCACCGGCCAGCCGTGGATGCGGTGGTCGGCGAGCAGCGGCTCGGCGGCGAGCTCCGCCATCCGCCGCTCCATGACCACGCCGTCGGCCGGCAGCGTCTCGCTCCGCCGGTACATGGGCTCCAGCGGGCCGATGACGGTCACCAGGTCCGCGGCGCGGTCGGGGCTCATCTGCTCGGTGAAGTAGCCGGTACCGGCGTCCCGGGCGAGCAGCGGCACACCATGCTGCATGAAGAGCTTCTGGACGCCGGGGGTGGCCATGCCGCCGGCCCACGGTCCCCAGGCCAGGGCGGTGACGTGGCGGCCGGGATGCCTGGCCTTCCAGGCGCAGGCGAACCGGCTCAGCGCCTCGTTGGCCAGGGCGTAGTCGGCCTGCCGGAGGTTTCCGTAGATGCCGGAGACGGAGGTGAAGACGACCAGGCGACGAAGGTGTTCGGCGTCGAGCGCGGCCAGCACGTTGCCGAGTCCGGTCAGCTTCGTGCCGACCACCCGCCCGACACCGTCCGCTTCCTTGTCGGCGAGGAACTGGTCGGCGAGGACGCCTGCCCCGTGGATGACGCCGGTGACCCGGTCGGCGTGCGGGCGCAGCGCCGCGCCCACCGCCGCGGCGTCGGTCAGGTCCACGGCCACGTACGCGGCCTCGGCTCCCGCGTTGTGCAGGGCGGCCAGGGTGGTGCGGATCTCCCGCCCGCTGGTGATCTCGCGGACCTGCCGGGCGATCAGCTCGACGGCGGCCGGCTCCTCGGGGTCATGGCCGGTGGCGCTCAGATGTGCGGCGGCGGCGGCCGTCAGCTCCTCCTTGCCGTCGAGTCCGGCTGCCCAGTCCGGCTCGTCCGCCGACGGTGTGCTGCCGAGCAGCAGGAAGCCGCAGGGCACCTGGCGCGCCAGGGCGATGGCGCACCAGGCGGTGATGCCCCGCGCGCCGCCGGTGACCAGGAGGACGTCGTCGGCGGTCAGCTCCGCGGGCGGCTCGACGGCCCCGCCCTGGCCGTCCGGTGCGGCCGGGTCGACCAGCCGCACCGGCTCGCCGACCAGGACCGGCGTGCGGCGCCCGGCCGGGTGGCGGGCGACCTCGTGCACATCGACGGCGGCGTCGGCGATCTCGCCCGCGAGGCAGGCGCCGACCTCCTCCTCGGTCAGCTCGGGGGCCAGGTCGACCGTCCGGCAGAAGAGCTCGGGCGCCTCCAGGGCCAGCGACTTGACCAGCCCGGTGACGCCGCCGGCCAGGGCCCGCTCGGGTTCGCCGCCCGAGCCGGCGTAGCCGAGCGCGCCGTCGAGCCGGGTGACGGCGACGAACCCGGCGCGGGTGCCGCCGGCCACCGCCCCGCCGAGGGGCGTACGCAGATGCTTGGCGACCAGGACGGCGTGGGCCAGGCGGAGCACGGCACCGTCGCGATCGGTCCGCGGGTCGCGGCTGAAGGGCAGCAGACACAGATTGAGGCGCGGCACGGCAGCACCGAGGAGGCTGACCTGCTCCGCCAGGCTCTCCTCGCCCCAGTCGGCCAGGTGCCAGGTGTCCGGTTCGGCCGCTCCGGACGCGGTTCGCGTCCCGGGCAGCGTGAGCCGGCCGACCCACCAGCCGTGCGACTGGAGCGCCGTGGCGATCCAGTCGGCCAACTCCCCGCCGTCATCGACCAGTACGGCGCGGGGCGGCTCACCATAGGCGCCGAGCAGTACGTCCGGCTCGGGCAGGCGGCGCCAGCCGATGTGTGCCCGGCCCAGCGGCACGGAGGTGGCGACGCGGAGATTGGTGGTGGGGTTCTTCAGCACCTCGGGGATCAGCGTGGCGAAGTCCCTGACCGTTCGGGCCGCCGTGAAGCGGAAGATCTCCTCGCGGGAGAAGACGGGGTAGCGGCGCCAGAGTTCGGAGGCGATCTCCAACTGCTTGAGGGAGTCGATGCCGAGCTCCGTCTGCAGGTCGATGTCGGGATCGATCATGTCGATCGAGTAGCCGGTCTTCTCGGCCACCACCTCGCGCATCACCTGCTCGATCTCCAGGGGGTCGAGGTTGGCCAGCTCGGCGCGGAGCTCGGGGTCGATCGCGACGTCGAAGTCGGTGTCGCGGAGCATTTCGAGGGCGGATTTGCCGCTCGGCGCGGCGGCTTCGCCGGGTGCGACGGGTCCGTCGGGCTCGAGGGGGACTGGGCTCTCCGGCGCCCCGTCCACTGAGGGGAACCGACCGGTGTGCGAGGGCGTTTCGAGCGCCTGCCCGTCGGCCGCGGCCAATGCGGCCGCCGCCACTCCGCTCGCCGTTCCGTTCACGCCGTTCAGGGGCCCGTCGGAGGTGCCGTTGGGCGCATACCCTGTCGGCGTCCCGCCCGCCGGGAGGCGTAGCAGGTCGCTCAGCACCTCACTGGCGCGGGCGTGAGCCTCGCCGAGCGCCAGACTGTGGTCGCGGACGGCGGTGATCCCGGCGAGGACCGCTTCGGCCGAGCCGTTGCCGACGCCCTCGTTCAGCAGGCTCACCAACTGGTCGGCGGTCCGAAGCTGCCCGTCGAGGTAGCGGGTGTGCATCGTGAGGTGCTCGGCCGCGGCGCGCCCCAGCGGATCGTCGTGAGCGGGGGCCGCGGACTGCCGCCCGGCAACGGGCTCCGGCTCCTGGCCTACGGGCTCCGCCAACCGGTAGGGCGTGCCGAGGACGCGCTGGTACGCCTCCTGGCGGGCGATCGTGGCGAACTGCGGGCCGTCGAGGACCCGGGCCACCGCGGACGCGACGGGGCTCGGCGGCACCGGCTCGTCGTACCGGTCGATGCCGGTCAACGGCAGTCCCAGTACGGTCAGTTGGACGGCGGCCTGCTTCAGGGCGAGCGCGCTGTCGCCGCCGGTGCCGATGTCCGTCCAGACGATGTCCACCCCATGTTCGCCGAGTGTCTGCTCGACGAACTGGGAGAGCGTGCGCTTGGGCCCGAACTCCACGAAGACCCGGAAGCCGTCCGCGTACATCTCCCGCAGTCTGGCTTGGAAGTCGACGGTGTTGACGATCTGCCGGGCCAGCACCTCGCGGTTCGCCTCTGGGGCGTCGCCATAGTTCGCTCCCGGCGTGTTCGCGTACACCGGAACGCGCGGGGCACGGAGCGGGATGTCGGCGAGGTCGTGGGCGAAGGAGGCGACGGCGTGCCGGACATGCGGGGTGTGGAAGGCCGCCTCGACGGACAGCCGCTGCGCTGGGATGCGGCGCTCGCCGCAGGTGGCGATGAACCGCTCGACGGCGGCCGTGGGACCTCCGATCACCACCACCTCGGGCGCGTTCCGGTTGCACACCGTCACCTCGGGGAACTCGGCGAGGAGGGAGTCGAGCAGGGCCGGTGAGGTGCGCACGCTGGCCATGGCGCCCGGGTCGTGCCCGGCCCCGTCGGCGGGCGGGGCCATCGTCCGGGCGCGGGCCGCCGTGGCGGCGAGGAAGCCGGCGTCGTCGAGACAGTCGGCGGCCCACAGGGCGGTCAGCTCGCCGAAGCTGTGGCCGAGCACGCCGTCCGGGGCGAAGCCGAGTTCGGTGAGGTAGCGGAACTGCCCCATCGACAGCGCCCCGATGGCAGGCTGGGCGTAGGCGGTACGGCGCAGCCGCTCGGAGGCGCGCCGCAGGTCCTTCCCGTCCCGCCCGGGCGCCGGGTAGACGACGTCGGACAGCAGATCGTGGGGCGGATTCCCCTCCAGGTACGGCGCGTTGGCCGCGTCGAAGGCGGCACGCACCGGCGGGACGGACAGAAGCGCCTCGCGGCCCATGTTGACGTACTGGCTGCCCTGACCGGCGAAGAGCGCCGCCGCCTTGCCGCCTGCGGGGAGCGCGGCGGCGCGGTACCAGATGCCGTCCGCGTGGGTCCAGCTCGCGCGGCCCGGGTGCGCGTCGAACTGTGCCATGGCCTTGGCGAGCAAGTCGGGACAGGAGTCGTCGGTGGCGACGAAGCCCAACCGGGCGTGGTCGGCGGGTATCTCGTCGACGGGGCCGGGCCGCTCGCCACGTTCGAGCAGTTCGCGCAGCGCCTCGGGGGTCGGGGCGTGCCAGAGATGGGCTCGCGGGGTGGTGTGAAGAGTGCGCGTCGCGCCGGTCGCATCGCTGGGGGGTTGGTGTTCCTCCAGCACGGCGTGCACGTTGACCCCGCCGAAGCCGAACGCGGAGACTCCCGCACGGCGCACCGGGCGCCGCGGGTCGCGGATCCACGGGCGGGTGGTGGTGTTGACGTACAGCGCCGCGTCCTCCTGCCGGGCCGCGGCGCTGGGGGTCCGGACGTTGATGGTGGCGGGCAGCACCTTGTGGTGGAGGGCGAGGGCCGCCTTGATCAGCCCGGCCGCGCCGGCCGCCGCCTTGGTGTGCCCGATCTGGGATTTCACGCTGCCGACAGCCGCGTACCGCCGGTCATCGGGCGTTGCCATCAGTGCATTGAGCGCGCCGAGCTCCACTTCGTCGCCGGTGCGGGTGCCGGTGCCATGGGCCTCGATCAGCCCGACCGAGGACGGCGGGCAGTCGGCGTCCTGGTAGGCCCGGCGCAACGCGGTGAGCTGGCCGTCTCCGCAGGGCGCGAAGATGCTCTGGGATCGGCCGTCGCTCGAGGTGCCGAGGCCGCGGATGACGGCGTAGACCCGGTCGCCGTCGCGCTCGGCGTCAGCCAGCCGCTTGAGGGCCAGCATCCCGATGCCCTCTCCGACGAGGGTGCCATCGGCATCCTCGTCGAAGGGGCGGATCTCGCCGCTCGGCGACAGCGCCGGGGTCTTGCTGAAGCACATGAAGGAGAAGATGGTGTTGTCCGCGTCGCAGCCGCCCGTGATCATGAGGTCGGCGCGATGCCCGGCCAGCTCGCTGACGGCCATCCGCAGCGCGGCGAGGGAGCTGGCGCAGGCGGCGTCCACGGTGCCGTTGAACGCGCCGAGGTTGAGGCGGTTCGCTATTCGGCCGGAGACCACGTTACCGAGGAAGCCGGGGAAGGAGTTCTCCGTCCAGGGCGGGAAGGCCGCCGTGTACCGGCGCGCGATCTCCTCCGCGTCCCGCTCGCTCAGGCCGCAGCTCAGGACCGCCGCCTTGAGCGCGGGCGTCTGGAGCCGCGCCGCCAGTGGCATCATGCTCGAACTCCCCCCGCACACCCCGAGCACCACCCCGGTCCGCGCCGGGTCGTACCAGCCGGAGGTGTCGCAGCCGGCGTCCCGCAGCACATCCTGGGCCACGTGGAGGCTGAGCAGCTGGATCAGCCCGGTGGCGTCCAGGGTGTTCGGGGGGATGCCGAACTCGCGGGGGTCGAAGCGGAACGGGGGCAGGAAGCCGCCGCGTCGGCAGTAGGTCTTGTCCTCGGCGAAGGGGTCGGGATCGAAGTAGTCGGCGACGCTGAACCGGGTTGCCGGGACCTCCTCGGTGCAGTCGGTGCCGTCCACGATGTTGCTCCAGAACTCCCGCACGTTCATGGCCCGGGGGAAGAGTCCCGCCAGCCCCACGATCGCGATCGGGTTTCGGGCCAGCCGGTTGTCGATGGCGTCAGCCAACATAGGGGCTCTCCTGAGGGGAATCGGGAAAGGTCCGGGATGGCCGTCGGGACGCTCAACTGCCCTCGGGAGTCTATGAGATGAGAGCTGGTGTTCGGCAGTTCTTGTTGATCACGTTTCGGCGGCTGTGCAGGCTGCGACGAGCGCGGTTTCTTCGAGGGATGCCTGGTAGGGGCGGCGAGGCTGTGGCGGCCACTCCACACCGGAAAGCCGGGAAGTTCACCCGTACGAGGGAGGGGCGCACCCCGGTTACCCACCGGTACCCCTATTCCGCGAATCTCTGTGCCACGACTATGGTCACCCCGAGCCGGCCGGTACCTCTCAGTTCGCAGATGTGCCCGCCGGACAGCGGCAGAGGGTGCGAGGGAGACAGGCGATGACCCGGGCGGCGCGGGACGACGGTGACGTCGAGGCTGATGATGGTGTGCTCAGGAAGGTGTCCGATGCCCAGCTGACCAAGTTGCTGCGGACGGGCACCCCGGCCGCCTATCCGGCCCTGCGAGAGTTACGCGGGCGCCACCGTCCCTCGGTCCTCGCGTACGCCCGCGTGTGCACGGCCGACGAGAACGCGGCCCGGCGGCTCACCGCCCAGGCGTTCGCGCTCGCGGCCCGCGACACGGTCCGCGGCAGCGAACCCCACGGCCCCTGGCGCCACCAACTCCTCCTGCTGGCACATCGCGTGGCCGCCTCCTGGGCCGCCGAAGAACGCGCCGCCTGCCTCGACACCGACCTGCTCACGCGGGTGCACTGGGCCGGCCCCGAGGCCCCTCTTCCCCCGATGCTCGCCGCGTTCCAGGAACTTCCGGCCCGTGGGCAGGGCCTGCTCTGGTACGGCGTCGTCGAACAGGAGCCGCCGGAGCGGGTGGCCAATCTGTTGGGCCTGTCCCCACAGGAAGTGGCGTACGGCATCGAACCGGCGCTCTGGCGGCTGCGTCAGTCCCTGCTGAAGACCCGGCTGGACGCTTCCGGCCATCAGCACTGTCAGGGCTTCCAGCGGCTGATCGAGGAGTCGGTACGACCCGGCACCCAGCGCTGCAACGCGGATCTGCACACCCACATGGGGCACTGCGGGCACTGCGCCACCGCGTACGAGGAGCTGTCGCAGCTGCGCGACACTCCCCGCACGACGCTGGCGGAGGGACTGCTCCCGTGGGGTGGCGCGGCATACGCCAGGGGCGACACGGGCGAGCAGACCAGAGCCGGCACCGACGGACTCACGAACGGGTGGCCCTCCCGGCGGATCGCGCTGGGTGCTACGGCCGTGGGTGCGGCGGTGGCCCCGCTGCTGGTGTATCTGTTGGTCTCGGGCGGTTCGGAGCATGTGCAAGCCGCGAGCAGCGTCCGCACGCCACCGTCCTCGCCGACGCCCACGGTGACGGCCCCCCGGACGCCATCCCCCTCCCCGACGCCGCGGACGAAGTCGTCGAGCCCGACTCCGACTCCGACCCCGACCGCGTCGAAGACGGCACAGCCGGCGCTCCCGAAGGCGACGCCCAAGCCCAAGCCGAAACCGACGGCTCAGCCGCCTGCGGCCCATCCCCCGAACGGCACGTACGCCCAGATGGTGAACGTCGCCTCGGACCTGTGCCTCGACATCCGCGATGGGGTGATGGACCTGGGCACGGACGTCATCACCGCGCCCTGCACGTCCTCCGCTACGCAGCGCTGGCGCGTCGACGCCGCGCGCGGTGTCCTCCAGTCGTTCGCCGATCCCGGCTTCTGCCTGGACAGCCGGGGTTCCACGGACAAGGGCATCGGCATCTGGGAGTGCTCCGCTCTCCACAGCCGTAACGGCCAGAACCTGCGCTTCACCGTCGACTCCCGCGGGGTGGTCCGCCCGGCGATCGCCTCGGGCCACGCGGTGACACCGTTCTGGGGCGACGCGCTGTTCCTGCTGCCGGACCAGGGCGGCGAGGAGCGGCGGTGGAAGGCGGGGGCGAAGTGATCAGGCGTTGCCACCACCGGGGGGCGCGCTACTGAGAGGCCGAGGGCCGGCCCTCGCAGAGCGCCGTCCGGACGGCGGCCTTCATATCGTCGTCCTGCGCGTCCGAACTACCCGGGCCGACGTTCACCATGACCGTCGCCCGCCTGCCGTCGACCGTGGCACCGCCCGCCGTCGCGTACCCCAGGATGTCGCCGCTGTGCCCCCAGTAGAGGCCGCCGCAGGGCAGTGGCCTGCTCTCCAGACCGAGGCCGTACGCCCGGCCGTCCGGGTTGCCGGTCGGCCGGGTCTTCATCATCTCCCGCAGTTGGGCCGGGCGCAGCAGCCTGCCGCGTACGAGCGCGTCCAGGAACCGGTTGAGGTCGGCACCGCTGGAGATCATCTCGCCGGCCGAGCCCGCGACCGAGGGGTTGATCAGGGTGATGTCCATGAGCGGCGCGTCCTCGCCCGGCCGCACGTACCCGCGCGGGTGCGGTCCGGGGATCGCCGAGGCGTCACCCGGCACGTATGTGGCGCGCAGGCCGAGCGGCGTGATGATGCGCCGGCGGATCTCCTCGCCGTACGTGTGGCCGGTCACCTTCTCGATGACCATGCCGGCCAGCAGGTAGCCCGTGTTGGAGTAGCGCCAGCCGGTGCCCGGCTCGAAGATCGGGGGATGGGCGAGCGCGATCTTCACCAGGTCACGCGTGTCGTGGTGGGCCAGCGGGTCGTTGAGGACCTCCTTCGGGCTGAGGTAGGTGAGGATGTCGGGCAGGCCGCTGGTGTGCTGCAGCAGCTGACGGACGGTGATCCTTCGCCCGTCGTTGCCGTGTCCGCGGACGACGCCGGGCAGATAGCGCTCCACCGGCGCGTCGAGGACGACGCGATACTCTCCCACCAGCTGGAGCATGACCGTCGCCACGAACGGTTTGGTCATGCTGCCGATCCGGAACCTGCTGTCACGGCGCACCGGCGCGTGGCTCTTCACATCCGCGACACCGCTGGTCAGCATCGCGCCGCCGCGCCGGTCCCGCATCTCGACGAGCGCTCCGGGCCCGCCGTCGACCGTGGTCAGCCGGTGCAGGAGGCCGCGCAGCCGAGCGTGGTCGGCGGCGTTGGTGGACTCGGCGGCGTTGACCGTGGCGGCGGTGTTTCGCCGCGGCATGTCGTTACCCGTCGACGTGCCCATCGCGACACCGACCGCCAGGGCCAGTGTGAGTGCGCCACCCAGTGCACGCTTGTGCTTGATCACGTGTGCCCCCTTGATCGTGAGGCCGGCATGCTAGGGATCGCGGTGTTCGCCCCACATCACCCGAGAGAGCCACCGTTCACGTCGTACCGGAGGGGTACCGGAGTGACGCCATGACTCTTGACCCTGCCCAAAGGTGAAGGCGGACAGTATCCGTGGCGACCACGCCGGCGAGCCGAGCGCGCTTGGCTCGGACCGAACCCCGATGAGAGGATTCCGCATTGGACGACGACGCCCTCCTGGCAGAGCAGATGGCCTACTACAGGGCCGGCGCGGCCGAATACGACCGGCCCTACGCGGAGCGCGAAGAGCTGCGGGAGTTGCTGGCTGTCGTTGATGAACTCCCGGTTGCCGGGGATGTGCTGGAGCTGGCCTGCGGAACGGGCCAGTGGACCCCGCTTCTCGCCGCGCGGGCGAAGTCGGTGACGGCTGTCGACGCGGCAGCCGAAGTGTTGGCCCTCGCGCGTGCGCGTGCCGCTTCCCCCGCCGTTCAGTTCATCCAGGCCGACCTGTTCGAGTGGCGGCCGCCACAGCGCTACGACACGGTGTTCTTCGCCTTCTGGCTCTCCCATGTCCCGCCGACGCGGTTGCCCGACTTCTGGAACACCGTCGCCGCCGGGCTCGTGCCGGGGGGCAAAGCGATCTTCATCGACGATGGCCCCGCGGCCGCCGCGGAGGAGGAAGTCCTCGCGGACCAGCCGGTCCCGGCGGCGTTGCGCCGACTCGATGACGGCAGCCAGTACCGCATCGTCAAGGTATTCCACGAGGTCCGGACACTGACGGACGACCTCACAGCGCTGGGGTGGTCGGTCCGTATCCGGCCCATGGCCGGGAGCTTCATGGGCATCGCGGAACCGCCGACCACCTCTGGCTGAGAGAGAGGTTCAAAGGGCGAGGGTGCAGACGACCGAGGGAACGTGTGCTGCCGGGGCGGGCCGACTGAGGGCTCCGGTGGGCAGGACCCGCAGTACGGCGAGTGTGCCGCTGTGCTGGTTGGCCACGAGCAAGTGGCCGGCGACCAGAGCGAGGCCGCGGGGCCAGATCCCGCCGCTGGGGACCTCGCCGATCGGCTGGAGGCTGGTACCGGTCACCCGGAAGGCGGCCACTGTGTCGGCGCCGCGGTTGGTCACCCAGACGAAGCGTCCACAGGGCGAGGCGACGATTCCGCCGGGCTGGTTGGCGACGTCCGGGACCGTGGTGGCGGGGACGCGGGAGACCTCGGCCAGGGTGCCGGTGTCGGGGTCGTAGCGGTGGCAGGTGAGGGTCGAGGACAGTTCGTCCGCGCTCCAGGCATAGGCGCCGTCGGGCGCGAACGCCAGGTGGCGCGGTCCGGACCCGGGGCGCGTCCGGTTCACCGCGATCCGCTGCAGGCGTCCCGTCCCGGTGTCGAGACGGTAGGTGAAGACGGCGTCCGCTCCCAGATCGGTGGCCAGGACGAAGCGGCCGTCCGGGGTGACCAACACCTGATGGGCGTGGCTGGATTCCTGCCGTCCCGCGACCGGGCCCGTCCCTTCGTGGACGGCGACGTCGGTCAGCTCGCATATGCGCCCGTCCGTGTCGAGCCGGTGCACAGCCACGCTGCCCGGCATGGTGTCGCTGCCGTAGTTGGCCGTCAGCAGCCAGTGCCCGTCGGGGTGGACGGTGAGATGGCACGGATTGGCGCCGCCGCTGCTGACCGGGGCTCCGAGCGGGGACAGCACCTCCTCGTCCTGCCGTACGACGGCGCTGACGGCACCGGTGTCGGACTCGTTCGTGCTGTAGATGACGTCCAGAGACGGGTGTGCCGCGAGGAACGAGGCGCCACTGACGGGTACCGGGGACACCCGGGGTTCGTCGGTCAGCGAGCCGGTTTTCGGGGCGAACCGTACGGCGGCGAGCCCGGCACCGTTGCCGCCGGTGTCCGGTGTGTAGGAGCCCGTGAAGACGAGCAGCTCGTCGGGGGAGGGAGTCGGTGTGGGCATGCGAGGGTCCTTGAGGGGCCGGGGTGTGTTCAGCGAACCATGTCGTCGTGGTGGTCGAGCAGGGCCAGCTCGGCACGGCGGGGCAGGCCCTCCCAGTCGCCGGTCGAGCTGACCGCGAAGGCACCGAGGAGAGCCGCCGTCCTCAGCCGCCGCTCCGGCGGCTCACCCGCGAGCAGTTCGGCCAGATATCCGGCGGCGAACGCGTCCCCCGCGCCCACGGTGTCGTGGACGCGGACGGGTACGACGGGCTGCCAGTACTCCTTTCCGTCCAGGAGGGCGAAGGCTCCCGCGTCTCCCAGCTTGATCACGGCGCCGGCGGGCCCGAGGGCACAGATGTTCTTGGCGAGTTGCTCAGGACCGTCGCTGTCGGGCGTTTCAGGGACCATCAGCCGGGCTTCGTACGATCCCGCGAAGACGAGGTCGGCCTTGCGCAGCAGGGGCAGCAGGGTGTCTCCGGCCTTGGCCTCGTCCCACAGCAGGGAGCGGAAGTTGATGTCCAGCGAGATCAGCACTCCGGCGCCGGAGGCGATGTCCACCGCTTGGCGGACGGCCCGGGCGGGCGCGTCGCCCAGCGCCGGTGTGATCCCGGTGATGTGCAGAACGGCCGCGCCGGCCACGAGGTCCTCAGGCACGTCCTGTGGGCAGAGCCGGGCTCCCGCGGTGTGGGTGCGGTAGTACCGGGTGCGACCGCGGGTGGAGATCCGTTGTTCCTTCAGCAGGAGTGAGGTGGGGGCGGTGTCCCGGGTGGCGACGGTGGTGACCCCTTCCGCGCGCAGCTCGCGCAGGATCAGTTCGCCGAGTTCGTCCTCGCTGACGCGGCCGATCCAGGTCGCGGATCCGCCGAGGCGGCTGACTCCGATGGCGACGTTCGACTCCGCTCCGGCTATCCCCAGGCGCATCGTCGTCCCCAGGGCGAGCGAACCGGGTTCCGGCGAGGACAGGACTCCCAGTACTTCGCCGACCGTCACGAGATACGGCTTTGTGGTGAGACCCTTCACGAGTCGGCCTCCTTTTCCGCTGCGGCGGTGGTGACCGCTTCCAGCAGCGTGCGTGCTCTTTCGGCGAGGCGGTCCAGGGCGTCGGGGGTCGGATCGCGATCCGCTCCGCACAGCAGCGGGGAACCGACGCCCACGGCATGGGCGCCCGCGTCCATGAAGAACCGTGCCTGGGTGATCCCGACTCCGCCCACGGCGACGATCGGGATGTGCGGCAGGGGCGCCCGCAACTGCCGCAGGTGGGCGGGGCCGCCGGTGCAGGCCGGGAAGAGCTTGACGGCCGCCGCCCCCGCCTGCCAGGCGGTGGCCACCTCGGTCGGCGTCCAGGCGCCCGGATAACACGGGGTGCCGCCCTGCGCCGCGTGGCCGATGACAGCGGTGTCCACGCCCGGGGCCACCAGAAACTCGGCTCCGGCGGACAGCGCGTCCCGGGCCTGGCCGGTGGTGACGACGGTGCCGGCGCCGACCGCGACGCCGGATCCCAGGTCATCGCGGATACGGGCCAGGACGTCGAGCGCCCCGGGTGTGGTGAGGGTGACCTCCAGGCAGGTGATACCGCCGGCCGCCAGGGCCCGGGCCACCGCGGGCAGCCCGGAGCCGTCGTCCGACCGGAGGATCGCCATGACCCGGGTGCCCAGCAGCTGTGGCGTGATGGCCGGACGGCTGGTCACTTGAGGCCCGAGGTGCTGATACCGGAGACGAAACCGCGCTGCATGATCAGGAAGAGCACGAGCACGGGCACGACGTACATCACGGCGCCCGCGGCGACGAGGTTGCTGAGCTGGGCGCCGTGTTCGTTCACGTAGCCCGTGGCGAGCTTCACCGCCAGGGTGGTGCGGTCGCTGTCCAGCAGCAGGGCGGGGGCGATGTAGTCACCCCAGGTCCAGGAGAAGGACAGGATCAGGCTGGTGGCGATGACCGGCCACGACTGCGGCAGGAAGATGCGCCAGAAGATGCGGATGTGTCCGCAGCCGTCGACGATCGCCGCCTCCTCCAGTTCCTTCGGCATGTTGGAGAAGAACTGCCGGAACAGGAAGATCAGGTACGGGGCGCCGCTCAGGCCCCACAGCACCCATGGCATATAGGTGTTCAGCAGATTGAACTTGGCGAACACCAGGTAGGTGGGGATGAGGGTGATGACATGCGGCAGCATCATCGTCGACATCAGCAGGCCGAAGATGATCCGCTTGCCCCGTGCTTCCAGACGGGCGAAGCCGTAGCCGGCCCAGGCCGAGGCCAGGGTCACCAGCACCGAGTAGATGGTGGCTATCGTCAGGGAGTTGCGGGCGTAGGCGAGGTAGGGGATGTGGGTCAGCGCGTCCTGGAAGTTGCCGAGAGACGGGTGGTGGGGCCACCAGTGGATGGGCAGGACCCGCAGTTCGCCGGCGTCCTTGAGCGCGGTGATGGCCAGCCAGCCGAAGGGGCTGAGGAAGAGGACGAGGAGCGCCACCAGAAGCATGTAGACGGCACTGCGCTTGGCCAGGGTCATCGCTTGCCTCCGAGCGTGCGCGGCTTGGCAGTGGCCGTTTCCGGGGCCGTGTTGTAGAAGACCACGCCCTTGCTGAGCCTGAAGACGAGGAAGGTGATCACCAGAATGCAGGCGAACAGGATCCACAGCAGGGCCGAGGCGTACCCGTACCGGCCGTTGGCGAAGTACTGGGCGAAGACGTTGATCATGTAGAAGTAGTTGCTTTCGGGCACGGCGGTGACGCCGTGCGGGGTGGGGTCGAGCGCGATCAGCAGCGGCATGAAGCTCTGCAGGGCGGCGATGATGCCGGTGACGACCTGGAAGAAGAGGACGGGGGAGAGCAGTGGCAGCGTGATGCGGGTGAAGGACTGCCAGGCGCTGGCCCCATCCATCCGGGCCGCCTCGTGCAGCTCCTTGGGGATGTCCTGAAGCCCGGCCAGCGAAATGATCATGACATTGCCGACTCCCCACAACGTCAGCATGATCAGCACCCAGCGGGCGTAGGGGTCCATCAGCCAGGCGACACCGTTCATGTTGAGGGCGTCCAGCAGGCCGTTGGCGGCTCCGGAGTCGCGGTCGAAGATGAGCTTGAAGGTGAGCGCGGCGCCGACCGGCGGTACCACCGCCGGCAGATACAGGAGGGTGCGGAACAGGCCGCGGGCCCTGATCGGCTGGTTGATCAGTACGGCCAGCAGGAGCCCTGCCACAATGGTCAGCGGCACGGTGATCGCCGTGAACACCCCGGTGCGGGCCAGCGAGTGCAGGGTGTCCGGATCGCTGAGGGCCTCTTTGTAGTTGGCCAGGCCCACGAAGTGGGTGCGGGGGGAGAGCCCGTCGGAGTCGGTGAGGCTCAGCCACAGCGCGTACCCCAGCGGGTAGACCGTCAGCGCCAGGAAGCCCACCAGCCACGGGCCGGCGAAGAGGTAGAAGGCACGGGCCCGGCGCGCCTGCACCGAGCGGGGGCGGGGCGCCCGTCCCGAGTGGGAGTGGCGCGCCCGCCCCGCCGCCCGCCCGTGCGGGGGCGGCGCGAGGGGCTCGGTGGCGGCCCTGGTGACCTCGACGCTCACCCCAGGACCTTCTTTCCGTTGGCGAGCTGCTTGTTCATGGCCGCGTTGAGCTGGTCGGCGATCTTTCCTGCGGAGGTTTTGGACTTGATCGCGCCCGGCAGCACCTTGTTGATGGCCGCGTCCAGGGCGGTGAGCTGGGCATACGGGGAGAAGGTCAGAATGGAGAAGTGCTCCAGCTCCTGCTGCTGCACCTTGTACGCCTGCTTCTGGAACGGCGTGCTCTGGGGCATCTTCGCGTGCAGCGACTTCAGGGTGGGGATGCCCCAGCCACTGGCCGCCCGCTCCTGGGCCGGCTTGCCGCCGAAGTACCACTCGAAGAACTTCCAGGCCAGGTCCTTGTTCTTGGCCTCCTGGGGAATCCAGTAGCCGGTGGCACCGAAGCAGGGGCTGATGCGGTGGCTGCCGAGCTGGGGGGCGGGCGCGAACCGGGACACCTTGGCGAGCTTCGCGTCACCGCCGATCGAGCCGCCGAACCAGTAGCCGTCGCCGGCCATCGCCATGCGCCCGGCCTGGTAGGTGGGCCAGTCCCAGCCGTCCGGGTTGGGGTTGGCCACGTTCGGGCCGATATCGGCCCGGGCGTACTCCAGGTACCACGACAGCGCCTTGAGCGCCTCCGGCGAGGAGAAGTCCACCGAGGCCAGGTCCTCGGCGAACAGGTTGCCCCCGGCCGAGGCGGTCATCCCCATGATCGTACAGAAGGTGCTGAGCCCCGAGGCGTTCACCCCGTACACCTTGACCTTGCCGAGCCGACGCTTGACCAGGCGCTTGCCCATGTCCAGCCACTCGTCCTGGGAGAGCGGCTCGGTCTCGCTGGGCAGGTCCAGCTTGGCCTCCTCGAGCAGGTCGGTGCGATACCAGAACATCGAGTCCTGCGAGTAGTCCTTGGCCATGCCGTAGCGGGGACCGGTGCCCTGCTTCTTCCCGTCGAACCGCCACACGTCGTTGACCGGGTCCAGGTCGGCGACCTTGAGTGCCTTGCTCTTGGCGAAGTACGGGTCCAGCTCGGTCATCACCTGGCGTGCGGCGAAGTACGGCGTGTCCGTCGCGCCGAGACCGCGCACCACGTCCGGCGGGGTCTTGCTGGCCAGCATGGCGTTGAGCTTGGTGGTGTCGTACAGAACAAGCTTGATCTTGCAGCCCAGCGCTGCTTCCGCGGCCTTGATGGTCTTCTTGTCCATCTCGTTTTCGACGGACATGACCGTCAGCGTCGTCTTGCCACCGCCGCCGGAACCGCTGTCATCGACGGATGCGGCGCAGCCGGGCAACGCGGTGGCAGCCAGCGCGGCGCCGGCCGAGACGGTGAGGAAGCGGCGCCGTCCGAGGGGGGACGTGTCAGGGAAGGACATGTTCGTCAGCCTTTCGTGTGCGGGTGTCCGAGCAGGGGAGGGGAGAGGGCAGGCCGCGATGGCCGAGGAGGGAAACCGCTCCGGCAGGGGCAGAGGGCAGGGGCGGCGCATGGCGCTGCCGTGGGATGCCACCGGGCGTGAAGGATTCGACATGGCTCCGCCCAGGGGCGAAGGGGTCGATTGCCCACCGCAGGTGCGGGAAGTGGGCGGAACCCTCGTGGGGTTCTACGGGGCCGTTGCCGGATCTTGACGGCCGGAGTCGCCATGCATGGGGGCCGGTGGGTTTGGCCCCGCTGCGGAAGCAGTGCTGTACGGGGTGCGTCCGTGAGGGGACGGCCTCACTCGTATCGAGCGGCGGCCGCGGCGGCCACCAGGGGTTTTTCGGAGCGCTTCATCGCACACCTCGCCCATCGCCGACCAACGTCGGCATGTCTGTTATGGATGGAAACTTCCGGATCTTTGGGCTTGTGTTGAGACTTGCGCATTTCGCCCTGGGAAACCGGTTGACTGAAACTGCGGCGAACGTTAAATTCCGACGTCACAGGATGTCAAGAGGTTGAACATCGTTCGGTTGGTCGAACAAGTAAAGGTGTTGGGCCATCGAGAAGGAGAACTGGAAATGCCGGAGCCCCCCGTCCCCGTGCAGCCGGTCCGGGCGAAACTCGTGGACGTCGCCGAGGCGGCCGGGGTCTCCAAAGCCACCGTGTCCAAGGTGCTCAACGGCCGCGACCTGTCCGTACGCGAGGAAACCCGGCAGCGCGTCCACGAGGCCGCCCGGACACTCGGCTACCGTCCCCACTCCGGGGCCCGGGCGCTGGCCGGCGCCAGCACTCACGCCCTCGCCCTGCTGGTGCCCGCCCTGGCCAACCCCACCTACGTCACCATCGCCCGCGGCGCCTACCAAAGGGCCCGTGAACTGGGCTATCTCTCCCTGCTCGCCGAGGATTTCGACGGGCAGGAAGCGGATGAGTCCTTCAGTGACCTGGTGCAGGACGGCCGGGTCGACGGACTGCTCATCGCCTCGGCGCGCCCCGGCCATTCCCTGGTGGACACCGTGCGCCGCAGCTCCATCCCCCATGTGTTCCTCAATCGGTCGGTCGATGGATCCGGTCGCAACGTCACCATGGATGTCGCCCGCTCCAGCATCACCGCCCTCGACCACCTCCACAGCCTCGGCCACCGGGCGATCGGCCACATCGCCGGCCCGCCCGGAATCACCCCGAGCGACGCCCGCACCGAGGCGTTCTTGCTCCACGCGAAACAACTGGGGCTGCATGCCGCACCCGTCGCCTCCGGCGACTTCACCGAGGACGGCGGCGTGTCCGCCACCCTCCAGCTGCTCGGCATGGTCAAGGGGGGCGGCCCGCTGCCCGTCACGGCCCTCTATACCAGCTCCCTCGCGCAGGCCATCGGTGCCATGGGGGCGATCCGGTCCCTGGGGCTGCGCATCCCCGAGGACGTGTCCGTGGTCGGCAACGACGACCTCCCCGTCGCCGGCCACCTCTGCCCACCGCTGACCACCGTGGCCATGCCCCTGTACGACCTGGGGACCACGGCCGTGGACGCTCTGGTCGCCGCCATCGAGGGGACACTGATGGGAGACATCGTCGTACCCACCGAGCCGCGACTGGTGTCGCGCGGTTCCACGACAGCACCAGGAGCAACACCATGACCTCCGCAGGACTGTCCCGCTTCTCGGGCCGTACGGCGCTGCTCACTGCGGCGGCCTCCGGAATCGGCGCGGCCACCGCGCACCGGCTCGCCGCCGAAGGAGCCTTGGCCCTGGTCACCGACGTCGACGGCGAGGGCGCGCGCCGCGTGGCCGAGGAGATCCGCGCCAAGGGAGGACAGGCCCAGGACCGCCGCCTCGATGTCACCTCGCCCGACGAGTGGGACGAGGCCATCCGGCACGCCCAGTCCTGGACCGGCCGTCTCGACGTCCTCCATCTCAACGCCGGCCGCAACCTGTACGGGGCGGCACACGAGCTGGACGACGAATCCTGGCACCACCAGTTGCGGCTGTGTCTGGATTCGGTGTTCTATGGCGTGCGGGCCGCGGTGCCACAGCTCCGAGCGGTCCGTGGCGCGGTGGTGGTCACCTCGTCCATCCACGCGGCCCTGGGCTTCAAGGGCTACCCCGCGTACGCCGCGGCCAAGGCCGGTATCGGTGGTCTGGTGCGCCAGCTGGCCGTCGAATACGGCGGACAGGTGAGGTTCAACGCCGTCCTCCCCGGTTCCGTGTACACGGCCTTGTGGGCGGACACCCCCCCCGAGCAACTCGCCGAGGCGGGCGCGCGGGCGCCGGCCGGACGGCTCGGCACGCCGCAGGACATCGCCGCGGCGGTGGCGTACTTCGCTTCCGACGACTCGTCCTTCGTCACCGGCCAGAGCCTGCTTGTGGACGGCGGCCGCAGTATCAGCGCCCAGGAGTAGCCCACCCGCGCCCCGCACCCAGCCAAACCCAGCCCCTCTTCCGCCCCCACCCCGCACAGCCGCCGGCCCTCGGGCCGTGCGCCACCAGGACCTGGAGACCCGCACGTGAAGATCACCGGATACGAACTCTTCCTCGTCGAACCGCGCTGGCTTTTCCTGCGCATCGACACCGACGAGGGCATAGCCGGCTGGGGCGAGCCCATTGTCGAAGGCAAGGCGCGCACCGTTGCCCAATGCGTCGAGGAGATGTTCGACTACCTCATCGGACAGGATCCCACCCGCATCGAGGAACACTGGCAGGTCCTCGCCAAGGGTGGCTTCTACCGCGGCGGCGCTGTCCTCAACAGCGCCCTGGCGGGCATCGACCAGGCCCTGTGGGACATCGCGGGCAAGGCGCTCGGCGTCCCGGTTCACCAGCTCCTCGGCGGCCATGTGCGCGACCGGGTGCGCATCTACGGCTGGGTGGGCGGGGAGACCTTGCAGGAGCTGGCCGACTCGGCGGCCGAGCAGGTCGCGAAGGGCCTGACCGCGGTCAAGATGAACCCCTGCGGCCAGCTGGAGCCGCTCGACACTCCGGCCACCATCAATGCCATGGTGGCCCGGGTGGCCGCGGTGCGAGAGGCGATCGGGCCGGAGCGCGATGTGGCGCTGGACTTCCACGGCCGCTTCAGCGGGGCGATGTCCCGCCGCGTGCTGCCGCTCCTCGAGCCACTGCTGCCGATGTTCGTGGAGGAACCGGTCCTGCCGGAGTTCACCCAGGATCTCGGCTCCGTGGTGCGCTCCACCTCGATCCCCATCGCCACCGGCGAGCGGCTCTACTCCCGCTGGGACTTCCGCTCCGTGCTGTCCGACGGCATTGCCGTGGCCCAGCCCGACATCAGCCACGCGGGAGGCATCTCCGAGACCCGGCGGATCGCGGCCATGGCGGAAGCCTATGACGTCCTGGTCGCGCCGCACTGCCCGCTTGGCCCGATCGCCCTGGCCGCGAGCCTGCAACTCGACCTCGCCGCGCCCAACTTCCTCATCCAGGAACAGGCGCTCGGCATCGGATACGGCGACAGCAGCGGACTGCTGAACTACCTCCTCGATCCCTCACCCTTCACGGCCGAGGGCGGCTACATCCCCCGGCTGACCGCGCCCGGCCTCGGTATCACCATCGACGAGGACGCGGTCCGGTCCGCCGCCGAACGCGGACACAGCTGGCGCAACCCCATGTGGCGCAACGCCGACGGCTCCCTGGCCTCCTGGTAGCAGCAGGACGGTCCGCGCGGAGCGGGTGGCGGCGGTCGACACACCGCCGTCGCCACCCGCTCACCTCTCTTGACACATCCGCAACGCAATGCAAGTTTTTTAACGATACAAACACTCACACTGGAGTACATCCGTGCCGAACGCCACCGCGGTCATCAACCTCGACATCGAAGGCCCGAAGATCAGCCGACACCTGTACGGCCACTTCGCCGAACACCTCGGCCGCTGCATCTACGACGGCTTCTGGGTCGGGGAGGACTCGCCGATACCCAACGAGGGCGGCATCCGTCTGGACATCGTGCAAGCCCTGCGTGCCCTGAACATCCCCAATCTGCGCTGGCCCGGCGGCTGCTTCGCCGACGAGTACCACTGGAAGGACGGCATCGGCCCCCGGGACCAGCGCCCCAGGATGGTCAACACGCACTGGGGCAACGTGGAGGAGAACAACCATTTCGGAACCCACGAGTTCATGGCCCTGTGCGAACTGCTCGGCGCCGAGCCGTACATCAGCGGCAACGTGGGCAGCGGCACCGTCCAGGAGATGAGCGAGTGGGTCGAGTACCTGACTCGTGACGGCGACAGCCCCATGGTGCGGCTGCGCAAGGCCAATGGCCGCGACGAGCCCTGGCGGGTGAAGTTCTGGGGCATCGGCAACGAGACCTGGGGCTGCGGTGGCAACATGCGCGCCGAGTACTTCGCCGACCTGGCCCGTCAGTACTCCACGTACTGCCGGGACCACGGCGACAACAAGCTCTACCGCATCGCCTCGGGCGCGAACGCGGACGACTACAAGTGGACCGAGACGCTGATGCAGCAGATCAGCTGCTTCGGCTGCGAGGCCACCCCGCGCAACTTCTTCCAGGGGATCTCCGTCCACTACTACACGATGGCCGGTCCCTGGGACGCGAAGGGCAGCGCCACCGTCTTCGACACGGACGACTACTACCGGACGATGCTCTCCGCTCGGAAGATCGACCGTATCCTCACCGGCCACTCCACGGTCATGGACTGCTACGACCCCGGTCAGACGGTCGGCCTGGTGCTGGACGAGTGGGGCACCTGGTGGGACGTCGAGCCGGGCACCAACCCCGGCTTCCTGTACCAGCAGAATTCCCTGCGCGACGCGCTGGTGGCCGGCACCCACTTCGACATCTTCCACAAGCACGCCGCGCGCCTGTCCATGGCCAATATCGCCCAGACCGTCAACGTGCTCCAGGCGATGGTGCTCACCGACGGCGACGCGCTGGTCCTGACCCCGACCTACCACGTGTTCGAGATGAACAAGGGCCACCAGGACGCCGCCTCGCTCGCCGTCCACCTGCGCACGGAGAACGCCCGCCGCCGCGTGGCGGACACTGAACTGGACACCCTGTCCGCGTCGGCCAGCGTCAAGGACGGGACGGTCCTCATCTCGCTGACCAACCTGGACGCCGAGGAGCCCGCCGAGGTGACACTCGACCTGCGCGGCGGCTCCGTCGGCCAACCGACCGCCCGCCTTCTGACGGCTGACCGGCTCCAAGCCCACAACACCCCGGACACCCCCACAGCGGTCGCCCCGCGCCCGTTCGACGCCCTGACCGCCACCGACCGGGGTCTGACCCTGACCCTGCCGCCTCACTCGTTCCTCACCGTCCAGGCCCCACTGGCCTGACCGGCGCACCACCGCCCATCGCCAATCCAAGGAGAGAATGACGATGACTGAATCCACCGAACCCGTCGAGACGGTCGTCGAGGTGGACGCGAGGGCACCGGGCACCGCCATCTCGTCCGACTTGTTCGGAGTGTTCTTCGAGGACATCAACTACGCGGCGGACGGAGGTCTCTACGCCGAGCTGGTGCAGAACCGGTCCTTCGCATACAGCTCCGCCGACCGGCCGGAATGGCACGCCCTGACCGCCTGGGAGTTGCTGGAGCGGGACGGCGCCGTCGGGTCGGTCGCGGTGTCCACTGACGCACCGCTTGATGAGGCCAGCCCGCACCACGCGGTGCTGCGCACCACCGCCGTCCGTGCGGCGGGTCGCGGGGCGGGGCTGCGCAACGAGGGTTTTGACGGCATCGCCGTCCGGGCGGGCGAACGCTACGACGTCAGCCTCTTCGCCCGCCTGGCGGACGGCACCGCGGACCGACTGGTGGCGCGGATCGAGAGCCCGGACGGCAGCCGGGTCCACGGCCAGGCGGAGCTGGGTCCGCTCCACGGGTCCTGGCAGCGTCACACAGCGGTGATCACTTGTGAAGGGACCGACCAGGACGCCAGGTTCGCTGTGGTGGCGTCCGGGGTCGGCACCGTCCATCTGGACCTGGTCTCGCTCTTTCCACAAGCCACCCTCCGCGGTCGGCCCGGCGGCCTGCGCGCCGACTTGGCCCAGGCGATTGCGGATCTGAAGCCGAAGTTCGTGCGTTTCCCCGGCGGCTGTGTCGCGCACGGGCTGGGGCTGGCCAACATGTACCGCTGGCCCGCCACCATCGGACCGCTGCAGGCCCGTCGGCAGCTGCCCAACTTGTGGGGCTACCACCAGTCCATGGGCCTGGGCTACTACGAGTACTTTCAGTTCTGCGAGGACATCGGCGCCAAGCCGCTGCCCGTCGTTCCGGCCGGGGTCTGCTGCCAGAACACGCGGGTGACCGGCCAGGTCGGACTCCCCCAGGAGGAGATGCCCGGCTACATCGCCGAGGTACTGGCCCTGGTGGAGTGGGCCAACGGCCCCGCCGACTCCCCGTGGGGCGCCCTGCGCGCCGCCGCCGGGCACCCCGAGCCGTTCGGCCTCGAATATCTGGGGGTGGGCAACGAGGACACCATCACCGATACCTTCCGCGACCGCTTCTCCCGCATCCACGATGCCCTCAGCGAACACCACCCCGAGATCACGGTCGTCGGCACCGTGGGCCCTTCGCCCTGCGGCGAGGAATGGGAAAAGGGCTGGGCGTTCGCACGCGAGAGGGGTGTCCCCGTCGTCGACGAGCACTCCTACAAATCCCCGCGCTGGTTCCTGGAGAACACCCGTCGCTTCGACACGATGGACCGCCAGGGCCCGCACCTGTACATCGGCGAGTACGGGAGCTGGGGCAACGACGGCCGCAGCGCGGTCGCGGAGGCGGCCTACATGATCGCCATGGAGCGCAACGGCGATGTCGTCCGCCTGGCCTCCTACGCGCCGCTGCTCGCCAAGCGCGGCCACACCCAGTGGGCACCCGACCTGATCTACTTCGACAACACCCACGTCTGGCCCACCGTCAACTACCACGTCCAGCGGATGCACTCGGTGAACTTTGGGGACACGGCCCTGCCGGTCACCGTCGCCGGAGCCCCCCAGGCGCCGCCCGTCCCCGACGCCGCCCGGCACGGTGTCCACATCGGGACCAGCGCGGACACCCGCGCCGAATTCACCGATGCCCGTATCGGCCCTCTGGGCGCCGAACCCGCGCCGGTCCCGGACTTCGCCGGCTGGGACACCGAGTCCGGCACCTGGGAGCCGGACGGCGCGGGCGGCATCCGTCAGACGGCGAACGGCAGCGGCGCCAGACTGCTGCTGGCGGACGCGGTGGACGGCACGTCGTACGCCTTCTCGGCACGGGCCAGGAAGATCGGCGGCGGCGAAGGCTTCGTCATCGGCTTCGCCGTGACCTCCCCTGGCGACTGGTACCAGTGGTCGGTCGGCGGCTGGCAGAACCGCTGGACGCGCCTCCAGCGGGTGGACGACGGCGTGCCGCACGACCTCAACGACCCCGTGGCCGTCCCGGTCGAGACCGGCCGCTGGTACGACCTGCGGGTCGAGGTGGACGGCCGGCGCATCCGCTGCTACTGCGACGGCGAACTCATCCACGACATCGAGGACGCCCCGGCGACCCCTGAGGTCTTCGCCATCTCGGCTGTCCGTGACAGCTCCGCAGGCGATGTGATCATCAAGGTCGCCAACTCCACGCCCGAGCCCGTCACCGTCCGTATCCGGCTGGCCGGCGTGGACGGCGACGCCGGTTTCGCACGGACCACCCTCGCCGTCACCCCGGACGCCACCAGCCGGTTCGAGCCCGCCCCGGCCGCCCCGGTCGAGGACCGACTGCCCGGGCCGGTCTGCGACATCCCGCCCCATTCCTTCACCGTTCTGCGCACTCGGCCAGGAAGTGATCAGCCGTGACCCGATCCGCACGCCCGATGCCTGAGCGGGCCTCGCGTCCCCCGATGGGCTGGAACAGCTGGGACTGCTACGGCACCACCGTCACCGAGGACGAGGTCCTCGCCAACGCGGCCTTCATGAGCGACCACATGCTGCCCCACGGCTGGGACACCGTCGTCGTGGACATCCAGTGGTACGAGCCCACGGCCCGCGCCCATGGCTACAACCCGGACGCCCCGCTGGTCCTCGACGACCACGGACGCCAGCTGCCCGCGCCGAACCGGTTCCCCTCGGCGGCGAACGGCGCGGGATTCGGGCCGCTGGCCGACCGGGTGCACCGACTCGGACTCCGTTTCGGCCTGCACATCATGCGCGGCATCCCACGCCGCGCCGTCGCCGCCCGCCTGCCCGTGGCCGGCACCGACTGGACCGCCGACGAGATCGCCGACACCGGCTCCGTCTGTCCCTGGAACCCCGACAACTACGGCCTGAACCACGACCACCCCGGCGCCCAGGCGTACTACGACGCGCAGGTCGCCCAATTCGCGAGCTGGGGCGTCGACTTCGTCAAGGCCGACGACATGCTCTTCCCCTACCATGAGCGGGAGATCACCGCCTACGCCCGGGCCATCGCCCGCAGCGGCCGCCCCATCGAGCTGAGTCTGTCCCCCGGCACCGACGTCTCCCTCGCCCACCTCGACCACCTGCGGGACACCGCCACCATGTGGCGTGTCTGTGACGACCTGTGGGACCGGTGGGAGGACGTCGAGGCCCAGTTCGCCCGTATGGCCCGGTGGGCGCCGTGGCAGACCGAACGCGGCTGGGCGGACGCCGACATGCTGCCCCTCGGCCGCATCGGCATCCGGGCCGAACGGGGTGACGACCGACTCTGCTCCCTCACCCGCCCCGAGCAGATCAGCCTGCTGACGCTGTGGCTGATCTCCCGCTCCCCGCTGATGATGGGCGGCGACCTGCCCACCAGTCCGCCGGAGACGATCGAGCTGCTCACGAACGACGAGGCGCTCGACGTCCTGTGGCACAGCGCAAACAACAGCGAGGTCCTCCGCGAGAAAAACCTCGTCCTGTGGACCGCCGACGACACCGACGGGCGCACCCGCTACGCCGCCGTGTTCTCCCTGGCGAACGGCCCCGAGCGGGTCACGGTGCCGCTGGGCTCCCTCGGCGCCCGGCCCGACGACCGCATCCGGGAACTGTGGACCCACACCGACACCCCGCACGACGGCCACAGCCTGGCCGTCGACCTCCCCGCCCACGGCTCGGCCCTCTACCGCCTCACTGCACCCGACACCACGGGCTGAGCGGCGGGGGAGCCCTGCGGGAGCCCTGCCTTTCACGGGGGAGGCAGGGCTGAGGTGTAATGGTGTCGGATGGGGCCTGGGGGAGTGCGGACCGGGGGTGAACGTGGCAACGATCCATGACGTGGCGAAGGCCGCCGGAGTCTCGGCGATGACCGTCTCCAACGTCATCAACGACCACCCGAATGTGCGCAAGGCGACACGGCAGAAGGTCCTCGAGGCGATGGCCCGGCTCGACTACCGCGTCAATGTGGCCGCTCGAAATCTGCGCAAGGGCCGCACCGGAACCATCGGCCTCGCCGTCCCCGAGGTGAACCGCCTGTACTACGGTCGGCTGGCCGCCGCCATCATCACCGCGGCCGAGCGGCACGGCCTCCGGGTCGGCATCGAGCAGACCGGCGCCCTGCGGGAGAACGAACTGGAGGCGCTGTCCCTGTCGCGCAACCGGCTGTACGACGGGCTCATCCTCAGCACGGTGGGCATGGGACCGGCCGACGTCGAGTGGCTCAAGGTGGACTACCCGGTGGTCATCATGGGCGAGCGGATCTTCGGTGGCCCCGTGGACCACGTGGCCATGCCCAATGTCGACGCGTCCCAGGCGGCCACTCGCCACCTGATCGAGCGGGGGTGTCGGCGCATCGCGATCGTGTGCGGGGCGGTGGCGGAGGACGTCGATGTGTCGAGCCTGCGCCACTCGGGCTACCGGCTGGCTCTGGAGAGCGCCGGTCTGCCCGTGGACCCCGGCCTTGTGCGATGCGTGGAGACGCTCACCATGCCCGCGGGTGCGCGGTGTGCCCGGGAGATGGCGGAGAGCGGACTCGACTTCGACGGCGTGTTCTGTGTGACGGACACCGTGGCCATGGGCGTGCTGCGGGGCCTGGCCGATGCCGGCGTCCGGGTGCCGGAGCAGGTCAAGGTGATCGGCTTCGACAACGTCGAGGAGAGCGAGTTCCTCGTCCCCTCGTTGTCCACCATCGACCCCGATCACGACATGATGGCGGAGCGGGCGGTGGGGCTCCTGACCACACGGATCGACCAGGCTGAGCCCCGGGCGGACCGGCAGGAGTTCGTCAGTCGCTTCTCCTTGGTGGCCCGGGAGTCGACAGGCGGCTGACCGTATGACCCCCGACTTCAGCCGGCGCGGTGCACGCATGTCTATGCACCATGCTTGAGACATGAAGTCGGACCGGTTGCTCTCCATCCTGCTGTTGCTGCAGACACACGGGCAGGTGCCCGCCGGCGAGCTGGCGTCGCGCCTGGAGGTATCGGTACGCACGATCTTCCGGGACGTCGAGGCGCTGTCGGCCGCGGGGGTGCCGGTGTACGCGGAGCGCGGGCGCAACGGCGGCATCACGTTGCTGCCGGGGTACCGGACCGATGTCACCGGCCTGACCGCCGACGAGGCTCGTGCACTATTCGTGTTGGTCACCGAGCAGGCCCATGCGGATCTGGGGTTGGGGCAGGCGATCGGTTCGGCGTTGCGCAAGGTGATGGCGGCGCTGCCGGCGCCGTTTCGCGGGGACGCCGACTTGGCGAGCCGGCGGATCATGATCGATCCGGTGCGCTGGCGCAGCAGCCCGCGGCCTTCGGGGGTCGATCTCGGTGTGCTGCAGGCGGCGGTGTTCAACGACCGGCGACTGCGGCTGCGCTACCGGCACGGCCGTGACGCCCAGGTGCGCTCGTACACGCTGGATCCGTACGGGCTGGTGAGCAAGGCCGGGGCCTGGTACTTGGTGGCTGACCACCGGGGGCAGCCGATGATGTTCCGTTCGGATCGGATGCTGTCGGCGTCGTTGGTCGACGAGCCGGTGCGCCGCCGTGACGGGGTGGAGCTGGCGGATGTGTGGGAGGCACTGCGGCAGCGCATCGACCGGATCCCGGCCCCGGTACGGGTGGTCGCGCGGGTGCAGCGGTCGGCGCTGGCCCGGTTCCTGCGCTACCACGAAGCCGACCTCGCAGGTCCTGCGCCTGCCATGGAGGAGGCGGAGACGGAGGCGGCGGCGGGCAGCGAGGGGGAACCGGTGGAGCTGGAGCTGCGGTTCCCCGCGCTTCGCGCGGCCGAACAACTGCTGGTGTTCGGCCCGGCGGTCGAGGTGATGCAGCCTGCGGAACTGCGCAAGGTCCTGGTGCGCCGGGCGCAGGAGACCATCTCGCTGTACACCGAGGGCCGCGACGCCTGACACGAGGAACCCCGGAGAGTGTCAACAGATTCCCGGAAAAGCTCAGCAATACATGACGGTCACTGTCAGGTATCCCTGGCCAAGATGAGACACGAATCTGCCGGGCAGCCGACCAGGCGACCCGGCTCCCCCCGACACGCGAACATCTTGAAAGGGATACCCCCATGACTGCCACCAGCGGCTCCGCTCAGAAGATCGCCGACGAGTTCGTCCGTGCCTGGCTCGGCCGCGACGTCGAGAAGGCGCTGAGCTTCCTCGCCGACGACGTCGTGTGCGAGGCCCCGAACGGCCGCTTCGAGGGCCTGGCCCGCTACCGCGAGTTCCTGGAGCCGTTCGCGAGCGCCCTCATCAGCGGCACGGTGATCGACGTGCTGGGCGACGACACCCACGCGGCGACCGTCTACACCACCGACACGCCCTTCGCGAAGGACTTCCGTGGCATGGACTACGTCACCGTCAAGGACGGCAGGATCACCCACATGATCAGCGTCTTCGACCTCCTTCCGGCGGCCAAGGCCGGAGGCGACCCCCAGCACTGACCAGCCCGGAACGCGGGTCCGCCGTCCGTCCGCGCGACGGCGGCGGACCTGCCCCGGCCCCGCCGCACCACCCCGGCAACACATCGGTCCGCGCTTGTTCCCTGCGCCTGCGCTTCTCCTCTTCCTGGGGCGCGAGTCCAGTTCGCGCCCCTGGTCCGCGTACTCCTCGATCAGCGCGGTCCATGCCTGCGGCAGCCACCGCTGGGCGCCCCGGTCCGCCGCCACATGGTCGACGCCGTCGAGGACGTCCCGCAGCACGTCGGACGGAGTGGGGCGCCGCCCGGGGTCGACCTCCAGCAAGGGGAGGACCAGCGGTTCCAGTTCCGGCGGCAGCCCGCTCGTATCGAGCTCGCCGCGTTGGACGAGGGCGAGGATGCCGAAGGAGTGGCCTGCTCACGATCCCCTCGGCGAGGAGCGTCGCCTGAGCCCGCCCTGCGAGCCGTGCGCAGTGGACGCATTCACCTCTTGGCACGCCGAAATAATTCATATTTAATGCGGTGAGTTGTCGACGCCGCCCGGCAGGAGCCCTTCCGTGCATCCCACACCCATCCCGTCCCCGGACCGTCACGCCGGGCGGTGCGCGCTGGTCACCGGTGCGGCCTCCGGTATCGGCGCGGCCACAGCCCACCGGCTGGCCGCCGAAGGAGCCCGCGTTCTCATCGCCGACATCGACGAGAAGGGAGGCGCGGCGGTGGCCGCGGCCATCCGGGAGGCCGGCGGCAGCGCGCAGTTCCAGCACTGCGATGTCTCGGACGAGGCGTCCTGGGCCCTGGCCGCGCAGTCGGCACGCGAGGTATTCGGGCCCGTTCACGCGCTGGTGAGCAATGCCTACACCGTCCGTGTCGCGGCGGCCCACCGGACCAGTGCGGCCGAGTGGAACCGACAACTCGCCGTGAGCCTCACCGGGTCCTTCCTCGGTGTGCGCGCCTGCCTGGACGATCTGGTCTCGACGGGCGGCAGCGTGGTGCTCGTCTCCTCGGTGCATGCCCTGGTGGGACTGCCCGGGCGGCCCGCGTACGCCGCGGCGAAGGCTGGGCTCACGGGGCTGGCCCGGCAATTGGCCGTCGAGTACGGCGGCCGGATCCGGGTGAACAGCGTGCTGCCGGGACCGGTCCTGACCAGGGCCTGGGAGGGCATCGGTGAAGCGGACCGGCGGGCAGCGGCTCGGGAGACCGCCGTGGGACGCCTCGGCCGGCCCGAGGAGGTCGCCGCTGCCGTCGCGTTCCTGGCCAGTGGCGACGCCTCGTTCGTCACCGGCGCCTCGCTCGTCGTCGATGGCGGCTGGAGCGTGCTGAAGAACTCCTCGTGAGCCCCGGCCGAGTACGCCCAGCCCGGCCGCCTCGAACCTGCCTTTTGGAGTGACACCCTTGAAAATCACTCGGGTTGAAACGTTTGCTGTCGCGCCCCGTTGGCTGTTCTGCCGTATGGAGACCGACGAGGGAGTGGTCGGGTGGGGCGAGCCGGTCGTGGAGGGGCGGGCGGCCACGGTCCGCACCGCCGTTCACGAACTCGCCGAGTATCTGGTCGGCCGGGATCCGATGCGGATCGAGGATCACTGGCAGGTGATGACGAAGGGGTCGTTCTACCGCGGCGGCCCGGTGCTCTCCAGCGCCGTCGCGGGCCTCGACCAGGCGCTGTGGGATATCGCGGGCAAGACGCTGGGTGTGCCGGTCCATGTGCTGCTTGGCGGTCCGGTGCGCGAACGGGTACGGACCTACAGCTGGGTGGGCGGTGACGAGCCCGGCGAGATCGCCGATGCCGTGAGGGCTCAGACGGAAGCGGGCTTTACCGCGGTCAAGATGAACGCCTGCGGCCGGATGAACCGGGTGGCCACCGCCGCGGACATCGCCGCCGTCGTCGAACGGGCCGCCACCGCCCGCGACGCGCTGGGGCCCCAACGGGACTTCGCGATCGACTTCCACGGGCGGTTCAGCGCCGCCAACGCGCGCCGGATCCTGCCTCATCTCGCGCCGCTGGACCCGCTGTTCGTCGAGGAACCCGTCCTCCCCGAATTCGCCCACCGGCTCGGCGATGTGGTCTCGACCTCTGCGGTCCCGATCGCCACCGGTGAGCGGATCTACTCGCGCACCGAGGCCCTGCCCGCGCTGCGGGCGGGCATCGCCGTGCTGCAGCCGGATCTGTCGCACGCGGGAGGCATCTCCGAGGTCCGGCGCCTGGCGTCGCTGGCGGAGACGTTCGACGTGCTGCTCGCCCCGCACTGCCCGCTGGGGCCGATCTCGCTGGCCGCGAGTCTCCAAGTGGCCTTCAGCACCCCGAACTTCCTCATTCAGGAGCAGAGCATCGGCATCCATTACAACCACGGGGCCGAAGTTCTGGACTACGTCGTCGACCCCGAGGTGTTCCGGTTCGACGAGGGGAACATCCGGCGGCCGCTGGGCCCGGGCCTGGGTATCGAGGTCGATGAGCGGGCAGTGCGCCGCGCCGACGGCATGACGCCGGACTGGCGCAGCCCCGTGTGGCGGCACGTCGACGGGTCGTTCGCTGAATGGTGACCGAAGCGTTCATCGTGGGCAGGCCCGCATCCCTGGCAGGATATATTCATAATTAATTTCTGTCGCTAGGATGAGGGCACACGGCACCGCCCCGTACCAGCACCGCGCTCAGGACCGAGGAGAGACCCGCATGGCGTCCTACACCGGCAGAGGCGTCCATGGACAGGTTGTCCACGCCCTCGGCGCCCGCATCGTCGGCGGTGCCCTGCCCGAAGGCGCCACCCTCGATGTGCGCGCCCTCGGCGCGGAACTCGACGTCAGTATCACCGTCATGCGCGAGTCCATGAAGGTCCTCGCCGGCAAGGGCCTGATCGACGCGCGCCAAAAGCGCGGCACCTTCGTCAGGGAGCGCAAGCACTGGAACCTGCTCGACGCGGATCTCATCCGCTGGCAGGTCGAAAGCGGCGCCGGACAGCGCCTCATGCGCGACCTCGCCGACGTCCGCTCCATCGTCGAACCCGCCGCAGCCCACCGCGCCGCACTCCACCGTACCGACGACGACCTGCACGCCATGGAGGCCGCGCTCGACGCGATGGCCCAGGCCCACGCGCACTCCCCCGCAGACGCCGCCGAGGCCGACGCGGCATTTCACCGAGCCCTGCTCAACGCCACCGGCAACGAAATGCTCGCCCGCATGGACCTGCTGCTCGAACCCGGACTGCGCGAGCGCGACCGCGTCGTGCACTCCGACACTCAGGCCGACGATCCCGTCCCCAGCCACCAAGCCGTCCTCGACGCCGTCCGCGACCAGGACCCCACCCGCGCCGAATGCGCCATGCTCGACCTCCTCGCCAAAGCCGTCCACGACCTCGACCGGGTCACCCGCCGGCCCCCCGCGCCCGGCCGGCCCTGAACGACTGGCAGATCGCCGCGCCGACGCCCCCACGACCGCTCGCAGCGTTCACGACTGGCTCGCCGCCGTGTCCGGTTCCTCTGGCAGTCGCCCGGTGGGCCACCGACGATGATCGCCCTGGTCGCGGGCCTTACATGTGCACGACGGGTGCCGCGTCGGGGTGCCGGGCGGGTGCGCCGGAGGTGGCCAGGCTCATGGCGGGAGCCATCACCAGGCCGAGACCGAGGTCGGCCACGACCAGCGGGGGCAGGATGTCGGTCGGGTAGCCGCTGCTCAGGTCGAGGGCGGTCAGCCAGGCGGACGGGGCGGAGAGAGGGGATTCCTCGTACGGAGAGACGACGGTGGAGGTGACGCGTCGTCCGACGGGATGCGGGCAGGGCACGAGCGGTGACGGGGCACCTCCGGCAGAAAGGGCGAGTGCGCCAAGGCCCCCGTACCTGGCATCGCCGACCGGAGACCGTGCTGTGCAGAACCCTCGCGGCCCAAGTCGGGGATCCCGCGACAGCACCCCGCGGTCCCAGGGGTGCGACCGGCCACTCTCATAGCTTCGAACGGGGATGCCGCGGTGTTTCGGCCGCTGTCGGTTCGAGGCGAGAAAGGCCCACTCCCATGATCGAAGCCCGTGAGCTGACGAAGCGGTACGGCGACAAGACGGTCGTCGACAACGTGAGCTTCACCGTCAAGCCCGGTGAGGTGACCGGTTGTCCACCCCGGGCGCAGCGTGGTCAAACCGAGTGTGGCCGGCAAGCGCGTGGGTGGCCTCGGTCGCGGCCTCCGCGCGGGCACAGGAGGGAACACTGCCGCGCGCGGACATTTTTCGTCCACTTCGGCACCGGGGCAATGCGCGCGGTCACCGTTCCTCATCGGTCAGAAATCCATGTGTGGCGTATATAGATAGCGGAAAAATCGTTGCGATGTCAGCGTTGCCTCTGCCCTGGGATCGGAGTGTCGAATTTGTGCCGTGATGCACGTCACCCGCCCGGCGTCGAGGCCTTGTTGTCGATTCGGCTTGACAGGGTGATCTGTATTGCATTT
Source organism: Streptomyces sp. ME19-01-6 (assembly GCF_033793745.1). Lineage (NCBI taxonomy): Bacteria > Bacillati > Actinomycetota > Actinomycetes > Kitasatosporales > Streptomycetaceae > Streptomyces > Streptomyces sp. ME19-01-6. Next base: position 129,620 of record NZ_JARAXF010000002.1, on the reverse strand, counting down.
AGGTGGTTGCTGTAAATGCGGGGGCAGGGAGGGATTCCGTCTTGAAGTCGAATGGCTTACGCATTGAATCGCTTGGCGTAGTACTTCTCTCATTAATCGGTGGGGTGATTTCGGCACCTCCTCGATTTACTCGGACGGCGCTGTGGCCGCTGCGCCGACAATGTCATGGGCTTCGCCGAGCTCTTCCAGACCTCCGGAAAGTTCGACCTCGTGCGACGACCGTACTCACCAGACGGCTTCGCCGCCCTCCTCGACTGCTGCTCAGGCCGCTGCTCGCGGATACTGCCGGTGTCCGTGCGGCTCGGGCCGACGGAACGGCCACGTGTCGTGGTCGCCATCCCCAACGCCGGGCCCACGGTCCCACCGCCAGCCTGCTCATGTTCCTGGGCGGGCCCGCCCGCGTATCGAGCACATACGGACCTATCAGATAGGGGAACGGCCACATGACCGACCAGCGAACCGATACGAGCCAGACCGTCGTCGTGACCACGATGGCCTCGGACTCCCACACCTGGAATCTGGTGTTCCTGCAGTTACTCATTGAGGAACTCGGCTTTTCCGTGGTGAATCTGGGCCCCTGCGTCCCCGACGACCTGCTGGTGGCCCGATGCGCCGGCATCGCCCCCGCCTTCATCGCGGTGAGCAGCGTCAACGGCCACGGCTATCAGGACGGGCTGCGGGTCATCAAGAAACTGCGGGCCGATCACCGGCTCACCGCCACCCCGGTGCTGATCGGCGGGAAGCTCGGCGTCAAGGGCACGGATGACGCCCGCGCGCACAAGCTCCGGGCGGCCGGTTTCGACGAGGTCTTCGACGAGGGCACCGACCCGGCCGCCGCCCTGCGGGCCTTCGCCGCCTCGCTGCCGGTCACGGCCCCCCACCTCCCGGGCCGGCCCCTCGCCCGGGCCTGGAACGCCCGATGAGCGAGCGGTAGGCCGTGGACTTCGGAGCATTCGTCCGGGCCTGCGCGGCGGGTGGCCAACTCGTCGTGCAACCCCGGATGGGGTTCAGCGACCCGGCCACCATGCGCGCCGGGCTCTTGGCGACACGCGGGGCCGCCGCCCGTACCGTCGGCACCATCACCGTCGACGCCCACACCCGGGTGGGACACCTGGACGCCGTCGCCACCGCCCTGCGCGAGGGAATCGACCTCAACGGCTACCCGCTGGTCAGCCACCCGCCCGCCACCACCGCACAGGTGCTGTCCGGCATCCAGGGCGAGGACTTTCCCGTGCAGGTGCGGCACGGCTCGGCGAACCCGGTGGACATCTTCCGCGCGCTGCTCCCCGTACGCCTGGGCGCCACCGAGGGCGGTCCCGTCTCCTACTGCCTGCCTTACGGCCGCACACCGCTGTCCGAGTCGGTGCGCAACTGGGAGGTGAGCTGCGAACTCTTCACGCAGCTCCGGGACACCGGCATGGAGCCCCATCTGGAGACGTTCGGCGGCTGCATGATGGGGCAGCTGTGCCCACCCAGCCAGCTCGTGGCCATCAGCGTGCTCGAGGCCCTCTTCTTCGTCCAGCACGGCATCCGCAGCGTCTCGGTCAGCTACGCCCAGCAGACCGACCCGACGCAGGACCGGGAGGCCATCGCGGCGCTGCGGCGGCTGTGCGGCGAGCTGCTGTCGGCCAACGACTGGCATGTCGTCGTCTACACCTACATGGGCGTCTACCCCGAAACGCTCGACGGCGCCTACCGTCTGCTCGGGCAGTCGGCGGAACTCGCGGTCGTCGGCGGCGCGCAGCGGCTGATCGTCAAGACGGCTTCCGAATCACGGCGTATCCCCACCGTCGACGAGAATGTGCGCGCTCTGGAATACGCGGCCTGGGCGGCCGGACGCGTCCGGCCGACCCGCGACGCCGATGCCGACGACGATGCCGACGCCGCCGACTCCAGTACCTACGAGGAGGCGGCGGCGCTGGTCGGCGCGGTGCTGAACCTCGCCCCCGATGTGGGCCGGGCGCTGCTGCTGGCCTTCGAAAAGGGGTATTTGGACATTCCCTACTGCTTACACCCGGACAACAGGGGAGAGACGCGGAGCTTCATCGACAGTGACGGCCGGCTCCGCTGGGAATCCACCGGGGCCCTGCCGCTCGGCGGCTCCCCGCGGCGCGGTGGCAGTGGGCGGTTCACTTCGGCGGATCTCCTCAGGGATCTCTCTTATATGCGCCGGAAATTCGACAATCCCATGGCTGCCGATATGGCATGAGAGCACCCCCGGCACCCTGCTCATGTGCCGAGGCGGGCCGCCGTCTCCAGCATCTGGGCGTGGACGAAGGCTTGGGGCAGGTTGCCGCGCAGCTGCCGTTGGGCGACGTCGTACTCCTCGGCGAACAGGCCGGGGGTGCCACAGGCCGCGCGGGTGCGTTCGAACCAGCGGAACGCGGCTATCGAGTCGCCCTCGTGGTGGGCGGCCAGCGCCATCATGAAGCCGCAGAGCAGGAACGCCCCCTCCGCCTCGCCCAGGGGCATGTCACCGTGGCGGAAGCGGTAGAGATAGCCGTCCTGAGCCAGCCGGTCCTCGATGAACCGGCGGGTTCGCGGACCACTGGGGTCTCCCTCGGGGAGGCAGCCGCGGGCGAGTGGAAGCAGCAGGCCGGCCTCCGCTCCGGCGTCGTCCTCGGCGCGGGTCCAGTGCCCCTCCGGGGCCAGACAGCGCCGGCGGGTCTCCCGCAGCATGGCACCGGCCAGGGCGTCCCACCGGGCGGCGGCGCGGCCCGGCAGGGCGCGGGCGAGGGAGCGCAGCCCGGCCACCACACAGAGCCGGGAATGGGTCCACCAGCGGTTCTCCAGCTCCCACAGACCGGCGTCCGGTGCGAGCCAGCGGCGCTCGATGGCGTCCACCGCCACGTCCACGGCATGCCGGGCGTCGGGGGTGAGCCGGTCGAGGCGGGCGGCTGCCGCGTAGAGCTGCAGCAGCTCCCCGTAGGTGTCGAGCTGGAACTGGGTACCGGCCCTGTTGCCGATCCGGTCACTGCCGCCGGGATACCCACGCAGTGGCAACGACCGTACGCCCGGGACCTTGGCTCCGGTGGCCGTGTAGACCGGGCGCAGCGTGTCGCCGTCGTCGAGCAGACGTTCGGTCAGGAAACCGACAGCGGTGTCCAGCAGGGGGTGCGGGCCGTGCGAGGCCACGGCGAGCCCGGCGTAGCACTGGTCGCGGATCCAGGCGAAGCGGTAGTCGTAGTCGCGGCGGGCGCCGGCCCGTTCCGGGAGTGAGGTGGTGGCGGCGGCGACCATGCCACCGGAGTCGCTGGTCAGGCCGCGCAGTACGGCGTAGGCGTGGCGGGCGTCACGCGGCGCCGCCAGATCGGAGCATGCTGGGACGGCAGCCGCCCAGCACTCTTCCGTGGCGCGCCACAGCCGCGCCGGTTCCAGGGGCTGTGTGCTCGGCCGCGTCGAGAGCTCGAGGACGAGGTCGTGTTCGGCGCCCTCCCGTACGGTCAGCTCTCCGTGCAAGCCCCCTTCGGGGTGGGGGACGACGCCGTCGGCGCCGGTGAAGCGCAGGTGCAGTCCTCTGCCGGAGGCGTGCCACACACCGTCGCTCGCCCAGGCGCCGGTTATGCGGTGCGTGCCGAAACCGGGGCGGACATCGAGCCGCAGCCGCATCCGGGCGCTCCCCTGGAGGGCCCGGACCCGGCGCAGCAGGACGAGCCGGTCCGGGGCGGCTGGCATGGCCAGCGCCTCGCGGCATTCGATCACGGCGTCGCCGGTGATCCAGCGGCCCACATGGATGAGAGTGCCGTCCTCGTACGCGCCGCCCCAGGCGTTCCAGTCGTCCCTCGGCCCAACGGTGTACTCTCCCGCGCCGCCGATGAGGGCGGAGAACACGGCATCGCTGTGCCAGCGGGGCGCGCACAGCCACACCACCTCGCCACGGGGCCCCACAACGGCACCGCGCTCCCCGTCCGCGAGGACGGCGTACTCCCTCAGCACCCATGGTGCCGGCGGGGCCGGGTCGGCGTCGTCCACCGTCATCCCTCCTCACTCCCCGCCGCACCATCCGACGTCATTACATACTGTGAAACAGAGTAGTAGGTGCGATCTGGGGTCTTATGGGCTTTCGGTCTCGGGTTGCCGCGGAAAGCCGCCGCCGCTGCGGCTTTCGAACGGCTCAGCAAGGCGGTTTCCCCCGATGACCCGTACGACACCCTCTCCCGCACCCGAGAACGTCAAGCCGTACGTCGCCGGGTACTGCAACGCCTACCTGGCGAGCCTTCATCCCGCGGCCAACGTATGCGGATGGTCCGCGTAGATCCACAGGTGATGCGAAGCTTCGGGGTACGACGCAGGCCCCAACGGGGGACGGCGACACACCATCGGTGGAGGACAAGCGATGACCAGTCGGTTGCTGTTGGGCCGTACCCTCCGACTACGCCTTCAGCCGCGGTGGCACGGCCCCGTGGCGGCCGTCGCGGGCGGACTGCTCCTCGTCAGCGCCTTCCCGCCGATCGGGCTGTGGCCGGCCGCGGCGGTCGGCCCGGCCCTGCTGCTCGGCGCGCTGCGACACCGGCGGCCACGCGCCGCCTTCACGCTCGGCACGCTCTTCGGGCTGGCGTTCTTCGGCCCGCTGCTGTGGTGGCTGACGAACCTCGGCGTGCTGCCCTGGGCGGCGCTGAGCATCGCCCAGGCGCTGCTTCTGGGCCTGCTCAGCTGCTCCGTCCCGGCCTTCGCCCGGCTGCCGGGATGGCCGCTGTGGGCGGCCTGCTGGTGGGTGACCGCCGAGGCGGTGCGCTCCCGGGTGCCGCTGGGCGGTTTCCCGTGGGGGCGGCTCGCCTTCAGCCAGGCCGATTCCCCGGCGCTGGGGTGGGCGTCGGTCGGCGGCGCCCCCACCGTCAGCGCCGTCGTCGCCCTGGTGGCGGGCTGCCTCGCCGCGCTGTGGACCGCGGGTCCCGGCCGGCGTCGTCCCGTGGTCGCGGGTCTGGTGGCGGCCACGGCCACCTGCGCCGGCGGAGCGCTGCTGATCCCGGCCCCGCCCTCGGCGGACGAAGGCGCGCGGGCGCGGGTGGCCGTGGTGCAGGGCAATGTGCCCCGCGCCCGGACCATGGAGGAGCAGGTCCGCGTCCAGCAGGTCGCCGACAACCACATCGCCGCCACGCGTCAACTCGCCCGCGACATACGGGCCGGCCGCACGCCCCGGCCCGACCTCGTGCTCTGGCCGGAGAACGCGACCGACACCGACCCACGCACCGACCCCCTGCTGCGTGACCAGATCTCCGACGTCGTCGCGGACCTCGGGGTCCCGGTCGTCGTCGGGGCGATCCTCGACGCACCCGGCGACCGGATCCGCAACACCGGACTGCTGTGGCGCCCCGATACCGGCCCCGGCCCCTACTACACCAAGCAGCACCTGGTGCCGTTCGGCGAGTACATCCCGCTGCGCGACACCTTCGGCCAACTGGGCAAGCTCCAGCTCATCCCGCGCGACTTCATCCCCGGCAGCGGCCCGGTGCGGCTGGACGCCGGACGGGTACGGCTGGCGGAGTCGATCTGCTACGAGGTGGCGTACGACAGTCAGGTCCGCGGCGCCGTCCGCACCGGCGCCAACCTCCTCGCTGTCCCGACCAACAACGCCACTTATATGCGCGACGGCAATATCGCCGAACCGGAGCAGCAGCTCGCCATGTCCCGGCTGCGGGCCGTCGAGCACGACCGCGCGGTGCTCGTCGCCTCCACCACCGGCATCAGCGCGATCGTCGCCCCGGACGGCACGGTCATCCAGGCCACCGGACCCTGGACCCGCCAGGTGCTGACCGGCACCGTTTCGCTGCGCACGACGACCACGCTCGCCACCCGCCTGGGCCCCGCCCCGGAGGCGGCCTTCGCGCTGGCCACCTGCGCGGCCGTGGCTCTCGGCCTCCGCCGCCGCGGCACCCCGTCCCGGCCGGTGGGTCCGCGGGAACGTCCCGTCAAACGCCCACGTTTCCAGAAGGTGTGACGCACCGGCCGGCCGCGTCGCTGTCGGCGCACAGGTTCAGCCGCCGCGGACGGCTCCCCCCGCGGCGGGAGGAGCGGTGCTCTGTCGTACGACGAGCTGTGGAGTGGGGGCCTGCACGGAGCGGGGTTGGGGGCGTTCGGCCATCACGCGGAGCAGTTCGGTGGCGGTGAGCGTGCCGAGTGCGAAGGTGTCGCGGGTGAGCGCGGTGAGCGTGGGGCGCGCCATGGTGGTGAGGACGGAGTCGTCGAAGGACACGACGGACACTTCGTCGGGAACGGGGATGCCCATCTCGATGGCCACCCCGAGCCCGGCGACCGCCATGACGTCGTTGTCGTAGACGACTGCCGTGTAGCGGGGGTCCGCTTCGAGGAGCCGGCGGGTCGCCGACGCGCCCTGGGCGTCGGAGTAGTCGGTGGGGATGGACGTCACGTCGATGCCGGCGGAGTCGCGTACTTCGCCGATGGCCTGCAGGCGGCGCTGCGTGTGCTGGTAGGACACAGTGCCGCTGACGTGGCCGATGCGCTGATGCCCGAGGCCGACCAGATGGTGCAGGATGCTGACCGTCGCCGCGTGGTCGTCCACCCAGACACTGGTCAGCGGCATGGGGTTCCCGTGGCTTCCCAGCACCACCGCGGGGATGCCCAGATCGGCGACGAGTTGTGGCCGGACGTCGTCCACCGCGAGGTCGAGCAGGACGAGCCCGTCGACGCGGTTCTCGGCTGCCCAGCGCCGATAGACCGCCATCTGGGTCTTGGTGTCCTCGACGATGAGCAGCTGGGTGGCAATCCCTCGATTGGACAGGCAGGACTGCAGACCGGAGAGGAACTGGGCGAAGAAGGGCTCGACGCCGAGCGTGCGTGCGGGACGGGCGATGACGATGCCGACCACGTCGTTGGTGGCGCCCTTGAGCGCGCGTGCGGCCAGGTGTGGGCGCCAGTTGAGTTCATCCGCGACATCGAGGATGCGCTTGCGGGTCGCATCGCTCAGGCCGGGGCGTCCGTTGACCGCGATGGACACGGCCGCGACGGAGACGCCCGCAAGCCGTGCGATGTCGGTGCTGCGCAGCCGGGGCGGAGGTTCTCCGGGGCGCCTGCGACCGGGGGAGCCCGAGTCCGCCTCCGCTCCTGACGAGGCGTGGTTCTTCGGTGACATCGATCCTCCATCGTGGCCCGCATGGACTTTACGCAAACGTGATAACGCGCCGCGGTGACCGCCGAACTGAAACGTATTAATCTGCGGCCACTCGCGCTACTACTTAAACGTATTAGAAGGCCTGTCGCTCCTCCTCTGTGGAGAGAACCACGCATGCACAATCACTTCAGCAGGACACTCGAGCGGCTCGACCGCGTACGCCGGGAACGCATCCTCCCCCAAGTCCACCGCCACCTGGGGGGCGTTGAGATCGGGGCATGGGCGGTCGGGGACGACGGCGAGCCGGTGACCCCTCGTCACGCGCTCGGGCTGAAGCCGGAACCTCATCGCGGCAGTCCGGACTACCGCCCCTTCGCCCTGGGTGACGCGTGGGGCCCCGCCTGGTCCACCACCTGGTTCCGCGTCCGTGGCAAGGTTGAGCGCCGGACCTCCGGACCGATTGACCTTGTGCTGGACCTGGGTTGGTTCGACCACTCCGTCGGCGGTCACTGCGAGGGCTTGGTCTTCACGCCGGACGGCGCCATCGTCAAGGGTCTGCACCCGCGGCAGACGGCGATTCGGCTCAGCGAGGGGGAGCTCGGCGAGAGGGAACTCAGCGAGTGGGAAGGGGCCGCTGACTTTGGGCTGCTCGACCCGGACGGCCGCTTCGAGCTCTACGTGGAGGCCGCGGCGAACCCTCTCCTGTTGGGGCTGCCGCCCTTCGTCGTCACCGAGCACGGTGAGAAGGGGGCGCGGGAACCGTTCGAGCAGTTCCGGTTAAGGCGTGCGGAGATCGCCGTGTTCTCGCCGGAGGTGTACGCGCTCCTGGCCGACCTGGACGTGCTCGGTGGCCTGGCCGCCGAACTCACCGAGGACGAGCCGCGGCACTGGCGACTGCTCCGCGGAATCGAGCACGCTCTCGATGTCTACGACGAGGCGGACGCCGAAGCGAGCGCCCGCCGGGCACGCGCCGTTCTGGCGCCGCTTCTGGCAGCTCCCGCGCACTCCTCCGCCCACCGGATCACCGCGGTGGGGCACGCGCACATGGACTCGGCATGGCTGTGGCCGCTCCGGGAGACGGTGCGTAAACTCGCCCGGACCGTCTCCAACGCCCTCGACCTGCTGGACGCCCATCCGGATCTCGTCTACACCATGTCGGCGGCGCAGCACTTCGCCTGGCTCGAAGAGCACTACCCCGAACTCTTCGCACGGGTGCGGGAGCATGTCGAGCGGGGGCGGCTGGTGCCCGTCGGCGGCATGTGGGTGGAGCCGGACGGCGTCATACCCACCGGTGAGTCCGTGGTGCGCCAACTGAGCTACGGCAAGAGATACTTCCTCAGCCGCTTCGGCATCGAGGCGCGGGAGGTGTGGCTGCCGGACTCCTTCGGTTACTCGGGAGCGCTGCCGCAGTTGGCGCGCCGGGCCGGGGCTCGCTGGTTCCTGACCCAGAAGATCTCCTGGAACGACACCACGACCTTCCCGCACCACTCCTTCTGGTGGGAGGGCATCGACGGCACCCGGATCTTCACCCACTTCCCACCGGCGGAGACCTATGCCGCCGAGGTCACCGCCCGCGAACTGCGCCACGCGGTCACCACCTTCAAGGACAAGGCGATCGCCTCTCACTCGCTGTTGCCCTACGGCTATGGCGACGGCGGGGGCGGCCCCACCCGGGAGATGGCCGAACGGCTGCGCCGCTTCGCCGATCTGGAAGGCGCGCCACGCGTGGTGTCCCGGACTCCGGCGGAGTTCTTCGAGGACGCCGAGGCGGAGCTGCGAGCGGTCGAGTCGGTCGCACGGCCCCTGGCCCCCGTCCACAGGGGAGAGCTGTACCTCGAGCTGCACCGGGGCACCTTGACGTCCCAGGTGGCGATGAAGCGGCACAACCGGGCTTGCGAATCGCTGCTCCGGGCGGCCGAGTATCTCGGTGCGGCGGCCGCGGTCCTGCGGGGAACGCCCTATCCGAGGGAGAGCCTCGACGAGATCTGGCGCGGCGTGCTCCTGCACCAGTTCCACGACATCCTGCCGGGCACCTCGATCAGCTGGGTGCACCGCGAGGCCCGCGACGCCTACCGGGCGGCCGAGGCCCGCCTGCGCGAGCTCATCGACCAGGCGGCCAAGGCCCTCGGCACAGCGGTGCACGGGCAGACGGCCGGGCTGCTTCCTCCGTTCGTCTCCGTACGCACCGCCGACGCCAAGGGGGAGCCGGACCCGGTCCGGATCACCGACGGGGATGCCGGTGCCACTGTGCTGGACGACGGCCTGCTGCGGGTCGTCATCGACGCCGAGGGCCACGTCACCTCGCTCGTCGACCTGCGCGGTGGCCGGGAGGTGGTGCCGCCCGGCGGGCGCGCGGGCGTACTGCAACTGTTCCGTGACGAGCCGGTGCGGTGGGACGCGTGGGACGTGGACCGGCACGCCTTGCGGAACTTCCAGGTGGTCGACGATGTCACCGGCCGGACGGTGGTCCAGGACGGCCCCGACGCCGGCGTCGAGGTCGTCCGGCGGTTCGGTGCGTCGACGGTCACGCTGACGATGTGGCTGAGGGCGGGCACCGGACGGTTCGAGACGGAGTGCGCGGTCGACTGGCAGGAGCGTGAGCGCCTGCTCAAAGTCGCCCTGCCGGTTCATGTCATGGCGCGAACAGCACGGTACGAGACGCAGTACGGATACGTCGAGCGGCCGCTTCTGGTGAACACCGGAGCCGAGGACGCGATGTTCGAGGCCGCCATGCACCGGTACATCCAGGTGGCCGACGGCGACTGGGGCCTGGCCATCCTCAACGACACCATGTACGGCGCCGACGCGCGCGCCGACCGCGACTCCACCGTCGTCCGGCTGTCGCTGCTGCGGGGCAGCCGCTTCCCCGACCCGGACGCCGACCTGGGCCACCACCACTTCCGCTGGGCACTGCTCCCCGGTGCGGACGTGCCCGCCGCGGTGGAGGCCGCCTCCTTGTTCAACGCGCCCGACCTCGGGGCGCTGCCACCCCTGGAGCCCCTGGTGGCGATCGAGCCGCTGACGGGTCACGCGATCGTCGACTGGGTCAAGCTCGCCGACGACGGCTCGGGGGACCTCATCGTGCGGGTCTACGAGACGCAGGGCAGCCGGGCGCGGGCCCTGCTCCGTCCGTGCGCGGAACTCGGCGCGGGCGCGGTCGTCTGGGAAACCGACCTGCTGGAGCGCGATCTCCTGACCGAAAACGAAGCCGAGAACGACGCCGGGAACGGCGCCGCCGACGCCCTGCCCACGGCCCTGCCCCGGACGTCGGCCGGCACGCGCCGCCCCGCCGACGGCGCGGCCCTGAACCTCGGCCCCTTCCAGGTGGCGACCCTGCGCATCGCCCCCTGACCCGAAGGCGCCACCACACACCCCATGTGAGGAGAAGACGAATGAAGTCAGTGGGAAGACGGGCCGCGCTCACCGCGGGACTGGCCGTCGGATCGTTGCTGCTGTCCGCCTGCGTCACCGGCGGTGGCGGTGGCGACGACGGGACCGCGAAGGCACCGGGCGGAAAGGTGTCCGGCAAGATCACCTTCCAGACCTGGAACCTGAAGAACGACAAGTTCACCTCGTACTTCAACGACCTCATCGCCGCGTTCGAGAAGGCCCACCCGGGCACCGACATCACGTGGGTGGACCAGCCCGCCGAGGGCTACCAGGACAAGCTGTCGGCCGACGCCGCGGCCGGATCCCTCCCCGACGTGGTCGACATGGGGCCGGAGTCCGCCTACACCCTGGCGCAGGCGGGTGTCCTGCTCGACCTGGGCAAGGCCGACCCGAAGGCCAAGGGCAAGTACCTGGACAAGGCATGGGAGGCCATGACGTTCGACGGCCTGGACGGCGGCACGTACGGCTACCCGTGGTACCTGAACACGGGGCCGTCCTTCTTCAACAAGGCCCTGTTCAAGAAGTGCGGGCTGAATCCCGACAAGCTGCCCGCCGACTACGACGAGCTGTTCGACCAGGCGGAAACCATGGCCGAGAACTGCTCGGACACGATGATGATCGCCAGGATGCCCGCTATCGAGACCTTCGGTGAGTACGGCGTGCCGCTCATGGACGAGCGCGGCGAGAAGTTCACCTACAACGACGCCAAGGGCGTGGAGCACGTCGAGCGGTTCCGCAAGCTGTACGCCAAGAAGGGGATGGATGAGGAGGCGCTGAACAACCTTCAGACGAAGGAGGTCGAGGAGTTCAAGGCAGGCCGCCTGGCCTATCTGCCCGGCAGCTCCTACACGCTGGGCGACCTGAAGGCCACCGCGCCCGACATCTACAAGAATCTGGGCATCGGGCCGCGGATCAGCAACAGCGCTCCCAACATGTACATCGAGTCCCTGGTCGTCAACGCGAACAGCAAGAACCAGTCCCTGGCCGTGGCCTTCGCCAAGTACGTGACGGACTCCGCCCACCAGCTCGCCTTCGCCAAGAAGGCGTCCGTCTTCCCCTCGTCGGCCGGGACGCTGGACGACGAGTACTTCACCAAGGACGACGGGGACCCGGCCACCAAGGTGCGGCTGGAGAGCACCGCCCAGGTGAAGAAGGCGGTCGTGTGGTGGCCGCCGGCGTTCTCCGGGTCGGCCGACAGCCAGACGCTGCGGGAGCAGATAGCTCAGGCACTGCTGGGCAAGAAGTCGGTGAAGAAGGCGCTGGACGACTCCGTCCGGTACTCCAACGAGCGCCTGGACGCGAACAAGTGACCATCGAAGTTCAGCGTGGCACTTCCCTGAAGCGGTGCGGCCGCCCGTCCCGCCGCGGGGGGACCGTCCTGGCAACGCATCGCTGGATCCTGACCCCGTGGCTGTTTCTGCTGCCCGGGCTGGCCGTCATCGTGCTCATGGTCATGGTGCCGTTCGCGAACACACTGGGGCTGGCCTTCACGGACTCGACCCTGCTGCGGCAGGGGGAGTTCGTCGGCTGGGAGAACTTCCAGCGGATGTTCGCCGACGAGCGCTTCACCACCGCCCTGCTGAACTCCACGCTCTACACCGTGTGCGTGGTGCCCTGCATGGTGGTCCTCCCGCTCATCCTCGCCACCTTGGTGAGCGGCGCGGGACGGCTTTCGGGTTTCTTCCGCACCACCATGTACCTGCCCGTCGTCATGTCGCCCGTGGTCGTCGGGCTGATCTGGACGAACATGCTCGACAAGCAGGGTCTGGTCAACGCGTTGTTCGACACGCTCCACATGGTTGCCGAGCCCGTGCCCTTCCTCAGCGACCGGTGGCTGCTGCTCTTCAGCGCGATGTTCGTCACCGTGTGGACCGGCTTGGGCTACTACATGGTCATCTACCTGGCGGCCCTGGCCAACATCGACCAGAGCCTGTACGACGCGGCGGCGATGGACGGCGCCGGCGTAGTGCGCACCTTCCTCAACGTCACGGTCCCGGGGGTGCGTTCGACCATGACACTCATCGCCGTGCTGTCCTCCGTGGCGGCCTTCCGTGTGTTCGGTGAGATCTATGTCCTCACCGGCGGCACCGGGGGAGTGGGAGGAGGCGATCTGACCATGACCATGCTGATCCAGCGTGAGGGTACGGGGCTGCAGGCGCGTACCGGGTACGCGGGCGCGATCAGCCTCTTCATGTTCGTGGTCCTCGGCGGGATGCTGCTCGTGCAACTCGCCGTGCAGCGCAGGCAGAGGAGTTCCTGATGGCTCAGCTGACTTCCCGCTCGCCCACCACGGCCGCCCGGCGGCGCAGGGCTCGGCCAGGCTCTCTGGCGCGCTACCTCATCCTCGTGCTCATGGCGGTGCTCCTGGCGGGACCGCTGGTGTGGCAGCTTTCGCTGTCTCTCAAAGGTTCCGGTGAACCGCTGTACACGCGGCCGCCCGAGGTGATCCCCGAACACCCGACGCTCGACCACTTCGCCACGGTGCTCGACCGCGTTCCCGTGCCGCGTTATCTGCTGAACTCCCTGGCGGTCGCAGCCATGGCCGTGGTTGGCAACGTTGTCGGTGCCACCTGCGCCGGCTACGCGCTGGGCAAGCTGCGCTTCCGCGGCAGGGGCGTGGCGACCGCGGTGTGCGTCGCCGCCCTGCTGGTCCCGTCCGAGACCGTGCTGATCGCGCAGTTCCTCACGATCAGGACCGCCGGGCTGGTGAACACGCTGGTCGGGGTCGCCCTGCCGACCCTGGTGGCGGCACTGAACGTGCTGCTCATGCGCAACGCCTTCGGCAACCTTCCCGCGGAGTTCGAAGAGGCCGCCATCGTCGATGGCGCCAACGCCTGGCAGCGATTCATCCGGGTTTCCGTGCCCCAGGTCAAGGGCGTGATCACCGTGGTGGCGATCTTCGCCTTCGTCGGCTCGTGGAACGACTTCCTCTGGCCCCTGATCGTCCTGTCGGACGAACAGAACTACACCCTCACCGTGGGCCTGAACCGGCTGCGCGGCACCTTCTACGACGACCCGCGCCTCATCGCGGCCGGCACCATCATCGCCCTGATCCCCATCGTGGCGTTCTTCGCCGTCTTGCAGCGCTACTTCTTCCGCGGGCTGGAAGCCGGCGGCCTGAAAGGTTGACATGCTGAGGTTTGGAGTCAACTACACGCCTTCTCAGGACTGGTTCTACTCCTGGCTGGCCCCGGACCGGGAGGTCACCCGCCGTGACATGAAGGCCCTGGCCGGGCTGGGCATCGACCACGTACGCATCCTGCCGCTGTGGCCCGTGGTGCAGCCGAACCGGACCCTGATCCGCCGCCGTGCCCTGCGGGACATCCGCGAGGTGGTGGAGATCGCCGGCGACGCCGGTCTCGACGCCGGTGTCGATGTCCTCCAGGGACACCTGTCCGGCTTCGACTTCGTGCCGAGCTGGCTGGCGAACTGGCACCGGCGCAGCATGTTCAGCGACCCCGATGCCATCGCCGCTCAGGCCCTGCTGGTCGAGGCGTTCGACGAGCACCTGCACGACCTGCCCAACTTCCTCGGACTGACCCTGGGCAACGAGGTCAACCAGTTCACCTCGGCGGCGCACCCCAACCGGATGCCCGCCACCACCCCCCAGGTGACATCCTGGCTCGACGCCCTGCACGGCGCCGGGCCGCGCGACCCCCGCCACTTTCGGCTCAACGCCGAATACGACGCCGTCTGGTACGCCGACGACCACCCCTTCGTCCCGGCCCACTCCAGCCGGCACGGCCAGATGAGCGTGGTGCACTCGTGGATCTTCAACGGGACGGCGCAGGGTTACGGTGCCATGTCCCACGAGAGCGTCCACCACGCCGCCTACCTCGTCGAGCTCTCCCGCGCCTTCGCCTTGGACCCCGCCCGCCCGGTGTGGCTCCAGGAGGTCGGAGCCCCGCTCAACCACCTCACCGAGGACCAGGCGCCCGATTTCTGTGAACAGACCGTACGAGCGGCGGCCGACAGCGAGGCCCTGTGGGGCATCACCTGGTGGTGTTCACACGACGTGGAACGCCGACTCGGGGATTTCCCGGACCTCGAGCACAGCCTCGGTCTGATCGACGCCGAGGGCGCGGTGAAGCCGATCGGACGGCGCTTCGCCGCGCTCGCCGACGAGCTCCGTGACCGACCCCGCCCCTCGCCTCGGCGAGAAGCCGTCGTGGTCCCGGTCGACGACGAGGACGTCCCCGTCTCCCGCGCCGAACTGTCACCGGGCGGCGGCGTGTTCCAGACGTGGATGCGACGCGCCCGCGCCGGAGCGCGCCCCGCCCTGATCACGTCCACCTCCGCCGCCGACCCGGACGCGCTGAGCGTCCGCGGCGTCGAATCCCTCGTCCACGCCGAACCGACCGGGCGCACCTTCTACAGCTCGGTCAGCGACGCGGAGGTACTCAACCGGACTCACCCGCATGCCGAACACTGAACACGCGGGCGCCGCCGCGCCCGCCATCGTCGAACGCATCCTCGACGAGCTGACCCTGAGGGAGAAGGCCGGTCAGCTCAACCAGCGACTGTACGGCTGGCAGGCTGTCGAACGCGCCCCGCGGGGCGGTTTCCGGCTGACTCACCGTGCCCGCACCGAGATCGACCGATGGGGCGGCCTCGGGGCCATGTACGGGCTGTTCCGCGCCGATGCCTGGTCGGGCCGCTCGTGGCACGACGGCATCCGGCCCGAGGAGCGTGCCGATGTCGCGGCCCTGGTCCAGGACGAAGTGACCCGGGCCGGCCGCCACCGTATCGGGGTGCTCCTCTCGGAGGAGGCACCGCATGGCCACCAGGCCCTCGGCGGAACACTGCTGCCCACGAACCTGGCCGTCGCCGCGGGCTGGGATCCGGCCCTGCTGACCGAGGCGGCGGCGGCCGTCGCCGCCGAACTCGCGGCGAGCGGGGTGCACCTGGCGTTGGTCTCGGCGCTGGATCTGCTGCGGGACCCGCGCTGGGGGCGGGCGGAGGAGTGTTTCGGGGAAGACCCGCTGCTGGCCGCCGAACTCACCCGTGCCGTGGTGACCGGGATGCAAGGCGGGCCGGGCGGCGCTCTCGGCACGGGCGGTGTCGCCGTCGTCCTCAAGCACTTGGCGGCCCAGGGCGAGGCGGTCGGCGGACGCAACGGCCAGTCCGCCGTCATCGGCCCCCGCGACCTTCGCGAACTACATCTGCCGAGTGTCCGGGCAGCGGTAGAGGCGGGGGCGCTGGGCTTCATGGCCGCCTACAACGACATCGACGGCGTGCCCTGCTGTGCCAACCGCGAGCTGCTCACCGGCTTCCTGCGCGCCGAATGCGGGTTCGACGGCATCGTCATGGCGGACGGCCTGGCCGTGGACCGCCTGGCCGCGATGACCGGAAGCCCGATGGCCGCGGCCGTGGCAGCGCTTGAAGCCGGCGTGGACCTCTCGCTCTGGGACGAGTCCTTCGCGCTGCTGGAATCGGCCGTGGCCCAGGACCCGCGGGTGGCCGAACTGGTCGACGCCGCCTGCCGCCGGGTGCTCACCCTCAAGCACCGCCTGGGCCTCCTGCAGGAGCATACGCCCGGCGCGGCGGGGCCCGGGCAGGGCCTGGGCCCGCCGGCCGGGCGGGAGCGGCTCACGGTGGCCTTCCGTACGACGGACCGGCTGTCCCAGCGCCTGGCCCGCCAGGCTCTGGTCCTGCTGCACAACGCGAACCGACTGCTTCCGCTGACCCCGGGATCCCTCACCAAGGTGGTGCTCGCCGGCCCCAACGCCCGCGACGTCACGGCGATGCTCGGCGACTACGTGCCACCCCTTCCCGCTCAGTCGGTCGTCCCTCTGGAACACGCGCTGCGTCGGGCGCTGCCCCACGCCGAGATCGTGTGCCCGCCGGGCCTGCCCTCACAGGCCGACCTGAGCGGCGCCGACGTCGTGATCCTTGCCCTCGGCGGGACGAGCCACCGGGCCTATGACGACGGCTTCGCCGCCAACGGAGCCGTCGCCGGTCCCGCCTTGGTGGCGACCGCGGGAGAGGGCGTCGACCTCGCGGACGTGTCGTTGCCCGGGGGCCAGGACGACCTGGTCACCGCCGTACGCGCCCGGTGCGACTGCCCCGTCGTCGCGGTTGTCATCGCGGGCCGGCCGCATGTGCTCACCACCGTGACGGACCATGCGGACGCCGTACTGTGGGCCGGCTACCCCGGCCCGCACGGCGCCGAGGCCATCAGCGACGCGCTCCTCGGCGACCACGAACCGGTGGGTCTTCTGCCGTTCACGGCGCCCCGCCACTCCGGCGCCGTGCCCGTGCGGTACAACGACCGTCACTCGGCCGCCGACGTCTACCGGGACGCGCCGGACCCGGTGCTGTTCCCCTTCGGGTTCGGACTGCGCTACGAGACCATCGGATTCGACCACCTCACCGCGGACGTGACCGAGCGATCGGTACACGTCGAAGTGGAGCTCACCAACCCCGCCCCCACCGAAGCCCAGGTCATCGTGGCTCTCTTCGGTCACCGTATCGGCGGGGCGGCGTTGCCCCGGCGACGAGAACTACTCGCCTTCCGACGGGTCACCGTCCCGCCGCGCACCCGCGCCACCGTCGCCTGGGACCTCCCCGCCGCCCGCTGCTTCGCCGAGGGCGCGACCGCACGGGCCCGCACAGACCTGTACGTGATGGATCTGAGCACCACGATCCGTTCGTGCGCCACCACCCGGGCCGAGACCACCCAGGCCGTCGGCCTCGCCACGCAGGCCGGACCACACTAGGGAAAGCGAGGAAATGGCATGGCACGACAACACGGCACCAGAAGACGGGCCTCAGCCCGTGCACGCACCGGTGCTCTGGCAGCGGCACTGGCCCTGACCCTGGGCGCCGGCACCGCCCTGGCCGGCGACACCCTCCCCTGGACGGGAGAGAGCGCCGTCGGAGCCAACCAGCCCTACCAGCACGGCTACTCCTCCACCGACCTGCTGCGCTGGAACCCGGCGGACGACACCGACGCCGAGCTGCTGCGCGCCAAGGTGCCGCTGCAGACCCGCATCGCCCCCGATGCCACGACCCAGCGCAACCCGGCGCTGCCCGCCGACACCCAACTGCTCACCCTCGCGGGCGACTACGGCAACGCCTTCTTCGAGAGTCACCCGTACACCAACGAGTTCAGCCAGTACCTCTTCAACTACTGGCAGTACGCCGATGTGTACGCGTCCTGGCACGGCATGCCCACCGAGGGCGTGCCCGTGAACTACTACGACCCCAACCTCGACTGGAAGGAGAAGTGGTTCGAGTTCGGCGCGGTCAACCTGCCCAACCCCGGCTACACCAACGCCGCGCACGCCAACGGCGTACGGTCGCTGGGCTGCGTCTTCTTCTCTCCGAACGACCGAGGTGACCAGGCGTACTCCGAACTGCTCGTCCGGGACGCCGCCGGCGACTTCCCCTCCGCCGCGAAGCTCGTCGAGGCCGCCAAGTACTACGGTTTCGACGGCTACTTCTTCAACCAGGAGGATGCGGTCGCCCCGGCCGACATCCCCGCGTTCAAACGATTCCTCAAGCAGCTGCGCGACGGCGGCCTGTACGTGCAGTGGTACGACTCCATCGACAACTCCACGGGCAGAGTCTCGTACCAGAACGAGTTCAACTCGGTCAACGCTCCGTTCGTCCGGGACAAGGCCGTGGGGGACGTGTCCGACTCCGTCTTCCTCAACTACTGGTGGGACAAGTCCAAGCTCACCCGGTCCAAGACCCATGCGGAAAGTCTGGGTCTCAACCCCCGCAAGAGCGTCTTCGCAGGCGTCGAGGCGGGCATGTACCAGTTCGACCAGCCGTACAACCTCGACAACAACCTCGGCACCGACGGCGCTCCCATGAACGGCATAGCCACGCTGGGCGCCGACTTCGTCTCCTCCGACTACGCCGGCAAGACCGACGACAAGGCCCAGTCGGCGGTCTTCGACCGTGAACGCCGCTGGTGGACCGGCTCGTCCCAGGGGACCACCACGGCGGAGGGCAGCTGGAAGGGCATATCGAAGTACGTCGCCGAGCGCTCCGTCATCAAGGGCAGCACCTTCGCGACCTCGTTCAACACCGGACACGGCCTGTCGACCTGGAGCGACGGCAAGCTCTCCAACGACGCCGAATGGGGCAACATCAACCTCCAGGACACCCCGGTGACCTGGCAGTGGTGGATCGACGCCGCGAGCTCTCCGCTCAAGGCCGACTTCGACTACGGCCCCGAGTACACCCCCGCCGGCCGCTTCTCCTACCGACAAGTCGGCGCCTACAACGGGGGCAGCTCCCTGGTACTCAGCGGCAGGCTCGACAGCGACAACACCGTACGCCTGTACAAGACCGACCTGAGCGTCAAGGCGGACTCGACGCTCTCCCTGACCTACAACAAGCCCTCGGCGGACGACGGCTCCCAGCTCCGGCTCGCTCTGGTGCTGTCCTCCGATCCGAGCAAGGTGGTGCAGGTGCCGCTGTCCGGCTCCGGTAAGCACACCGACGGCTGGACCACCGTCTCCGCCGACCTGTCGGACTACGCCGGCGAGCACATCGCCTCCCTCGGCCTCGTCGTTGCCGCCGGGGCTCGTCCGATCGAAAACTACCAGGTCAACCTGGGCGCCATGGCGTTGCACGACGGCGTCGACCGCACCCCGGCCAAGCCCGGGAAACTGCGCATCGACCAGTTGCTGCCCCAGAGCGACGAGCTGTTCCTGTCCTGGCAGCGAAGCGACTACGACACGGTCCGCCGCTACGACGTCTACCTCGACGACACCTACCTCGGTGGCATCTACGACGACGTCTACTACGTCAAGCGCTTCACCGCCACGTCAGGGACGCTCAAGCTCGTCGCGGTCGGCCCGGACGGATCCCGGAGCAAGCCCGCGACCGTGTCCTTCGACCTGTCCTCGGCCCCGGCCGACGTGACCGCCAAGGCGGGCGCCGACGGCACGCTGAAGGCGACATGGGCCCCGAGGCAGACCGGCAAGCCCCTCACCGTGGAGGTCCGCAGCCTCGATACATCCCACCCCTTCACCAAGAAGGTCACGGTGCCGGGCAACCAGACGAGCGCGACCCTGACCGGCGTACCCGTCAACGGAGATGAGTACCTCCTCACCGCGCAGACCGACGACGGCACAGCCACAGGCGTGCGTGGCAGGTTCGCCGACGCCGAGGTCAGCTCCTACCCCGCCTCAGCCGTGAAGATCGCGGGGAACACCTTCACCTTCTCCCGCCCCACCCTTCCCGACTGGCACACGCTGACCGTCCTCGAGGACGGTCAGCCGAAGTCGTTCGCCACGACGTACGGGTCGGGCAGCAAGCCGTATGTCGTCCGTGGCCGCACCACCCGTCCGGCGATGACGGTGACCATGTCCAGTCCTACCAGTAAGGTCGTCGCCGTGCTGGAGGACTACGCCGGGAACAAGGTCTCCACGGTGTTGCGCGGCAACTAGACCGCGTCAAGGCAGAGCGGCGGGAATGCCTTCCCGACCGGGAGGACGAGGCTCGTTCAGGGTCTCTGACATCGCGGCGGGAAGGCATTTTCCGCGGGGGTGGCAAGAGCGAGGGTGCGGGAGGCGGCCGAGAGCCTTCTGCTGGGCGCTGACCTGTACTTATACTCCTGCAATTCCGCCTCCTTCGCCCCGGAGATGACAGCGTGACAACCCCGCACCACCCCTCGCCGGTCGACGGCCCGTCTTCTCTCCCCGGCTGCCCGGCGCACCCCGGCGCCGTACGGATGCACACCGAGGAGCTCCAGACCGACCCGGAGGAGCTGTACCAGCGCTTGCGCCGCGACCATGGAACGGTGGCGCCGATCCTCCTCGACCACGACATCCCCGCCTGGTATGTGCTCGGCTACCGGGAGTTGCACCGCGTCACCTCCGATCCCACGGTGTTCGCCCGTGACTCGCGTCGCTGGCACGCCTGGGATTACATCCCGCCCGACTGGCCGCTGATGCCGTTCGTGGGCTACCGGCCGACCATGCTGTTCGCCGAGGGCGCCGAGCACCAGCGGCGGGCCGAGGCGATGTTCGACGCGCTGGCGTCGGTGGACCAGTTCGAGCTGCGCGCGGAGTCCGAGCGCGTCGCCGACCAGCTGATCGACGCCTTCGCGGGCAGTGGCCGCGCCGAACTGGTCGCCGACTACGCCGGCCAGGTGCCGATGCGGGTGGTGACCCGTCTGTTCGGCCTGGCTCCGGACACAGCGGTCGCCATCCAGCGCGACACGGTCGAGATGGTCAGTGCCAACGCGGGCAGCGTGGCCGCGTACCAGCGGGTGCACAACCGAATGGTGACGCTGGTGGCCGAGGTGCGGAGCAACCCGGGTATGCCGGGCATCCCGGCGCAGATGGCGGCGCACCGGGCGGCCCTCACCGACGAGGAGATCGTCAACGACCTGATCGGCACGGTGTACGCCAGCCACCAGAGCACGACCGACTGGATCGGCAACGCGCTGAGGCTGATGCTGACCGACGAGCGGTTCTCGGTCACCATGGCCGGCGGGCGGCGCAGCATCGGCCAGGCGCTGAACGAGGTGCTGTGGAGGGACACCCCGGTTCCCAGCTTCATCGGCCGCTGGGCCGCCGAGGACACCATCCTCGGCGGACAGCGGATCAAGACGGGCGACTGCCTGGTGCTGGGCCTCGCCGCGGCCAACGCGGATCCGGGCGTACGGCCGGATTTCAGGACCGACGCGGCGGGCAACCAGGCCCATATGTCCTTCAGTCACGGCGAGCACAGCTGTCCCGTGCCGGCCCGGGAACTGGGCGAGGTGATTTCCATGACGGCGATCGAGGTGCTGCTCGACCGGCTGCCGGACGTGGTGCTGGCCGTGCCGCCCGAGGAGCTCGCATGGCGGTCTTCCATCTGGATCCGGGGCGTCGCGGCCCTCCCGGTGGAGTTCACCCCCGCTCTGCGCTGACCCGCCCGCTCGGCGGCGGCCTGCCCCATACTGACGGTATTTCGAACGTTATTCGCAATACCGCAAGTTGGTGCTAGCTTCGTCTTGTCATGTACTGGTACATCGAGGAGGTGTGTCCGGTGGAAAGTCGCAGAGTGACACGCCGCGCGGTGCTGACCGCGACGGCGGGGATGGCGGCGTTAGGTTCCGGGGTGTTCGCGGGGACCGCCGAGGCGGCGACAGGGGCGACGGCAAGCACGGCCGCTGCCCCGCCGGCCGGGACCGTGCGAGTGTTCTGGCTCAAGCCCACGGACGTAACGCTCGACCAGCGGTACCCCGATGGCATCACTGGTGTGATGAAGGAGGCGCAGCGCTTCTACCGTCAGGAACTCGGCGTGACGTTCAAGCTGAACACCCCGGCGGTGGAGGTGGTCAACGGTGACCACAACCGGGCCTGGTACGAGAACACGCGGAACGGCGACGACCCGTACTGGTGGGTGGTCTTCAACATGCAGCAGGAGCTGCTGGCCAAGTTGGGTCTCCGGGCCCCGGACCCGCGCTGGCTGTGCGTCGGCGAGATCAGCGCCGAGGCCCAGGGCGTCTCCGGCGGCGGCGGTGGCGGCGGCTGGGTGATCCTCAGCGGCCACGACGCGGACGGCGCCGCCGGGACCAACGGCAATATGAACCGGTGGTACGGCGGCATGGTGCACGAGCTGGGCCATGCTTTCGGTCTGCCCGACTCCACGTCCACCGACGGCACACCGATGTCCGCGTCGTTCTACAACTATCCGAACTGCCACTTCAGCCAGGCCCAGAAGAACGGGATCCGGAACGGCCCGTACGGCAGCTTCCTGTCCTGAGCCGCCGCGGGCACCGAAGGGGCGGCCGCCTCATGGCCGAGGGGACGGCATGCTCGGGTCATGAACCCGAGGCCCTGCCGGCCTCGGCACATGAGGTGGCCGCCCCAGGGTGTGTGCCGGACCGGAGCGGCTGTAGGTCACTCTCGGACTCAGCCCGCTGGATACTTCGACGAGGGCTTCGAGTTCGGCCTCTTCGCGCGCCTCAAGCGCGCCTTCCCCGTATGACGCCTATGACGCGTATGGCGCCACCGCCCACCCAGAAAGCCATGTATGGCAGAACTATGTCAGTTTGAAGTGGCGGGGACAGAAAACGGACTATCGGCCACCATCCATCGGAAAAATAAAGTGGCGTACGTCACAGTGACTGATTTCTCGAATGCAGGCTAAGCTTCCTTCCCTAAGGCGTCCCTTTCCGTGTGAGTCCGCCGACTGTCGACGAGAAGAAATCCAAGGAACAGCGCAATTTCTGTTTCCCTTCCCTTACCAGGATCGCCATGCGCGCTGCCTGGTCATCGACGAACTGGATTTCGCCATGCCGACAGGGATCATCAGCATCGGATCTCATGTGCCCGACCATGTGGTCGGGAACGACAAGATAGCCGAATGGACCGGCGTATCGGAGGAATGGATCCACGAACGCACGGGAATTCTCGAGAGACGCTATGCGAGAACCGGAACGGCGACATCGGACCTCGCGGTACACGCGGTGCGGCAGGTCTTTTCCGAGCGCGAAGGCGCCGCCGAACTGACCGACGCTCTGATATTAGCCACGTGTACGCCCGATGTGCCCCAGCCGGCGACGGCGGCCATCGTGCAGGGCAAGCTCGGACTGCGCGTCATGCCGGCGTTCGACGTCAATGCGGTATGCAGTGGCTTCCTGTACGGCATGGCCCTCGCCGACGGTCTGCGGTCGGCATCGTCGGATACCGACCACGTGCTGGTGGTGGGCGCCGATATGTTCTCCACCATCATGGACCGCACCGACCGGAGCACCGTGAGCCTCTTCGGGGACGGAGCCGGAGCCGTGCTGCTGGGCCCCGTGCCGGAGGGGTACGGGCTGCTGGCCATGCGGATGATCAGTGATGGCGCGCTCCACCATCTCGTCGGGGTGCCGGCCGGCGGCACGGCTCTGCCGCTCGACGGGGCCGCGCTCCAATCCGGGCAGCATTTTCTGAAGATGGACGGGCGTGCGATCCGGCAGTATGTGCAAACGACTCTGCCCAAGGTCGTGGGCCAGGTCCTCGACGACGCCGGGTTGAGCTTGGGAGGCATCGACCGGTTCATCTTCCATCAGGCGAACGCCCGCCTGTTGGAGTCCTTTGCCGACATGACGGGAATTGACCGGAAGCGCATGCCGCTCACCGCTCCCCGCCTGGGGAACACCGCGGGTGCCTCCATTCCCGTCACGCTGTGCGCGGCGGACCGGGACCGGCCCCTGGAGCGAGGGGAAAACCTCCTGCTGGCGTCCATCGGCGGCGGCATGAACGCCGCCGCGGCACTGGTGCGCTGGTACTAGCACGCCCTCGCCGCGGTCCTTCTCGTTCTTTCGTCCGTGGCCCCTTCGTTCTTTCGTTCGGCCGGTAGCCGACCCTCCATCGTCTCACCCGGAGATCGTGACAATGAATTCGCCCGAGCCTTTCCCTTTGACGCGATATCAACTCGACATCTGGGTCTCCGCCGCACAGTCCGAGGAATCACCGCAGTACAACGTCTCGTGTCACGAGAAGCTCACCGGGGACGTGAATCTCGGTGTGCTGCGCCAGTGCGTCGAGCAAGCCCTGCGGCGTCATGACGCTCTGCGCCTGCGATTCGACGAGCGGGACGGGACGCCTCTTCAGTGGGTCGAACCCCAGTCGCCCGTCGTGGAAACGACCGACCTGTCACAGGAAAGCGACCCGGCGGCAGCCTGCCGCCGCCGGGTGCGCGCGTTCCAGCAGCGCCCGATGCCGCTGCGCGATCAGCCCATGGTCCGGGCGGCGCTCCTGGTGGAGAGCCCCCGTGTGACGCACCTCCAGTTTGTCGCGCACCACCTGGTGATGGACGGCTGGTCGCTCAACCACGTGAGCGCCCAGATTCTCGACGAGTACGCGTCGATGGTGGCGGGCGGAGCCGCCACGGAGAGCCGCGCGCCGTCGTACCGTTCGTTCTCCGTGCGGGATGTCGCGTACCAGGGAGCCGAGGAGAACGCCGCGGACCTGGAGGCCCACCGCTCCGCCCTCGCCGACGCGGTCCCCGCGCTGTTCCCCAGGAAGCCGGCGAGCGCCCCCCGCGAAGGCGCCCGCTTTTCCTTCACGTTGGATCGTGCGTGGGCGGCCCGCGTCCGGAAGGCCCAACTGCCGCTGTTTCCCTACATCGCCACCATGCTGGGCGCGTATCTGTCCCGGGTGCATCGCGCCGAGGAGGTGATCCTGGGTATTCCGGTCCTGAACCGGCCGGATGGATACCTGGATACCGTCGGGCATTTCGCGAACACGCTGCCCTTGCGCCTGCCCGCCCAGGACGGGCGGCCGCTGCGCGACATCGTCAACCGGACGCGGAGCGCCACCCGTGCGCTGCGCCGGCACGAGCGGGCGGCCCTGGGAGACGTCGTGCGCGGATTGCGTGAACTCCATGGCAGAAACCGGCAGTTATTCGACGTCACCTTGTCCTACCTCCGGGCCGGACGCCCGGACCCCGGCCCGGGCATCGACCTCGAGACGACGATGGAATCGCCCTGCCATGAGCAGGACGCCCTCTCGCTGGTGGTGCTCGACTTCGACAACGCGCCGGAGATCCGTTTCGACCTGGACTACGCCACGGACGTCTTCGATGACGACTTCCCCATCGAAGCGATGGCGGGACACGTGAAGTACCTGCTCGAAGAGGGCGTGGACATGGCGGACGGGCCGGTGTCCGCGGTGCCGATGCTCTCTGCCACGGAGCGGGAAGAGCTGATCCGGCACGGCCGGGGAGACCGCGTCGCGTATCCGCGGGACGCCACGCTCTCGGGGCTCTTCGAGCGGCAGGTCGCCCGCGGTCCGGCGCGGATCGCCGTGGTGGGGCCGGGCCCGGACGACGCCCTGACGTACGCCGAACTCGACGCGCGGGCCAACCAGGTCGCCCGGGCGCTGCGAGCGGACGGCGTGGGCCCGGGCGACCGGGTCGCCGTCTCGCTGGAGCGCGGCCCCGACCTGCTCGTCGCGCTGATGGGCGTGCTCAAAGCGGGTGGTGCCTATGTCCCGGTGGACCCGGGATATCCGCGCGAGCGCATCCGCTTCCTGCTCGATGACAGCCGCCCGGCCGCCGTGCTGGCGTCGGACGAGTGCATGCCATTGACCCCGGCAGCGGCGGACGTGCCCGTGCACCGCGTCCCGGACCTGCTGCACGGCGACGACTCCCCGCTGGAGCCGCTGGCCGACGGCTCGGACCTCGCGTATGTGATCTACACTTCCGGCTCCACCGGCAAGCCCAAGGGTGTGCGGGTCCGGCACCACTCGGTGGTCAACCGGTTGGCCTGGATGCAGCGCGCGTACCCGATCGGCGAGGGCGACGTACTGCTGCAGAAGACACCCGTGTCCTTCGACGTGTCCGTGTGGGAGCTGTTCTGGTGGGCTGTTGAGGGAGCGAGCGTGGCCCTCCTGCCGCCGGGCGGTGAGAAGGACCCTCTCGTGATCGGCCGGACCATCCACGACCGGCAGGTCACCGTCGCGCACTTCGTGCCGTCCATGCTCGGTGCCTTCCTCGATGCCGCGGAGCAGACCCCACAAGTGCGCTCCCGGACACAGACGCTGCGTCGTGTCTTCTGCAGCGGAGAGGCGTTGCCGGCTGTTCGCGTCGACCGGTTCAACCGGCTCTTCCACCATGGGGAGCGTGCCGCGCCGGCCCTGGTGAACCTGTACGGCCCGACCGAGGCAACCGTCGACGTGACCTTCCACGACTGCCCCGGGGATCCCGGCCGCCCCGTCGGCCGCGTGCCCATCGGACGGCCGATCGACAACACCTGTCTGTACGTGGTGGGGCAGGACGGGCAGCCGCAGCCCAGAGGCGTCCCGGGCGAGCTGTGGATCGGCGGCGCCGGGGTGGCCGCAGGATATCTGAACCGGCCCGCCCTGACGGCGGAGCGGTTCATCCCCGACCCGTTCACCGGCGAAGACAGTCTGTACCGCACCGGTGATCTCGTGCGGTGGCTCGCCGACGGCTCTCTCGAATACCTGGGCCGCCTCGACGACCAGGTGAAGATCCGCGGGAACCGGGTGGAGCCGGGCGAGGTCAGCAGGGCCCTGATCGCCGTGCCCGGCATCCGGGACGCGCTGGTGGTGGACCGCGCCGATGACGAACGGGGTGTCCATCTGGTCGGCTACTACGTCGCGGAGGACAAAATCGCCGCCGCGGACGTGCGCCGTCATCTCGCCGCCGCGCTGCCGGAGTTCATGATCCCGGCACTGTGGGTGCGGCTCGACCGCATTCCGCTGACGCCCAACGGCAAGGCGGATCGCCGGGCGCTGCCGGAACCGGTGGTCCGCGGCGGCGCACCGGCCGCACGCCCGCTCACCTCCGCCGAACAGATCTTGTCGGACGTGTGGTCCGAGGTCCTGCGGTGCGGTCCCGTGGGTGCCGAGGACGACTACTACGCGCTCGGCGGTGACTCGCTGCAGATGCTGCGGGTCCGCGCCCTGGCCGAGCAGCGTGGCCTGCGCTTCTCACTGGCCGATCTGGTGCGGCACTCCACCGTCGCCGGCCTGGCCGCGCGGGCCGTCCCGGGCGATTCCCCCTCCGACCCCT
This sequence comes from Streptomyces sp. ME19-01-6, assembly GCF_033793745.1. Classification (NCBI taxonomy): domain Bacteria; kingdom Bacillati; phylum Actinomycetota; class Actinomycetes; order Kitasatosporales; family Streptomycetaceae; genus Streptomyces; species Streptomyces sp. ME19-01-6. The sequence goes on along the minus strand of NZ_JARAXF010000002.1, from coordinate 102,685 downwards.
TGTCGGACACCGACCCCTCGTCGCCCGAGGGTGAACCCCGCCCCTTCGAGACGGTCTCCGGTATCGACCGGGCGCGGCTGGGCTCGGTCTCGGACGCCTATCCACTCACCCGGATGCAACTGGGCCTGATCTACCACAGCCGTCAGCGGCGGGGATCGTCCCTGTACAAGGACGTGTTCCGCTACACCCTGGGATGCGACTGGGACGAGGGGCTTTTTCGTGCGGCGTTCGGCCGACTCGTACGGCGTCATCCGGCGCTGCGTACCAGCTTCGGCCTGGCCGGGTTCAGCGAACCGCTGCAGCTGGTGCACCCGGCCACCGACGACGGCTTCGACGGCCTCGCCGTCGTCGATCTGCGGTCCCATGACGGCGACGACGCGGAAACGGAGGTGCTGCGGCACATCGAAGAACGCCGCCACCACGAGTACCCCTTCGACACTGCCACCGCACCCCTGTACATGCTGCGCGTCCACGTACGCCGCTCCGCGATCGACCTGGTCCTGAGCTTCCACCACGCCCTGTTCGACGGTGCGAGCGTCGCCAACCTCATCGGCGAACTGCTGCGTGACTACGGGCATGCCCTGGGCCTGCACCCGACCCCGGTGTCCGAGGTCCGCCTGCCCTCGCCCGCCGCGCACCTGTGGGCCGAACGCCGAGCTCTGGCCTCGGAGGCCGACCGCCGGTACTGGCGGAGCGAACTCGACGGAAGCGAACCCACCTCGATCGGCTCGTTCCGCCCGCACCAGCCCCCGTCGTCCGCGGGCGGGCGTGAGTCGCACCGCTTCGACCTGCCGGCCCGGCTCGGCGACGACGTACGGACCTTCGCCCGAGCCCAGGCACTGCCGGTGAAGTCGGTGCTGTTCGCCGCCCACTGCTTGACACTGCGGCTGTTGTCCGGGCGTGACGATGTCATGACCGGTCTCATCGCGCACAGCCGCCCGGAGCACCCGCACGCCGAGCGCATGGTCGGACTGTTCCTCAACACCCTGCCCATGAGGGTGAACACGGCCCAGGACAGCTGGCTGGAGGAGGTACGGGAGGCGTTCCGGCGTGAGCAGAGCGCGTATCCCCACCGCCATTACCCCATCAGCGCCATCCAGGAGCAGCACGGCGGTGGTCCGCTGTTCGACACGGTGTTCAACTACGTGCGGTTCCAGCAGCTCACGGACGCACTCCGGGAGCCGGGGCTGGAGCTGACGGATCTGCGCACCGTCGAGGAGACCAACTTCACGCTCCTCGTCAACGCCGTGACGGACCCCGTCGACCAGGACATCTGGCTGCGCATCGACAACGACGGACAGACGGTCACCCCGGACCAGGTCCGGCTCTTCGCCGACTACTACACCCGCGTCCTCGACCGTATGGTCCACCACTCCCTGGAGCAGCCCGGCTGGGACTTCCTTGACGCCGTGCCACAGCCGCTCCCCGCCGTCGGCACGGACGCGGCACGCAGCGTGGTGGACCGCTTCGCGGAACAGGCCGCACGCACCCCGAACGCCCCCGCCCTGGCCACGCACGACGAGCGGTGGACCTACGCGCGGCTCGCACTGGCCACCGAGGCCGTGGCCCGCAACCTGCTCGCCCTGGGGGTGGGCCCCGGCGCCGTCGTCGGTGTGGCGGCCGACCGGTCGTCCGAGGTGATCGCGGTCATGCTGGGCATCATGCGGGCCGGAGCGGCGGTCATGCCCCTGGACACCGGATACCCCGCCGCCCGGATCTCCTACATGATCGAACAGGCGGATCCCTGCCGCATCGTCGCCGCCGGCCGGCACGGTGAACTCCTCGGCCGGACCTCGCGGATCGTACGGTTCGAGGAGCTCGCCGAACCGCCCACCGGGGACGCCCTCGCCTCGCCCCTGCCGCCGATCGCTCTGGACGGCACCGCCTGTGTCCTGTTCACCTCGGGCTCCACCGGGCGGCCCAAGGGAGTCGACATCCCCCATCGCATGCTGGCCAACCTGGTCTCCTGGCAGAATCGCGCCCGGAGTGCCTCGGCGGGCATCACCCTGCAGTACGCGCCGCTGAGCTTCGATGTCTCCTTCCAGGAGATCTTCTCCACCCTGTGCGCGGGCGGCACCCTCCGCCTGGTGCCTGAGGAGATCCGCAGGGACATGCCGGCCCTGGTGCGCCTGCTGGACCGGGAACGGGTCGAGCGCGTCTTCGTTCCCTCCATCGCCCTCCAGCAACTGGCGCTGGCCTCCCAGGCGCTGGGCGTCACACCGGCCGCGCTGCGCGTCATCGCCTCCAGCGGCGAACAGCTGAGGATCACCGACGAGATCCGCCGTCTGTGCTCGGCCCTGCCCGGGGTGGTGCTGGAGAACCAGTACGGCCCCACCGAGACCCATGTGGTGACCCGCCACACCCTGACCGGACCGCCGGCCGACTTCCCGGACCTGCCACCGGTGGGGACCGCCGTCGACGGCGCCCAAGTGGTCGTGGTGGATCCGCGGCTGCGCCCCGTGCCGCCGGGGGTGACGGGCGAGCTGTATCTCGGGGGCGCCTCGGTCGCGCGTGGATATCTGGGCTGTGACGACCTGACCAAGGAACGCTTTGTCACGCTGCCCGGCATGTCCGGCCGCTTCTACCGCTCCGGCGACCTCGGTTTCGCCCTGCCGAGCGGCGAGATCGTGTGCACCGGCCGCGCCGACACCCAGGTCAAGGTCCGCGGATTCCGGGTCGAGACGGCCGAGGTGGAGCTGGCGATCCGCGACCTCGCCCCCCGCTACCCCGGTATCGCCGAGTCCGCCGTCGTCGCCCGCACCCGCCCCGGCACGGACACGGTCCTGGTGGCGTTTCTCACCGGCGATCCGTCGACGGTGGACACCGGTGCGCTCCGTAGCCGGTTGCGCGAAACGCTCCCCGACTACATGGTGCCGTCCTACATCCAGTGGCTCTCCGCCATGCCGTCCACACCCAGCGGGAAACGGGATGACGCGGCCCTGCGGGCGATCCCTCTCGAGGCGCCGGCCGACCACGACACCACCCCGCCGCGCACCCCGCTCGAGAAGGCTCTCGCCGAGATTCTCGCGGACCTGCTGCACCTGCCCGAAGTCGGCATCAACGACAGCATGTTCGACCTGGGTGGCACATCACTGACCGCGATGCGGCTGATCGCCACGCTGGAACAGCGCTTCGGCACCGTCATTCCGCTGTCGGAGTTCATCGCCGCGCCGACCGTGGCCGCGATGGCCACCCGGCTGCGGTCCGCCGCGGCGGCACCGCCCCGCTTCGACCCGGTCGTGCCGCTCAACCCGTCGGGTACCCGTACCCCGCTCTTCCTGGTCCACCCGATGGGCGGCAACGTGCTGTGCTTCCTGCCCTTCGCCAAACACCTCGACCCCGAGCAGCCGCTGTACGCCCTCCAGGCGGCCGGCGCCGACCCCGGCACCGAACCGCTGGACACCATCGCGGACATGGCCCGCGGCTACATCGCCGCCCTCAAACGGATCCAGCCGGAAGGCCCGTACAAGGTCAGCGGCTACTCCTTCGGCGGGTTCGTCGCCTTCGAAATGGCTCTGCAACTTAGCGCTGAGGGTGAGCAAGCCGATGTGCTGATCCTGGACACGGTCACCTTGAACCCCCGGCTGCGCGAGCTGTACACCGAGGACGCGCTGCTCGGCTGGTTCTTCTGGGAACTGCTCTGGCCCGTACGCGGCGGCGCGTCGCCACTGGAGGAGATACCCGAGCACGCCACCTCGCTGGACGAGAAATTCGCGCACATCGCACGGTGCGCGGTCGACCTGGGCGTGCTGCCCGCCGACAGTTCGGGGACCGTCATCCGGCGCCTCTTCCGCCTCTACCGGGCGAACTGGATGGCCACGCTGAACTATCGGCCGGGCACCGTCGACCAGGACATCGTCCTCCTGCGGGCCGACGAACCGCTTCCCGCGATCCTCGAGGCCATGCACGGCGCCGCGGGCAGCCTGCACTACGAGGCGACCAACGGCTGGGGGCGAGTGACCACCGGCCGCATCCAGGTGGTCGGCATTCCCGGCGATCACCTCTCCATGATGGAGGAGCCCGGCGTCGCCCACGTGGCCAAGACGATCGCCGACATCCTGCACCCCTCAACCCATCACTGAAGGGAAACCTGAGTTTCATGACATCCCACCGGCCCAAAGCAGTGGTCATCGGGGCGGGGATCGGCGGTCTCACGCTGGCCGCCGCTCTGCGCCAGGTCGACATCGACGTCGCGGTGTACGAGCGCGCCACCGAGCTGAAAGCCGCCGGTTCCGGCCTGGGTGTGCTGAGCAACGGCGGCGCCGCGCTGGACGCCCTCGGCATCGACATCGGTCTGGAAAAGCGCGGGCAGGTGCTCCAGCGCTTCGGCATCAACGACGCCGAGGGAAACCACATCACCTGGTTTCCCATTCCGGAACTGAGCAACGAACTGGGACTGCCACCCACTGTGGTCATCAGCCGCAGCGACTTGCAGCAGGGCCTCCTGGAAGCGGTGGGGGACACCCCCATCACCCTGGGCGCCGCCGCCGTGGGCTACGAGACACGACCGGACGGAGCGACCGTGCGCTTCGCCGACGGCAGCCAGGCTCACGGCGACATCGTCATCGGGGCCGACGGGATCAACTCCGCCATCCGCGGCCAGATCACCGGTCCGGAACCGGTGCACGAGGCCGGATATGTGTGCTGGCTCGCCATCGTCCCGTTCAGCCACCCGCGCTTCGAGACCGGCTCGGTCCTCCACTACTGGGGAAGCGGGCAGCGCTTCGGCCTGCTGGACCTGGGTCACGGACAGACCTACTGGTTCGGCACCAAGAACATGTCCGTCGAACGGGCCGCCGACTGGCAGGGTACGAAGGAGGAGATCGTCCAGGCCTACGCCGGCTGGGCGGACGAGGTCCAGGCGGCCATCCGCGTCACGCCCGAAGAGGACATCATCGCCATCCCCGCCCGTGACCGAGCCTTCCTGGAGCAGTGGGGCGACGGCCGCGTCACCCTCCTCGGAGACGCCGCGCACCCCATGCTCACCAGCCTCGCCCAGGGAGCCGGGATGGCCATCGAGGACGCCGTCGTCCTGGCCGGGACGCTGGCCCGGTCCAGCGACCTGACCGCCGGTCTGCGCAGCTACGAGGATCAACGCCGCGAGCGCACCCGGGCCATGGTCCTCGCCTCCCGCGCGCTGAGCGAACAGGAGCAACTGGAGGACCCGCGGCAGCGGCACGAGCGGGACGAGCAACTGCGTCGGACGACCTACGCCGCCTTCGCGGAGCAGCAGCGGGACGTCCTCATGTTTCCCGGGATCCACGTCTAGTACCGCTGTCGTGCCGAGGCCACAGCGCAGTGCGCTGTGGCCTCGGGGGTGGGCTTCGTGCTGTTCGAGCGGGTGCACGGGGGTCCTGAGGCTACAGTCCGTCACGAACCATGGCGGCGACGATCTGGACGTGGCGATCGGCCGCCGTGTTCGAGAACTCGTTCTCGTAGTTCAGGCCGTAGGGCCAGAAGTGCCCGCCACCGGTGGACAGCGTGGCGCCCGAACCGTCGAACCGCTTGACGAGCGCCGTGGCCTGCGCGCCGTGCCAGGTGCCACCGCTGGAGAGAGAGGACCAGCCCGAGCTGGTGCCCACACCGATGGTGTGGGCGATCTCGTGCAGGGCGGTCCGCTCGGTCATGTAGCCGCGGTTGCCGAAGCGAATGGTTCCGTTGATGTTTCCGTCAGCGGTGGGCACACCGGGGTCGTAGCGGACGGTGATGTTCTTGCCCAGATCGCTGAGGTTGTTGTACCGGGCCACCGCGGCGTTCATGGCCGCCGTGATCAGGTTGTAGGCCGTCTGCTGGTCCTGGGTGGGGTTGCTCGCCCGTTCGAGGGTCCAGGTGATGGTGGCCGCCGGCGCCTGTTCCTGGGACGCCGCCGCGGGCGGCGGGGCGGCCTGCGCGACGCCGGGCCCGGTCAGCACGGCGGCCGCGAGTGCGGCGACGACCACCTTGTTGCGCCAGGTACTCATGAGGGTCCTCCTGTGGGGGGATGGTGGGGGGCTGGGGGTGGGGTGCGTCAGTGCCTGAGGTCCGCCCCGACCGCGGCGGCCACGACGCTGTCCCGTTCGGTGCGGCTGAACAACCCCTCGGACAGCCATGTGTCGGCGAGGGTGCGTACCGCCTGGACAAAGAGGCCTGAGGTCGTGAAGGGTGCCTGCGCCCAGAGCACGTCCAGGAACGTGAGACCGTTGCCACGGGCGCGGTTCGGTACGCCGGAGTTCTTCGTGCCGAACACGACGACCGGTTCCGAGCGTTTGAAGTAGGCGTGGTAGCGCGTCTCGTCCCCGACATGGAACGGTGCGAGGGTCAGGCCGTGTGTGGTGAAGTACATCGGCCGGCCCCCGGGCGCGATCGCGTCGGCCAGATCGCCCCGGAGCGTGAAGGCCTTGTAGAAGGAGAACACGCGGAATGCCGACTCCTGGCTCTGGGCGGTCAGCAGGACCGGACCGTAGAACACCGACTGGACGGTGGGATCGTCCAGGGCCCTTTCGATGCGCAGGCGGTAGGGGGCGGCGATGGCGACCCGGTCGCCGGGCCGCCAGGTTCTGCTCAGGCTCAGATAGCTGCCGGGCACGGCCTTGACCGACTGCCGGACCCCGTTGACCGTGACAGTGAAGCCCGCCGTGGCCCAGGCCGGAACGCGGAGTCTCAGGTCGAGCTGCCCGCCGCCCTCACGGAACGTCAGGGTGCGGACACCCTCGGCCGGGTAGTCGCTCGTCTGCTCGATGACCAAGCCCCGCTCCGGCCACCGCAGGGTCGAGGCGAGGTAGAGGTTGACGTACAGCGCGTTGCCGTCGGCGGAGCGGAAGTACACCGAGTCCTGGTACTTGGTGTGGTTCTCCATACCGGTGCCGCCGCAGCAGGTGCCGGTGTTGTCGTACTCGCGCCGCACCCCGGGGCCCATCCCGACGAAGTAGGTGACCTCCGGGCTGTCGGTGGCGGGGGCGTCCCGGCGGGAGGCGAGGATGTGGTTGGTCAGCCCCCGCTCGTAGTAGTCCATGTAGGCGGGGTCCCGCTCGTGGAAGAACAGCTGCCGACTGAGTTTGAGCATGTTGTACGTCGCGCAGGTCTCGGCGTTCTTGTCGTCCAGGGTGGCCGCGATGGCGCCCCGGGCGCGGAACATCTCGCCCTGCCCCGTGCCGCCCAGGCTGTACATCCGAAAGCCCGTGACCATGCCCCAGAAGTTGCGGGCCGCGTCGGCGTACTCCTCCTTCGCGGTGTGGTCGAACAGCCGCAGATAGCCGGTGAACTGCGGGATGTGCTGGTTGGCGTGCCGGCCCTCCAGGATGTCGCGGTCCTCGGCGCAGGCCTTCAGCAGTGCGGTGTTGTCGAAGCAGCGGGCGGCGGCGAGGTGCTCCGCCCGGCCGGTGAGGGCGTACAGGTCGGCCAGCACCTCGTTCATCCCGCCGTACTCACCGGCGATGTAGATGGACCACATGCGCTCCAGCTGGGCTGTCGGCAGGTGGCCGAGCCGGCTGTGTACCCAGTCGCCCATCCCCGAGGCGATCTGAAGGGCCTGCTGGTTCCCGCCCAGGGTGTGCGCGTCGAGCAGCCCGCGCATGATTTTGTGGCAGGTGTAGTAAGGCGCCCAGATGGTCGGGTACGTCGTGTAGCTCTCCAGCAGGATGAACTGCGTCTCCGGGTACGCCGCCAGATAGCCGGGGTGGCTGGGCTTGGGCGAACCGTGGTCGGCCAGGGCCTTCTGGCACTCGCCGAGCGCGCCGACCAGGTAGTCGAGCTTGGTCTTGAGCGCGGCCTCCCTGGTGTCGGCGTACGCCTGGGCGATGAGGCTGAGGAAGTGGCCGCCGTAGTGGCCGCGCAGATTGCCGTCGGAGGTCTCCCAGCCGCCGGGCGGCCGGGCACCGCGGGTGTCGAGCCCGGCGTTGGCCCGGAAGACTGCCAGGATGCGGTCGGCCGGGTAGGACCTGGCGTAGCCGAGCATCAGGTCGCGCTTGCGGCGGAAGACGCCGTCGCCGAGGGTCACCCCGTCCAGCGGAAAGGGGCGTACCGACCAGGTGTCCGGGACGGGCAACGGCCCGGCTGTGGCCCGGGACGACGCCGTGGCGGGGACGGCGCCGGCCGCGGCGGCGTGCGCCGACGGAACGGCGGTCGCGAGCGGGGCGGCTGCCGCAGCCCCGGCGGCGAGTCTCAGCGCGTGACGGCGGGATGGGGGGTGGGTCATGCTCTTGACTCCGATCGTCGGTCGGCGGGCGTGGACAGAGGGCGGAGAACGGGCGGTCACGAAGGGGCGGCGGTCGGATCGGGTTCCGCCGTCGGCAGCCACACCCGCATCGTCGAGGGCCCGCGGTTCGCCCAGGAGCGGTAGGGCACCAGGACGATGTCCGTGCGCCCGCCGGCGGTGGCGGTGTCGGGGCGGTCGAGCGGTGCGTACGGCCAGGGGGCGTCGCTGTGTTCGGCGTGTCCGGCCAGCTCTCCGGCCACGACGACGGTGCCGGCCGTGCCGACCGTGCCGTCCGTGCTGTCGGGGTCGCGCCCGTCCTTCGGCTCGACGGACGGATCCACCCGTACGGCGTCGGCCTCGTGCCCGTCCGGCAGGTCCACCGACTCGGCGCAGTACACCAGCGGCCCCCGCTGGACGGCCACCGTGCCGCGTACCGCGTCGATGCGCGGATCGGCCCGGATCCAGCGCGGCGCCACGGGCAGTTCGAGCCGTACCTCGTCACCGGGCCGGAAGAGGCGGCCCACCGTGGCGGTGCCCGGGGCGACGGAGCGGCGTGTCCCGTCCGGCTCGACCAGCCAGGTGGCGGCGCCGTCCGCCCACCCGGGGACGCGCAGCGACAGGGTCCACGGGTGGGCCGGGCACCGGTCGATCCGCACGGTCACCGTCCCGCCGGACGGGTAGTCGGTACGGACCCGCAGCGCGACGCCCTGGCCTCCGGCGAGGGACGTGGCGATCTCCGCGTCGGCGTACTGGTGCAGCTGCACGCCGTGGTCGTCCGCCGTCGCCAGATAGGCGGGCAATTGGGCCAGGGTCCGCGCCACGTTGGTCGGGCAGCAGGACACCGCGAACCAGGGGGCGCGCAGGCTCGACTCGGCGCGCGGGCTGTCCGCGTCCGCGGCGGGCACGGTGCCCCGGTGGCGCCGGTGCAGGGTGTTGGCGTAGAAGAAGGCGCGGCCGTCCTCGGACGGGGAGGCCGCGACCACGTTGAACAGGGTCCGCTCCGCCAGATCCGCGAACCGCGGCTCGCCGGTGGCCAGCAGCAGCCGCCAGCTGAGCATCACGGAGGCGACCCCGGCGCAGGTCTCCGAGTAGGCGCGGTCGGGCGGCAGCACGAAGTCGTCGCCGAAGGACTCGTCCCGGTGGTGCGAGCCCATGCCGCCGGTCAGATAGGTCCGCCGGGCCACCGTCCGCTCCCACTGCCGCACCACCGCGGCCAGCAGGGCGTCGTCCCCGGTCTCCACGGCCACGTCGACGGCCCCGGCCGCGAGGTAGAGGGCGCGGACGGCGTGGCCGCGCAGCGCCGTGGCCTGGCGGACGGGCAGGTCGTCCTGGTAGTACGCGCGGCCGAACTCGGTGTCGGCGAGGGCGAGGTGGCCGCGGCGGTCGATGAACAACGCCGCCTGGTCGAGGTAGCGCTGCTCGCCCGTCAGTCTGGCCAGCTCCACCAGGGCCGGCTCGATCTCCGGATGGCCGCACACGCCCTCGATACCGCCCCGGCCGAAGGTGGCGCAGACATGGTCGGCGGCCCGCCTGGCGATCTTCGCCAGCTCGCCCTCGCCCCGGGCCCGGGCCTGGGCCACCCCCGCCTGGATCAGGTGCCCGTAGCAGTACAGCTCGTGGCCCCATTCGAGATCGCTGTACCGGGGCTGCTGCCCGGGGCGGCCGAAGGCGGTGTTCAGATAGCCGTCCGGTTCCTGGGCGGGGGCGATGGCCTCGGTGAGCTCGGCGATCTCCGCGTCGAGCGGGGTGCCGGCGCCGTGCCCGGCGGCCTCCCAGGCCATGGCCTCGAGCAGCTTGTAGACGTCGGAGTCGGCGAACTCACGGCCGCGCCGGTCCCGCTCGATCCGGCCCTCGACGGCGGCCCGGAAGTTGCCGATCCAGCCGACGCGGGCCATCCAGTCGCGGCAGTGGCCGAGTGTGGCGGTCGCGTTGATCTGCCGGCGCCGGGCCCAGAAGCCCCCCGTGATCCTGACCTCGTCGAGCCCGAGCGGCCGCAGCCGGCCCCGGGTCGGCGCCACCGGCAGGACGAGTGACCGCGCCGTGTTCTCCCTCACCAGTTCATGCCTTCGGATCGTCCTTTCGGTTGTCCGTCTCCGTGGTCGGGTTGTCCGGCTCCGTGGTCCGGCGCCTCAGCCCTTGAGCGCGCCCGACATGAACCCCCGTACGTAGTGCCGTTGCAGCAGCAGGAAGAGGAGGAGGCAGGGCGCGGCGAGGACCACCACACCCGCCTCGGTGGCGCCGTAGTCGACGGCGCCCATGGTCTGCTGCCGCAGGTTCGCGACGGCCAGCGGCAGGGGCGCCTTCTCGCTGTCCGAGATGAGGATCAGTGGCGCGATGAAGTCGTTCCAGGCCGCCAGGAAGGCGAAGAGCCCTACGGTGATCAGCCCCGGTCGCACCGCCGGGAGCAGCACCCGTCGCAGTGCGCCCGCCGTGCCGCAGCCGTCGACGAGCGCCGACTCCTCCAGCTCGCGCGGCACCGCCTCGAAGGAGATCCGCATCATGAAGGTGGCGAACGGCAGCTGGAACATGGCCAGCACCAGGCTCAGCCCGAGCAGTGAGTTCTGCAGCTCGAGCCTGCCGAGCAGCACGTACAGCGGGATCAGGAGCGTGGCGTACGGGACCATGAGGATGGCCAGCGTCAGCAGGAACAGCAGGTTCTTGCCCGGGAAGTCGAAGCGGGCGAAGGCGTAGCCGCCGAGCAGCGACACCGAGAGGGTCAGGGCGACGGTGAGCGCGGAGACGACCGTGCTGTTGAGGAGGTACCGCCACAGGCCCGCGTCGTAGTCGAGCAGCGTCCGGTAGTTGCCGAGGCCGTAGCCGGACTCCTGCGCGGTGCCGGGCTGTCCGCTGACCGACGCCCAGGCGTTCCACAGCAGGGGGAAGAGGAAGATGACGGCCAGTCCTCCGGCGAGGACGTAATGGGGCGTCCGGCCGAGGGCGCGGGTGAGCACCGTGGTGTCCCTTCTCATGAGGTGGGTGTCATGACTCGTCGGCGCGGCGCAGACCGCGGAACTGCGCGACGTTGAGCAGGAGCAGGGCGGCCAGCACGATGATCGACAGGGCTGCCGCGGTGCCCAGGTCCATGCGTTGGAAGGCCTCGCGGTAGATCAGCTGCACGACGGTGACGGTGCTGTTGTCCGGTCCGCCCTTGGTGAGGATGAAGAACTGGTCGAACGCGAGCAGCGATCCGGTGACGCTGAGCAGCAGGGAGAGGGCGAGCGACGGCCGCAGCAGCGGCATGGTGATGCCGCGGAAGATCTGGCCGCGGCTCGCGCCGTCCATCCGCGCCGCCTCGTACACCTCGTGGGGGATGCGCTGGAGGCCCACGAGGAGGATCAGCATGTAGAAGCCGGCGAACTTCCAGACGATGAGGAATACCGTCGACAGCAGGGCGGAGGTCGGCGAGCCGAGGAAGGACACCGGATCGTCGACGAGGCCGAGCTTTTCCAGGACGTCGCTCAGCGGTCCGGTGGTGGGGCTGTACAGGCCCCAGAACAGCAGGGAGGCGGAGGCCAGCCCCAGGGCGCTGGGCAGGAAGTAGACCGTGCGGAAGAAGCCCGCCCCGGGGCGGGACTCCTGCACCAACAGGGCGAGGAGGAGCGCCAGTCCGAGGAGGACGACCGTGACGATCACGGTGTAGAGGAGGGTGAAGCGGACCGCGGGCCAGAACAGGGTGCTGTCGGTGACCTCGGTGTAGTTCTCGGGCGCGTTGCCGCCCCGGTCTCCCGCGAGCAGCGGCCAGTCGTGGAGCGACATCTGCCCGACGAGCAGCAGGGGCAGCACGAAGAAGACGGCGACGAACACGGCCGTGGGGGCCGCGTAGCCGAGCCCCTGGACCTTCCGGGACCGCCACCACCGGGGTGCGGAGGGACGGGGCCGGCGGGCCGACCGGTCCCCGTGCTCGGCGGCCGTTCGGTCGGGCGCCTTCACCTGCATGGCTCTCCTCTGCCGGGTGACGTGGGAGGGGTGCTGCCGCGGGGCGCGGGGTGCGGGTTCACGGGCCCCGGAAGGCTGCGCGTGGCTCAGTCGGCCAGCGAGGCGTTGACCGCCTTGTTGTCCTTCTCCACGGACCCTCCGTCGCCGAAGACGGCATGGCGCATCAGGGACAGCCACGGTCCGTTGGGGTCGTTGAAGGTCTGGCCGAACTTCAGCGCGTACGGGGTGCGGCCGTCCGCCACCAGCCGGTTGATGGTCACCAGCCGCGGGTCCGCGTCGGAGTACTTGTTGGAGGCGAGGTCGGTGCGCGCCACCACGTCCTTGTGTGCGGCGACCACGTCGACCTGGGCCTTGTCGCCGAGCGACCAGGCGAGGAAGTTCCAGGCCTGGTCCGCCGACTTGCTGGTGGCGGAGATGCCGATGGCGTCACCGCCGACGAAGGTGGACTTGCCGCCGTCCGGTCCGGGGATGGGCGCGACCCCGAGGTCGAGGTTCTTCGGCATCAGCCCGAGGGTGGTCGACGGCATGGGCATCACGCCGACCTTCCCCTTGGGGAAGACCCCGGTCCAGGTGGTGCCGGTCTCCTCGCGCGCGCCGGGGGCCACGATGTCGTCCTTCACCCAGCCGCGGTAGGTCGTGTAGACCTTCTTCGCGGTGTCCGTGGCCAGCTGTGCCTCGGTCCCCTCCTTGTTCAGCACGTCCTCCCCGGCGGCCCAGATGGACGGCCACCAGGTGAACACGCCGCAGCCACCGCAGTTGCCGCCGAAGAAGGTGCCGTTGACGTCTCCGCCGAGCGCGTCCACGGCCCGCGCCTGCCGGTCCCATTCGCGCAGAGTGGTGGGCGGCTTGTCGGGGTCGAGCTCGGCCCGCCGGTAGAGCTCCTTGTTGTAGAAGAGCACCGACAGGTCGAGGGTGTGCGGTACGACGTACTTCTTGCCCTCGTACGTACCGGCCTTGATGTGCGACTGGGCCAGGTTCCTGGCGAAGGGCAGGGCGTCGATGCGCCCGGTGAGATCGGCGAAGAGCCCGCTGGAGGTGTAGTTCGGCACGAACACCACGTCCGAGGCGAACAGGTCGGGGAGGTCGCGGGCGCCGGCGGCCGCACCGACCTTGGCCTGGTAGTCGTCGGTGGGGATGACGGTGAGCTCGATCTTGTTCTTGTGGCTCGCGTTGTACGCCTTGACCAGGGCCTCGCTCTGCGGGCGGGTCGCCGCTCGCGTCCACATGGTCAGCTCGGTGCCGTCGTCGAGGCCCTTGACGCCCCCCGCTCCGCTTCCTCCGCCGCCCGAACCGCCGTCCGACCCGCAGGCCGTGACCATGCCCGCGGCGGCGAGCAGCGCGAGGGCACCGGTGGCGAGTCGGCGGATGCGTCCACGTGGTCCGGCCGTGCTCCCCATGACGATCTCCCTTGTGTGACGGCGGGCCGTGGGCAGGCCGAACCGGAGGGGACGATGGCTGTGGTGGCACTGAACTCTGCGACGGAAACGAACCGAAAAGGCTTTCCGAGAAAGTAGGACCGAGCTCATCGCTCGTCAATCCCCTTGTAGAGAATGGCCGTGGGAGAGTCATCGAAACCTCGGAAACACCGCGGGTACGCCGCGACCTGAACAACTCACGTACCGTTTTACGCGCGATGTGTCACCCTCGACGGCCCGGCACGCGACGCGAGACAGGAGTGCACCCCATGACCCAGGCCACCGGCCCCTCTCGTTCGCGTCCCGTCACCCTCAGCGATGTCGCCCGGCTGGCAGGCGTGTCCGTCGCCACCGCGTCCAAGGCCCTCAACGGCCGCAGCCAGGTGCGCGCGGAGACCAGGCAGCGGGTGATCGAAGCGGCCGAGCGGCTGTCGTTCCGGCCCAATCAGCTGGCCCGCGGCCTGCTCGCCGGGCGGACGGGCACCGTGGGCCTGCTCACCAGCGACCTGGAGGGCCGCTTCAGCATCCCGATCCTCATGGGCGCCGAGGACGCCTTCGGAGCCGGCGAGGTCGCGGTGTTCCTCTGTGACGCCCGCGGCGACGCGATCCGCGAGCAGCACCATGTCCGGGCGCTGCTCGGCCGCCGGGTCGACGGCCTCATCGTGGTGGGCAGCCGGACCGATCCCCGTCCGTCCCTGGGGCGCGAACTGCCGGTCCCCGTCGTCTACGCGTACGCCCCTTCGGAGGATCCGGAGGACCTGTCCATCGTTCCCGACAGCGTCGGCGCCGGACGGATCGCCGTCGAGCATCTGCTGGCCTGCGGGCGCACCCGGATCGCGCACATCACCGGCGATCCGGGGTACCTCGCGGCGCGGGAGCGGGCCGAGGGGGCCGGGACCGCGCTCGGCGACGCGGGTCTCGCGCTGGTCGGCGAGGTGCGGTTCGGGGTGTGGTCGGAGGGCTGGGGGCGGGCGGCCACCGCGATGCTGCTCGACCGGCACCCGGACGTGGACGCCGTGCTGTGCGGCAGCGACCAGATCGCCCGCGGCGTGATGGACGTACTGCGCGAGCGCGGCCACCGGGTGCCCGAGGACGTGGCCGTCATGGGCTTCGACAACTGGCAGGTCCTCACCTCCGCCTCCCGCCCGCCGCTGACCAGCGTCGACCTGAATCTGGAGCAGGTCGGGCGAGCGGCCGCGCGCGCCTTGTTCAGCGCGATCGCCGGGGCACGGCCTTCGGGCGTCGAGACCCTGCCCTGCCGCTTGGTGATCCGGGGATCCACGGCACCGCTGTCCTGAGGGCCGCGCCGCAGCGCGCTTTCTGTTGACAGTCCCGGGGTACGCGCTTACCTTGCGAAAACCTTTTAGGTCGGTTTCACAGACGACCCGGTACGGCTGATCCAACCCCGTCCGCCGGGGCTCCCGGGAGACCTCGTCGGAGAACGTCAGCGCCATCGTGAGCAAACGCCTGCTGTCCACCGCACAGGGAGCGCCCGATGAGAAGACGCAGCATGACGGCTCCGTACGGGGCCGCCACCATGGACCACACGCGGTACCACCACCACACCACGCCGGGCGCGCCGAGGCCGCCGCAGGCCTCGGCGCCCGGGCACACCACCGGCGTCCGGACCCGACGGGCCCTGCCATGAAGCGCCTCCTCGTCGTCCTGGCGCTCATCATCGCCAGTGTCTGTTCCGCGACCTCCCCGGCCGCCGCTGACCAGACCATCGGTTTCCCGACCTTCAGCGGACCCGCGATCCCGGCCCCGCCCGTCGCCTACACGCCGGGCGACATGATGCGGTCCATCTACGACGCGGAGAGTGCGGGGACCGACTTCTGGATGGACCGCCTGCTGGCCCGCACGGGCAACGATCCAGCCGGCTCCTGGCTGATGAGCCGCGGACGCACGGTCTTCATGAAGACCCACGACCCCGCGGTGCTCGGCTTCGGCGGCCACGTCGCCTACTGGGAGAGCATCAGCGACAAGAACGCCTACAGCATCGCGCTCTCCCCGGGCACCTTCACCGAACAGGTCTCCCAGCGCAGGCAGACGCCCAGCCACTGGAAGAGCGTGCACACCAGCGGCTCGATCACGGTCGACCAGACCAAGTTCATCACCGACAACAACGTCGCCGTGACCAACCTGTCGATCAAGAACAACGGCTCCAGCTCCACCACGCTGCAGTTACGGGCGACCTCCCCCTACGCCACCTCGGGCACCGGCAGCGAGCTGACCGGACAGGTGGGCGCCTACAACAACCTCACCACCATCCGCACGCGGCTCACCGGCGACGGCTTCGCCGCCACCAGCGGCGGTTTGAACCGGTCCGTGACGATCGCGGCCGGAGCCACCGTGACCGCCAAGGTGGTGATGGGCTTCGTCACCGACGAGATCCCCGAGTCCCTCACGGACTACAACGCCTACGCGGGCTACTCCAACGCCACCGCCTTCGCCACCCACGTCAAGGCCTACAACCTGTGGTGGGCGCAGAACGTGCCGTACATCGACGTGCCCGAACCCGCGATCAAGAAGAACATCTACTACCGCTGGTGGCTGATGCGCTTCAACAGCCTCGACGCCAACATCCCCGGGCAGACCTTCCAGTTCCCAAGCTCGACCGAAGGCGTCCTCGGCTACAACAACGCGATCGCGCTCACCCAGCCCATGCACATCGACGACCTCAAGTACCTGCGCAATCCGATGTACGCCTACGGGGACTGGCTCAACGTCGGCCAGGTCTCCAAGGGCGGCCGCTTCCTCGACAACCCGGGTGACCCGGAGAACTGGTCGAACAGCTACACCCAGTACATCGCCGAGGCGGCGTGGAAGAGCTACCAGATCCACGGCGGCCAGCCGGCCATCGCCGGCAACCTGGCCCACTACGCGGAAGGCGACGTCAAGGGCCAGCTCGCCTACTACGACCACGACAACAACAAGCTCATCGAGTACGACTGGGGCGCCCTGACGGGCAACGACGCCGACGCGGTCTCCTTCCACTGGAAGCCCGGCAACATGGACCGCGCCGAGTCCGCCTACCAGTACAGCGGCGCGCTGGCCGCCGCGCAGGCCTACGACGCGATCGGCAACATCGGCAAGGCCGGCGAGATGCGTACGCTGGCGAACCAGATCAAGGACGCCATCGTCAACGTGTTGTGGAACCCGAGCCGACAGCTGTTCGAGCACCGGCTGAAGTCGACCAACGAGTGGGTGCCCTGGAAGGAGATCAACAACTACTACCCGTTCTCGGTCGGAGCCGTCCCCAACACCACGACCTACAAGCAGGCCCTGCGCCTGTTCAACGACCCGGCCCAGTACCCGGTCTTCCCCTTCTACACGGCCAACCAGGTCGACAAGAAGGCGGCCGCCGACGCCGGGAACCCGGGCTCCAACAACTTCTCCACCATCAACTCCACCGTGCAGTTCCGGCTCTACTCCTCGGTGCTGCGCAACTACGCCAACTCCTGGATGACGCCGACCGACTACAAGAAGCTCCTCTACTGGAACACCTGGGCGCAGTACGTCGGCGGCAACACCCAGTGGCCCGACGCCAACGAGTTCTGGGCCGACTGGAACGGCAGCGGGATCCAGTACCGCTCCTGGATCCACCACAACATCCTGGGCAGCAGCAACTGGACCGTGATCGAGGACGTCGCCGGCCTGCGGCCACGCAACGACGCCAAGGTGGAGCTCTCCCCGATCAACATCGGCTGGGACCACTTCACGGTCAACAACCTCCGCTACCGCAACGCCGACCTGTCCGTCGTCTGGGACGACCCGGCCGACGGAGTGGTGCGCTACCCGGGTGTCCCGGAGGGCTACTCGATCTACATCAACGGTAACCGGGTCGCCACCGTCAACTCGCTGGTGCCGCTGACCTGGGACCCGGCCACCGGCAACGTGACGACGAGCGGCACGGTCACGTACCACACCGCCGTCCCCGGACTGCAGGCCCCCAACCAGGTCGTGCAGAACAGCCCCCGGCTCGTCGACATGTTCGCCAAGGCCGGTGTCGACCTGACCGCCGACCTCACCAACCTGG
Organism: Streptomyces sp. ME19-01-6; assembly: GCF_033793745.1. Classification (NCBI taxonomy): domain Bacteria; kingdom Bacillati; phylum Actinomycetota; class Actinomycetes; order Kitasatosporales; family Streptomycetaceae; genus Streptomyces; species Streptomyces sp. ME19-01-6. The sequence goes on along the minus strand of NZ_JARAXF010000002.1, from coordinate 85,122 downwards.
CCTCTGGGGCCACCGTGTCCGCCTCCCACACCGGGTCCGGCAGCAACGTCTCCGGGGCGGTCGACGGGTATCCCACCAACGAGCCGTTCTGGGGCGCCGGTGGCTCGCCCAACAGCCAGGACTGGTACGAGCTGAACTTCGGCACCGCCCGCACGCTCAACGAGGTGCGCCTGCACTTCAAGGACAGCCGCCCGGCCAGCGCCACCTACCGAGCCCCGTCCGCGTACACGATCCAGTACTACAACGGCAGTTCCTGGGTGGACGCACCCGGCCAGACCAAGAGTCCGGCCGCTCCACAGGCCAACTACAACGTGGTGCGGTTCACGATGATCAGCGCCCAACGCATCCGGGTCCTGGCCACCAACGCCTCAGGAGCCAAGACCGGACTCACCGAGGTGAAGGTCTACAACCGAACCGGCGGTTCAGGAGCCCGCCCACCGATGAAGGATGTGCACCAGTGACTCGAGCCAGATGTCTGTCCGCGCTCACCGCCGTGCTCACCATGGTGGTCGCCTTCCTGGTGGCGCCGTCCGCGTCCGGCGCCGGGGCCGCCGCTGCCGCCGCGTTCACGTCGACGGGGGTGAACCAGAACGGCGGCAACTGCCTGGACGTCCCCGGCTCCTCGTCGACCAGCGGGACCCAGCTCCGGGCCAACGCGTGCAACTCCGGCGGGAGCCAGTCCTTCGGCTTCACCCCGGTCGCCGGGACGGCCGACACCTACACGATCAGTACGCCCGCCTCCGGCCAGTGCGTCGACGTCTACGGCGCGTCCACACAGGACGACGCCACGATCATCCAGTGGACCTGCCACGGTGAGACGAACCAGCAGTGGCGGCTCGTCCCCGTGACGGTCGCCGGAGCCGACAAGACCTTCAACCTCGTCTCCGTCGCCTCCGGCAAGTGCGTCACGCCGAGCGGCGGCTCGACGGCCTCCGACACCGGCCTGGTGCAGCTGCCGTGCGGTACCGCGAACGGCAGGGTGTGGCGGCTGCCGGGCTTCGCCGGTGGCGGTACGAGCGCGGGCACCTTCACCAACCCGCTCTCCCAGCACGGCCCCGACCCGTGGCTCACCTACCACGACGGGTACTACTACCTCGCCACCACGACCTGGAACTCGACGATCACCATGCGCAAGGCCAAGACCCTGGCGGGCCTTGCCACCGCCACCGACCAGGTGATCTTCAACCTCACCCGGCCCAACGGAGCCGGCACCATGTGGGCCCCGGAGTTCCACCTGCTCGACGGCCCGAACGGAAAGCGGTGGTACTTCTACTACACGGCCGGGCGTGAACCGTACGACCTGGGCACCCAGCGGATCCACGTGCTCGAGAGCGCCGGTACGGACCCGATGGGGCCCTACACCTTCAAGGCCGATCTGCTCGACCCGACCCAGGACAACACCTGGGAGCTGGACCCGAGCATCCTGCAGCTGAACGGCAAGCTCTACCTCCTCGGCACGTACTACAACGGCTCGCAGCCCATGTTCATCCGGCCGCTGTCGAACCCGTGGACCGCCAGCGGCACCCGCCGACTGCTGTCCACCCCCACCTACAGCTGGGAGACGGTGGGCGGCGCGGTCAACGAGGGCGCCGAGGTTCTGCAGCGCAACGGCAAGACCTTCATCATCTACTCCGCCAGCCACTGCTCCACCCCCGACTACAAGCTGGGGATGCTCACCTACAACGGCGGCGACCCGCTCAGCTCCTCCTCCTGGGTCAAGTCATCGAACCCGGTGTTCCAGCGGTCCAACGCCAACGGCGTGTACGGCCCGGGCCACAACGGCTTCTTCAAGTCGCCCGACGGAACGGAGGACTGGATGGTCTACCACGCCAACAACTCCGCCGGCGGTGGCTGTGACATGAACCGCAGCACCAGAGCGCAGAAGTTCACCTGGAATGCGGACGGCACGCCGAACCTCGGCACCCCCGTGGCACTCGGTGTCCCGCTGACCTCACCATCGGGAGAATAGCCGGACGGTGTGCGCCCGGGCCCCGACAGGGACCGTCCGGGCGGGGCGCCGGACGCCCGCCGTTCGCCCTGACGCACCCTGTTCGCCTGACGTCCACGCCACCGCGCGGTCGAGCGAGTCCAGCAACCAGGCGTGCGCCTCGCCGACGGTGATGTCCTCGCCCGTGATGTCGCCGACGAGCTCCCAGTAGCGGCGCAGGCCCGGGCTTCGATCGACCGCCGCGGTGCGCAGCAGGGCGCGCCGGAACGCCGGGCTGTCAAGAGTGCCTTGCGTTGTCGCGTGCGCCTCGACGAACCGGTCGAGCAACGGCCCGGGGCCCGGCTGCTCGCCCGCCCGCACGAGCGGGCGGGCGAGCTCGCATGCTTCGCCGATGCCCCCGTCCAGCAAGGCGTTCTGGTAGGCGACGAACTCCTCACCGGTACGTGTGCGTGCCCAGAGCCGATGCCGGAGCCGGTGGTCGTCGACGATCGCGACCAGCATGGCGTAGGCGACCACCTGCTCGGGAGTGGGCTCGTTCGGTGGCTCGGGGACGCTGACGGAGATGAACATGCTGGCGCCGTCCTCGGGCAATGAGGGCAGCGCGAGACGGCTCCAGAACACCTCCAGCATGTGCTGTGCCGCCCGGCCGTCGGCGACCGCGGCCAGCAGGTCCAGCCTCGCGGCCCGCTCGGCCGGCGCTGCTTGCTCCACCGCCCGGAGCGAGGCGCGGCGCCAGGCCAGCGCTGCCAGCTCGACGTCGATCTTCGCGCGTTCCTGTGCGGCGGCCTCGGCGACGGATCGCCGGCCGCTGAGCACGGCGTCGATCGCCGTCAGTCCGAGCCCGAGAGCGCGTAGCCGGCGCAGCAGCGTCAGCCGTTCGACCGCGTCTGTGGGGAAGCGACGGTGCCCACCGGTGCTGCGGACCGACTCGACGAAGCCCTCGTCGCAGTAGAAGCGGATCGTGCGTACGGGCACGCCGGTCCGCTGTGAGAGCTCGCCGATGGACAAGGTGTGCTCGCGCACTTGAACCTCCACCCGGGTGGAGTTCCTACCCTACGCCGCATGACACAGCCTCATATCGACCGGCTGGCCTCGGGCCTGCTGGTACAAACCGCGGCGTTCGCGGATGCCGTGGCCGGCGCTGACTGGGACGCCTTCGTGCCGACCTGCCCGGAGTGGCGGCTTCGGGTCCTCGTCGGACACCTCGGGCAGGCACGGCGCTGGGCGGCGGGGATCGTTCGCAGCGGCTCGGCCGACGGCATCCCCGATCCGCGTGAAGCGGTGCCTCCGCGGGACTGGCGGGCATGGCTGCTCGCGGGGGCTTCGGAGCTTGTCGAGGCGGTGCTGGCGGTCGGTCCCGGCACGCCGGTATGGACGTTCGCCGGGCCGGGACCGGCGTCGTTCTGGCTGCGGCAATCGACGCACGACACGTCGGTGCACGCCGTCGATGCCGCGTTGCTGGCCGGTGTGGCGTACGCCCTCGAACCCGACCTGGCGGCCGACGCGGTGACCCAGTGTCTGGAGCTGCTGTCTTCGCCGGTAGCCGCGACGTTGAAACCCGCGGTGGCTTCGTTGTGGGGCGCGGGCTCGATCGGGCTGAGACCCACTGAAGAGTCGGTCGAGGGGTGGGTGATCACGCGCACGCCGACGGGGGTGTCGTGGCGGCGGGGTCCGGGCGCGACGGACGTCACCGTGACGGGTGCGGTGGAAGACCTGCTGTTGGTGCTGATGCGACGCCTGCCGCCACAGCGCGTGGCGATCGATGGGAACGGGCAGCTGTTCGACCACTGGCTGGCCCACTCCGCGCTGTAGGCCTGCTCACTGCTCAGCCGAGGACGAGCGGGAGTTTCGCGGCCGACTCGCCCAGTTCGGCCTTCTCCACGTCGGTCGGGGCACGTCGTCCAGTGCCGACCAGCAGCGCGTCCTTGTCGGACCACGACGCGGGGAACGCCGTCCCGGCGATCTCTTCCAGCATCTCGCGTGACCGGGCGAGGCTTTCGGCGGGCGGTTCCGCCGCATCCGGGAGATGCGCGATCAGGTCGAGGTGGTGCAGGGACCACTCCAGGACGTACGCGGAGAGGTAGTCGCCCACGGTGAGCACCTCGTCGCGGGTGCTGACCCTGAGGTCCGGGTCGGCGAGTTCCGCCGCGCGCCCGGCGGCGGAGCCGACGTCGTCGAGGTGGAACTTCAGCAGCCACGGCTCCTCGTACGCGGCGGCCAGCCGGACGGTCAGCGCGTCGAGCGGGTCGTCACCGGTCGGTGGCGTGTCGGCCACGTCCCAGTAGGTCACCGCGTTGCGGGTCGGTTCCGTTTCGGCGGGCGTCACGAGGGTGATCAGGACGTCCTGAGCGTCGATGATCAAGTGGCACACCAGGTCCCGCACGAGCCAGCCGGTACAGCCGGACGGCTGTGAGAGGTCCTCGTCGGGGAGTTCGGCGACCGCCGTGCGTAACGCGGTCCAAGAGCTTGAGAAGAGATCCACGGCCGCAAGCTACCAGTGCAGCGGAAGGGCGGCGAGGCAGGTGTTGAGCTGACCGGAGATGATCCGGTGGTCGTGGGCCGAGGGGTGCCAGTCGCAGCCGAGGCGATCCATGCCTGGATCGTCGTAGTACCAGGCGCGGACCCGGGCGTCGCCCCGCCGGTTGCGTTCCTGGACGATCCGTAAGGCGGTCTCGGCGAACGTGGTGGTGTTGGCGAGGTAGGTGGCCCCGACCACGATGAACGTCTTGGGGCCGTACCGGGCGCGCAGTTTGTCGAGGAAGCCGTGGTAGGCGGTCTCGTAGGCGGCGGTCAGAGCGTCCTGGGTGGTCCAGCGCTCGCCCGGGTTGAGGGGGGTCGAGAAGTCGTTGATGCCCAGGCCGACCACGACGACCCGCGGGCGCCAGGTGTCCGGTTTCCGCCAGACGTCGCCGTCGACGTTCAGCAGGGCCCGGTCGTAGTACGTGCGAAAGTCGGCTTCGGGGCTGCTGCCGTTGTAGTTGCGGACCATGCCGAGGCCCGAGTAGGCGTTGATCTGGTAGTCGGCGTCGAGGTTTCGGGCGGTCAGGGCGCCGAAGGCCAGATCGGCGTTGCTGTTCCGGTTGACTCCGCCGTTGCTCGAACAGTCGCGGGTGCCGGAGACATTGCCGTAGCCGGCGGTGAACGAGTCACCGATGAACTCGATCTGCCTGGTCCGGGCCCGGGGTCTGGCGAGGACCGCGCCCCCGGGAGCGGCGAGGAATCCGCCGAACCGGCCCGCGGCCCAGGGACTTTCGGTGCGTTTGACGAGGCGTACGCTGTGCTCGGTGTCGGGGAGGTCGCCGATCCAGGAGGTGGTTCGGCCCGGGGTCACCAGTGTGGCGGCGGTCGTTCCGTCGATCTGGACGTCGTAGTCGTTGTCGGAGTCGTCGAGGACGATGCCGACACCGGTGCCGCGGAACCGGCCCTCGAAGTAGACGCCGGGCCAGGTGTACCGCACCGACCCGTCGGCGGTGTTCTTGACCCGGCCCACCGTGTGGAACCGGGCCCGAGCGCCGGCTGCCTGCGAGGGGGACGCGGCAGCGGTGACGACGCCCGCGGCGGCGGCCGTGACCAACGTCCTTCGGGTGAAACGACGGGGCGTCCGCATGTGGCCATCCTTTGACGGTGGGGCACAGCACATGGTGGTGGGACACAGCACACGACCGCACCACTGTATGCGTGGGCCGGGGAATGCGACAGGCCCTTCGCCGCGGATCCCCGTCGGGCACCCGCTCGCCGACGACTAAGAGGGTTCACGCCACACCGTGCGGACGGTCCGCGGCGGGGCGTTGCTCGGGCCCCGGGTCCCCGGGCGGCATGTTGTACGGCGTGACCACCTGGATCGCCGAGGGCAGGGAGGGCCCGCCGCCCGGGAGCGCCTGGTGGGCCCGCATGATGGTCTGGCAGGCGCGGCGCATGTCCTGCCGCAGGTCGTGATGGAGGACCGCGGACAGGCGGCGCTCGCGCAGCAGCCGGGTGTTGTCGTGGTCCAGGTCGTGGGCGATGAACACGGCGCACTCCCGGCCGAGGGCGTCGAAGGCGTCGAGGGTCGCGAGGTTGCCGCCGCCCATGGAGTAGACCGCGACGATGTCCTCGTCGCGTTTGAGCGCCGCGAGGGCGAGTTCGCGCTGGGTGGCGTCCAGGCCGTCGCTGTCGGTGACCTCCACCAGGGACCGCGTGGGCTGTGTGAGGCGCATGACGCTGCGGAAGCCCATCTCGCGCTCTTCTTCACCGCGGAAGGAGCCTCGGCTGATGGAGGTGAGCACGTTGCCGGGGCGGTCGCCGAGCCACTGCCCGATCAGGTGGGCGGCGGTGGCCCCGGCCGCGCGGTTGTCGATGCCGACGTACGCCGTGCGTGCGCTGTGGGGCAGGTCGGTCACCAGGGTGACGACGGGAATGCCGGCCGCGACCAGCCGGCCGACGGCGGCGCCGATCTCTCAGGGACGTCCGGGGCCTTGAGAATCACGCCCTGTGACCCCCGCTTGGTGATCTTGTCCAAGGTCCCGATCAGCTCGGCGGAGGGGCAGGTCTCGCGGAAGTGGAAGCGCGAGCGGACGGCGGCGGGGTGCAGGGAGGGCAGTTCCGCTTCGAGCGCGTCACGTACGGCGCTGGAGAACCGCTCCGGCGCCTGCATGACGATGTCGATCACGAAGGTCGGCAGCCAGGGCGCGGAGGGCGACGCCGCTCGCCGAGCGCCCTTCGCGCTCCCGAGAGTCCCCCGCAGGGCCTGCTGTCTACGCGGCGAGTTCCTTGGTGATGCGGTCCAGCATGAACGCCGAGGACTCGCGCGCCCGTTCCTCCCAGGCGAAGACGCATGCGGTGGCGACGCCGTCGAAGTTCAGCTCGCGCAGGGTGCCGAAGAAGGCGTCCCAGTCGACTTCGCCCTGGCCGATGTCGAGGTGCTGGTGGATGCGGGCCGGGGTGCCGGGCGGGTTGAGGATGTAGCGCAGGCCCGACGATCCCTTGTGGTTGAAGGAGTCGGCGATGTGGACGTGCTGCAGCTTGTCGCCGGCGTAGCGCATCATCGCCGCGATGTCCGCCGTGGGGTCGGCGCCGGACAGGTGGAAGGAGTGCGGAGCGCAGTAGAGGTAGTTCACCCAGGGCTTGTTGATCGCGCGGACGAGGTCGACCGCGGGAGTGTTCTCCTCGCAGAAGTCGTCCGGATGCGCCTCCAGGTTCAGGGCGATGCCCTCCCGCTCGAACAGCGGGAGCAGCTCGTCCAGCGAGCGCCAGAAGGCGGCCTCGCTCTCCGCGGCTCGCTCCGGGCGGCCGTTGAACTCAGAGTTCATCAGCGGGCATGCGAGGTCCGCGGTGATCTCGATCATGCGCTTCCAGTAGCGGACGGCGGCCTGCCGCTCGGTCTCGTCGGGTGAGGACCACTTGTACAGGGGGAGTACGGAGGACAGCCGCACGCCGTGCGAGCGCAGGGACTTCTTCAGCGCGGCGATGCGCTCGTCGTCCGCCCGCGGGTGCAGGAAGAACGGCATGAAGTCGTCACGCGGCGACAACTCGATGTGTTCGTACCCGAGTTCGGCCACCGTGCGCACCATGTCGTCGATCGGCAGGGCGCGGAACATGTACGGGTCGAGGGCGATCTTCATGCGGTGCCTCCGTAGAAGGCCGGGCGGGGCTTCATGTCGACGGTGACGACCTGACTGTCGGACCCCAGTGAGCGGACGGCGGCGTCGGTGATGACGGTGGCGGCGTAGCCGTCCCACGCGGAGGGACCGGTGGGTTCGACGCCGGCCGCGATACCGTTGATCCACTCACGGAACTCGGTGTCGAAGGCGTCCGCGAACCGGGCCTTCCAGTCCTGCGAGACCGCGGTGCCGTGCTGTCCGGCGGTGCGTACCCCGACGGCGGCCGGGTCGGGCAGCCGGACGACGCCCTTCTCGCCGACGGTCTCGCACTGGATGTCGTAGCCGTACTGGCAGTTGACGAAGACCTCCAGTTCGATGCGGACGCCGTTCACCGTCTCGAAGTACATGAGCTGGGGGTCCTTGAGGTGCTCGAACCGCCGGCTCGTGGCGCGCGGTGTGATCACCTGGGCGGAGACGATCTCGTCGTCGAGCAGCCAGCGCAGGACGTCGATCTCGTGCACTGCCGTGTCCTGGGCGGCCATCACCGAGGTGTAGGCGTCCGGCACGGTCGGGTTGCGGTGGGCGCAGTGCACGATCAGCGGCGTGCCGAGGGTGCCGGCGGCGATGACCTCCTTCACCTGGCGGTATCCGGCGTCGAAGCGGCGCATGAATCCGACCTGGACGAGGCGGCGGCCGTGGGCGCGTTCGGCGTCGACGATGCGCAGACAGTCCTCGGCGGTGGTGGCGAGGGGTTTCTCGCAGAACACGGGCTTGCCGGCAGCGATCGCGTTCAGCACGTGTTCGGCGTGGGTGGGGCCCCAGGAGGTGACGAGGACGGCGTCCACTACGGGAGAGGCGATCAGCTCGGCGCCGGTGGCCGGCGCCACCGCGCCCACCCGGACCGCGACCTCGGCGGCACGGGCCTGGTCGAGGTCCGTCACGGCGGTGACGGTCGCTCCGGTGACGACTTCGGTGAGGCGCCTTATGTGGTCCTGGCCGATCATTCCGGCGCCGATGACACCTACACGTACGGTCATGGTCGTTTCCTTAGAGGACAGAGGGTCAGGACAAGCGCGCCCGGAGTTCGGCTTCGAGGGTTTCGAGGGTGTGGCCCTTGGTCTCGGGAACGTAGAGCTTGACGAAGGTGAAGGAGAGGATCCCCGCCACCACGAAGAGGAAGAACGTGTTGGAGACCCCGATGCCGGAGACCAGGGACGGGAAGACCAGACCGATCAGGAAGTTGGTCAGCCACAGCACCACGGCCGCCACGCCCATGCCGAAGCCGCGCATCCGCATCGGGAAGATCTCCGAGAGCATCAGCCAGGTCACCGGCGAGATCGCGCCCTGCTGGAAGGCGAGGAAGGTGACGGTCATCGCGAGCACGGCGTACGCCCTCCCGTCCCCGGCGGGCAGCGCCAGGGAGAAGACGCCGATGAGCAGCAAGGCGACCGTCGTGCCGATCTGACCGGTCATCAGCATGGGGCGGCGGTTGACCCGGCCCAGCAGCCAGATGCCGACGAAGGTGGCGAGCACCGAGATCACCCCGTTGGCGATGTTCGCGGTCAGCGCGCTGTCGGAGGCGAAGCCGGCGTCGGTGAGGATCTCGGTGCCGTAGTACATGATCGTGTTGACGCCGGTGATCTGCTGCACGATGGCGATGCCGAAGCCGACGAACATCAGCTTGCGCACCCACGGTACCGACTTCATGTCCTTCCAGCCGCCGAGCTTCTCCTGCTCGTCCTTGACGGCGAGCGCGGACACCTCGGCGAGCTCCGTCTCGGCCCGCGCTTGCGAGCGCACCTGCTTGAGGACGTCGAGGGCGTCATTGAAGCGGCTCTGGGAAGCCAGCCAGCGGGGGCTCTCCGGCATGACCAGCATGCCGAACCAGAGGACGACGGCGGGGACGGTGGCGATCACCAGCATCCAGCGCCAGACACCGCCGCTCTCGCCGCCGATGTTCGCGATGATCGCGTTGGAGGTGAAGGCCAGCAACTGGCCACTGACGATCATGAGTTCATTGCGGGTGACCAGTGCGCCGCGCCGTTCCGCGGGGGAGACCTCGGCGAGATAGACGGGTACGGTCACCGACGCGCCGCCGACGGCGAGGCCGAGCACGAACCGCGCCACGATCATCACCGCGGTGGTCGGTGCGAGGGTGGCGCCGAGCGCGCCGACGAAGAACAGCACGGCGAGGGTGAGGATCGTACGGCGTCGGCCACGCGTGTCCGACAGCCGCCCGCCGGCGATGGCGCCGAGCGCGGCGCCGAGCAGGAGAGAGCTGGTGACCATGCCCTCGGTGACCGGGGTGAGGCCCAGGTCGTCGGTCATGTAGGGCAGGGCGCCGTTGATGACGCCGGTGTCGTAGCCGAAGAGGAGTCCGCCGAAGGTGGCGATGATGGTGATGATCCGCAGCCGCCGGGAGACCACGTCAGGCGCGTCGTCCGTGACGGTGGCGGGGGTGGGGACCGGTGTCACGTCGTTCCTGACATCCATGGCCGCCTCCTACCGGTGGTAATTCGGGCGTCGGATTCTGGTGAGGCCGCAGCCGGCCAGGTGCTCACGGGTGCGTACGGCGATGGGCAGCGGTACGTCGGGAGCGCACGGGTACAGGTCCTGCTCGGCGATGACGAACAACTCCGCGTCCAGCTCCGAGAGTTCGGCGACCACCTCGGCGGGGTTCGGCACCCCGGCCGGCGGCGAGACGCACACCCCGCGCTTGACGGCCTCGCCGAAGGGCAAATCCTCGGCGGCGACCTGGGCGAGGATCTCGGGACCCATCTGCTTGATGTGGACGTAGCCGACACGCTCGCCGAACCGGCGGATCAGGTCGAGGTTGTCCCCGCCGCCGTACGCGACGTGCCCGGTGTCCAGGCACAGATTCGTGTACCGGCTGTCCGACTCGTTGAGCAGCCGCTCGATCTCCGGCTGGGTCTGGATGTGGCTGTCGGCGTGCGGGTGGATGACGAGGCGGATGTCGTACTCGTCGAGGAGCAGCTTGCCCAGCCGGTCGGCGGCGCGGCCGAAGCCGGCCCACTGCTCGGCGGTCAGCTGGGGGGACTCGGCGAACGCACCGGTCTTCTCGTCCCGGTACATGGGCGGGATCAGGACCAGGTGGTGGGCGCCCGTCGCGGCCGTCAGCGTGGCGACCTGGCGGACGTGGGAGAGCATGTCGTCCCACGCCTCGGGGCGGTGCAGCGCGCCGAAGGCCGTGCCCCCGGAGACCTTGAGCCCACGGGCGTCGAGTTCCTGCTTCAGGCGCTCCGGGGCGGTGGGCAGGTAGCCATAGGGGCCGAGCTCCAGCCATGTGTAGCCGGCCCGCGCGAGTTCGTCGAGGAAGCGGGTGTACGACACCTGCTGCTCGTCCTCGGGGAACCAGATGCCCCAGGAGTCGGGGGCGGAGCCGAGACACAGATTGCCTGCGGTGATGCGGAGTGGGGATGGCGCCGTTGCCATGACGTCTCCTTCGTTCCGGAGATCCGGGAGAGAGGTCAGAAGAGAGGTTGCTGTCGCGCTCTACTAGCGCGCTCTAGTGCGAGTACGATGACCCCTGTCCAAATGTCATGTCAATAGCTTGTTGCCGAGGATTTCGCGGCTGTTCCAGGGTGGGCTCCGTCGAAGGGTGGGATCACAGGTGGATGCGGCGGGCAGGCAGCGGCCCACGATGGCCGATGTTGCCGACAAGGCGGGAGTGTCCCGCGCGCTGGTGTCGATCGTGTTCCGCAACCAGCCGGGAGCGAGCCAGGAGACCCGCGAGCGGGTGCTGCGGGTCGCCGACGAGATCGGCTACCGCCCTGACAGCGCGGCCCGGCTCCTGGCCCGTGGCCGCAGTCGCACACTCGGCGTCATGTTCACCGTGCACCAGATCTTCCACACCGACCTCATCGAGGGGATCTACCCCGAGGCCGAGCGCCTCGGCTACGAGGTCCTGCTCTCCGCGGCGGCCGAGGGGCGAAGCGAGGCCAAGGCGATCGAGGCGTTGCTCGGCCACCGCTGCGAGGCGCTGATCCTGCTCGGTTCCGACGTGGTCCCCGCCTACCTCGATGAACTCCGGCAGCGCGCCGTCACCGTGTCGGTCGGCCGCCGAGTGCCGCGCGCCGGCGTGGACTTCGTGCACAGCGCCGAGGGCAAGGGGGTCCGGCAGGCCATGGACTACCTGGTCGAGCTCGGTCACCGCGCGATCGTGCACATCGACGGCGGCCGGGGGCCCGGCTCGGCCGAGCGGCGGCGCTCGTACCGGGCCGCGATGCGCCGGCACGGGCTGGAGTCGGAGATCCGGGTGATTCCCGGTGAGCACACCGAGCAGTCCGGCATCGAGACCGGCCGTCTGCTCCTGGCGGAGCGCGACCGGGGCCTATCCCTTCCGACTGCGGTCCTCGCGGGCAACGACCGTTGCGCCATAGGCTTGTTGATGGCCCTGGCGCACGGCGGAGTCGAGGTCCCGCGGGACATGTCGGTCGTCGGCTACGACGACAGCCACCTCTCCCATCTCATGTCGATCGGCCTGACCACCGTTCGCCAGGACGCGGTGCTGATGGCCGAACACGCGGTGCGGTTCGCCGTAGAACGGCTGGAGAACCCGGAACTGGAGCCGCGGGAGGCGGTGTTGGAACCGAAGCTCGTGGTGCGCGGGACCAGTGGGCCGCCGCGGGGAGCGGCCTGAACGCTCCCGGCGAAGGCCGCCCCCCATCGCGTTCGACCTGGTGCCCGGCTCGGACCTGAGCCCCGACGACCCCCGCTACCTGGCCGGTACGACGGTCCCGAGGGACACACAGGACACCGACCTGGCGCCCGCCACGCTCAACCATGTCAGCGCCTCCATCGACACCGAGCGCGGCACGGTGTCGCGCGCCCCGGGATGTCGCCTACGTCCGCGACGACACCTCCGGAGGAGCCCGCTACAAGGTTTACCGGGCCGGGCCGGTGCGTACCGCCGCAACGCCCGATGACCTGTTCGCACTCATGCGGGGCGCTTGGCGGTCAGGACCACATAGCCGAGATGCAGCGCAGCGGTGATCCGGACCCACTCCGCCATGAGCGTCTCGAACCGCTCGGTGTCGACGCCGAACGCCGCCGCGAAGGCGGCGGGGTTGGCGGCGGCGGCCCGGCCCAAGGCCTCCGTGGACGGGCGGATGATCTCATCTCCGAGGTCGGCCATCTCCTCCAGGCGCAGGCCCGCGCCGAGGATCAGCCGGGGGTACTCCGCCAACTCGATATGGGCCGGGACCGCGAACATCGAGTGGCCGCGCTCGACAGCGTCGCGGTCCAGCGTCGTGACCGGCTCCCGCTGTACGACGTCCATGACGGCGAGCCGTCCGCCGGGCCGGAGCACGCGTGAGATCTCCCCCAGCACCTGCGCCGGGCTGGGCATGTGGAACATGCACTCCAGGGCCCATACGGCATCGAACGAGGCGTCGGGGAACGGCAGCGTCATGGCGTCGGCGCAGACAAAACGTACCCGGTCGGCGACGTCCTCCCGCTCGGCGAGCGCCGTCGCCCGCTCGACCTGCACGGGGCTGACGGTGACGCCGACGACCTCGGCCCGCGCGCTCAGTGCCAGCCGCACGGCCGGCTTACCGGAGCCGCAGCCGACGTCCAGGACCCGGCGGCCGGCGACGTCGCCGAGCTTGCCGATGAGGTGGTCGGTCAGTCGGTCGGCGGCGGCCCCAAGAGGGCTCCCGTCGTGCGGGTGCGGCCAGTAGCCGAAGTGGAGGTTCCCGTCCGCCGCCTCGCCGAACACGTCGGTGAGGCGGTCGTAGTAGTCCGCCACGTGGTCGGGGGTAATGTTCTGCGACGCGGTGGTCATGGTTCGGCCCCCTTCGGCCAAGGCATCCGTGCGCACGGCCACTGCGACCGTGACACGAGCACGCTAGGGAGTCCTGAGCGGCCGGAGACCCCCCTAGCCACTCCAGTTGTTCGGCTCCCGCTCCACCCCTCGGCATCCCGTTGCCGTTCTGGCTGTCGCACGGTGACGCGGTCTCGGGTGGTTAGGGGATTCCTGCGCGTCCGCAGTGCCTCCTACGCTCGCTTTGCTCGGGCTCCGCGCCGCTGCCAGTTCAATTCCCGGGACCATGCACCGCGAAGTGAGGAGCCTGATGAGCGCACCGCAGTTCGACGGCGCGAGCGGCGAGCCGATCGCCGTCGTGGGGTACTCCGCCCGGCTGCCCCAAGTGGCCGACCCTGTGCAGGTCCGCCGCCTGCTGGGGGACGGCGACGGCACCGCGGGCGAGCGGAAGGCCGGAGCGCGGGCGACCGTCCCCATTCCGCCGACGCCCTTCGACAACGAGTTCTTCGGCATTTCGTCCCGGGAGGCGGCCGCCCTGGACCCGCGACAGCGGCTCGCCCTTGAACTGGGCTGGGAGGCCCTCGAAGACGCCGGGGTCGTCCCCGCCCGGATCGCGGCCGCCGAGACCGGCGTCTTCGTTACCGCGGCCGTGAGGGAGGGTGGCGCAGCGGGCGACGTCATGGCGGGCCGTCAGCCCCCGGGCACGGTGGCGGATCCGCGGACCGTCGCCGGCCGGATCTCCTGGTTCCTCGGCGCGACCGGCCCCAGCCTCACGTTCGCCGACGCGGGGGCCTGCTCGCTGGTCGCGGTGCACGCCGCCGGTGAGAGCCTGCGCCGGGCGGAGGTGACGCTCGCTCTGGCCGGCGGGGTGTACGCCGGACCGGACGGCTCACCGGCGTACGGGAACGTCGCGGACACGGCGGTGGGGTCCGTCCCCGGCGAGGGCGGCTGCCTGTGCGTCCTCAAGACGCTCTCCCGGGCGCTCCGGGACGGGGACCGGATCCACGCCCTGATCCTCGGCAGTACGACCCACACCGTCCCCGACAACTCGCCGACCACCGGGCCGGATCCTGTCGGTCCGGGCGAGGTGCTGCGCCGTACGCATCGGCGGGCCCGAGTCGAACCCGGGCGGGTCTCCTCCTGTCGGCTCGTATGCGCCGGGGCCCTCGCCGACGACGCGCGGGTGGCCGTACGCGAGGCGTACCGCGCGGTCGGGCACCCCGGAACGCCGCTGGCCGACGACGACGGCTCGGCCGACGCAGCGATCGGCCATCTCGGCGGCGCGACGGGCGCACTGGGACTGCTGCGGGCCGTTCTGGCGACCGAACGCCGACGATCTTGGTCGGGCCCCGCCACCGGCGGGCCGGGCGCTCGGCCGTGGCCGCCGACTGACGAGCCGCCGGTGATGGGCGTCTTCTCGTACGGCACGGGCGGCACCTACTGCTATGTGCTGCTCGGCGAAGCCCCCACGGCCGCCCCGGACGCCCCGGCGGCCGGCGGCACCGACCGGGCTGTCCCCTGGGTGGTCTCGGGCCGCACCCCCGCCGCCCTGCGCGCGCAGGCGCGGAGGCTCCTCGCCCACGTCACCGAACGCCCTGGTCTGTCTCCCGCGGATGTCGGGTACACCTTGGCAACCGCCCGATCGGAGTTCGCGCACCGGGCGGTGGTGGTCGGCGCCGACCGGGAGGGGCTGCTGCGGGGGCTGGCGGACCTGGCCGACCGGCGGCGGAGCCCGGGTCTGTTCCTCGGCACGGCGGCCCCGGAGCGTCGGCCGGTGCTGGTGTTCCCCGGCCAGGGGCCGCAGTGGAGCGGCATGGCGCGCGAGTTGCTGGCCTCGTCCGCGGTCTTCCGCGAGACGATGGATACCTGTGCGGAGGCGTTCTCGCCCTTCCTCGACTGGTCGCTGCCGGCTCTGCTGGAGGAGGAGCCGGGCACGCCGTCATGGGAGCGGCCGGACGTCGTACAGCCCGCCCTGTTCTCGGTGATGATCGGTCTGGCCGAGCTGTGGCGCTCGTACGGCGTCACACCCGCGGCCGTCGTCGGACACAGCCTCGGGGAGATCGCGGCCGGCTGTGTCGCCGGTGGGCTGTCGCTGGAGGACGGGGCCCGGGTGGTGGCGTTGTGGAGCCGGGCACAGGCGACGTTGTCGGGGCGCGGTGAGATGGTCTCGGTGCTGCTGTCCGAGCGGGAACTGCGTGCACGGCTGCGCCGATGGGGTCGGGCGCTGGCCGTCGCCGCGGTCAACGGCCCCCACTCGACGGTGGTGTCCGGCGCCACCAAGGCCGTGCGCGAGCTCGAGGACGAGCTCTTCGCGGCCGGAGTGCGCACCCGCCGGATCCCCGTCGGCCTGGCCATGCACTGCGCACAGACGGAGGAACTGCTGGAGGACCTGCGGCGGGCGCTGGCGCCGATCAGGCCCCGACCGTCGGACATCCCCTTCTACTCCACCGTCACCGGAGACCGGCTGGACACCGGGGAACTGGGAGCCGGGTACTGGTGCCGGAACATGCGCCGGACCGTCCAGCTCGAACGGGCGGTGCGCGCGACGCTGCGGGACGGGCTGCGGCTCTTCATCGAGCTGAGTCCGCACCCCGTCTTGACCCTCGGGCTTGAGGAGACCGTCGAGGACAGCGAGCCGGGCGTGGCGGAGGACGCCGCCGTGACGGGCACCCTGCGCCGTGGCCATGGAGGCATGGACGAGTTCCTGACCTCCTTGGCCCAGGCATACGTGCGCGGCGCCCGGGTGGATTGGACACCGGCGTTCGACACTGCGGGCGTCCGCCGAGTGGACCTGCCGACGTACGCGTTCCAGCGACGGGGCCCCGGCGCGGGCCAGGTCGGGGCCGAGGACCCTGGATACGGCACTTCCGACCGGCCGAGCCTGTCCCCACCCTCACCGGAGGTCCGCCACGACCCGCTGGATCTGGTGCGCGCACACGCGGCCGTCGTGCTGGGCCTGCGAGGGGCCCGGAAGGTCGACCCGGAGCAGGCACTGACCGACCTCGGCATCGACTCCGCCGCCGCGGTCGAGTTGCGCAACCGGCTCATCGCCGCCACGGGCCTTCGACTGCCCGCCACCGTGGTCCTGGACCACCCCACGCCGTCCGCGTTGGCGACATATCTGCGGATGCGACTGGCCGAGGAGCGGACCACGGGAGCGGACGCGCCCGCGGATCACGGGGCCGCCGCCGGTCCGGGGAGCAGCGCGCAGGATGGCGAGGCCCCGATGACCATCGAGTCGATGTTCCTGCGGGCCTGTGGTTCCGGGCTGGCGCACGAGGGCCTTGAACTGGTGAAAGCCGCCTCGCGGCTGCGCCCGGTCTTCACCGTGGACGACGGCACACAGCATCCGCCGCGGGTCAGCCGGCTGGCACATGGCGACACCGCACCGATGCTCTTCTGCCTGCCCACCTTCGCCGGTCCGCCCGACCCGCGGCACTACGCCGGTTTCGCCGCGGCCTTCCAGGGCCTGCGGGACGTGTGGCATGTGCCGGTGCCCGGGTTCGTCCGCGGAGAGCGGCTCCCCGCCACCGTGGACGCCGTGATCTCACTGCTGTGCGCATCGGTGGGGTCGTGTGTGGACGACACCCCCTTCGCGCTGGTGGGACAGTGCGCGGGCGGCTGGTTCGCACACGCCGTGGCGAGCCGTCTGGAGAAGGCCGGGGTCTTCCCGGCCGGGGTGGTGCTCATGGACTGCTACCTGCCCGAAGAGTCGGCCGCGGTGCTCGCGGCAGCGATGGACAACGGGCTGTTCGAGCGGGTGCAGTCCATGGTGCGCGTGGACGGCGCGATGGTCACCGCGATCGGTGGCTACCTCCGTACCTTCGCGGACTGGGCGCCGACGCCCGTGGCGGCCCCCACCCTCTTCCTCCGGGCGCGGGATCCGTTCCCGGACAAGGACGGAAAGCCGCTGGAGGGCTTTACCGCACGGCCCTACTGGACACTCCCGCACACCGCCGCGGACGTGCCCGGCAACCACCTCAACATGCTGGCCGACCACGCCGGCACGACCGCCGACCACGTCCACCGCTGGCTCCTGGACACGGTGGCGCGGACGGCCCCCGAAACCTGAATCAGCGACAGCGCCGGGCGGCGGCACCGGCCGGAAGGGGCACCACCCATGGCAAACATCAGCCAGGCCCGCGCGGGCGGGCACCAGCCCGCCGGGGACCCCTCGGCCACGGTGTACTCCGTGGCGCCGGCGCCCGGCGCGCTTCCGCTGCTGGGCCATGCCGTCCAGATGCTCTTCAGGCCGCTGGATTTCCTCGCCTCCCTCCCGACCCACGGTGATCTGGTGCGGATCAAACTAGGGCCCTGGCCGGTCCATGTCGCCTGTCACCCGGAACTGGTCCACCACGTGCTGGCCTCGGACCGGTGCTTCGACAAGGGCGGGCCGATGTTCGACAGCCTGCGGAAACTGGTGGGCGACGGACTGGCCTCCTGCCCGCACGCCCGCCACCGCCGTCAGCGCAGGCTCATGCAGTCGGCCTTCCACTCCGATCGGCTGCCCGGCTACGCCCGGGCGATGTCGGAGCAGATCGACGAGGCGACCCGGTCCTGGCACGAGGGCCAGGTGATGGACGTCCAGGAGGAGATGGCGACGCTCGCCACCCGGATCCTGGCCAAGACCATGTTCACCGCGGACTTCTGCGGCCCCGCGGTCTCCGCGGTGGTGCCCTACGCGGAGATGATCACGAAGCGGCTGACCGCCCGGCTGTTGGTCGAAGAACTGCTGCCAGGCCTTCGCACCCCGGGCAGGCGGCGCTTCGACCGGATGACCGAAGCCCTGCGCACGGCGGTGTACGACATGGCGGAGCGGTACCGCGCCGACGGGGCCGACCGCGGCGACCTGCTGTCGACGCTGCTGGCCGCGCGTGACGACGACGGCGACGCGCTCTCGGACGCCGAAGTGTTCGCTGAGGTGATCACGATGATCCTGGCCGGCACCGGGACCGTTTCCCACACGCTGAGCTGGGCCTTCCGCATGCTGGGCCGGCACCCCGAGATCGAGCGGCGGCTGCATGCCGAGGTGGACGAGGTGCTCGGCGGCCGGTCCGCCACGTGGGACGACCTGCCCGACCTCAAGCTGGCCGGGAGGGTCTTCAAGGAGGCACTGCGGCACTTCCCCTCCGACTGGCTGGTCACCCGGGCCACCGCGGAGGACACCGAGCTCGGCGGTCGCGCCCTGCCGGCCGGGAGCGTCGTCGCCTACTCCGGACACATCGTCCACCGGCGCGCCGACCTGTATCCGCAGCCGGACCGGTTCCATCCGGACCGGTGGCTCGACGAGCGGCACAAGCCGCCGCGGGGTGCGTTCGTCGTCTTCGGCGGCGGGGGCCGCAAGTGCATCGGTGACAGGTTCGGCACTGCGGAGGGCGTTCTCGCGCTGTCCACGATCGCGGCGCGCTGGCGCCTGGTGCCGGACCGCCCCCGCCAGGCCCGCGCCACGGCGCTGCCCACGAGGTCGGCGCGCACCCAGGCGATGCGGCTGACAGCGCGGCGGTGATCGGGCGCAGGCCGCCCCGCCCGTCCCCTTTGCGCAGCCGTCTCGTCGTTCAGGAAAGGCCGAGGTCGTTCCTGATGAAATCCAGCACCTCGGAGGCCGTGGCGGAGGCCAGCCTGCCCGCGCCGTCACCGTTGTCCCCCGGGCCGTCGGACCCGTTCCACTTCAGGAGGAGGGCCTGCAACCGGGTCGTCACCCTCGCCCGGACCGCAGCGTCCCCGTCCACCTGGGACAGCGCCCCTTCCAGCCTGTCGAGCTCCGCCAATACCGGAGCCACCCGCGCCGCGTGACCGTCGCACAGCACCTGCTCCCGGACGTACGCGGCGAGTTCGCCGGGCGTGGGGTGGTCGAAGACGAGGGTGGCGGGGAGCCGGAGTCCGGTGGCGACGTTGAGCCTGTTGCGGAGCTCGACCGCGGTCAGGGAGTCGAAGCCCAGACCACGGAAGTGCGCGCTGGGACGGACCGAGTCCGGATCGTCGCGGCCCAGTACGACAGCGGCGTGGGAGCGGACCAGCGAGAGCAGGATCTCGTGCTGCTCGACCGTGTCGTGCCCCTCGATACGGGCACGCAGGGAGGACGGCCCGGTGGCCGGCGCGGGACGGGCCCGCTGGACCATGGATCCGACCAGGCCCCGGTGCAGGGGCGGCACGGTCGGCGAGCCGGGGCGCGGATCGGGCGCGTCGAGGCGGGCGGGGACGAGGACGGGCCGGTGGTGGTCGAGGGCGGCGTCGAAGAGGGCGAGCGCTTGCCCGGTGGTGAGAGGGGTGACGCCGAGCCGGGCCAGGCGGGCGCGGTCGGCCCGGTCCAGGTGTCCGGTCATGCCGCTGCTCTGCTCCCACAGCCCCCACGCCAGCGACACCGCCGGAAGCCCCGAGCCGCGCCGGTGGTGGGCGAGCGCGTCCAAGAAGGCGTTGGCCGCGGCGTAGTTGCCCTGCCCGGGCGAGCCGAGAAGGCCGGCGACCGAGGAGAAGAGGATGAACGCGGCCACGTCGGCGTGGTGGGACAGGGTGTGCAGGTGCCAGGCGGCATCGGCCTTGGCGGCCAGGGCGGCGTCGAGGTGGCGGGGGGTGAGGGACCCGAGCGTGGCATCGTCGGCGACACCCGCCGCGTGGATGACGGCGGTCAGCGGTCGCTCTGCGGGGATCGCCTCCAGGAGCCGGGCGGCCGCCGCGCGGTCGCCGAGATCGCATGCGGCGATGGTCACCCGCGCGCCCAGCTCGGTCAGCTCCCGCCGCAGTTCCTCGGCGCCCGGGGCGTCGGGGCCGCGCCGGCCGGCCAGCAGCAGATGGCGGGCGCGCCCGGTGGCCGCCAAGTGGCGGGCGAGGGCGGCACCCAGGGTGCCCGTACCACCAGTGATCAGCACAGTGCCGTCGGCGTTCCAGCCGGCCGGGAGGGTGAGCACGTTCTTCCCGATGTGGCGGCCCTGCTGCAGGTGGCGGAAGGCGTGCTCCGCCTGCCGGATGTCCCAGCAGGTCGTCGGCAGGGGAGCGAGGACACCCCGCTCGAACAGCTCCAGCACGGTGTGCAGAATCTGCCCGACCCGCTCCGGCCCGGCCTCCATCAGGTCGTACGCCCGGTAGAGCACGCCCGGATGGTCCAGCGCCACCCGCCGTGGGTCACGGATGTCGCTCTTGCCCATCTCCAGGAACCGGCCGACGTCACGGGCCACCAGGCGCAGCGAGGCGTCGACGAACTCGTGGGCCAGGCAGTCCAGGACGACGTCGATCCCCCGCCCGCCATGGGTCGCCGCGAAGCGCTGCTCGAACTCCAGCGTGCGCGAGGAGGCCAGATGGTCGTCGTCGATGCCCTGAGCGCGCAGGATGTGCCACTTGCCGGGGCCGGCGGTGGCGTATACCTCGGCCCCCAGATGGCGGGCCAGTTGCACGGCGGCCATGCCCACACCGCCGGCCGCGGCGTGGATCAGCACCGATTCCCCCGGCCGCAGGCGCGCCAGATCGACCAGGCCGTAGTAGGCGGTGGCGAAGACGACGGGGACCGAGGCGGCCTGGGCGAACGACCAGCCGTCGGGGATCCGCGCCAGGGTCGCCCGCTCGGCCACGGCCACCGGGCCGAACGCCGCGGGGAACGTCCCCATCACCCGGTCCCCGGGCGCGAGGTCGCGGACCTCTGCCCCGACCTCCAGGACGATCCCCGCCCCCTCACTGCCCAGCGCCGTCCGCCCGGGCACCACACCCAGCGCGATCAGCACATCGCGGAAGTTCAGCCCCGCGGCCCGCACCGCGACGCGCACCTCGCACGGGCCCAGCGGCACTGCCGCGGCCGGGGACGCCACCGCGGTCAACCCGTCCAGGCTGCCCGAGCCGGGGCACTCCAACCGCCAGCCTCCCGGCCCCTGTGGCAGGGCCGGGCGGCTGTCTTCCGCGCCGGCCCCCTGGCGCACCAGGCGCGGGGCCAGTGCCCGGCCGCCGCGGACCGCCAGTTGCGGCTCCCCGAGGCCGATCGCGCCGAGCAGCGCCGCGCGGGACTCCTGGGAGCGGTCCACGTCCACCACGGTGAAGCACTCCGGATGCTCCGACTGGCCGGAGCGCACCAGCCCCCAGACCGCCGCCCCCGCCAGGTCCCACACCGTCTCGCCCGGCCGGGTGGCGACCGCGCCTGAGGTGATCAGCACCAGATGCGCGTCGGCCGGCCGCTCCTTGCCGAGCCACCGCTGGAGCAGCTCCAGCACCTGGCGGGTCCTCGTGCGCACCGTCTCGGTCTTCGGCTGTTCGCTCCCGCCGCCGGCTCCAGGGGCTTCGTGGCAGGCGGCGATGACGATGTCCGGGACGGGGGCGCCCGCCGCCACGGAGCGCAGCAGATCCTCCAGGTCCGGGTAGCGGCCCACGCCGTACGTCGCCCGCTCGCCCTCGATCGCCGCCGCGGCCTCGAGCGCGGGCGCCAGACCGAGGGCGTCCGCACCGATCAGCGCACACCGGGGCGGGGCCCAGGGCGGCGCCGGCAGCGGCACATCCGTCCAGTCCAGGCCGAACAACGCGGTGTCCACGGCCGCCTCGGCCCCGCGCAAGGTGCCCCGGGGCACCGGACGCAGCGTCAGCGACTCCACCGACGCGACCGGGCGGTCGGCCGTATCGGACAGGGCGACGGCCACGGTGTCCGGCCCCAGCCGCCGCAGGCGCACCCGCAGGGCCGACGGGCCCGTCATCCGCAGGGAGACGCCCCGCCAGGCGAACGGCAGACCCCGATCCGGGCCCCCCAGGCCGTCCGGGGGCCGCGTGCCGTCGGGCTCCACCAGCCACATGGCCTGCAGCGCCGCGTCGAGCAGCGCGGGGTGCAGCCCGAAGCGGAGGGCGTCACCGGCCAACTGGTCGGGGAGGCGGACCTCCGCCAGAATCTCGTCACCGTGTCGCCATGCCGCGGCCAGCCCCTGGAAGGCCGCCCCGTACCCGAACTCCGCCTCGGCGAACCGGTCGTAGACCCCGGTGACGTCCAAGGGCTCCGCGCCCGCCGGCGGCCAGGCCGCGGCCCACGGCCCGAACGGCTCGTCGCCCCCGGAGGTGTGGCCACCGTGCCCCGCGCCTTCTTCGAGGCCGGCGTCGCGGGCCGCCGCAAGCGTGCCATCGGCGTGGCGTGTCCACGCACCGCGCACGGAGTCGCCCCCGCCGCTCCCCGCGCTCCGGCCGTCGTCCGCCGGCCGGGCGTGGATGCTCAGGTCACGGCGGCCGGACTCGTCGGCGGCCCCCACCGCCACCTGCAGCACCACCTCGCCGTCGGCGGGCAGGGGGAGCGGCGCGTGCAGGGTCAGCTCCTCCACATGGTCGCAGCCCACGTGCGCCCCCGCCCGCAGCGCCAGTTCCACGAACGCGGTGCCCGGCAGCAGAACGGTGCCGGCGATGACGTGGTCGGCCAGCCAGGGATGCGTACGCGGCGACAGCCTGCCCGTCAACAGACAGCCGTCGCCCTCCGCGAGCCCCACGGCGGCGCCGATCAGCGGGTGCTCCGCCGCATCGAGCCCCGCGGCCGTCACATCGCCGACCGCCGCCGGGGCGGGCAGCCAGTAGCGCCGGTGCCGGAAGGCATAGGTGGGCAGGTCGACCTGGCGCGGTGTCGGCTGCGGCCGTGCGGCGTAGTGGCGCATCCAGGCGACCGGGCGGCTGTGGGCGTGGACCGTGGCGAGCGCGGTGAGGACGCTGCGCATCTCGCACCGCTCCGGATGGAGCAGGGAGACGGCCACAGGATCGTGCGCGGCGAGGTTGTGGTGGACGAGGGCGGTGAGAGTGGCGTCGGGGCCGAGTTCGAGGAACGTGGTCACGCCGCGGGAGTGAAGCCGCTCCACGGCCCGCGCGTAGTGGACGGTACGCCGGGCCTGGAGCGGCCAGAACGCGGCAGTGCCCGGGTCCTCGTGCGGCGCGGGCGCCGTGCGCGAGTCGGCGTCGGCCTGCGGTTCGGGCGTGTCGTCGCCGTCCGCGGCCGCGATGACGAGGGGGGTGTGTGGCCGGTGGTACGTGAGGGTCTCGGCGGTGCGCCGGATCGCGCCGAGCAGCGGGTCCATGTGGGGGGAGTGGAAGGCGCCGCTGACCTGGAGGGGGGTGACCTTCCTGCCCTGCGCGCGGAAGCCGTCGGCGACCTGGTGCACGGCATCGTGGTCGCCGGTGATGACCAGCGAGGCCGGGGCGTTGACCGCGGCGATGCCGACCCGGTCCGCCAGCTCGGCGAGCCTGGGCCGCAGCTCTGCTTCGGTGGCCTCGACAGCGACCATGGCTCCGGCGGCTGGAAGGTCCCGCATGGCGCGGGCGCGGGCCGCCACCAGCGCCGCGGCGTCGGGGAGGCTGAGGATGCCCGCCAGATGGGCGGCCGTCAGCTCGCCCAGGGAGTGGCCGGCCAGATAGTCGGGGCTCAGCCCGAACTCCTCGGTGACCATGTGGTGCAGCGCGGTCTGGAGGGCGAAGAGGGCCGGTTGGGCGTAGGCGGTCCGGTGCAGCAGCGCCGACGCCTCGCTCTTCTCGTCGGCGAACATCACCTCCATCAAGGGACGCTCCAGGTGCGGGTCCAGATGGGCGCACACCTCGTCGAGTGCCCCGGCGAACGCCGCGGACGAGCGGTAGAGCCCGTGGCCCATGCGGGGGCGCTGGGTGCCCTGCCCCGAGCATACGAAGGCGACCTTGCCCGGCCCCGTCTCACCCTGCCGCCCCACCGCCACGCCCTGGATGACCGCGCCATCGGGCGTGCCCGCCACCAGGCCGTCCAGGGCGCGCCGGAAGTCGTCGTGGCCGGTGCCGAGGAGCACGGCGCGGTGCTCGAACACCGCCCGTCCCCTGGCGAGGGAGTACCCCACGTCGGCCGGGTCGACATCCGGCCGTTCGGCCACATACGCCCGCAACCTCCGGGCCTGCGCCCGCAGCGCCTCCTGCGACCTGGCGGAGAGGGGCCAGGGGAACGGGACGGGCGCCGGGGAGGCGTCCGGCTCCGGCCCCGCGGTGGCTTGCGCGGGGGTCTTCGCCTGCGGCGCCTGCTCCAGGATCACATGGGCGTTGGTGCCGCTCACGCCGAAGGACGACACCCCCGCCCGCCGGGGGCGCCCGGTGTCCGGCCACGGCTGGTCCTCGGTCAGCAGCCGTACCGCACCCGCCGACCAGTCCACATGCGGCGACGGCTCGGACACGTGCAGCGTGCGCGGCAGCATCCCCTGCCGCAGGGCCAGCACCATCTTGATGACCCCGGCGATGCCCGCGGCCGACTGGGTGTGCCCGATGTTGGACTTGACCGTACCGAGCCACAGCGCCCGGTCCGCCGGTCGCCCCTGCCCGTAGGTGGCGAGCAGGGCCTGGGCCTCGATCGGATCGCCGAGCGACGTTCCCGTGCCGTGCGCCTCGACCGCGTCCACCTCGGCCGCGGCGAGCCCGGCGGCGGCCAGGGCAGCCCGGATGACCCGCTGCTGCGAGGGGCCGTTCGGGGCCGTCAGCCCATTGCTGGCACCGTCCTGATTGACGGCGCTGCCGCGCACGAGGGCCAGCACGCGATGGCCGTTGCGCCGCGCGTCGGACAGCCGTTCCACCACGACCATGCCCACGCCCTCGCCCCAGCCGGTGCCATCGGCCGTGGCGGAGAACGCCTTGCACCTGCCGTCCGCCGCCAGGCCCCGCTGACGGGAGAACTCCACGAAATTGAACGGCGTCATCATGACCGTGACCCCGCCCGCCAGGGCCAGCGAGCATTCGCCGGCCCGCAGCGACTGGCACGCCAGATGGAGCGCCACGAGCGAGGACGAGCAGGCGGTGTCGATGCTGACCGCCGGGCCTTCCAGGCCGAGCGCATACGAGACGCGCCCCGAGGCGACGCTGTTGGTGCTGCCCGTCAGCGCGTAACCCTCCCACAGCGCTGACAGCTCCGACGGGGCCTGCCGCAGATGAGCGGTGAAGTCCTGGGCGTTGCTGCCGGTGAAGACGCCCGTCGGACTGCCCCGGAGTTCGTGAGGGTTGATACCGGCTCGTTCGAGGGCCTCCCAGGACGACTCCAGGAGCAGCCGCTGCTGGGGATCCGTCGCCGCAGCCTCCCGCGGGCTGATCCCGAAGAACTCCGCGTCGAAGTCACCCGCGTCATGGAGGAAGGCGCCCTGTCGGCTGTAGGAGGTGCCCGGCCGGTCCGGATCGGGATCGAAGAGCCTGGCCAGGTCCCAGCCCCGGTCGGTCGGGAAGTCCCCGACGGCGTCCCGGTGAGCGGTGACGAACTCCCACAGGTCTTCGGGGGAGCCGATCCCGCCGGGATAGCGGCAGGCCCAGCCGACGATGGCGATGGGTTCGGCGGGGTCCGGCGCACCGTGCGCCACGCCGGACGAGCGGCCGCTCGCGGCCGTGGCGCCCGTTGCGTCGGCCGTCCCCCCGGCACCGTCGGTGCCCA
The DNA here is from genome assembly GCF_033793745.1 of Streptomyces sp. ME19-01-6. Lineage (NCBI taxonomy): Bacteria > Bacillati > Actinomycetota > Actinomycetes > Kitasatosporales > Streptomycetaceae > Streptomyces > Streptomyces sp. ME19-01-6. The sequence continues at coordinate 59,455 of NZ_JARAXF010000002.1, read as the reverse complement.
TCGGCGCCAACCGCGCCAGCAGGTCCGTCGCGAGCTTGTCCGGCGTCGGATGGTCGAAGGCGAGGGTGGTCGGCAGGCGCAGCCCGGTGGCCGCCGCGAGACGGTTGCGGAACTCGATCGCCGTGACCGAGGTGAATCCAAGGTCGCGGAAGGCCCGGTCCGTCGCGATCGCCTGGGCCGTGGAGTGCCCGAGGACGGCGGCCGTGTGGGAGCTGACGAGGTCGAGGAGCGTCCGGTGCCGCTCGGTCGGGCTCTGGCCCGCCAGGCGGGCACCGAGGCTCGTGGAGGTGTCGGCCGTCTCGTCTCCGGCGTCGGCGGCGGCCGATACCGGGCGGCGGCTCCCCGGGATGTCGCGGGTGTGCCGCGCCGGCTTGAGCTTCTTCCAGTCGACGTCCGCGACGACGAGTTGGGCGTAGGGCGAGACGACGGCCTGCTCCAGGGTGGCCAGTGCCAGGTGGGGCGGCATGGGAGGAAAGCCGCGGTTGCGGAGGTATGCCTGCGCGGGCCGTGTGTTCGCGAGCCCGTCGCCGTCCCAGTTACCCCAGGCGATGGAGGTGGCGGTGAGCCCCCGGGCCCGGCGGTGCTGGGCGAGGGCGTCCAGGTAGGCGTTGGCGGCCGCGTAGTTGGCCTGGCCCGCGGCGCCGAAGGGCGCCGCGGCGGAGGAGAAGAGGACGAACGCGTCAAGGGGGTGGTTCTGCGCGAGGGCGTGCAGGTGGTGTGCGGCGTGGGACTTGGGCCCCAGGACGGTGGCGAGGTGGTCCGGGGTCTGTGCGGTGAGCGTGCTGTCGTCCAGCACGGCCGCGGTGTGGATGACCGCGGTGAGGGGGCGGTCGGAGGGGACACCGGTGAGGAGACCTGTGAGTGCACCGGGGTCGGCTATGTCACACGCGGCGAGGGTCACCGTGGCACCGAGTCCGGTGAGCTGGTCACGGAGTGTGGTGGCGCCGGGGGCGTCGGGCCCTTGCCGACTCACCAGCAGCAGATGGCAGCCGGGGTGATGTGCGGCGATCCGGTGGGCGACGCGGGAGCCGAGGGCTCCCGTGCCGCCGGTGATGAGAACGGTACCGCGGGGCGTCCACGGCCGGGCGCCCTCCGGTGCGGCGGTGGCCGTGGAGGGTGTCCGGGCGAGGCGCCGTGTGCGTGGGCCGGTGGCGCGCAGGGCGAGTTCGTCTTCGTCGTGGCAGGTGGTCAGCGCCGCGATGAGACTGCGGAGCACCTGCTCGGTGAGGGTGGCGGGAAGATCGATGAGTCCGCCCCAGAGATCGGGGTGTTCGAGGGCAGCGGTGCGTCCCAGCCCCCAGACCATCGCCTGGAGGGGATGATCGAGCGTGTCCGCGGGGGAGGTGGCGACGGCCTCGTGAGTGGCACACCACAGACGTGGCGCGATGTCCTCGCATGCGATGAGCGCCTGGATCAGCCGGAGGGTGAGGGCGGTGCCGACGGGCACCTCGGGGTGAAGCGGATGCGGTTCCTCGTCGAGGGCGAGCAGCGAGAGCACGCCGCTGATGGAGGGGGCATCGCTCGAGATCGCCTGTGCGAGGTGCCGTTCGAGCAGGGGGAGATCGGTGTGGGTGTCGTCGAGGACGAGGGTGGTGGTGGGCAGACCCTGGCGTTCCAGAGCGTTCAGGACGGCACTGACGTGGGGGTGGTCGGCCCGCCCGGAGGGGATCGCGACAAGCCATCGGCCGGCCGGCCGGGGGTGCGCGCCGGCGAGACTGACGGGTTTCCAGATATCGCGGTAGCACCAGGTGTCGGTGATGGCCTGGTCTCGACGCCGACCGTGCCAGGCGGACAGGGCCGGCAGCAGCGCGTCCAGCGAGGTACCCGGCTCGACGTCGAGGAGCGTGGCGACGGCGTCGGCGTCCTCGCCTTCGACGGCCTCCCAGAAACGGGCCGCGGCGAGGTCCGGACCCGCCTCCTTGCCGGGGGGCTCCGGCTCCATGTCCTCGGTGGAGCTGTGGAGCCAGTAGTGGTGGTGTTGGAAGGGGTAGGTGGGGAGGTCGATGTGGTGGGGGGTGGGGTGGAGTGTTTGGTAGTGGTGTTGCCAGTTGGTGGTGTGGCCGTGGGTGTGGGCGTGGGCGAGGTTGGTGAGGATGTGGTGGGTGTCGTCGTGGTCGCGGTGGAGTGAGGGGATGACGGTGGTGGTGTGGTGGGTGGTTTCGGTGGGGGTTTCGGTGGTGGTTGTGATGGCGGGGGTGAGTGTGGGGTGGGGGCTGATTTCGATGTAGGTGTGGTGGTCGGTTTGGGTGAGGGTGTGGATGGCGTTGGCGAATTGTACGGGGTTGCGTAGGTTGCGGTACCAGTAGTGGGCGTCGAGTTCGGTGGGGTCGGTCCATCGGTTGTCGACGGTGGAGTAGAAGGGGATGGTGGTGGGTTGGGGGTGGATGTTGTTGAGGAGGGTGAGGAGGGGGTCTTTGACGGCGTCGATGTGGGGGCAGTGGGAGGCGTAGTCGACGGGGATGCGTTTGGCGTGCACGTGGTGGGTTTGGTAGTGCTGGAGTGCTTCTTCGAGTGCGTCGGTGTCTCCTGAGATGACTGTGGTTGTGGGGGAGTTGGTGGCGGCTACCCATAGCCGGTTGGGCCAGTGGGTGTGGAGGAGTTCGGTGACCTGGTGTGCGGGTTGGGGTACGGAGGCCATGGCTCCGGCGCCTCGTACGGTTTGGAGGGCTTGGCTGCGCAGGGTGATGATTTTGGCTGCGTCTTGGAGTGTCAGGGCGCCGCAGACGTGGGCTGCGGCGATCTCGCCTTGGGAGTGGCCGAGGACGGCGTCTGGTTCGATGCCGTAGGAGCGCCAGAGTGCGGCCAGGGACACCATGATCGAGAACAGGACGGGCTGGACGATGTCGGCGCGTTGCCATGCGGGGTCGTCGGCGGGCTGGTGGAGGATGTCGGCGAGTGACCAGTTGATGTAGGGGGTGAGGGCTTGTTCGCAGGCGGCCATCTGCTCGGCGAAGAGGGGTGAGGTGTGCAGGAGTCGTAGTCCCATTCCTGCCCATTGGCCGCCTTGTCCGGGGAAGACGAAGACGGTGTGGCCACCGGTGGTGGTGGGATGGGTCGCTGTTTGGTGGAGGGTTGGGTGGGGTTGGCCGGTGGCGAGGGCGTTCAGGCCGTGGAGGAGTTGTTCGCGGTCGGAGCCGATGAGGACGGCGCGGTGGTTGAAGGTGGTGCGGCCGGTGGCGAGGGTGTGGCCGACATCGGCGGGTGTGAGGTGTGGGCGGGCGGTGAGGTGTGTGTGCAGGTGGCGGGCCTGGTCGCGTAGTGCTTGTGGGGTCTTGGCCGAGACCACCCAGGGCAGGACGGGTCCCGGCTCGACGGCATGCCCCTCGGGAGCCGGCCGGGACAACGACGGCGTCGCTGCCGGCGCCTGCTCGAGGATGACATGAGCATTAGTCCCGCTGATGCCGAAGGACGACACGCCCGCCCGGCGAGGGCGCCCCTCCCGTGGCCAGGGCACGGACCGGGTGAGCAGCCGGATCGTACCGCCCGACCACTCGACGTGCGAGGACGGCGGGTCCGCGTGGAGTGTGGCGGGCAGGGTCTGGTGCTGAAGGGCCGTGACCATCTTGATGACCCCGCCCACGCCGGCCGCTGCCTGGGCATGGCCGATATTGGACTTGAGCGAGCCGAGCCACAGCGGCCGGTCGTCCGGGCGCTCCTGGCCGTAGGCCGCCAGGAGCGCCTCTACCTCGATGGGGTCGCCGAGCGGCGTGCCGGTCCCGTGCCCCTCGACGGCGTCCACGTCGGCGGGGGAGAGACCGGCGTTGGCCAGTGCCTGGCGGATGACGCGTTCCTGCGAGGGGCCGCTGGGGGCGGTGAGCCCGTTGCTGGCTCCGTCCTGGTTGACCGCGGAGCCCCGTACCACGGCCAGGACGCGATGCCCGAGCCGTTGCGCGTCCGAGAGCCGCTCCACCAGCAGCATCCCCGCGCCCTCGGCCCAGCCGGTGCCGTCCGCCCCGGCCCCGTACGACTTGCAGCGCCCGTCCACCGCCAGCCCCCGCTGCCGCGAGAACTCCACGAAGGTTCCCGGCGTGGACATCACGGTCACCCCGCCGGCCAGGGCCAGCGAGCACTCCCCGGCCCGCAGCGCCTGGCCCGCAAGATGCAGGGCGACCAGGGACGAGGAGCACGCCGTGTCGACCGTCACGGCGGGTCCTTCGAAGCCGAAGGTGTAGGCCACCCTGCCCGAGACGACGCTGCCCGACGTGCCCGTCAGCAGGTATCCCTCCACCTCCTCCGGGGCCACGCGGGAGTGCGGGCCGTAGTCGTGGTACATGACCCCCGCGAAAACTCCGGTTTGGCTGCCCCGTAGCAGCGCGGGATCGATACCGGCCCTTTCGAAGGCCTCCCAGGAGATTTCCAGAAGCAGGCGTTGCTGGGGGTCCATCGCGAGTGCTTCGCGAGGGCTGATGTCGAAGAACGAGGCGTCGAACTGGCCCGCGTCGTAGAGGAAGCCACCGTTCTGGGTGTAGCTGCTGCCGGGCTGCGCCTGATCGGGGCTGTACAGCGTTTCGAGATCCCATCCGCGGTCCGTCGGGAAATCGCCGATGGCATCGGTTCGGTTGGCGACGAGATGCCAGAGGTCTTGAGGGGTCCGGACCTCTCCGGGATAGCGACAGGCCATGCCGATGATGGCGATGGGCTCGTCACCGGCGGTGGCTGCGGTGGCTGTGCTGCGAACGGTCGGGGCGGCGGGGGATTCGTCGCTGTTTTCCTGGAGCCGGGCTTGAAGGTGGTCGACCAGGGCGGCCGGGGTGGGGTGGTTGAAGACGAGAGTGGAGGGGAGGCGCAGGCCGGTCGCCTCGTTGAGGTGGTTGCGGAGTTCGATGCCGGTGAGGGAGTCGAAGCCGAGATCACGGAAGGAGCGCTCGGGGTGGACGGCGTCCGGGCGCGAATGGCCCAGGACGCCGGCGATGTGGCTTTGGACGAGGGCGAGCAGGGCCTGGCGTCGTTGCTCGGGGGCTTGCTGGGCGAGGCTGTCGCGGAGCGCGACCGGGGCGGCGGGCGCATGGCCGCCGGCCCTGGCGAGCCGCTCGAAGAGGGGCGACGGGGGCAGGGCGGCGCGGTTGAGGCGGGTGGGAATGAGCGCGGGGCGATGGGTGGTGTGGACGGCGTCGTAGAGGCCCAGCGCGGTGGCCGTGGTGAGGGGAGTGAGGCCGGTCCGCTGGAAGCGGTGGCGATCCCCGGGGGTGAGGTGACCGGTGATACCGCTGGTCTCCGCCCAGAGTCCCCAGCCGAGGGAGAGTGCGGGCAGGCCCTGGGCGCGGCGGTGGTGTGCCAAGGCGTCGAGGAAGGCGTTGGCGGCGGCGTAGTTGGCCTGGCCCGGGGTGCCGACGGCGGCGGCGACGGAGGAGAACAGAACGAATGCCGACAGGTCCTCATAACGGGTGAGTTCGTGCAGATGGAGGGCGGCGTCGACTTTGGGAGTGAGGACGCTGTCGAGCTGGTGGGGGGTGAGGGAGGTGATGGTGGCGTCGTCGAGGACGCCGGCGGTGTGGATGACGGCGGTGAGGGGGTGGGAGTCGGGGATCGAGCGAAGGAGCCTGGCCAGGGCGCTGCGGTCGCTGACGTCGCAGGCGGCGATGGTGACCTGGGCGCCGAGCTCGGCCAGCGAGGCGTGCAGCCGGTCGGCGCCGGGGGCATCGGGGCCGCGCCGACTGATGAGGAGCACGTGCCGTACGCCGTGGTGGCTGACCAGGTGGTGGACGAGGGCGGAGGCGAGTGTGCCGGTGCCGCCGGTGATCAGGGTGGTGCCGTCGGGATGGGGCGGTGTGGGGAGGACGAGGACGTTCTTGCCGATGTGCCGACCGCCTTGGAGCTGGTGGACGGCGTCCCGGTCCTGGCGGATGTCCCACGTGGCCACCGGCAGCGGCGCCAGGGCGCCTTGCTCGAAGAGATCGAGGACGGTACGGAGGATCTCCTTGACGCGGTGGCCTCCGGCCCGGGCGAGGTCGCAGATCTGGTAGCGGACCCCGGGGTCTTCCTCCGTGACCGGCCAGGTGCCGCGGGCACCCGCACTCCCCACTTTCAGGAACCGGCCGAGCGGGGCACACAGGCGCAAGGACGCCTCGGTCGACTCCTCGGCATCGGCGCGCTCCTGAGCGAGGCAGTCGACGACGACGTCGATGCCGTGTTCTCCGGCGGTGTTGGCGAATCGGGTTTCGAAGTCGAGGGCGCGCGAGGAGGCGACACGCTCCGGGGGAACGCCCTGGGCGCGGAGGGCCTGTCGGCGGCCGGGGTCCGCGATGGCGTAGACCTCCGCCCCCAGGTGGCGGGCCAACTGCACTGCGGCCATGCCCACTCCGCCGGCGTCGGTGTGCACCAGCACCGACTCGCCCGGGCACAGGCCGGCCAGGTCCACGAGACCGTAGTAGGCGGTGGCGAAGGCGACGGGAATCGACGCCGCCTCGGCGAAGGTCCAGCCCTCGGGGATGCGGGCCAGACAGTCGCGCTCAGCGATGGCCATCGGCGCGAAGGCGTCGGGGAACACGCCCAGCACCCGGTCACCGACGGCCAGGTCCGCCACCCCGGGGCCGACCTCCAGGACCACCCCCGCGCCCCCGCCGCCCGGCTCGGGCGAACGCCGCGCCGGTTGTGCCGGATCGAGTGCGGGAGGTGCGTCCCACAAGCCGAGCCCCGCGGCGCGTACGCCGACGCGGACCCGCCCCTCGTCCAGAGGCGCCGTCGCAGCCATCGGCGAGACCGCGCCGAGCCCGTCCCTCCCGGGCCGGTCCCCACCGCCGGGCCGCTCATCGGCGGCCGGGGCGTCGGCGCTCACCCCCGCGCCGGCATCGGCGTGCACCAGCCGTGCCACGCGCACCTCACCCGCCCGCAGTGCGAGCTGCGGTTCAGCCGTGCCCAGAGCGGCGGTGAACACGGCGCGCGAGTCCTCGTGACCGTCGTAGTCCACGAGGCCGAGGCGGCCGGGGTGTTCGGCCTGGGCGGACCGCACCAGTCCCCACACCGCCGCACCCGCCAGATCCGGGATGTCCTCCCCGGCGGCCGCGGCGGCGGCCCCGCGCGTCACGACGACCAGCTGGGCGGCCGTGCATCGCTCATCCGTGAGCCAGCGCTGGAGCAACCCGAGCACTCGGCCGGTGGACGCGCGCACCGCCTCCGGCAGGGCCGTGCCGTCCGGCAGCGTGACGTCGTCCGGGACGGCGCCTTTCTTGGCACCACCCACAGCGTTCCGCGTGGCACCCGCGGCCAGCAGCACCACATCGGGCAGCCGCTCGCCCGCGTCCAAGGCCGCCGTCAGCGCGTCGAAGTCCCGGTATGCCGCGTCAGCCTCGGTTGCCGCGGCCAGCTCAAAGGGGTCCGTGCCCAGCACCGCGCAACGCAACGGGCCGACCGGCGTCGTGGGCCGCCGAAGCGCCGCCCACTCGATCCCGAACAGCGAGTCCTCAGGCACCCCACTGGTGGCCCGTAGCTCGTCCATCGACACCGGGCGCAGCGTGAGCGATGCGAGGCGGGCCACGGGCCGGCCGGAACAGTCGGTGACCTCCAGCGATACGGCATCGGGATCCTGGACCGCCTGCGCCGGGGACAGCCGTACGCGGGCAGCCGTGACTCCGGTGGTGTGGAGCGTGACACCGGAGAAGGCGAAGGGAAGGGCCGACTGGAGCACGCCGCCGGTCGAGGTGAGCGCGGTGGCGTGGAGCGCGGCGTCGAGCAGGGCGGGGTGGAGGCCGTACCGCCACGCATCGTGCGCGCTGTCGGCAGGAAGGTGCAGCTCGCCGAGGATGGCGTCACCGTGCCGCCAGGCGGCGCGCAGTCCCCGGAAGAGCGGTCCGTAGTCGAAGCCGGCGTCCGCCAGCCGCGGGTAGAGGCCGGTGAGGTCGATGGGCTCGGCGCCGGGCGGGGGCCAGCAAATCGCGGGCGGTTCCTCCGTGATCTGGGTACGGGTGAGGCTGCCCGTGGCGTGCCGGGTCCAGGTGGCATCCGTGCGGGAGTAGACGCCGATGGCCCTGCGTCCGGATCCGTCCGGCGCGCCGACGGCGATCTGAAGCGTGGTCGTGCCCCCGCCAGGAGGGAGAACGAGCGGGGTGTGGAGGGTCAGCTCCTCGACGTGCGGGTGCCCGGTGTGACGGCCGGCGTGGAGGGCGAGTTCGAGAAAGGCGGTACCGGGCAGCAGGACGCTGCCGCCGACGGTGTGGTCGGCGAGCCAGGGGTGAGTGGCCAGGGAGAGCCGACCGGTGAGCCGGTAACCGTCCTCGTCGGCCAGTTCCAAGGCGGCGGTGAGCAGCGGGTGATCGGCCCGTGCGAGCCCGGCCGCGGCGATGTCACCGACAGGTGTCGAGTCGTGGAGCCAGTAGTGGTGGTGTTGGAAGGGGTAGGTGGGGAGGTCGATGTGGTGGGGGGTGGGGTGGAGTGTTTGGTAGTGGTGTTGCCAGTTGGTGGTGTGGCCGTGGGTGTGGGCGTGGGCGAGGTTGGTGAGGATGTGGTGGGTGTCGTCGTGGTCGCGGTGGAGTGAGGGGATGACGGTGGTGGTGTGGTGGGTGGTTTCGGTGGGGGTTTCGGTGGTGGTTGTGATGGCGGGGGTGAGTGTGGGGTGGGGGCTGATTTCGATGTAGGTGTGGTGGTCGGTTTGGGTGAGGGTGTGGATGGCGTTGGCGAATTGTACGGGGTTGCGTAGGTTGCGGTACCAGTAGTGGGCGTCGAGTTCGGTGGGGTCGGTCCATCGGTTGTCGACGGTGGAGTAGAAGGGGATGGTGGTGGGTTGGGGGTGGATGTTGTTGAGGAGGGTGAGGAGGGGGTCTTTGACGGCGTCGATGTGGGGGCAGTGGGAGGCGTAGTCGACGGGGATGCGTTTGGCGTGCACGTGGTGGGTTTGGTAGTGCTGGAGTGCTTCTTCGAGTGCGTCGGTGTCTCCTGAGATGACTGTGGTTGTGGGGGAGTTGGTGGCGGCTACCCATAGCCGGTTGGGCCAGTGGGTGTGGAGGAGTTCGGTGACCTGGTGTGCGGGTTGGGGTACGGAGGCCATGGCTCCGGCGCCTCGTACGGTTTGGAGGGCTTGGCTGCGCAGGGTGATGATTTTGGCTGCGTCTTGGAGTGTCAGGGCGCCGCAGACGTGGGCTGCGGCGATCTCGCCTTGGGAGTGGCCGAGGACGGCGTCTGGTTCGATGCCGTAGGAGCGCCAGAGTGCGGCCAGGGACACCATGATCGAGAACAGGACGGGCTGGACGATGTCGGCGCGTTGCCATGCGGGGTCGTCGGCGGGCTGGTGGAGGATGTCGGCGAGTGACCAGTTGATGTAGGGGGTGAGGGCTTGTTCGCAGGCGGCCATCTGCTCGGCGAAGAGGGGTGAGGTGTGCAGGAGTCGTAGTCCCATTCCTGCCCATTGGCCGCCTTGTCCGGGGAAGACGAAGACGGTGTGGCCACCGGGGGTGGTGGGATGGGTCGCTGTTTGGTGGAGGGTTGGGGGGGGTTGGCCGGTGGCGAGGGCGTTCAGGCCGTGGAGGAGTTGTTCGCGGTCGGAGCCGATGAGGACGGCGCGGTGGTTGAAGGTGGTGCGGCCGGTGGCGAGGGTGTGGCCGACATCGGCGGGTGTGAGGTGTGGGCGGGCGGTGAGGTGTGTGTGCAGGTGGCGGGCCTGGTCGCGTAGTGCTTGTGGGGTCTTGGCCGAGACCACCCAGGGCAGGACGGGTCCCGGCTCGACGGCATGCCCCTCGGGAGCCGGCCGGGACAACGACGGCGTCGCTGCCGGCGCCTGCTCGAGGATGACATGAGCATTAGTCCCGCTGATGCCGAAGGACGACACGCCCGCCCGGCGAGGGCGGCCGTTCTCCGGCCAGGGCACCGGCTCCGTCAACAGCCGCACCGCCCCGGCCGACCAATCCACGTAGTCCGACGGCTTGTCCACATGCAGAGTGCGCGGCAGCACACCGTGCTGGAGCGCGAGCACCATTTTGATGACCCCGATGACGCCCGCGGCCCACTGGGTGTGTCCGATGTTCGACTTGATCGATCCCAGCCACAGCGGCCGGTCGGCCCGCCGCCCCTGCCCGTAGGCGGCCAGCAGCGCCTGCGCCTCGATCGGATCGCCCAACCGGGTGCCGGTGCCGTGCCCCTCCACCGCGTCGACCTCCGGAGCCGACAGCCCGGCGTTGACCAGGGCCGACCGGATGACCTGTTGCTGTGACGGACCGCTGGGCGCCGTGAAGCCGTTGCTCGCCCCGTCCTGGTTGACCGCGGAGCCCCGTACCACCGCCAGCACCCGGTGCCCGAGCCGTCGCGCGTCGGACAGTCGCTCGACGAGCAGCATGCCCACGCCCTCGGACCAGCCAGTGCCGTCCGCGGCGGCCGCGTACGCCTTGCAGCGGCCGTCCGGAGCCAGGCCGCGCTGCCGCGAGAACTCGATGAACATGCCGGGAGTCGAGAGGACCGTCGCCCCGCCGGCCAGGGCCAGCGAGCACTCCCCGGCCCGCAGCGCCTGGCCCGCCAGATGCAGGGCGACCAGGGACGAGGAGCACGCCGTGTCCACGGACACCGCCGGCCCCTCCAGACCGAGGACGTAGGAGATCCGCCCCGAGGCGGCGGCGCCGATGTTGCCCGTCAGCAGGTGGCCCTCCAGCTCCGGCGACGCCTGGTGCATCCGGGGGCTGTAGTCGAGCGGGGCCACGCCGACGAACACCCCGGTGCGGCTGCCGCGCAGCGTTGTCGGGTCGATCCGCGCCCGTTCAAGCGCCTCCCACGAGGTCTCCAGGAGCAGCCGCTGCTGGGGATCCATGGCCATGGCCTCGCGTGGCGCGATGCCGAAGAACTCGGCGTCGAACTTGTCGGCGTCGTGGAGGAATCCCGCTTCGCGCTGGTAGTACGTGCCGGGCCGGGCGGGGTCCGGGTCGTAGAGCTGCCGCGGGTCCCAGCCTCGGTCTTCTGGGAAGGGGGAGAGGGCGTCGGTGCCGGCGGCGACCAGTTCCCACAGCTCCTCGGGGGTACGCGCGCCTCCAGGGAAGCGGCCCGCCATGCCGATGACGGCGATCGGCTCGTCGCCGGCCGTGGCCGGACCGACCGCCGCCGCGGGGCCGGGGTGGCCGCCGGCGCCCGGCTCCTCGCCGCCCTGGTGACCGAAGAGAAGGGAGTGCAGATGGTCGGCGACGGCGGCGGGTGTCGGATGGTCGAAGGCCAGGGTGAAGGGCAGCAGCAGTCCGGCGGCGTCATTCAGGCGATTGCGCAGCGCGACCGCGGCCGCGGAGTCGAAGCCCGAGGCGACGAAGTGCTCATGCTCCGCGATGCCGTGGCCCGGTGCGGCCTCCTCGGCGACATCCCCGAGGACCTTGGCCGCCTCGATGCTCACCAGCTCGCGCAGCCGCCGCTTCCGCTCCGCGGGGGAGAGCCGGGCAAGCCGCTCCACCAAGGAGGACTGGCGGGCTTCCGCCAGGTCCGGGGCGTCGGCGAGCTCTACGGACGTGTCCTCGGGCAGCTCGATGGGCAGTTTGATCCGGCGGCCGCCCGGCACCGAGAACGCCGCGTGGTGATCATCCAGCGCGCCCTGTACGTACAGCTCGGCCAGCGCGGTTCGAAAGGACGCGATGGCGGCGTGCCGGCGGCGCAGCGTCGGCACGATGACGACACGCTCACCGCTGACCACCTCCTCGGCGGTGGCCTGCACACACATGGTCAGCATCGGGTGCGGGCTCAGCTCCACGAAGCAGCGTGTGCCCTGTCGCAGCAGCCCCGTGACGACGCTTTCGAACCGGACCGTGTCGGCGAGATTCCGGTGCCAGTAAGCCGCGTCGAGCCTCTGGGTCTCCAGCGGGCCCCCGACGACAGAGGAGTGGAACGGCACCCGCGACGCACCGGCGGTGACCGATGACAGCGAGTCGAGCAGGTCGTCCCTGAGTGCAGCCATGGACGGAGAGTGCGTGGCGACATCGATCGCCACCTCGCGGGCCCGGACACCGGAACGAGTGAGCTCCGCCAACAGCTCCTCGGCGGCTCGCCGATCGCCGGAGACCACCGTCGCCATGGGGCCGTTGACCGCGGCGATCGACAGCCTGCCCGGCCACCGCCGCCGCAGCAACGGAAGCAGCTGCGCCTCGGACCGCGCGACCGCGATCAGCGCACCCGACCCGGAGAGCGTCGCCTGGGCCCGGCCGCTCTCGATCACCACCCGTGCCGCGTCGGACAGCGACAGGGCGCCGGAGACATGGGCCGCCGCGATCTCCCCGATGCAGTGCCCCACGACCGCCGTCGGGCTCACCCCGTGAGATCGCCACAGTTCGGCCAGCCCCACCATGACGGCGAACAGCGTCGGCTGCACCACATCGGTTTGCTCCAGGGGCGGCGCGCCCGGTGTGCCCCGCAGCACCGCCTCCGGTGACCAGGCGACATACGGCTCGAACGCCTCGGCGCAGGCGTCGATGGCCCGACGGAAAGCGGGGGACGCAGTCAGCAGATCCGCGGCCATGCCGGGCCACTGGGTGCCCTGGCCGGGGAAGACGAACACGATCCCGTCGCCGGCCGCGACTGTCGTGTCTCGTACGACACCGGGGGCGTCCTCGCCCCGGGCCACCGCGTCGAGCCCCTGCAGATAACCCTCCCGATTTGCCGCGATCACCGCCGCGCGATGCGTGAGCGCAGCGCCGCTGCTCGCCAGTGTGTGGGCGATGTCTTGCGGACGGAGCCGAGGGTGGTCGGCGACATGGTCGTGGAGCCGCCGCGCCTGAGCTCGCAGCGCGGTTCCGGTGTGCCCGGAGAGGATCCACGGATGACCGGCCACTGCGAACTCATTCTGAGCTTTGGGCAACCGAACCGTCTCCAAATCGGAAGAGGCAGCAGTCAGAACTGAGGACAAGCGGACGCACGCACCGGGGCCGGAAATCGGTCCGATGATGGTTCTGCGGCAGAGCTGACGGGTTTATAGCGCAAAGTGGCAGAGCGGCGGTGGCATCCCACTTGACAGTTCCTCAGGGGACGGTCGAGGTGGTCCGCGGCCCAGGTGAGGCGGTCGCGCGGGTCACCGGCCGCTCATGCCGACCGCGTCCGCCGCTATGGTGGAGCTAAACGGACAGCAGTCCGCTACTGGAGAACGTAACGGACGGCTGTCCGGTGAGTAAGGGGGTTCGGTCATGGGCCCGCGAGGAGGGCGAGTGGAGCCGAAGGACGATGCGCCTCAGCGCTCGGACGCGCAGCGCAACCGCGAGCGCATCCTGGAGGTGGCGCTGGCCGAGCTGACGTGTTCCCCGGACGTACCGCTGAGCGTGATCGCCAGGAAGGCGGGGGTCGGGCAGGGCACGTTCTACCGCAACTTCCCCAGTCGCGAAGCACTCGTGCTGGAGATCCACCGCCGCGAGGTGCGACAGCTGACCGACGGCGCGGCGGAGCTGCTGGCGGTCCGGGACCCCGCCCGGGCTCTGCGCGAGTGGATGGACCGCCTCGCCGAGTTCGCCATGGCCAAGACCGGCCTGGCCGACGCCCTGCGCCAGGCCACCAGTGCCACGGGCGGCCCCGCGAGACCGGGATACTCGCTGGTGGTCGCCGCGATCGAGCTCCTGCTCGACGCCAACCACAAAGCCGGGACCATCCGGCCCGGGGTGACCGCCGACGACTTCGTCCTCGCCATCGCAGGCATCTTTCAGATCGACCCGAACGGGGACTGGCGGCCCCAGGCCACCCGGCTCCTGGACCTCGTCATGGACGGCTTGCGCGCGGGGGCTCCTTCTCGCTGAGGGCGGGAGCGATGTTCTTGTTGTGACGGAGCAGGTTCCGCGGATCCCACACCGCCTTGATCTCTGCGAGCCGCCGGTACTTGGCCTCGCTTCCGTACACGCCGCGACGCCAGGCCTCGCCCTGGTCCTCCGTGAGATTGATGTAGGCGTTGGGGAGGGTGTGCGGCCGCATGCCCGAGGTCCGCAGCAGTCAGATGTTCCCCGTCTCCCGCAGGCGCACGACGGAGTCCGGCCCGGCCCTCGTCGCCGTGCGCGACGCCCTGCCGGCCGACCTGGACGACTTGGTGGCCCGGGCCCAGCGGGAGGGGTCTGTACGGCCGGACGTGAACACGTACGACCTGGTGCTGATGATGGTCTCCCTGCCCCCGCGGATCCCCGAGGACGGCGCCGGCGGCGGCCTCTCCGCCGACCTGGCCGGCCGCCAGCTGTCCGTCCTCCTCGACGGTCTGCGCGCCCCGGGCGCGGAGCGACTGCCCGGCCCGGCCGCCACTCGTCCGGATCTGGACGAGTTCTTCCGCACGCGCTTCGGAATCTGATCGGCGCAATTCGTCGAGGTGGCGCCGAGGTCGTCGGCCTTGCTGACCGGACAGCTGTCCGCTACGTTTCCCGGTAGCGGACAACTGTCCACTTCGCTTGTTGTCGTGGCACGGACGCGACCGCGTCCCTGCGCGCCCTGCCTTCACCCCTTCACGGAAGATGCCCCTGCCATGAAACTCCTCATCCTCGGCGCCACCGGCCCCACCGGCCGCCACGTCATCGACATGGCCCTGCGGTCCGGTGACTCGGTCACGGCCTTCGTACGCAACCCGGCGGCTCTGGACGACCTGGCCGACAAGGTCACGCCGGTCAGCGGAGACGCCACATCGCTCCGCGACGTCTCCTCCGCCGCGGTCGGGCACGACGCGATCGTATCCGCCCTCGGCAGGGGCAATTCCGTACGCGCCGACGGCCTCTTCACGCGCGCCTCGACGGCCGTGATCGGTGCGGCCGGGGAAGCGGGTGTCTCCCGGCTGGTGTGGCTGTCGTCGTTCGGTGTCGGCCACACCTTCGCCTGGTCGAGCGGCCCGCAGAAGCTGATCTACAGCACGCTGCTGCGGTCGATCTACGCCGACAAGGAGATCGCGGACGAGAGCATCCGCTCCAGTGGGCTGGACTGGACCGTGGTCTACCCGACCCGGCTGACCCACGGCCCCGCCAAGGGCACCTTCCGCGCGGACGACCGCCTGCCGATGAAGGGCAACCCGACGATCAGTCGGGCGGACGTGGCCGCCTTCATCCACCACGTGGCACGCGGCGGCGAGTGGATCCACCGCAGCCCAGTGATCACCGACTGACTCCCGACGCCGGTGCCGAGCCCCGGCGGGAAACTGCTGAGTTCGAGGTTCTCCAGTGGGGTGAGAAGCTGCACAGGGGCGCACCCAGCTCCCGCGCCAGATCGGTCAGGCAGCGCAGCCGGCTCTCCAGCGTCTCGTGATCCGGCCGCGCCGGGGCCCGACGAGGATGAGGACGCGGCGGAGGTCCTCGGCTGAGGATGAACAAGCCAGCCGGTCAGTTTTGGAGAAGTCACGCACGTCAGCGGCCCTCTAACATCAGAGCTCGTCCCACAGAGGGGACGCTGCGCGGATGGAGAATGTAATGAGCAATGACACGGGGTTCACGGTCGAGGAGCACGCCGCGATGAAGGAGCGCGCTCGGGAGGTGAAGACGGCCCGCCGCGGCTCCACCAAGACGGACGGCCAGAGTGAAGTGCTGGCGAAAATCGCCGAGATGGAGGCGGGCGACCGCGCCCTGGCCGAGCGGGTACACGCCCTCGTCACGGCGGCGGCGCCGGGGCTCGCGCCGAAGCTCTGGTATGGGATGCCCGCGTACGCGAAGAACGGCAAGGTCGTCTGCTTCTTCCAGTGCTCCGCGAAGTTCAAGGCCCGCTACTCCACACTCGGCTTCAGTGACCAGGCGAACCTGGACGAGGGTGCGATGTGGCCGGCCGCTTACGCGCTGACCGGGGAGCTGACGGCCGGTGATGAGGCGCGGATCTCCGAGCTGGTGAAGCGGGCGGTGAGCTGACCGGACTGCGCCGCGCCCGCACGCCGACCGGGGCTGCGGCGAAGGCGAGGGCGCGGCGCCCCATGCGGCGCCGACCACCGTCGTCTGGACCAATGAGGCCCAGACGACGACGCGCGCATCATCCCGCTCCCCGCGGCAGTTGTCGGGCGCCGGTTCGGGACGGGGCCAGGCGGAGCACGGTGCCCTCACCGTTGGCCGACAACGGCGAAGCGGCAGGCCATCCCCGGCAGACCGTCGGCGAACAGCGCGGGTTGGGCGCGGGGGACGACGCCGCAGGGCGGCCCGACCGGCAGGTCCTCCGCGTCTGTTCTGATTTCCCCCGTAATGAGTGAGATCGCCCGGAGCCTGCGGTGGCCGGTCTCCACGGTGAACAGTTCGTCCCCCGTCGAAGGCCACGTCCACGGGGTGGTCGAGCCCCTCGGCGAGCGGGGTGAGGGTGCCGTTGTCGTCGATGGCCACGATCCGGCCGGCGCCCGCCTCGGCGACGACGAGCGAGCCGTCCGGCCCCACGGCGATACCCAGAGGCTGCTTCAGCCCGGTTGCCCGGCTCCGCGTGGTCTTGTGCACGGGGTCGTAGGTGTGGACGTGCCGTACTGCGAGGTGAGGTGCAGCAGTCCGCGGCATGGGCCGCGCAGGATGAGCACGGCCAGCCCGTCCGCATCGAACCGCTCCGCCTGCTCCCAGCCGGTGGTCAGCAGGCTGATCTCGGACTCGTCCAGCGCGATGTCCCGCTTGGTCTCGGGTGTGGTCGCGGCGAGCGGCGTGATCACGACGATCGCGCCGCCCGTGCGCAGCCGTCGGCCGAGGTCACCCATGACCCGGCCGCGGGCGTACAGGAAGGCGTATGCGAGCCGGAGCGTGATCAGGTCGTAGCCGTTCTCGTGCAGTGGCTCGAGGCCGTCCCTCTCGATGTCCAGCCGCATCCAGCGCACGTCGGCCGGCTGTTCGCTGCCGGCGCGGGCGAGGGCGTGTTCAGCCCAGTCCACGGCATCGACCGTGTAGCCCATGGACGCCAGATGCACGGCCAGTTCGCCCAGACCGCAGCCGACATCCAACGCCCTGCCGCCCTCGGCGGGGGCGGGCACACGCTCGGCCAGCAAGGTTCGCTCGGCGTCCCCCACCGGCCGGAACCCCTCGCCACCGGCGAAGTGTGCATCCCACTCATCCTGTTTTGTGTATCCCAACGGGGAGCTCCCTTTGCGTCGATCGTGCACCGAGGGTCGTCGTCACACCTGCCCTCCCGATCCGGTGGGCGCGGATCACCTCGGCTGTCCCCGGACAGGTCACCAGCCGGTCGATGATCTCGGGTGGGAAGAACCGGAACATGATGCCCTCGGTGATGGGCAGCGCGTCGGGATCGCCGTTCCACCGGCCGATGAAGACCTGGACGCGGGTTTTTGTCCGGCCGTCCGGGCCGGTGCTGCTGATGACCATGAAGCGCTTCAGGCCGGGGATGGTCAGGCCGGCCTCTTCATGGAGCTCACGGGCGATGGTTTCCTCGAGCGTCTCGTCGCCTTCGCGGCCGCCTCCGATGAAGCTCCAGGTTCCCGGGTGGCAGATCCCGGGGATGTTGTCTCGTAGGTGAAGCAGGTACTCACCGGGGTCGTTGAGGAGCATGACAGCCGTGCTGGACGGCTCGGGGAGGCCGGAGGGGGGCTGTGCGTGATTCATCTGGTCACCGCCTTGGAGAGCATGGTCGGTTGCTGTGCCGGGCATGTGCATCAGCGCACGGAGGGGTGAGAAGTGCAATACCAGAAGATTCCCTCAGAAGGGCGCCTGGGTCCTGGTGCTCCAAGAACGGCCCTGATCGCACCCCGTAACGGGTGAGTGCTCCACTTGGCCGGTATGCGCGCCGCTCGGCGAGGGCGGGGCTTCTCGCATGAGGACAGCGGTCGGCTCCGCGTATCACCCAGTAGGTGAGGCAGCTGTGCTGAGCGTGTTGCCGGGAGTCGGGCCGGTACGGGTCAGGCGTTCGCGGGTGTCCATCGGATCCGCGTGCCGCACAGGGACACCACGATCGCCGAAGCGGCCACGACACCCAGGCCCCACACCAGGCTGCTGGAGTTCGCCACGAAGCCGATGACCGGGGGACCTGCCAGCAGGCCAGTCGTTCCCATGGCGGCGACCAGCGCCAGAGCGTCGGGGCCCCGCTTCGCCGCGGCGACATAGACGCAAGGGGTTACGGCCGCGATGCCGAGGCCGACGCAGGAGAACCCGATCAGGGCGGGTACGACACCGCCGCTCAGCAGGGCGAGGGCCAGCCCCGCCCCGGCCAGAGCGCTGCCGAGGACGACGACGCGCCCGTCGCCCCAGCGGGCGCGCCAGCCGTCGGCGAAGAGCCGGGCCAGCACCATCATGCCCGAGACGACGGCGATCCCCAGGGGGGCCAGCTCCGCCGAAGCCTTGGCGACGTCCGTCATGTAGAGGGCCGACCAGTCGTTGATGGCGCCCTCGGTGACGGTACCGAAGGTCATGGCGCAGCACATCCACAGGGTCATGCGGGTCGGCAGGGACCATCCGCCACGGCTTTTCGTCTCGTTCCGCTTCTCCTCGGCGGCCTCGTCCTCCGCCAGAAGCCCGGTTCGCGCGTAGGCGAACAGGAGCAGCAGGACGACGGCGGCCACGCCGAAGTGCACGGCGACCGTCGAGGTCAGCGCGTTCACGCAGGAGGCCAGGAGGGCGGCGAGCAGTGAGCCGCCGCTGAACGTGGCGTGCAGTTTGGCCATGGCGTTGCGCTTGTGCCGGAGTTCGAGCGCGGCTCCCTGCGCGTTCATGGCGACGTTCAGGCACCCCACGAGCACTCCGTCGCAGCACACGACCGCCAGGGCGACGGGGTAGTTCGGTGCCATGGCCAGGGCGATGAGCACCAGCGTCAAGCCCAGGGCCGACAGCAGTGCGAGGCGCTGTGAGCCCAGACGCCTCATCAGCACGGACACGAGGGGGAACGACACACTCGCGCCGACCCCCGCGGCCATCAGGAGGAAACCCACCTCCGCCGCCGTCAGGCCGAGGTCGGCCTTGATGGCGGGGATGCGCGACGCCCAGGTGGCGTACTGGAAACCGAGGGAGCAGAACAGCGCGGCGATCGCCAGTTGGCTCCGGTAGAAGGGATCTCGGACCCGCAGCATGTGCTTCAACCCAATTCCTCGTGCGATGACGTGCCACGCGCGGACACGCCGGACGGCATCGCCCTCGACATGTAGATGACGTCCGGGCCGTAACCGTCCGGGGGGACGACCTCCTGGTGGGCGGTGAAGCCACGCGCCGACCAGTACGTCGCGCTGCCCCCGACGGCGACCAGCGAGATCTGCTCGTAGCCGTGCGTCCTGGCCGACGCGGTGAGGTGGCCGAGGAGGCGCCGGCCCAGCCCCTGGCGCCGGAAGTTCTCCGCTATGACCAGGTCGTGCAGATGCAGATTGGTGGACGGGAACGCGGTGTCCTCGGGCCGGTCCAGTTCCGGGTACCGGTACATCGGATAAGGCAGCGCGAGCACATAGCCCGCGAGCCGGGGGCCCACCTCCAGCGCGCGGCAGGTGCCCGGCGACACGCGCGCCCGGGACTCGAGCGCCACCCGTCCCTCGGACAGGCCGAGGCCGGTGTAGACGCGGGACTCGAGTGCCGCGATGTCGTCCCAGTCGCGCTCGGCGATGTGGCGTATGCGCACCTCGTCGTTCATCCGCCACACACCCCCTTCCCGGACCCGACCGCGCCGCCGCCGTCGACACAGGTGTACGGGAGCGGGCCGAAACCGTTGAAGCCCCGGGTCATGTAGCTGATCGCGTACGCGCCACAGGACAGCACCCAGACCGGGTCGCCCGACGCCAGCGCCTCGGGCACCTGGACCAGGCCGTGCTCATGGGAGTAGGCGTCGTCGCTGTCGCAGGTGGGCCCGGCCACGACGGTGGGCACATGGCGGACGCCGGGGCCGCCGTGTGTGGGGAAGACGAGCGGGTACTGCAACTCGTCCATCTCGTACAGGCCGTTGAACTTCCCGCAGCTCAGGTACAGCCAGTACTGGCGCCGGCCGTCGGGGCCCCGCCGCGCGGACAGCCGGGACACATGTGCCCGGATGGCTCCTTGTCCGGCGACGAGGTAGCGGCCCGGCTCTACGATGAAGTCGAGGTGGTGTCCGCCGATGCCGCCGAGGTACGCCATTCCCTCCCGGATGACGGCGAACAACTTGTCGATAGGAGGGTCGAGCGGTCTGCCGTGTTTGTCGAGATACCCCAGGACAGGGAGGCCGCCGCCGAGGTTGACGTGGTCCAGGGTGATCCCGCGGCGGTCGAGGGCGGCCAGGACGTCCGCGAGGCGTTCGAAGGCGCTGCGCCAGGCTTCGGCCGTCATCTGCTGAGAGCCGACGTGCACGGAGAGGCCGGAGGGCGCCAGACCCAGCTTCCGCGCCGTTTCAAGGATGGTCAGCGCGTCGGCGGTCGAGCATCCGTACTTGTCGCTCAGCCCCCAGAGCGCTCCACGCGTATCGGTGGCGAGTCTGCAGAACACCCGGGCACCGGGGGCGTGTTCGGCGATCGCCGCCACGTCCTCCAGGCTGTCGGTCGCGAAGTCCCTGATGCCGAGCCGGTGGGCCTCGGCGATGTTCCGGTCGGACTTCACGGTGTTGCCGTAGTGCACTCTGCCGATCGGCACACCCGCGCGCACCGCCTGTTCCATCTCCGGGACGCTCGCCGCGTCGACCCCGGCGCCCGCCTCGGCCAGCCGGGCCAGCACCTCGTCGACCGGGCATGCCTTCATGGCGAAGCGGACGGCGACTCCGGGCAGCTCCCGGAGCAGGGACTCGTAGCGCTCCTCGATCCCGGTGAGGTCGAAGACGATCCGGTCGTCCCCGGTGGCCGCGAGCGCGGCGGACAAGGATGTCCCCAGTATGTCCGCGTGTGTCATTGTGGCCTTCGACCCGGACGTCCCGGAGCCTGCGCGAGTGCGGTGTCGCGGGCTGCCCGCACCAGCGGGTCCCACGCCTCGACCAGCAGGGCGAAGTCGGCGATGTCGCTCTGCGCCTCGTCGAGGAGACGCTCGCGGCGCGACGCGAGGAGAGCGGCGAACGTCGCGTATCTGCCGCCGAGCTTCCGATAGGCCGTCTCAATGGTGTCGAGGCGCTGGACGTTCTCCGCCCGGTCGAGCAGGGTGCTCTTTCTGGCCAACTCGGCGATCACGGACGCCCGCACCTGACCCCGGTCGTCGAGGAGGGACTCGCCGGCCGCGGCCATCTCGTCGTAGAGGAAGTTGAAGTAGAGCATCGACAGAAAGAACTTGGCGAACCGCATCTGGTAGGCCGTGAACCCCGGGTCGGTACGGCGCTCCCTGGTGTAGAAGTTCACGATGTGGCGGTTGTGCAGCACGCCGGGCAGCGCGGCGGCGTGGACCAGGTGAATGAGGAAGTAGTCGCTGCCGATGGTGTCGGTCGCGGGCGGCAGCGGCACTCGTTCGTGCACCTGATGGAAGCTGATGTTGCACATGTCCACCCGCATGGGGTCGACGACGGTCAAGGTCGTCCGGTCGCCGGTGAACGCGCCGGTCCCGGGCCCCTGGAAGGACTCGTCGACGAGTTCCCGCTTCTGCTCGTCCGGCCAGTGGCCGGGCGCCCACAGGCTGACCACGTCGTAGTAGACGTCCGGGTCGAGCCGACGGATCTCGTCGATGTCCACGGACAGCTCCCCCACGAAGGAGCCGCCCACCATCGCCACCTGCTTGTGAGTGTCCTCCTGAGCGAGCGCCGTCTCACCGACACCGTGCGCCGCGTCGGCCGCGCGCTTGCCGAGCGACATGAGCTCATGGTGGACGGGGAATACGGTCTCGCCGCGCAGCACCTGGTAGCGGCTGTCGGAGTCCCTGCGGTGGACGGACTCGCACCCGAGCGCCACGGCGATCAGGAACGCGCGGTTGGTGCAGGCACCGTAGGAGAGCCCGGCCGGAAGCATGAGGTCGAGCAGCAGCTCGGGCTTGGTGTGCCCGGTCCGGTGGATCACTTGGCGCAGGAAGTCACGCTGCTCCGCCTCGCCGAGGTGGTGCACGACGACGCCCGGCGCCCCGTGAGCGGCGCGCAGGGCCCGCGCGTGCTCCGCGAACGCGTCGGAGGAGTCCAGGACGAGCAGGTGCACCTCGACGTCGAAGTGTTCGGCGGCGTAGGCGGCCTCCTCGCCGATGGCGGTGACCATCGCGGGGCACGCCCGGTTGGTGGGAAGTGTCAGGCAGATGCTTCGCACGCCACTTCCCTGCCGCTCTGGTCACTCCGGGCGCTCTGGTTGACGTCTTTTCCGTCCCATGAAGTGAGGCCGAGTAGCCTGGCACCCAGGTCGTTCAAGGTGGCGGTGCCGTATCTGAGGGCTTCGGGCTTGTCGGCGTCGCCGAGCAGGGTGGCGTTCCAGGTCGGCGTGGTGAGGTGGCGCCATGACTCGATCCGTGAACGCCGCAGTTCCTCGTGCGATTCGAGAGCGGGCATCATCGAGAGGTACTGGACCGCCCGCACGCCGTTCTTCGAGGTGTTGGGCGCCACTCCGTGGGCCAGCAGGCCGTTCCAGATGAGCAGGTCCCCGGCCTCCAATACCGGTCTTACGATGGGAAGTTCACTCCGGTCGATCCTGGGCCGGATCGGATCGCGGTCGTCCGGCTGGAGCGCCCGCCACCGGTCGAACCGGCGGAACAGCTCGGGGCAGCACTGGAAGCCGCCGAGCTCCGGCTCGGTGTCATGAAGGGCGATGATGCCCTGGACCCGCTGCGGCAGCACACTGAGCGTCGTGTCGACATCCCAGTGGAGTTCGATGTCGAACCCCTTCTCGGTGGGGGCGATCAGGGCCCGGTCGCGGTTGCTGACGTTGGGCGGGTTCAGGTTGAGCCGGTCCAGGGTGACCCAGAGTTCCTCGCAGTCCCACACGTCCACGAACG
The DNA here is from genome assembly GCF_033793745.1 of Streptomyces sp. ME19-01-6. Taxonomy (NCBI): domain Bacteria; kingdom Bacillati; phylum Actinomycetota; class Actinomycetes; order Kitasatosporales; family Streptomycetaceae; genus Streptomyces; species Streptomyces sp. ME19-01-6. The sequence goes on along the minus strand of NZ_JARAXF010000002.1, from coordinate 36,827 downwards.
CGTCGTAGACCCGCTGCGTCTGGCGGCTGTCCCAGATGAGCTGGTGGTGGTACGCCTCGACAAACCCGTAGATGTGCAGCTCCCGGTCCAGGTCGGACCGGTACTCGCGGTCCTCGTACCAGGTCTGGGGGCGGCCGGGGTCGAGCCCTTGGAAGTCCCAGCTGAAGTCCAGCAGTCGGCGCGCCGCCGAGGCGGGGATCGCCTGCTTCACCACGGCGTAGCCATAGGTCTGCCAGAAGGCGAAGTCATCCTCGGACAGCACCCTCAGCCGACGTGTCTTGGTGAGGTCCCGCAGCTGGGTCCGGGCCAGGTACGTCTCGCCGTCCGAGCTGAAGTACGGGACGTCCGAGGGGGACCGATGCAGGTAATGGTCGGGCTTTGGCATGCAGTGCTCCAAAACTGAAAACTCTCCGTCGCAGATCGCGAACATCACTGGTCCGCTGAGACTGCTGGTGACGAAGGCAGGACGGTGTCAGGCGCCGGAGCGTAGTGTCCCTCCGCTCCATGCTGTACTGACACCTTCACAAAAATGGACTAGACCAAATGCGTTGTCAACAAGTGAATTCCCTAGACCTGTTGACCGAAGCCACGATGGCCCCTTCTTGACACCGGCGATTCAACTGGGCAAGTATCCGTTGGTCTGGACCAAAGATCTTCGAAAGGCGTGGTCGATGTCTCCCAGCAAGCCCAGCAGGGACCTGCGAGGACTCGCGCTCTCCGTCCTGCAGCCGGGGTTCGTGGGCACGGAGGCACCGGAGTGGATTCTGCGTGACATCGGTAACGGCCTGGCCTCCGTCGTGCTCTTCGCCCGCAACATCGAATCCCCGGACCAGCTCGCCCGGCTGACCGCACAACTCCGTGCCGAGAACCCGTCGTTGATCGTAGCGATTGACGAGGAGGCCGGTGACGTCACCCGGATCGAGTCCACGACCGGCTCCACCCGCCCCGGCAACTTCGCCCTCGGGACAGTGGACGACACCGAGCTGACCGAGTCCGTCGCCGCCGACCTCGGCCGCCAACTGCGCGCCGCGGGCGTCAGCCTCAACTACGCGCCCACCGTGGACGTCAACTCCAACCCGGACAACCCCATCATCGGGGTCAGGTCCTTCGGGGCGGACGCCAAAGCGGTGTCCCGGCACGCCGCCGCCTGGATCAGGGGACTCCAGTCGGCCGGGGTCGCCGCCTGCGCCAAACACTTCCCCGGCCATGGGGACGTCGCCGTCGACTCCCACCACAGCCTGCCCAGTTACGACGCCGACCTCGACCAGATCGCCGCACAGGCCCTTCCGCCCTTCCGCGCCGCACTGGACGCGGGGGTCCGCGCGGTCATGAGCGGCCACCTCCTGGTGCCCGCCTACGACCCGGAGCTGCCCGCCACCCTCAGCCGCCGTATCCTCGACGGCCTGCTGCGCCAAGAGCTCGCTTTCGACGGACTGATCGTCACCGACGCCATAGAGATGGGGGCCGTCGCCGACGGCCACGGGATCGACGGGGCCGCGGTGCGCGCTGTCGCCGCCGGAGCCGACGCCATCTGCGTCGGCGGGGAGAGCGCCGAGGAGGCCACCGCCCAACTGCTCGCAGGCGCCCTCGTCGACGCCGTGGCCGCCGGGGACCTCGCCGAGGAGCGGCTCGCGGAGGCGGCGGACCGTGTCCGGGCGTTCGCCGAGTGGTCGACGGAGCTGGGCCGGGCCGCCCCCGCCGGTGCGGTCGACGGTGACATCGGCTTCGCCGCCGCCCGCCGGGCCATCCGCATGACCGGCTCCGTGCGGGAGTCGCTGCCCCTGGCCGCCCCGCCACACGTGGTGGAATTGGTGCCCGCCACCAACCTGGCCATCGGCAAGGAGACCCCCTGGGGCGTCGCGGCCCCGCTGAGCGAACGGCTCCCCGGCACGACCTCCGTCCGGATCCACCCGCAGCAGCTGCAGACGCGGGCCGCCACCCTGGAGGCGTCCGCGCTGACGCCCGCCTCCGGACGCCCGCTGGTCGTCGTCGTCAGGGACGCCTCCCGGCACACCTGGATGGGCGGCGCCCTGGCGGACCTCGTAACGGCGCGCCCGGACGCGATCGTCGTGGAGATGGGCCTGCCGGGCGCCATCGCCCCCGGCGCGGTGTACATCTCCACGCACGGAGCCACTGCCGCGTCCGGGGTGGCCGCGGCGGAGGTTTTGGCGGGTACGGACTGAGGTCTCACGTGCCACCGTGCGGCCGACAGCACAAGGTGGTACGTCTCCGGGTCGTCCTGCCGGACGAGCCGGAGAGTGTGTCTGGCACGGATCGAGCGGTGGACCACGCGCTGCCCCTTGCAGCAGCGAACGCGCGACGGATGAGCGTGACGCGTGGGGCCGGTCGGCTTCGACCCGCGTGACTACGAAGGCCTGCCCTGGGCCGACGGGCTGATGAGCTCGTCGGTGACCCTCCTGGGTGACGCTGGGCCAGCAGCGCACTGCGGCGGACGACGTCGCGTCCGTGTGCTTCGTACTCACGCCGGGCCAAGGGATGGCTGGGGCGTGAGCCGACGCCGATTCCTTCGGGCGGAATGTGTGCTGGGGCAGGCGGACGATCAGCGGCGCCGCAGTGACGGGTCGAGCAGCGCGGACGGAGTGTCGTCGCGTCAGGCGTGGAAGCGCCGGTACGGGACATCGCGGCCCAGGCCGGCGTCGGGGTGGGCACGATCTACCGCCACTTCCCGACGCGAGCGGATCTCATCATCGCGGTCTACCGGCACCAGGTCGAGGCCTGCGCCGAGGCAGGTCCGGCCCTGCTGGCGAGCAGCGCGACTCCGTACGCCGCACTGGGGCAATGGATCAACCTCTTCGTGGATTTCCTGGTCATCAAGCACGGACTCGCCGCCGTGCTGCAGTCCGACAACGCCGGCTTCGACACGCTGCACGCCTACTTCCTCGACCGCCTCCTGCCCGTGTGCACCCAGTTGCTCGAGGCCGCAACCGCTTCTGGCGAGATTCGATCCGATGTGGAGGCCTACCAGCTCATGCGCGGTGTCGGGAACCTCTGCATCGGCGCCGAGCACGACTCCCACTACGACGCGCGTCGACTGGTCGAACTCCTCATCGCGGGACCAGGCCGACCGCACTGACGATCGGCCAGGCGGGACCGTTATGTGGCGCCGGGCGCCGCCACGGTCAGCGCGTAGTCCACCCCGACCGTGAACTCTCCCGACCTGCCCCGGATTTTCAGCGTGTGCTCTCCGGCCTTCAGTGGGGGCAACTGAACCCACAGCCCGCATCCCGTCCCGGTGAAGCGGCCGCTCGCCTCGGTCACGGGGTTCCTGGGCGCGGCCGTCACCGTGATCGTCGTCCCTCGGTAACGGTCCGGACGGAGGTCCCGGCCGTCCAGGCTCGCCGTACCCGTGGCCGTTTCCATGAAATCGGCACAGTCCCCGGCGCCGCCCACGAGGTTGACAAGAGGAAACGCGACAGGGCGGCCGCTTGGCACGGTGCAGGACCGTTCGACCTGGCCGCCGAAGGTCCCGGCCAGAAACCACACGTCGTCCGGCTGGTTGCGGCGGCATGACCGTCCGTCCTCGTCGGCCACCGGGTTCGCTGACGTCTCTTCCGACGCCGCCCACGTCCACCATCGTCCCTGCAGGTCCGCGGGGGAAAGCCGGGTGGCGGCCGGTGCCGGGGGCGAGGGGGCTGACGACGACGGTACTGACGGCGAGGGCGCCGATGGCCGGTCCGAGTCCGCGGCCCGCGATCCGCCGCCACCTCCTCCTCCGCACCCGGCGAGCGCGACCACCGCCGCGGCGGCGATCCCTATCCATCCCGTCCGGCTGTTCATTCCCCGCTCCTCTCAGGCATCCGGAGATTCCCGACCAGTCGGCCAGTCCGCCAGTCCGCGCAGCCTATCCCGGCGTAGCGACGCACGGCGTGGCATCGGTGTCTGTCCAGAGCGGGCCATCCGCGCGATCGTCTGAAGCGTCAGGTGCCCAGGTGAACGGTGGCTCACCGCGCCGCTCCTGGGTGCCGTACTCCCGGTGTCCTTCCACCCCCAGGGAGTGCAACTCATGTCCTTCGCACGACAGACGAACGCACCGCAGACGAACGACTACGGCCGGATCCATGGCGGCGACGGGCCATGGCCGTCGTGAGCCCGCCCGGCCCGGGAGCCCGCCCGGCCCGTCGGCCCGGCCAATCGGGTCAGCCCTGCCGACCGGGTCAGCCCAGCCCGTGGCGCGCGGGATCCGGCCGGTGCACCCCCCGGGGCCGGTAGCCGAGCGCCTCGGCGACGCCGAGGTGGTCGGCCAGCAGCCAGGCGATGGCCAGCCACATCTCCGTCCCCTGAAGGCCGGGAACATGGGGTGCGCGGCCGCCGGGCTCCAGCGCGAAGGAGAACCCGGCACCGTCCTGCCACCGCCCCAGCAGCCGCTCCAGCTGCCCGCGCGCCCAGTCGCGGCCCTCGGCGATCCGGTGCCCCGTCTGCCGGGCGCACAGCCACAGCGGATGGATCACGTCGAGGACATCGCAGGCGTCGCCGCGGTCCGGGCCGAAGAACGCGCGGTCCCGGCTGTGCGCGAGCACCGTGTCCACGGTCCGCTCCGGGTAGGGAAGAGGCAGCCCGAACTGCGCGAACGTACCGCGGCTGGCCCGGTAGAAGCCGTTGACCGGCTGCCGCCACCGGTCGCCCGCGCCCGGCGCGCCCCACAGCCCGTGCCCAGGGTCGGCGCGGCTCAGCAGCCAGCCGAACAGCGCCTCGGCCGCGGGAGCGCGCAGCCCGAAACCGTCGAGGTCGCGCAAGACCGCGGTGCCGACCCCGTCCACCCAGTGGCCCGAGCGCCAGGCCCCGGTCCGCCACGGCAGCCCGTCCAGCCGGTCCACGAGATCGGTGGGCGCGAGGTCCTGCACGGCGCGCACGGGGTGGGCGAAGCGGGAGCCCAGCAGGTCGAGGGCGTAGCCGACGGACAGGATGTGGTACATCGCCGTGTCGTCGGCCAGGGACGGTGGACCGGCGCCGTACTCCGGGACCAGGCCTGTGTCCGGGTCCTGCAGAGAGCGCAGCCGCTCGGCGAGTTCCGCGCCGTCCGACCCCGGTGGGGGAGCGCCCAGCAGCAGATCCGAGATCTCCACGGCGTCGCACACCGCGCGCACCGTCCGGTCGGCGCCCGGACGGTCGGTCCAGCCGTCCCCGTCCCGGCAGCGGGCGAGGAGGTCCGGCGCCTGCTCGCGGGCGCGTACGGCGAACCGCTCCAGCCGGACATCCAGGGCGTCCGCCGAGCGCGGGGGCGCGCTGGCCGGCGCGTCCCGCCGGTCGCGCAGCCGCCGCGCCGGGTTCCCCGCGGCGACCGACCAGGGCGGGAGGTCCTTGGTGACCACCGCGCCCGCCCCGATCACACAGTGGTCGCCGATGGTGACCCCGTCGACGACCACGACGTGCGAGCCGATCCACACGTCGTCGCCGATCACGATCCCGGCCGAGGTGAGCGGCTGGCGGTGCACCGGACGGTCGGGCGCGAAGGAGTGGTTGAAGCCCAGCAGTGAGGTGTGCGCGCCCACCCGCACCCCGTCGCCGAGCCGGATCCGGCCGCGCGCCGTCGAGTAGGGATTGAGGGTGCAGTCGCGGCCCATGGTCACATCGTCGGCGACCACCGCGTGCGCGCCGATGTACGAGCGCTCGCCCATCCGCAGCCGGTCGGTGGACACTCCCGCCCACGGTGAGACGAAGACCCGCTCGGCCAACTCGACCTCGCCACCGCCCGCGGCGAGCCGCCGTTGGTGGTCCAGCTGCTCCGCGCGCTCCTCCTCGGTGGCCGCGCTCCAGAACTCCCAGGGGCGGTAGTCGTATCGTCCGGGCCGTGTGGGCTCATCTGCCATGCGTACCGGCCACCCTTTCCTGCCCCAGGCCCTCGACGTGCTCGACCGTATCCGACTCCGCCACCGAGCGGAAGCGGCAATTCCACAGGCGCAGCCCGCGGATCGGGGCGTGGGCACAGCCGCGGGCGAGCACTCCGCGGTGGAAGTCGCAGCTGAGGAACTCCTTGCGGAGATGGGTGACGGTGAGGTCGGCGAGCTGGATGTACCAGAACATCACCGGCATCGGCATGGGCGATCCCGGCTTCCGAAGCATTGTCATCCGGCCCCGCCCCGGTGGTGACGTACACGAGGCGAACGGACGCCACAACTCTCTCTACGGTCCGATCACCACACGGTGGACGCGGAAGGATGACGGTGCCTTCACCCTGGACGTCTCGGTGCCGGTCAACACGACCGCCGAAGTATGGCTGCCCGCCGCCACCTCCCGCGCCGCGTCCGGCATCACCCACGACGGGGCGACCTTCCTGCGCCTTGACGATGGCTGCGCCGTCTACGCCGTGGGCTCCGGCTCCTACCGCTTCACCGCTCCCTGAGGCCGGCGCTCGTCAGCCTGGCGGGGCGTGATCTCCGCGATCCGCAGCGCCTGCCTCGGAGGCGAAGAGCTTCGCCATGCCCGCCTCCATGTCCACGCGCCGGCCCGCGTCGGCCTCCCGCGCCGCGTACAGGGTGAGCTGTCGTGCCGCGGTCAGCGACGTGGCCATGTCGGCGAGGTGGTTGCCGATCGACTCGCGCTCCCGCGCGTAGGCCAGCGCGTCCTCCAACACCGCCCGGCCGACCCCGAGCGCACGGGAGGCGACCTGGAGCGTGCCGGTCTCCAGCCCCTTCATCATCTCGGCGAACCCCGTGCCCTCGACACCGCCCAGGACGGCGTCGGCCGGTGCCCGGTAGTCGTCGAAGGAGAGCTCACAGCTCTCCACACCCTTGTAGCCGAGCTTGGGCAGGTCGCGTGAGACGGTCCCCCTGGTGCGCTGGGGCTGCATCGGGGTCGGTCTTGCACAGCAGGACCTGGGAGCGGCGGGAGTTGGTGATCCAGGTCTTCGAGCCGCTCACCACACAGCCGTCCGCCTCCCTGCGGGCGACGGTACGCCTTGCCTGCAGGTCGGAGCCGCCACTGGGCTCGGTCAGTGCCATGGTGACCCGGATCTCGCCGGTGGCTATCTTCGGTGGATAGCGGCGCTTCCGCTCCTGCTCGTCCTCGGACAAGAGAGCGAGGGTGCTCATGCGGTGAGGCTCCTGGAAAACGGAATGGGTGCGGGCGGGCGGATCAGACGACGCGCTCGGCCCGGAGGGTGTCGATGTCGGCCGCGCTGTGGCCCCAGCCCGGCGAGGATCGTGTCGGTGTGCTCACCGACGGCCGGGACCGCGTCCATACGGGGGGTGACACCGGCCAGATCCACGTCCGGCACCAGCGCGGGCACCACGGCCCCCGGGATGCCCACGTCGCGCCAGCGGCTCCGGGCGCCCAGCACGGGGGTGGCCGAGGAACTCCCCGACGCTGTTCACACGCGCGTTGGCGATCCCCGCGCTGACCCACGCGCGCTCCAAACTCGTCCGGAAAATTTTCGGACTCGATAGCCCCAAGGGACCCATGTCGGCTGGAGTTGCCGACCGTGCTGCAAAGGCGCAGCTCGGAAGGCAAAGCTCAGAAGGTCATCAGTGGAAGCAGAGGAGGAAGTTCCTTCCGGAATGATTCCGGAAGAAAGCGTTGACGCTGTGTCAGTCTCGCTGCATACTCCGCAACGATCGTCGCCAGTCGGCGCGCAACCGTCGCCCGCCGGAACGGCCTTGCGGCGGGCGGCCCGTCGTCGATTGCGTGAAAACGTCCCTCACCCGAACCTGCGCAAGGAGGAAGAATGCTACGAAGCGCGCGCAACCGCTTACGGATCGCGCTCATCGCCGCGGCCACGGCCGCCATGGCGGCGTTCTCGGTGGCTCCGTCCCCGGCGGCCACGCCCGGGGAGGCACGAGGCGAGGCGCTCTGGGCCAACTGCCCCAATGGGTACGTGGGTCTGACGTACGACGACGGACCGAACCCCGCATCGACGCAGGCGCTGCTCACCGCTCTGCGGGCAGGCGGGGCCAGGGCCACCTTCTTCATCTGGGGACAGCACGCCGAGCAGTATCCGGACCTGCTCAGGGCCGAGCAGGCGGCGGGCATGTGGATCGCCAACCACACCGCCACGCACCCCCACCTCACCCAGATCGGCGAACCGGCCGCGTACAACGAGATCGCCACCGCGCAGAACACCATCCGGCGCATCACCGGACAGACGCCCACCCTGTTCCGGCCGCCTTACGGGGAGACCAATGCGCAGGTCAAGTCCGATGAGGCCCGCCTCGGGCTGACCGAGGTCCTGTGGAGCGTGGACTCCCGGGACTGGAACGGCGCCAGCACACAGCAGATCGTCCAGGCCGCCGCCACCATGCGGGCCGGCAGCATCATCCTCATGCATGACGGTGGTTACCAGAGCACCGTCGGCGCTGTGCCGCAGATCCTCAGCGGGCTCGCCGCACGGGGGCTGTGCCCCGGCCGGATCACCGCCGGAGCCGGCGGCGGCGCGGTCGTCACCGCTCCCTGAGCCCGTCCGCGCCACCCGTCGTCACCACGAGATCACTCCACCACGGCCGCCGGCGGGGTCCGGGGTGCCGGGGCGCGACCCGCGTCTCCGGTACCCCGGATGAAGCGACGGCCGCAGAAACCTTAACAAGACGCTACACACACCTCCTTCTTGTCGTATGTTGCACAGATGAGCTCACATGACCTTGAGCGCCGACCTCCTTCCACACCCGTCGGCAAGATAGACAGCGCGCTGGCGATACTGATCATCATCGGTATCGCCTATGGGTTCTACTGGCTGATCTCCAGCCTTGCTTCGTCCTACATAGGGTTTTTCACCTGACGCGCCGTGCTGCGGGCCTCTCCGCCAGGTAGTCTCAGTGATTGATACCGCGTTTCACTCACGGAGGCCGTATGACCTCGCCCGCCGCCACCTCCTCTGTTCTCGGGCCGGGCTCCGGCGCTCTGGACCGTGGTCTGGCCATACTCGATCACATGGCTGTGGCCCGCACATGCTCCACGCAGGATCTCGCCGCGGCGCTGGGGCTGAGCCGCAGTACCGCCTACAGGCTGGTCGACCGGCTTGTCGAGGGCGGCTGGCTTGCCGTGGAGCAGGGGAGTGGGCTCTTGCGGCTCGGCCCTTCGGCCACTCGATTGGCCTACGCGGCGGTGGGCTCCACGGATCTGACCGCTACGGCGATGCCGGTCATCTCCCGGCTGATGCGTGAGACCCGGGAGACGGCCAGCCTCGGGGTGCCGAACGGGGCGAACATGGTGTTCGTGCACCGCGAGCGCGGTCCGCGTCCGGTGGCGGTGACGAGCGAGCTGGGGGCGGGGCGGCCGCTGCACTGTACGTCGCTGGGGCGGGCTTATCTGGCGGCTCTCCCACAGCAGGTGTTGGAGGAGAAGCTGGGAGAGCTTGTGGCTTCGAGTGAGTCTCCGGTGGATGAGGACTCGGTCGGTGCACTGCGGAAGGTCCTCCAGGAGACGCGGGAGCGCGGCTGGTCGGAGGATCGGCGTGAGTTCGACGAGTCCAGTTGCTGCTGCGGCGTCGCCGTCTACGATCACACCGGCATGCCCGTCGCGGCGATCAGCGTTGCCGGAGTGGCGGAGCGCATGGAGCGGATCCTGAGTGAAGTGGGTCCGCTCGTGGCCGAGGCGGCCGCTGAGATTTCGGCGGGCCTCGGCCACGTGCGGCGCTGAGCACACGGCCCGTGCCGCCCGGGGAGGGGCGGCACGAGCCGTGTGCTCTGGGGGTCAGCGCGTCCGGACCAGGATGCTGTGATCCTCCAGACGGTGGGCGCGTACCCATTCCTCGTCGACGGTGACCCCGATGCCGGGGCCGTCGGGATGGCCACCGTGCCGTTCTCCGGTATGAAGGGGGGTTGCGAGGACGCCTTCCCGCAGGGGGTTCTCGCCCCGGTCGAATTCGAAGATCAGCGGCTCCCCGCCGGCCATGCCGAAAGGTGCCCGGGGCACCGCCGACAGCAACTGAAGCGTCGCGGCCTGAACGACCCCGGTGCCCCACCAGCAGCGCGGGGACAACCGCAGGTTGAAGGCCGCGGCGAGCTGGCGGATGGCCTGGGCCTCGGTGAAATCGCCGCATTTGGCCAGGTCGGGCTGGACGATGTCGAAGCGGTGCTCGGCGATGGCGCCCCGGAAGCCGTAGCGGGTGTAGAGGCCTTCGCCACCGGAGAGCGGCAGGTGCGCATCGCGCAGTTCGCGCCAGCCGGCGCTGTCCTCGGGCGGCAGCGGCTCCTCCACCCAGTACGGGTCGAGGTCGCGCAGCCGGGCCAGGGAACGGCGGACGGTCGCGACGGTGGCGTTCGCGTTGTAGTCGACGATCACCAGGCCGTCGTCGCCCATGGCCGCGCGGGCGGCAGCGGTACGCTCCCGGTCCTCGCCCGGGGAGAGCCCGATCTCACCGAGATCGCCTTCCTCTTCGCCGAGATCAGGACCGAGGGCGGCCATGAGGGCCTGGGCTTCAGCTACTCCAAGCGCGCCGGCGGGCCCGCCATCTACGCTCACGCCAAGGAGATCGTCCCCGAGCTGATCGGCGAGGACCCGAGCGACACCGGCAGGCTGTGGAACAAGCTGGTGTGGGCCGGTGCCTCCATGGGGCGCAGCGGCGTGGCCGTCCAGGGCATCGCGGCCCTCGACACCGCTCTGTGGGACCTCAAGGCGCGGCGGGCGGGTCTTGCCGCTCGCCAGACTGCTGGGCGCACACCGCGACGCGGTGGACGTCTACAACACGAGTGGCGGCTACCTGTCGATGCCGATCAACGAGGTGCTGGAGAACATCGACCGGGCCCGGGCCCGGGCCCGCGGCGTCGGCGGCATCAAGCTCAAGGTCGGCTCGCCGGATCCGTCGGTTGATCTCAAGCGCGTCGAGGCGGTGCGTGAGCACCTCGGCGACGATGTTCCGCTGATGGTCGACGCCAACCAGCAGTGGGACCGGATCACGGCGACCCGGGTCGGCCGGGAGGGGCACGCCGCCCTCGCGGCCACGCTCGACACCCCCATCGCCACCTGCGAGAGCCTGACCAGCGTGGGCGAACACGGGGCGCTCATCGAGGCGGGATCGTCCGACTTCGTGCAGCCCGATGCGCCCCGGGTGGGCGGCATCACCCCCTTCCTGCAGATCTCGGCGCTCGCCGACCACAGAGGCCGTGCCCTGGCGCCGCACTTCGTGATGGAGATCCATGTCCATCTGTCCGCGGCCTATCCGCGCACGGCGTGGGTGGAGCACTTCGAGTGGCTGGAGCCGATGTTCAACGAACGCCTTGAACTGAAGGACGGCCGCATGATCATCCCGGACCGTGGCGGACTCGGCCTCTCCCTCAGCGAGCAAGCCGCCGCATGGACCACGGAGTCGGCGGTGTTCGGCAGCGGCGCCTGAGGAACGGGAGGTGCGAGGTCAGGGCGCCGCTGCCACGAGGCCGCGTACGCGGGCGGCAACCGGCGGCTCGCACCCCTCCAGTGCCTTCTCCAGTCCGTCCCGATCGGTGAGGGGGCGCATATTGACGAAGTCCCGCGCCCAATCCGGTGCCGCGCCGCAGTCGGCGACCAGGACCTGAACGGCCTGGCCGGCAGGCAGCAGGTCGAACCAGCGCAGCCCGAGCGTGGCGAGGCCGGCGGGGGTGGGTTGCCCGATCAGCCGAAGCCGCGCCAGGCCGCCGTCGGGGTAGATGTCGAGCTTGACGTGGGTGACGGGGCGGGAGGGGCAGGAGACGTCGATACGGAAGCGGTGCCGGGTGTCCCGCTGCAGCCGGGTGCGCGGCAGCAGGTCGAACCATGCCTTGGGGTCGCCCGGGTCCGCGTCCATGGCGTCGATGCCCCGCAGCCGGGCCGAACCCGGTGAGTTCCCGATGAAATACGAGGTGTCGATGGCGGCTTGGGTGAGGTGTCCCCGCGTGGCGAGTTCGACGGTCATCCAGTCGTTGCCGCCACCGCGGCGTCGGCGGGTTTCCCATCCGTCGCCCATCACGCGGGGGAGTCCCGGGGAAAGCACGTTGTTGGGCGGGGAGTAGAAGCGGTCACTGGCGTCGACGACGCGGCCACCGTTCTCCACCGCGGCCAGGTCCCAGGCCGAGCCGGTGAGGAACCGCGGGTCCGGGACCACGCTTCCGTGTACACGCAGCCGGGCCACCCCGCCGTCGGGGTGGATGTTGAGGCGGACATGAGTGAAACGCATGTCGGTGTCGACGTCGAAGCGGTGTTCGGTGTCTCCGCGCAGAGGGCTCAGCTGAACGATCGGCAGCCACTCGGCTTCTTCGAGTTCGGCCGGCGTGGGGTAGCCCTCGGCGGCGCATGCCTCGAGCGAGCAGGACTCCGGGTAGTTGCCGGTGAAATGGGCCGTGTCGACGACGACACCGCGGATCACCCCGGGGGCGCCGAGGCGGACGATCGCCCAGTCGTGGTCGCCCTCCTCGTATTCGGGCCGCCGGCGTCGGGTTTCCCAGCCGTCCATGATCTGGCCTTTGTGCCCGAAGGTGTGCGGCTGGAAGACGGGTGCCGCGGGGCGCAGCAGATTCTCCTTCTCGGCGAAGAACTCGTCGTTGGCCGCGATCACACCGCCGCCAAGGGCACGGGCGGCGAGGTCGGGAAGCTGGGTGAGGTCGCTCATGTTCTCTCCTCGGGTGACGGAACCATGCGCTGGGGCCTCCCGGCGGCGTTGACGCGGCCACGGAGCACGCACGCCGCCGGGAGGGATGATGTGGGGGGAGGGGGAGCCTGCTCCCGAAGGGTCACCCGAGAGTCACCCGAGGCCCACGCGGAGCGCCGTCGGGGCGTGGCCGGGGCTGGTGGCCAGTTCCTCGAACTCGGTGATGTTGTCCAGCTCGGTGCCCATGGAGACGTTGGTGACGCGTTCGAGGATGACTTCGACGACCACCGGCACCCGGTGCTCGGCCATGAGCTTTTTGGCCTCGTCCAGAGCGGGCGCGATGCGGTCGGGCTCGAAGACGCGGATGGCCTTGCAGCCCAGCCCTTCGGCGACCTTGACGTGGTCGACGCCGTAGCCGCCCACCTCGGGGGCGTTGACGTTGTCGAAGGACAGCTGGACGCAGTAGTCCATGTCGAAGCCGCGCTGGGCCTGGCGGATCAGGCCGAGGTAGGCGTTGTTGACCACCACGTGGAGGTAGGGAATCTGGAACTGGGCACCGACGGCGAGTTCCTCGATCATGAACTGGAAGTCGTAGTCGCCGGAGAGGGCGACGACGGTGGCGTCCGGCTCGGCCGTCGCGACCCCCAGGGCGGCGGGCACGGTCCAGCCCAGCGGTCCGGCCTGGCCGGCGTTGATCCAGTGCCGGGGATGGTAGACATGGAGCATCTGCGCGGCCTGGATCTGGGAGAGCCCGATCGTGGAGACGTAGCGCGTGTCGCGCCCGAACGCCCTGTTCATCTCCTCGTAGACCCGCTGCGGCTTGACCGGCACTTGGTCGAAGTGGGTCCTGCGGAGCATGGTGCCCTTGCGCTGCCGACAACTGTCGGCCCAGTCGCCGCGGTCCCTGAGGACTCCGGCGGCCCTCAGCTCCCTGGCCGCCTGGACGAACAGTTCCAGCGCGGGCTTGGCGTCGGAGACGATGCCCAGGTGCGGGGCGAAGACGCGGCCTATCTGGGTGGGTTCGATGTCGACGTGGACGAAGGTGCGGCCCCGGGTGTACGTATCGAGGCCGCCGGTGTGGCGGTTGGCCCAGCGGTTGCCGATGCCGAGGACGAAGTCGGACTCCAGAAGGCCGGCGTTGCCGTAGCGGTGGGAGGTCTGCAGACCGACCATGCCCGCCATGAGGGGGTGGTCGTCGGGGATGGTGCCCCAGCCCATGAGCGTGGGCACCACCGGCACCCCGGTCAGCTGGGCGAACTCCACCAGCAACTCGCTCGCGTCGGCGTTGATGACCCCGCCCCCGGCGACGATCAGCGGCCGCTCGGCGGCCTGGAGCAGTTCGATGGCCTTGTCGATCTGTGCTCTGGTGGCCGACGGCTTGTACACCGGCAGCGGCTCGTACGTCTCCGGGTCGAACTCGATCTCGGCCATCTGGACGTCGATGGGCAGATCGATCAGGACCGGCCCGGGCCGGCCCGAGCGCATGAGGTGGAAGGCCTGCTGGAACGCGCCGGGCACCTGGGCGGGTTCGAGGACGGTCATCGCCATCTTGGTCAGCGGTGCCGCGATCGAGGCGATGTCGACGGCCTGGAAGTCCTCCTTGTGCAGCTTGGCCACCGGCGCCTGGCCGGTGATGCACAGGATCGGGATCGAATCGGCGCTCGCCGAATACAGACCGGTGATCATGTCGGTGCCCGCGGGGCCGCTGGTGCCCACACAGACGCCGATGTTCCCGGCCCTGGCGCGGGTGTAGCCCTCGGCCATGTGGGAGGCACCCTCCACATGCCGGGCGAGGACATGAGTCAGGCCGCCGTTCGTGCGCATCGCGGAGTAGAAGGGATTGATCGCCGCACCGGGCAGGCCGAAGACATGGGCGGTGCCCTCACGCTTGAGGATCTCCACCGCCGCCTGGGCCGCGGTCATACGAGCCATGAGGATGCTCCTGTCGGTCGGTACATCGAAGTCGGTACATCGAAGGGGCGTGGGTTCAGTGGGTGTCGCGGCCGGCCAGGCGCTCGACCCCGCGCAGCAGCGCGGAGTGGTCCAGGCCGCCGTCGCCGCGGGCGCGGGCCGAGGCGACCAGCTGGGCGACCACGGCGCCCACGGGCAGGGGCGCCCCCACCGCGCGTGCGGCGTCGGTGACGATGCCCATGTCCTTGTGATGCAGGGCGATACGGAAGCCGGGCTTGAAATCACGGTCGAGCACCGCCCGCCGCTTGCGGGCCAGGACGGTGGAGCCGGCCAGGCCGCCGCCCAGGACCTCCAGGGCCGCCTTCAGGTCCACCCCGGCGTTCTCCAGGAAGACCACGGCCTCGGCCAGGGCCTGGAGGTGGATGGCGACCATCAGCTGGTTGGCGGCCTTGACCGTCTGTCCGGCCCCGTGCGGGCCCACATGCACGATGGTGGTGCCCAGCGCCTCGAACACCGGCCTGGCGTCGGCGAAGTCGTCCGGATCGCCGCCGACCATGATGGACAGCACGCCCTCGACGGCGCCCGCCTCTCCGCCGGACACGGGGGCGTCGAGTGTACGCAGGCCCTTGTCCCGCGCGGCGGCGTCCACCTCCAGCGAGGTCTGCGGGGTGATGCTGCTCATGTCGATCAGCAAGGTGCCCGGAGTGGCGTGTTCCAGGACGCCGCCCTCGCCGAGGACGACCTCCTTCACCTGCGGGTCGGCCGGGACCATGGTGATCACGACCTCGGCGTCGCACACCGCGCCGGCGATGCTGTCGGCGCCCCGGCCACCGGCCGCGACCAGGGTGTCCACGGCCGCGCGGCTGCGGTTGTAGCCGGTGACGGTGTGGCCGGCCCGTACCAGGTTGGCGGCCATCGGGCCGCCCATGATGCCCAGGCCGATGAAGGCGATCTTCCGTGAAGTGGCACTCATCGTAGGTTCCTTCGTGTCGTGCGTGTCGTTGGGGTCGTCCGTGTGGTCGGGGTTGTCTCGATCCCGGTCAGGCATGGTGGTCGTTGCCGCGCCGTTCGCGCGGGAGCCAGTCGAAGCTGTCCACGCTCGGGCCCTCGGGCTTGTACTCCAGGCCCACCCAGCCGGCGTAGCCCACGGTCTGGAGGTCCACCAGCAGCCCGTCGAGGTCCAGTCCTCCCGTACCGGGCGCTCCCCGTCCGGGCGCGTCCGCTATCTGTACGTGTCCGATGCGGTCGGCGTGGGCGGCGATGACACCGGCCACGTCGTCGCCGTTGACGGTGAGGTGGTAGAGGTCGGCCAGGAGACGGAGGTTGCGGCTGCCGGACTCGGCCACCACCCGGTCGATGACGGCGAGCGTGTCCGCGGCAGTGCGCAGCGGGTACGCAGGGGCGCCGCTGACCGGCTCCAGCAGGACCGTGCCGCCGACGCGTTCCACGGCCTTGGCGGCCAGCGCCAGATTCTCCACCGCCAGGTCGTCCTGGACCGCAGGGGCGACGCCGTCGACCCGGTTGCCGTACAGGGCGTTGAACGACCGGCATCCCAGTTGCTCTCCGATCGCCACGGTGACGTCGATGTTGTCGCGGAACTCCGCTGCCCGGGCCGGCCAGGACACCAGGCCGCGGTCGCCCCCGGGCATGTCCCCGGCGAAGAAGTTCAGCCCGGTCAGCCGGACACCGGCATCACGTATCGCCCGGACGAAGGCGTCGACCTCCGCATCCGTCGGCACGGCCGTCGCGTAGGGCCACCAGAACTCGACCGCGTCGAACCCGGCGGCCTTCGCAGCGGCCGGACGCTCTAGCACCGGCAGTTCGGTGAACAGGATCGACACATTGACTGTGCAGGGAAGTCGGTTCTTCATCAGTTCTCCCGGCCGAGGGTCGTCAGGTACGGACGCCAGCCGCCGAAGGCGGTGATCTCCTTGTGGATGCCCTTCTCCAGCTCGCCACGGTGAAGGACCATCGAGGAGGACGACGAGCCGTCCTGGAGCCGGATGATGCCGAACTCCAGCTCCGGCGGCTCGGTGGGCAGCAGGTGGTCGCGGAGCACCTCATCGGGAACGTCGTAGACCTCGCCGTCCACCGCGGCGTCGACGCCGGGGTCGGGCAGCAGCCCGGGGCAGGTGTCCCGGATCGAGAAGAAGCGGTAGCCGGGAGCGGTACGGGTCCGCGCCACGAGCGGGGCCCCGCGCAAGTGGTGATGGAAGGGGCCGCCCTCCATCGCCTGGCCGTTGAGGAACATGTGTGCCATGGGATCTCCCTTGGACAGGGGGCGTGCGATCAGCCAGGGGTGCCGGCGCCTCGGACCGCGGCGGCGACCGCGGGTGCGACGGCAGGGTCGAAGACGCTGGGGACGATGAATGCGGGGCTCAGCTCGTCGGCCGCCACCGTGTCGGCGATGGCGCGCGCTGCCGCGATGAGCATGCCGTCGGTGATCTCGCGGGCGCCCGCGTCCAGGAGTCCGCGGAAGATACCGGGGAAGGCCAGGACGTTGTTGATCTGGTTGGGGAAGTCGCTGCGGCCCGTGGCGACGACGGCGGCGTGGCGCCGCGCCTGGACGGGATCGATCTCCGGGTCGGGATTGGACAGCGCGAAGACGACCGCGTTCGGTGTCATACGGGCGACGTCGGCGCCGGTCAGAATGTTCGGAGCGGATACGCCGATGAAGACGTCCGCGTCCTTCAGAGCCTCGGACAGGGTGCCGGAGCGGTTCCGGCGGTTGGTGTGCTCCGCGATCCAGACACGGTTCCCGTCGAGCCCGGACCGTCCGGGATGGACGGCTCCGCCACGGTCACAGGCGATGATGTCGCCCGCTCCCTCGGCAGTCAGCAGCCGGATGATGGCGGATCCCGCGGCTCCCACCCCGCTGACGACGATCGTGACGTCGGCGAGTTCCTTCCCCACGACGCGCAGGGCGTTGGTGAGTGCGGCCAGGACGACGACCGCCGTGCCGTGCTGGTCGTCATGGAACACCGGGATGGCGAGCCGGTCGCGCAGCCGTCGTTCGATCTCGAAGCAGCGTGGTGCGGAGATGTCCTCGAGATTGATGCCGCCGTAGACCGGGGTGAGGAGCTCGACCGTCCGTACGATCTCGTCGGTGTCCTGGGTGTCCAGACACACCGGCCAGGCGTCCACGTCGGCGAACCGCTTGAACAGGGCCGCCTTGCCCTCCATGACGGGCAGAGCGGCCGCCGGTCCGAGGTTGCCCAGTCCGAGGACGGCCGATCCGTCGGTCACCACAGCCACGGTGTTGCGCTTGACCGTGAGGCGTCGGGCCTCCTCGGGTCTGTCGGCGATGGCCTCACAGATCCGCGCCACTCCCGGTGTGTAGGCGCGGGACAGGTCGTCCCGGTGGCGCAGTTCGACCCGGGGAGTGACCTCCAGCTTGCCACCGAGGTGCATGAGGAACGTGCGGTCGCTCACCTCGCGCACATACACATCCTCCAGCGCCATGACCGCTTCGGCGATGGCTTCGGCATGTGCTCCGTCGACGGCGTCGCAGGTGAGGGTCGCGACGATGCGGTCGGCGCTCGTCTCGACGACCTCCAGGGCGGTGAGCGCGCCCGCGGCACCACTCACCGCCCTGGCCAGCCGTGAGGTGGAGGTGGCCACCGCGGGAGCCTCCACACGGAGGGTGACGGCGTATCCGGGGCTGGGTGTGGACATGCGCTGACCTCGCAGGGGCGGGAGGGGCCCGGCAGGGAGCCGGAGCTTCTGCGATGCGGATATTATTTTCTGCATCGCGGAATAACAACCCCCCTCGCCTGCTCTCGCCCGCCGGTCTTCGTGGGTGCCTCGCCCTGCGCCTCACGCTTCGGTGGCATTGCGTGGCAGGCTCGTCGGCGCGGTGGCGGGGTCCGGTCGAAAGAGTGCGTCAGGGGTGCGAAAAGCCTTGACAGGCCCTCGTGGCGGACCTATACATCTGCCAATTGAAAATTCATTTCCGCATAGTGAAAAAGCCTTGCCGTGTCTCGCCTGTTGGCGAGGCATCGCGGTGCGTGGCGTCCCAACGGCACCGCACGTGGCACCACCCAGACGGCCTCGCCCCCTCAGCGGTGTACGGCCCGGCCCAGGAGGTTCTCGACGTGAAACCCATCCATCTGCTCGGCGCGATCCCGTTCCTCGGGATCCTCGGCGGGATCTTCTTTGCGAACCGGGTGACGCCCTACGTCCTCGGTATGCCGTTCATCCTCTTCTGGCTGGTCATGTGGGTCGTGCTGATCTCGGCGACCATGGCCGTCATCTACCGTCTGGACCCGGCGAACCGGGAGGAGCAGAACTCGTGATCGCTCTCGCCGTCATCTTCGTCTTCCTCCTCGCGGCCCTGGGCCTGGGACTGCGCGCCCGCCGCGGCAGGGACATGGATCTCGAACAGTGGTCGGTGGGCGGCCGCGGCTTCGGGACGGTCTTCGTCTTCCTGCTGCTGGCCGGCGAGATCTACACGACCTTCACCTTCCTGGGCGCCTCGGGATGGGCCTACGGCAAGGGCGCACCCGCCTACTACATCCTCTGTTACGCCTCACTGGCCTACGTCTTGTCGTACTGGCTGCTGCCGGCCGTGTGGCGCTACGCCAAGCAGCACCGGCTGATCTCGCAGTCCGACTTCTTCGTCGCCAAATTCGACAGCCCGCTGCTCGGCGCGCTGGTGGCCCTCGTCGGAGTCGTCGCGATGGTGCCCTACCTCGTCCTGCAGCTGAAGGGGCTGGGGATCATCGTGTCCGTCTCCTCCGACGGCCGTATCTCCTCCCACTGGGCCATTGTGATCGGCACGGTGGCGCTGACCCTCTATGTGACGATCTCGGGCATCCACGGCTCGGCCTGGACCTCGGTGCTCAAGGACGTCGCCATCCTCGCGGTCGTCCTCATCCTGGGCATCTACCTGCCGATGCACTACTACGGCGGTGTCGGGGAGATGTTCCGGGCAGTGGACCAGGCCCACCCCCACGCCCTCACCCTGCCCTCCAGCGGCATGAGCACATCGTGGTTCGCATCCACCGTGCTGCTCTCGGCGGTCGGCTTCTACATGTGGCCGCACACCTTCAGCGCCTCCTACAGCGCCCAGAACGAACGCGTCTTCCGCCGCAACGCCATCTTCATGCCGCTCTACCAGCTCATCCTGCTCTTCGTCTTCTTCGTCGGCTTCACCGCCGTCCTGGTCGTGCCCGGCCTCAAGGGCGCCGACGCGGACCTGTCCCTGCTGCGCATCACCACCGCCACCTTCCCCTCGTGGTTCGTCGGCATCGTCGGTGGCGCGGGACTGCTCACCGCGCTGGTCCCCGGGTCCCTGCTGCTCATGACCTCCGCGACCTGCCTGGCGAAGAACGTCTACCGCCTCGCCCGGCCCCACACCAGCGAGAAGCACATCGCCCGCTTCGCACAGCTGCTCGTGCCGGCCCTCGCCCTGATCTCCCTCTACTTCACCTTCAACGGCGGCAGCTCGATCGTCTCGCTGCTGCTCATGGGCTACGCACTGGTCACCCAGCTCTTCCCCGCGCTGCTGGCGAGCCTCGCGCCACGACAGATCGTCACCAAACAGGGAGCAGCCGCGGGCATCGTCGTCGGAGTCACCACGGTCGCCGTCGTCACCCTCTCCGGCGTCACGGTGGGCAGCCTGCTACCGGCGCTCCCTCAGGCGATCAAGGACCTCAACGTAGGCATCATCGCCCTCGCCCTCAACACCGTGGCGATGGTGGCCGTCTCCGCCGCCACCCGCACCGCGAGCCCGGCCACCGCCGTCCCCCTGCGGCCCGAATCCGAAGCCACGGCCGGCACCGGCTGACCTGACCCGCCCCTCGGGCCGGGGCCTCCTGGGGGCGGTCCCGGCCCGCGGACGAGGTTGAGGCCATGTGAACCGGCGGCCGCAGAAACCTTGCCAAGCCGAACGCGTCCGTGCTGGTCAGCGGCCGAGGGGCCTGGCGTGCTCGAAGGCGTCGTCGATGAGCACGACCTGGCGACCTGCGGCGGCCAGCAGGGAGGCCGCGATCGCGGCCCTGAAGCCGCTGTGGCAGTGGACCCAGATCTCGGCGTCCGGCAGGGTGGGCAGGGCGTGGGGCAGTTCGGGCAGCGGTATGTGCCGGGCGCCGGGCAGGTGGCCGCGACGCCACTCGCCGCCGCTCCTGACGTCCAGGATCTCCATCGGCCGCCCGGCCAGGGCGGCGGCCAGAGTGGTGAAGTCCGTACGCGGGTAGGAAGTCAGCCACCGGGGGCCCGCCCACTCCAGCGGGTTTCCGGTGGCGACGGCCACGGGATGGTCGAAGCCGATCCGGAGGAGTTCCTTCCTGGCGGCTTCGAGTTGTTCCGCGTCGGTGGCCAGCAAGGTGAGCGGGGTGCCGAACGGCACCAGCCAGCCCAGGTACGTGGCGAAGGCTCCGCGGGCGTCGATGTTCACCGTGCCCCGCAGGTGGGTGTGCGCGAAGTCCGCTCGTGGCCGTACATCCACCACCCATTCGTTGGCCGCGATGCGGGTGGCCAGCTCGGTCAGGCCCGCGGAGCGGGGAGCGCCGAGGTCGGCCACGGGTGTCGGCCCGGTGGCATTGATCGTGGCCATCCGGTGGTAGTACGCGGGGTAGGGCTCAAGGCCGGACAGGGCGCCGGCGACGAAGGCGTCCTCGTCCAGAGTGAAGACGGGATTGGCGGCACGTTCGCGGCCGATTGTCGAACGCTCGACCGCTCCGGCCGTCGCCGCCGCACAGAAGCTCCCGAAGCCATGGGTCGGCAGGACCACGGTGTCATCGGACAACACCTCGGCCAGATGGCGGGCCGACCGGTACTGCCGACGCGCCAGCGGCTCGGCCAGTTCCGCCCCCATCAGGTCGGTGCGCCCGGTCGTCCCGTACAGCACCGACCCCCCGGTGCACACGAGCCGCGGCGCCCCACCGTCGAGCGTGAACGCGTACGCCAGGTGATGGTCGGTGTGCCCGGGCGTGGCGATCACCCGGATCCTCAGCTTCCCGACCGGGATCTCGTCCCCGTCGCCCGCCCGTACGGCGTCGAAGCCCAGCTCGGGGCCGGCCGGCACCACGTAGACCGCGTCCAGACGGCGGGCCAGTTCCAGACCGCCCGTGACGTAGTCATTGTGCACGTGGGTCTCCACCACCGCGCCGAGCCGCCATGCCCGCGAGTCGAGCACGGCCGTGATCCGCTCGATGTCACGCTGAGGGTCCACCGCGACCGCGACCGTGCCATCCGTGATCAAGTAGCTGCGATTGCCCAGACCGAGCGTGGCAAGCTGGACCACGTCCAGATCTTCGATGGCGGCCCCGTGGCGTCCACCGTCTGCCTCAGCCGCTGGGCTCCTGGACACTTCCGCTCCCTCACGAGGACGGGTGGAGGCCCCCTTCGCCCCCTTCAATCACCTTTCGATGGGCACGCCGACCATCGAGCCGTACTCGGTCCACGACCCGTCGTAGTTCTTGACGTTCGGATGGTCGAGGAGTTCATGGACGACGAACCAGGTGTGGGCGCTGCGCTCACCTATGCGGCAATAGGCGATGGTGTCCCTGCCGAAGTCGATACCGGCGTCACGGTAGAGGGCCCGCAGCGCCTCGTCGGATGTGAAGGTGCCGTCTTCGTTGGCCGCCTTCGACCAGGGGACATTCCTGGCAGTAGGGATGTGGCCGCCGCGCTGCGCCGCTTCCTGCGGCAGGTGGGCAGGGGCCAGCAGTTCCCCGGAGAACTCCTGCGGCGAGCGGACATCGATCAGGTTCCTGTCGCCGATCGAGCCGAGCACCTCATCCCGGAACGCCCGGATCGAATAGTCCGGCTCTTTGGCCGTGTAATCGGTCCTGGGCCGCTGCGGCGCCTCGTCGGTCAGCGGTCTGGACTGCAGCTCCCACAGCTTGCGGCCACCGTCGAGCAGCCGCACCCGGTCATGTCCGTAGATCTTGAAGTACCAGTAGGCGTAGGCGGCGAACCAGTTGTTGTTGCCGCCGTACAGCACCACCGTATGGTCAGGCGCGATGCCGCGCTGTGACAGTAGTTCCTCGAAGTGCTCGCGGTCCACGAAGTCCCGGCGGACCGGATCCTGCAAGTCGTTCTTCCAGTCGAATTTCACCGCGCCGCGGATATGGCCCTGCTCGTAGGCGCTCACATCCTCGTCCACCTCGGCGAACACCAACTGAGGATCATCCAGGTGCTGCTCTGCCCAGTCGGCGTCGACCAGTGACTGCTCACGGCTCATCGTCGCCTCCATCTCATCCGGGCGAACGAAGACCTTCCGTAACGTCAAAGGTACGCTCAGTCGTATCGAGTTCTTCCATATCCAGGACAACTCTCGATGCCTCGGCAGTCAACTCGGCGTGAGGCCCCCACGCGTCGAGCCGGGCGGCCGGCGGCGCGATCGGGCACGGCATGCCGTAGCTGCGCGTACGCCCTCTATATGCCGCCAGCCTCATTGAATCGCACGATTTCCTCCATCGTTTGCTGCAGTTTCAGCTCGTCCTGGTCGGAAACGATTGCTTGTCCAACGCGGCCGTACGGCCCGGCCGGCGCATCAGGTGAATATTGGATCTCATCAAAAAGGAAGTTGCGTTCGAAATCCTTCTGTGTCAAATTGCCGCCCCTGGGGCGACGTAGGAGTATGTATCCGTAGAAGCGATCAGGTGCACTGCTGTCCAGGGTTTCAGTCACCTCTTCCCCGAGTGCGAGGCTGATTTCGACGTCAAAGAGATCGACGCCGAATGTCAATTTATTGATCTGAGGGGATAGCGCCCCTGGGAGGCGGATGGCGCACTCGCCAAAAGTCAGCCCCGATTCTTGCGTGAACGCTTCCAGATGGAAAACGCAATCGGGTGGGTTCAGGCTGGCGAGCGCCTGCCTGGCGAGTTTCTCCGCTTGATGGAACAGTGTTGAATGCCGCCTTCTGTCCAGGATGTGTGCGGCCAGGACACCGCCTTGTACGGCATTGAGCGGTGAGATGTGGTTGCGGCTCATGGATGACCACCGAAGATCGCCATTCTTCCAGATGCCATCAATGTAGACTTCTGAGCCGTCTATGAAGGACTCGGCGACGATCTCGACATCCGACTGACCGGGGAACAGCTTCAAAGCTCGTGAATACTCTTCCGGAGAACGGATGATGTTCGTGCGCAGGGCGCCGGCTCCGGTCGCCGGTTTGATCACGAAGGTGGCCCCGAGGTCGTCGGAAAGCTCCGTGAACGAAGTATCCTTCGATAGGTATCGGCAGCGTGCGCGCTTGACCTGGGGCGGCAGCTTGCTCTTCTGTAGATATTTATCCCGGAAATAAAGATTCGCCTTTGAGTCGGTATTCCCGGGCAGATTCAGCTGTTGTCGCAAATAGGCTGCCCCGAAAACGCCCATCTCATGGACGGTCAGCACTCCTGCTGCATCATCAATGTGAGCGGAGAGTGCTGCTCGCAATATTTCCTGGGCGTTCTCCATGTCGGCGACGCGCTTGAATCTCCGACCCTCTGGCGTGTTCACCGGCGGCTGTACGATATAGAAGGGCTCCAAGTCTCGGCGCTGCAGCGCCTGGTCGAGACCGTCCCTATGTCCGATAACAATCATCGTCGGCATTCTTGTCTCTCCCCGTTACGGCTGACCAAAACCTTGAGAAGTGATTTGCCATACTGCCACCCGAGGCAGACACGGTGGCATCATTCCATAGGGGTGCGGAAATGTGGCGTGTGATGTGAGCCACAAGTCGATCTCTGTAATGGGTGGCATGGAGCCACTTATTCCATTCCTGCCCACCTGGGTGTATTCGCCATGCCGGCTGACGTCGATGCCTGCGTCGGCTGCAGTCGGTCACGACGTCACGGATGCCGCTCGACCGCTCGAACCGGCAGGTAGCGCGGGGGCGGGGCGACCGCGCCGGTGTGGGGGCGGACTCTCGCGTCGGGAAGGCATTCCAGGCGCCACCGGCTCGCGATCGTCGCCACGACGAGGGTGAGCTCGGCCATGCCGAGGACATCTCCGACGCACTTGCGTGCGCCACCGCCGAATGCCTTGAAGGCGCCGCGCGGGGTGACCGAGTCGGACTCCGGATGCCAGCGGTCGGGGGCGAATTCTCTGGGGTGTTCGAACAGGTCGTCGCGGCGGTGGAGGATGAGGGGGACGACGAGAACGGTGGTTCCGGCCGGCAGCTTCCGTCCGGCCAGGCGGACCTCCCTGGTGGTCTTGCGGAAGAGGGTCCACGCGGGTGCGTACAGGCGCAGTGTCTCGGTGAGCACTCGGCCGGTGAAGGCCAGGTCGGGAAGGTCCTTCCAGCGGGCCGGCCGCCCGCCCAGCACGGCGTCGACTTCGTGGTGCAGTCGGCGCTCGGCCGCCGGGTGCTGGGCCAGCAGATAGAAGACGGAGGTCAGTACGGTGGCTGGGCTGTGACTGCCGGCCGCCAGCATGATGATGGCCTGGTTGCGGACCTCGGTGTCGTCCAGCCGCTCACCGCTGTCCCCCCGGGCGGCGAGCAGCGCCGCCAGCATGTCCTTCCCCGTCTCGCCGGCTCGCCGGTAGTCCGCGACGATGCGGTCCACGGTGCCGCGGAGCTGATGGACGGCCCGCCGCTGACGCCGCTCCGTCGAGCTGAGCCGACTGATCAGCCGCGCGATGCCATGGGGCGGTGTGACTCCACCGGTCATTGCGAGGAACAGGCGGCACACCTCGTCCATCGTCGCGGCGTCCACCCGGTCGGAGAACAGCATGCGGACCACGGATCGCAGGGTGAGGGTATGCAGCACGGGAAAGAGGTCGAACGTCTGCCCCGCCTGCCATGAGTTCGGCAGGGCGGCGGCTTCGTCCTCCACCACCGGGGCGTACCCTTCGAGCCGGTCGCGGTGGAACGCCGGCTGGATGAGGCGGCGTTGTCTGCGATGGCCGGGGTGTGTGGCAGTGGCCACACACTCTCCGAAGAGCTCCCGGCAACGCTCCTGCACCGCGCCGCCGCGGTCGAAGGTGCGGTCGTCCGCCAGGATCTGCCGCACCAGCTGTGGGTGGCATGGCACGTACACCCGCTCGCGCCCGAGTCTGATCTCGACCAGGTCGCCGACGCCCGGCAGCGACTCCAGGAAGCGAAGGGGTTCCCGCTGCAGTTGTCGGGCGTGGCCCAGCAGGGGAAGCGCTCCGGGCGCGAGGCCGGTGGTGAAGGGGTCGGACATGGTTCTTCCCCGTTCCGTCGGTTCTGAGTGTCCGGCGAGGTGCCGTCCTCGCACCGCCTGAGGAAGGCTCCGGTCTCGCCGTCCTCGGGGTATCCGGACCGTAGGAAGGCCCCGGGGCCTCGCGGAACCCCCTAACGGCCCCTGACCAGGCAGGTCGCGCGCCGCCGACAGGCCGTCGGAGCAGGGCGGGAGGCGCTCCGCCGCCGTACGAGGACGATTCCGCCGAGCCTCGAGCGAACCCGCACACACTGCGGTCCGGAATTAGTCATGATCCGTGACATCAGTCCGGGAGGGCCATGCTCATTGACCGGAGCGCTCACTTGGAGCTGGCGGAGGCGACGCTTCATGAGTGCGCGGCAGGCGATTTCCGGCTGTTGGTCGCCGAGGGCGGGCCGGGGTGCGGCAAGAGCGAATTCCTGAAGCGATTCCTGGGGATCGCGGCCGAATCCGGTGCCGTGGTCTTCGACGCGCCAGGTCTGCCCGGCGAGAGCGGCACCCCCCTCGGGCTCGTACGGCGGTTGGCCGAGCACCCGGCGTTGCCGGACCGGACCCGCGAGAGGCTGCGCCCCGCCCTGGCACAGGGCGGGCCCCGGGCCGCGGAGCGGCTGGGCGGGGCGCTGTGCGCGCTCTCCGCGTCCGCACCGCTGGTGATCGCGGTCGATGATCTGCACCACGCGGACCAGGTTTCGGTGCGGCAGCTGCTGCATGTCGCGCACCACGCCCGCTCGGCCAGGATCCTGCTGATCGGCACGGAGAGCCCGTACGGCCCGCAGGGCCCGTACGGCCGGGGCGGCGACCCGCTGCTCGGCGCCGAACTGCTGCGCCACCCCGGCTTCCGGCGCATCACGCTCGACCCGCTCAGCCCCGAAGGCGTGGCCAAGCTGGCCGGCACACTCGGCAATCAACCGGTGGACGGCCGCCTCGGCAGCGAGTGCTACGTGTTGACCGGCGGCAATCCGCTGTTGTCGCGGGCCCTGCTGCAGGACCGGTGGGCGGTGCCGGACACCGGTGGCCGGGTTCCGCGACCCACCGTCGGGGGACCGTTCCACCAGGCGGTGACGGCCTGCCTGGCCCGCACCGGTACGCCCACCCGGGACGTCGCCGGCGCACTGGCCGTCCTCGGGTCGTCCGCCACACCCTCACTGTTGAGCCGACTGCTGGGCCTGGACACCGCCGCGGTCGACCGCGCCCTCCAGGTCCTGGAGCTGAGCGGATTGACGGACGGCCACCGCTACCGGCACCCGGTCGTCGCGGCGGCCGCCCTGGACCATCTGGACACCGCCGACCGGCGGCAACTGCACGAGCGGAGCGCCCTGCTGCTGCACGACCAGGGTGCCCGGGCCACCGAGGTCGGTGAGCACCTGCTGGCCGCCCAGCCCACGGTCCCCTCCTGGGCGGTCGCCGTGCTGCGCGACGCCGCCACCCAGGCCCTGGTCGACGACGACGCGCCCGCGGCGATCCGCTATCTGGATCTCGCCTGCCGCGCCTGCCAGGAGCCGCCCCAGAGGGCCGCGACCCGTATCGCGCTCGCCGCCGCCACCTGGCGGGTCAATCCGTCCGCCGCCGAGCACCACCTCGGCGAGACGCTCGCCGACCTGCCCACCGGCGCACTGGCGGACGGCGACGCGGCCCTGCTCGTACGGCTGCTGATCGGCTGTGGCCGACTGGAGGAGGCGGGCCGGGCGCGGGCCCGGCTGCAGGCAGTCGGCCACCCGCGCAACGGCCCCGGCCCGGACCCGGGCGCGGTGTGGCCGTCGGTGGTGCACCCCTGCCCCTGGCCCATCGCGTCCGAAGAGAACCGGCCGCAGCCCTCGCCCGACACCGCCGCCGCCCGCGAGCCCTGGGACGAGACTCCCGGCCCCGGCACGGCCGCCGCCGTCTGGGGCATCCCCGGCCCCGGCACCAGCGAGGCCGCCGCGGACGAGGCCGAGCGGCGGCTGCGCGCCTGCCCGCTGCTGGACGGCACGCTGGCGGTGGTGGCCAACGCCGTACGGACCTTGCTGCGGGCCGGCCGGACGGCCGATGCCGAGGAGTGGTGCCATCGGCTGCTGAAGGAGGCGACGGCCCGGCGCTCGCCCGGCTGGCGGGCGGAGTTCCTCGCCATCCTGGCCGAGATCGCCCTGCGCAAGGGCGTTCTGGCGGACGCCGAGGAGCGCGCCCGGCAGGCCCTGGCCTGCCTGCCCGGCCGCGGCGGCAGCGTCCTCGTCGGAGGTCCGCTCGCCTGCCAGGTCCACGCCTACACCGCCATGGGCCGGTACGACGACGCGACTCGCGTGCTGCACCACCCGGTGCCAGGCGCGCTGTTCCAGAGCGCGTACGGCCTGGCGTACCTGCGCGCCCGCGGCCACTACCACCTGGCCACCGACCACTGCCGCGCCGCGCTCGGCGACTTCCTGGCCGCCGGCCGCATGGCCCAGCGCTGGGGATTCGACCACCCCGCCCTGCTGCCCTGGCGCACCGACGCCGCCCAGGCGTTCCTGCGGCTCGGCGAGCGCGCCAAGGCGGCGCGGATGATCACGGAACAGCTGTCCTGGACCCCTTTGTGGAGCGACCCGCACACCCGGGGCGTCTCGCTCCGGCTCCGGGCCCGGGTCGCCGCCGCACCGGAGCGCCCGCACCTGCTCACCCAGGCCGTCGAGGTCCTGCAGCAGTGCGGGGACCGGCTCGAACTCGCCCGGGCGCTCGCCGACCTGGGGGACGCCTACCGGCGCGTCGGCGAGTCGGTCCGGGCCAACAACATGCGGCGCAGGGCGTGGCGGATGGCCGAGGAGTGCGGTGCCAAGGCGCTGTGCGACACCATTCTGCCGTGGCAGTCGATGGGCGGCGGGGACCGGCCGGACCTCCCCGGCCGCGACCAGGGAGCGGGACTGAGCGAGTCGGAACTGCGCGTGGCCATCCTCGCCGCGAACGGCAACTCCAACCGCGAGATAGCGCTGCAACTGTGCGTGACGATGAGCACGGTCGAGCAGCATCTGACGCGTGTGTACCGCAAGCTGCGCATCAGCCGCCGGCAGCAACTGCCGAAGAGTCTGATCGGCCCGGTGGGAACACCGGCGACGGACCGCAGAGAGCTGTCCTCATTCTGACGAGGTTCCGACGAGCCGTCCGAACACACCGTCCGTGATGCCACGGAGGTCCACAGGTTGGAGATGCCGATGGCCGCTGGCCACGACAAGGTGATCCAGGCGCTCCGGGCGTCCCTCAAGACCAACGAGCGGCTGAGGGACCAGATCCACCGGCTCACCACGGCGGCGCGGGAACCCATCGCCATCATCGGCATGGCCTGCCGCTATCCGGGCGGGGTGCGATCGGCGGAGGACCTGTGGGAGCTGGTGGCCGCCGGCCGGGACGCCATCGGCACCTTCCCCGACGACCGGGGCTGGGACATGGCGCGGCTCTACGACCCCGACCCGGAACGGGCCGGCACCTCCTATACCCGGCATGGCGGTTTCCTTTACCACGCGGGCGAGTTCGACCCGGGCTTCTTCGGCATCAGCCCGCGCGAGGCGCTGGCGATGGACCCGCAGCAGCGGCTGCTGCTGGAGATCTCCTGGGAGACGTTCGAGCGGGCCGGGATCGACCCGGCCTCGGTGCGCGGCAGCCGGACCGGGGTCTTCGCGGGCGTGATGTACCACGACTACGGCTCCCGGCTGCACACCGCCCCCGAAGGCTTCGAGGGCTATGTCGGCAACGGCAGCGGCGGCGGCGTGGCGTCGGGCCGGGTCGCCTACACCCTCGGCCTCGAGGGCCCGGCCGTGACCGTGGACACCGCCTGCTCCTCCTCGCTGGTCGCCCTGCACCTGGCCTGCCAGGCGCTGCGGGCGGGCGAGTGCTCACTCGCCCTGGCGGGCGGCGTGACGGTGATGTCCACCCCCAGCCTGTTCGTCGAGTACTCCCGGCAGCGCGCCCTGGCGGCGGACGGCCGGTGCAAGGCGTACGGGGCGGGGGCGGACGGCACCGGCTGGGCGGAAGGCGCCGGGATGCTGCTGGTGGAGCGGCTCACGGACGCCCTGCGGCTCGGCCACCGGGTGCTGGCGGTGGTACGGGGCGGCGCGGTCAACCAGGACGGCGCGAGCAATGGTCTCACCGCCCCCAACGGCCCCGCACAGCAGCGGGTCATCCGGCAGGCGCTGGCGAGCGCCGGGGTGTCGGGGTCCGAGGTCGACGCGGTGGAGGGACACGGCACGGGTACCAGGCTCGGCGATCCGATCGAGGCACAGGCCCTGCTGGCGACCTACGGCCAGGGGCGGCCCGGGGACCGGCCCCTGTGGCTCGGCTCGATGAAGTCCAACGTCGGCCATGCGCAGGCGGCCGCCGGCGTGGGCGGGGTCATCAAGATGGTGATGGCCATGCGGCGCGGGACGCTGCCGCGCACGCTGCACGCGGACGAGCCGTCGCCGCACGTCGACTGGGACTCAGGCGCGGTACGGCTGCTGACGGAGCCGGTCGCGTGGCCGGAGTGCGGCCGGCCCCGCCGCGCCGCGGTGTCCTCCTTCGGGGTGAGCGGCACCAACGCCCATGTGATCCTTGAGGCGGCGCCGCAGACGGAAACCGAGGACGGTCCCGCGCCGCAGGACGCGCCCGTCCGTGCCGTGGCGGGGCCGCTGCCCTGGCCCGTGTCGGGCGCGACGGCCGAAGCGCTGCGGGCCCAGGCCGCAGAACTGCGCCGCTTTGTGGCGGCCGACGAGCAGCTGCGTCCCGCCGACGTCGGGCACACCCTGGTCTTCGGCCGGTCGGACCTCGCACACCGCGCCGTCGTCCTCGGCTCCGACCGGGAAACCCTGCTGCGCGGACTGGACGCCCTGGCCGCGGGGGAGCCGGACGACGGTTCGGTCGTGCGGGGCGTGGCGGCGGCCGGGACCGGTGCCGGAGTGGTGTTCGTCTTCCCCGGACAGGGCGGCCAGTGGGCCGGCATGGGGCTGCGGCTGCTGGAGACCTCGTCCGTCTTCGCCGAGCGGATGGCAGAGTGCGAGGCGGCGTTGGCGCCGTATACCGACTGGTCGCTGATCGACGTCCTGCGCCGAACCCCCGGGGACCCGGCGTGGGAGCGGGCCGATGTCGTCCAGCCGGTGCTGTTCTCGGTGATGGTGTCGCTGGCGCAGCTGTGGCGCTCGTACGGCATTGAACCGGACGCCGTACTCGGCCACTCCCAGGGCGAGATCGCCGCTGCCCACGTCTGCGGCGCGCTGACCCTGGACGACGCCGCAAAGGTGGTCGCCCTGCGCAGCCGGGCCCTGCAGACCCTGCGCGGCTCGGGCGGCATGGCCTCCGTACCGCTGCCGGCGGACGACGTCACCGGGCTGCTGCGGACCGCGTGGCCGGACCGGCTGTGGATGGCCGCCGTCAACGCCCCCACGGCCACGGTGATCTCCGGCGACGCGGAGACACTGACGGAGGCGCTGGAGCACTACCGGGGCCAGGGCGTCGACGCGAAGCGGATCCCGGTCGACTACGCCTCCCACT
Organism: Streptomyces sp. ME19-01-6; assembly: GCF_033793745.1. Classification (NCBI taxonomy): domain Bacteria; kingdom Bacillati; phylum Actinomycetota; class Actinomycetes; order Kitasatosporales; family Streptomycetaceae; genus Streptomyces; species Streptomyces sp. ME19-01-6. The sequence continues at coordinate 5,843 of NZ_JARAXF010000002.1, read as the reverse complement.
GCCCGCACGTCGAAGCCGTGGAGCAGGAGCTGTCGAGCCTGTTGCGGGGGATCGCCCCACAGGCCGCCGACATCCCCTTCTACTCCACCGTGGACAACCACTGGGCCGACACCAGCGGCCTCGACGCCCGGTACTGGTACCGCAATCTCCGACAGCCCGTACGGTTCGCCGAAGCGGTCCGCGCCCTCGGCGCCGCCGAGTACCACACGTACATCGAGGTCGGCCCGCACCCCACCCTCACCCCCGCCATCCAGGACACCACCGAGGCAGACGGCGCCGCGGCCACCGTCGTCGGCTCCCTGCGCCGCGGCGAGGACGACGCCCGCCGTATCGTGACTTCGCTGGCCCTCGCCCACACCCATGGCCTGCCCGTGGCCTGGGACCGCCACTATCGGGCGCTTGCCCCCGCGGCCAGCCATGTCGACCTCCCCACCTACGCCTTCCAGCGTCGCCACTACTGGCTGGACGCTCCGGCGACGGCCGGGGACGTGACGGCCGCGGGGCTGGGCCCGGTCGGCCATCCACTGCTCGGCGCGGTGGTCGGGCTCGCCGAGGGCGACGGATATCTGCTCACCGGGCGGCTCGCCCCGCACACCCACCCCTGGCTCACCGACCACTCGGTCGCCGGCACCGTCCTGCTCCCGGGCACGGCGTATGTGGAACTGGCCGCGCACGTCGGCGAACACCTCGGCTGCCCTCGGCTGGAGGAGCTCACCCTGCACACCCCGCTCATCCTCCCCGAGAGCGGCGGCGTGGCGCTACAGGTGGCCGTCGGCGCGGCGGACGAGACCGGCCGCCGCGCGCTGAGCGTCTACGCACAGCGCGACGACGACCCCGGGCGCGACACGGCGGCCCAGGGAGCGTGGACCCGGCATGCGACCGGCACACTGGCGGCGGAGAGCGTGGCCGATGGCACGGATGGTGCCGATGGCGTCGGGCCCCTGGCGGCGGTGTGGCCTCCGCCGGGCGCGGAGCCCGTGGACATCAGCGGCCTCTACGACAGGCTGGCCGCCGCGGACTTCGGCTACGGCCCGGCCTTCCAGGGGCTGTGCGCCGTCTGGCGGCACGGCCAGGAGACCTACGCCGAGGTACGGCTGCCCGACCAGGTGGCCGCCGACGCGCCACGCTTCTGCCTCCACCCCGCCCTGCTCGACGCCGCGCTGCACCCGCTGGCGCTCGACAGCGGTCGACGGGAGGAGAACACGCCGGAACACGGTCGGCTGCCGTTCGCCTGGCGCGGTGTCCGCCTGCGCACCCCGGGCACTCCGGCGTTGCGCGTACGGCTGCGGCCGCTGGGGCCGGACACGGTGGCCGTCGACGTGGCCGACGAGACGGGCGCGCCGGTGGCCTCGGCCGAGTCGCTCACGCTGCGGCCGGTGGTCATGGAGGACCTGCGGGTCCTCGGCGGCCACCCGGGCGACGCCCTCTACGCCCTGGAGTGGGCCGCCGCGCCCGAGCCACCGACGACGGTCCTCGGGCGGTGTGCCGTGCTGGGCCACGCCACCCCTGGATGGGCCGCGGCGCTGGAGACGGCGGCTGCGGAGCCCGTACGGCGATATCCGGACCTCGCCGGGCTGGCGGCGGCCCTGGACGCGGGAGACCCACCTCCGGACCTGGTGTTCGTGGGCAGTCCTCCGGCTGCAGCCGGGCCCGATGACACGACGGTCGCCGACGTTCACACCCGTACCCGACAAGCGCTCGACCTGCTCCAAGGCTGGCTCGGCGAAGCCCGGCTGGCCGGGGCGCGCCTGGCCGTCGTCACCTGCGGCGCGGTGGCCACCGCGCCGGCTGAGGGAGTGACAGACCCGGCGGGCGCGGCGGTCTGCGGACTGGTGCGATCCGCCCAGGCCGAGGAGCCCGACCGCATCCTCCTGGTGGACCTGGACCCGGCCGAGGAATCGTGGGTGGCACTTCCGCGGGCTGCCGCGCTGGGCGAACCGCAGGTGGCCATTCGGGCCGGCCACCCGCACGTGGCCCGGCTGGTTCGAGCGGGCACCGAGGCGGACGCCCTGCCTGCGCCGCCACAGGGGAGCGGCGGCTGGCGGCTGGACTCCGTCGAAGCGGGCACGCTTCAGGGGCTGGCGCCGGTGGCGTCCTCGGCCGGATCCGCCCCGCTGGGCCCGCGCCAGGTACGGATCGAGGTGCGCGCGGCCGGGCTGAACTTCCGCGATGTCCTGGTGGCCCTGGGGATGGTCCCCGGGCAGCGGGGGCTGGGCAGCGAGGGCGCGGGGGTGGTCCTCGAAGTCGGGCCGGAGGTGGCTGACCTGGCGCCCGGGGACCGGGTGACGGGCGTGTTCGCGGACGCGTTCGGTCCGTTCGCGGTCGCCGACCGGGCCACCGTAATCCGCGTCCCCGACCACTGGTCCTTCGCCCGGGCCGCCGCCGTCCCCGTCGTCTTCGCCACGGCCTACTACGGGCTGGTGGACCTCGCTGGACTGCGTACGGGCGAGTCGGTGCTGGTGCACGCCGCGGCCGGCGGGGTGGGGCTGGCCGCCGTCCAACTGGCCCGCCATCTGGGCGCCGAGGTGTACGCCACGGCGAGCCCCGGCAAATGGGACACCCTCCGCGCCCAGGGGATTCCCCAAGAGCGCATGGCCTCCTCCCGCACCCTCGACTTCGAGAACCGGTTCGCCGGCCGGGACATCGACGTCGTTCTCAACTCCCTGGCCCATGAGTACGCCGACGCCTCGCTGCGCCTGGTGGCCGACCGGGGTGGCCGGTTCCTGGAGATGGGCAAGACCGACATCCGCGACCCGGGGGAGGTGGCGCGGGCGTACCCCGGCGTCGACTACCGGGCGTACGACCTGATGGAGGCCGGACCCGAGCGCGTCGGGGAGATCTTGCGCACCGTGCTGGGGCTGTTCGACGAGGGCGTGCTGACCCCGCTGCCGCTCACCTGCTGGGACATCCGGCAGGCCCGAGACGGCCTTCGCCAACTCCAGCAGGGCCGCACCGTCGGAAAGAACGTGCTCACGCTGGACCGTACCCCCGACCCCGACGGCACCGTCCTCATCACCGGAGGCACCGGCACCCTCGGCGCCGCGCTCGCCCGCCATCTGGCCGCCACCGGCCGAGCACGGCATCTGCTGCTGATCAGCCGCCGTGGCCCCGACGCGCCGGGGGCGCCCGAACTCATCGCCGAACTAGATCAGTTGGGCGCGAAGGCGACCGTCTCCGCCTGCGACGCCGCCGACCGTGCCGCGCTCGCCGACCTGCTCGGGCGGATCCCCGCCGAGCACCCGTTGACCGCCGTCGTCCACGCCGCGGGCACCCTCGACGACGCTACGCTCCGCTCCCTCACCCCGCGCCACCTCGACACCGTTCTGTCCGCGAAGGCCGATGGCGCCTGGCATCTGCACGAGCTGACCCGCCATGCGGACCTGGCCGCGTTCGTGCTGTTCTCGTCCGCCGCGGGCGTCCTGGGCTCGCCGGGGCAGGGCAACTACGCCGCCGCCAACGCCTTCCTCGACGCGCTCGCCTTCCAGCGGCGGGCAGCGGGGCTCCCGGCGGTGTCCCTGGCGTGGGGGCTGTGGGAAGAGGCCAGCGGCATGACCGGCCACCTCGACCGGGCCGACCGCACCCGCATGGCCCGCGTCGGCTTTCGGCCGCTGGCCACGGACGAGGCCCTGGCGTTGTTCGACAACGCCCTCACCGACGGCCCACCGCTGCTTCTCCCGGCCCGCATCGACACCAAGGCGCTCCGCGCCACCACCGCGCCGCCCCTGTTCCGGGGCCTGGTACGTCCCACCGGTCACCGGTTCCGCCCCGCGGCCCCCGACGGCCGCGCCTCCCTCAGCGCCCGGCTGGCCGGGCTCGACCCCGCCGGACAGAACGAGGCCCTGCTCGCCCTCGTCCGCGGCCACGCCACCACGGTCCTCGGCCACCCGAGCCCCGACGCCATCGCTCCCGAGGCGACCTTCCGAGACCTGGGGTTCGACTCCCTCACCGCCGTGGAGCTCCGCAACCGCCTCAAGGAGGCGACCGGCCTACGGCTCCCCGCCACCCTCGTCTTCGACCACCCCACTCCTGCCGCTCTCGCCCAGCACCTGCGGGACGGACTCCTCGGCGCCGCCGATACGGCCACCCTCCCGGCCATCTCGGCCCCGGCCCCGGGCGAGGCGATGACCGGGGCGGATGAGACGATCGCGATCGTCGGCATGGCCTGCCGCTATCCGGGCGGCGTACGCACCGCCGAGCAACTCTGGGACCTCGTCGCCTCCGGCACCGACGCCATGAGCGAATTCCCCACCGACCGCGGCTGGGACCTCGACCGCCTCTACGCCCCCTACGACCAGGACCGGCCCGGCACCACATACACCCGCCACGGGGGCTTCCTCGACGGCGCGGGGGAGTTCGACGCGGGGTTCTTCGGCATCGGCCCGCGCGAGGCGCTGGCGATGGACCCGCAGCAGCGGCTGCTGCTGGAGACTTCCTGGGAGGCTTTCGAACACGCCGGGATCGACCCCACGTCGGTCCGGCGGAGCCGGACCGGAGTCTTCGCCGGCGTGATGCCGACGGACTACGGCCCCCGGCTGCAAGACACCGTGGCCGAGGTCGAGGGCTATGTCCTCACCGGAAACTCCGGCAGCGTCGCCTCGGGGCGAATCGCCTACACGCTGGGGCTTGAGGGGCCCGCGGTGTCGGTGGACACGGCGTGTTCGTCGTCCCTGGTCGCCCTGCATCTGGCCTGCCAGGCACTGCGGGCCGGGGAGTGCTCCATGGCCCTGGCCGGCGGGGTGACGGTGATGGCGACACCCGGTGCCTTCGTGGAGTTTGCGCGGCAGCGTGGGTTGTCGGTGGATGGCCGGTGCAAGGCGTTCGGGGCGGGGGCGGATGGCACGGGGTGGGCGGAGGGTGTGGGGGTGTTGTTGGTGGAGCGGTTGTCGGATGCGCGGCGGTTGGGGCATCGGGTGTGGGCGGTGGTGCGGGGGAGTGCGGTGAATCAGGACGGGGCGAGTAATGGGCTGACGGCGCCGAGTGGTCCGTCGCAGCAGCGGGTGATCCGGCAGGCGCTTGCCGCCGCAGGGCTGGCGGCTCCGGAGGTTGACGCGGTGGAGGGGCATGGGACGGGGACGCGGCTGGGTGATCCGATCGAGGCGCAGGCGTTGCTGGCGACGTATGGTCAGGAGCGCCCGGGGGGTGTGCCGGTGTGGTTGGGGTCGGTGAAGTCGAATATTGGGCATGCGCAGGCTGCGGCGGGGGTTGCGGGGGTCATCAAGATGGTGATGGCCATGCGGTATGGGGTGTTGCCGCGGACGTTGCATGTCGAGGAGCCGTCGGAGCATGTGGACTGGTCCTCGGGCGGGGTGCGGCTGCTGTCCGAGGCCGTGCCCTGGCCGGAGACGGGTCGTGCGCGGCGTGCGGGGGTGTCCTCGTTCGGGGTCAGCGGCACCAACGCCCACATCATCCTCGAACAGGGACCGTCGGAGGAGCACCATGTCGGGGCGGATGCCTCGTGCGGGTCGTTTCCGTGGATGGTGTCGGCCAAGTCCGAGCAGGCACTGCGGGCGCAGGCGGCACGGCTGCGCTCGTATCTGGCGGCTCATGGTGAGGTGCATCTGGCCGATGTCGGGTATGCGCTGGCCACTGGCCGTGCGGCCTTTGACCACCGGGCTGTCCTCCTGGGCCCGGAGCGGGAGGACTTCCTGCAAGGGCTTCAAGCCCTGGCAGCCGGCGCCGAGCACGCGGGGCTTGTGCGGGGCATGGCCGCGGGGGTCGGGAAGCTGGCGTTCGTGTGTTCCGGACAGGGCACCCAACGCCCCCGCATGGGACACGAGCTCTACCACACCTTCCCCCTCTTCGCCCAAGCCCTCGACGAAGCCTGCACACACCTCGACCCACAC